>CAYJAY010000013.1:0-55640 GCA_964368445.1 uncultured Oscillospiraceae bacterium
AATAGTGAATAGTGAATAGTGAATAGTGAATAGTGAATAGTGAATAGTGAATAGTGTTGGTGCGGCTTACGCCGCGATTTAAATGACAAGGGATTGTAGATTTTACCGATAGCTTTAAATGTGTGCTTGTCCGTCCTCATCGTTCGAACAACACAACATTTGATGGACATAGTATCTTGTGTCATCCAAAAGTTTACACGAATAGTTTTTCATTTGCCCTCTCAGTCAATCCGAGATTGATAGCTCTCCCAAAGGGAGAGCCGAGGGAACTGACTGAGAGGGTATCTGTAAAGTTTTGATTGACACAGAGTAGTAGGGCAAGAGCTTTGCTCAGAGATTTCTCTTGCCGTCCTCATACCACGAACAACGCCACCAAGCAGCAAGAGCAGAACCGTTGCCCTGCAGTTTGTTTTTTGCAGTTTGGGCTATGGATACGGGCAACGTTGTGGCGACAAGACATTTTGCAACGCAAATTTCACAAAATCATGTATTCAAAATGTCGGCGCAAGCCGCACCAACATTCCTCATTCCTCATTCCTCATTCCACATTCATAATGCCGCCGCAAGGCGACACCATAGCCCAGAGCCTTAGCCTTTATAATTGATACTTTGGAGGATATTTTATGATAACAGAAAAACAATTCTATGATTATCTTGAAAACATCGCAAGCCTTGTCGCAGAGACATTCGGTTCAAACTGTGAGGTGGTAGTGTCCGATGTTAATGACCCCGACCACGCGATTAAGGCTATCTTTAACGGTCATGTTACGGGAAGAAAGATAGGCGACCCTCTTCAACCTTTTGCTAAAGAACGGGTTGACAACGCTGCGGACGGTTATTATATAAATTACATGAGCCAAAAGGGGGGCAAGATGGTTAAAAGTTCGACGCTTGCAACCGAAATAGGCGAGATCAACGTTGCGTTTTGCATAAACTATGATTGCGCCGAAATCGAAAAGATGCGCGCCGGATTAAACGAGTTTCTTACAATGCAAACAGACGAAACGTTGCTTGTCGGGGGACAGGGCGTTTTTGCTCCGTCAATTGAACAAGCGGTTATCGAAGCGATTACAAACATCGGGAAGCCGGTTGCGCTTATGACCAAAAAGGACAGGCTTCAGATTATTGAGTATCTTGAAAGTAAAGGCGTCTTAAAGATGCAAAAGAGCATTCAAGCAATTGCACAATATCTTGGGATTTCGCGATACACCGTTTATAACTATCTAAATGAGCTTAACTTGACGGATAGTTGAGTTCGTTTAGAACATTAACTTGACTGACAGTTAAGTTGGTTATGAGCATTAATTTTACCGATATCTAATGTTTTGTTTTGTCTAGCTAATATGGTATAATATATCAAAACAAACAAAGAGAGGGTGCTGTTGTTGAACTTAACGCAAAGAGAAAAAAACATATGTAAACTTGCCTTGATTTTGACGGGAGCTTTTGTCGTTGTAGCAATAGTTGTCGAGGCGGTGTTGTTTATGGTTTTTCAAACCAACCCGGAAATCGAACAAAGTTTATTAAACTATATCAACGAGCTTTTCGCTTCTGTTGACATAATCGACGAACAAGGAAACATAAAGTTTTCGTTGCTTTTTGCAAACAACCTAAGCGCATCGTTTTATATTATCGCATATGGAGTAATTCCGTTTTTGTTTCTACCTATTTTTGCGGCTTTGCTTAATGCCGTAGTTGTCGGAATTGTCGGAGCCCTTTCGCTTTCTTCCGGTCTTTCGGTGTTGGCGTTTGCCATGGGGATTTTGCCCCACGGTATCTTTGAAATACCGGCAATATGCCTTGCTTGTGCGCTTGGATGTTATCTTTGTAAAGATATAATCAACGTTGTTTTAAATGCAAAAGAGCGACCGGCGTTTAAAACGTTGGCGTATGAAAAGCTTAAATTATTGGCTTTAGTTGTTATTCCTCTTTTGCTTATAGCGGCGGTTATCGAAACATATATAACCCCCGGTATTTTAATGCTTTTTATCTAGGCATATCGTGCCATAACGCGAATATGTTTGGTTTTTCTTGCTTTTTTTTACGTAATATATTATTATCAAAGTATATTTTGTATATTTTAAATCTTAAAGCTAATGATTTTTCGGCACGAAACAAAAAGGAGACGTTATTTACATATGAACAGTATCTTCACAAAGAAAAATTTTTCAAGTTGGCTTAAAGTTGTTTTAATATGTTTGCTTGCGGCAACGCTTTTTGTCGGTTGTTATGAGCAAGACGGCGATAACAAGGGGCAAACCGACGTGACCCCGACTCCGTTGCCGGAACAACTTTCGACCACTCAAGACGAAATATCCGATTTTGTTATAACGCTAGAGCCGACAAATGCTAGCTATTTAAAAGGAGACACCCCAAGCCCATTGTCTGTGGAAGCTTCGGGAGAGGGAAACATAAACTATCAATGGTTCGAGGTTTTGCAAGGAACGGAACACAGCGCTGTTGAAGACGGAGGAACAAAAAACTTTTTGCCGTCGACCGAACAAACAGGCGCGAGACAGTACTATTGTTTGGTTACAAGGATTAACGCAGACGGAACAGTTGAAGCGATTAAATCGCAAACCATTATGGTTGCAGTTAACGAAAGTGGAGAAGCCCCCGAACAAACTTCAAGCAACAGTTCGAGCGGAAGCTCAAGCAGCGGTTCGGGGCTTTGGATATCCCGACAACCTGTCAGCACCACGGTGAGGGTGGGTGAATCGATGACGTTGTCGCTTGAAGCGCGCGGAAGCGGGGCGTTAAGCTATCAATGGTATACAAGTATATATTCCGGTGCTAACCCTGCTGTTATAATAGAAAACCAACGCGAGAGCGCACTTGTTATGCAAACCGGCGCAGCGTATAGCCAGCTATATTATTGTGTCGTGACCGATCAAACGGGAGCTTCGGTCAGAAGCAACATCGTAACGGCGACCGTTTTGGACAACCCACAACCCGCCGCAACACCAACACCAACCCCAACCCCAACCTCAACATCAACGCCGAAACCGGCGGAAAAACCCGTTATAACCTCGACGCTTGCAAGCAAGATATATGTACAAAGTGACACGGAAGTTGCTAGCAATAAGCTCTATTCATTCACAGCAAGCGTTACCCCTCCTACAAGCGGAACGCTAAGCTATCAATGGTATCGCGATGGTTCGGCGATAGTCGGCGCGACAAGTGACACATATACACCGCAAAGTACAGACCTTAAACTTAACGGAACGGTCGAGTTTTATTGTATAGTAACAAACACCGATGGAACAACCAGCGCAACGACGCAAACCAACACAGCGGTTTTAACACTTAATCCGTAAGATTAAAAATAGTTAAATTAAAAAAATAAAAATCACAGGTTCAACAAACGTTGTCTCCTGTGATTTTTTTATGTTTTGATTATTTGATTACGCGTTGGCTTTTGCAAAACCGATTATATCGGAAGCGTTTGAAAAGCGTTCTATCTGTCCGTTTTTCACCACTAAAAGTGTGGGCGCTTGCATAATTCCCATCTCTTGCGAAAACTTTGCTTTTTCCTCTGCGTCAACTACGTTGTAGTTTATGTTTGCTTTGTCCAAAACATTTTTTGCGGTTTTACAACCGGGACAGGTTTTGGTCGTGAACAAAAACAACCCGTCCTCCAAGATCTCGCTCATCGTCGTTTGTCCGTCCAGTTGCTGTTCTTGACGGTGTCTAGGATCTGCGTTAACGGCGTTTTCGATGTCGTATGTCATGCGCATTTTAAACTCTTCGGATTTTCCGTCGTTCCAGTTTTGAACCGGTCGATAGTATCCCGTAATTCTGCTGTAGATTTCGGCTTTTTCGAAACATTCGGGGCAGTTTTCGTGTTCCCCGGCGAGATATCCGTGGTTTTTACAGACGGAATATGTCGGAGATATCGTGTAATAGGGAAGTTTGTAGTTTTCCGAAATCTTGCGAACCAAACTTTGCGCCGCGCCCCAATTGGGAAGCTTTTCACCCAAAAAAGTGTGGAACACCGTCCCCGAGGTATAAAGAGTTTGAAGTTCGTCTTGAATGTCCAAAGCCTCGAAGATATCGTCGGAAAAACCAACCGGAAGATGCGACGAGTTGGTGTAGTAGGGGACGCCGCCGTCTTGGGAAGCGGTTTTGATGTTGGGATATTTTGAAACGTCGTGTTTTGCAAGCCTAAACGAGGTGCTTTCGGCGGGGGTGGCCTCGAGGTTGTATAGGTCGCCATACTGCTCTTGATAGTCGGAAAGTTTCTCTCGCATGTGGTTTAAAACATTTTTTGCAAACTGTTGAGTTTGTTTGTTTGTCATGTCTTGTCCCAACCATTTGGCGTTAAGCCCGGCTTCGTTTAACCCGACAAGCCCGATAGTTGAAAAATGGCTGTCGAACGAACCGAGGTAGCGTTTTGTGTATGGGTATAGTCCTTCGTTTAAAAGCTTGGTTACGATGTCGCGCTTTATCTTGAGTGAGCGCGCAGATATATCCATCATCTTGTTAAGACGCTTATAGAAATCCCCCTCGTCGGTTGCAAGATACGCAATTCGCGGAATGTTGATGGTGACGACCCCTATCGAGCCGGTGCTTTCGCCGCTTCCGAAAAAACCACCCGATTTTTTGCGAAGTTCGCGAAGGTCAAGGCGCAGACGGCAACACATGCTTCGCACGTCGGAAGGCTCCATGTCGGAATTGATATAGTTCGAGAAATACGGTGTGCCATATTTTGCGGTCATCTCGAAAAGAAGTTTGTTGTTTTCGGTGTTTGACCAATCGAAATCTTTTGTTATCGAATAGGTGGGGATGGGGTATTGGAACCCTCTGCCGTTTGCGTCACCTTCGATCATAGTTTCGATAAACGCTTTGTTAACCATGTCCATCTCGGGTTTGCAATCTTTATAACAAAAATCCATCTCTTTTCCGCCCACAATCGCCGGAAGCTCGGCAAGGTCGGGCGGCACGGTCCAGTCGAGCGTTATGTTGGAAAACGGTGCTTGTGTTCCCCAGCGGCTTGGTGTGTTGACGCCATATATAAACGATTGAATACAGTTTTTAACTTCATAATACGAAAGGTTGTCCGCTTTTACAAACGGCGCAAGATATGTGTCGAACGACGAAAAAGCCTGTGCGCCCGCCCATTCGTTTTGCATGATGCCAAGGAAGTTGACCATCTGGTTGCAAATAGAGCTTAGATGTTTTGCCGGCGCGGAGGTTATTTTGCCCGGAATTCCGCCAAGACCTTCTTGTATAAGCTGTTTAAGCGACCAACCGGCACAATATCCCGTCAACATCGAAAGGTCGTGGAGATGTATGTCGGCGTTTCGGTGGGCCTCGCCAATCTCGCGGTCGTATATCTCGGAAAGCCAATAGTTCGCGGTTATAGCCCCAGAGTTGCTTAAAATCAAACCACCAACCGAATATGTAACGGTGGAGTTTTCCTTAACCCTCCAGTCGGTGACGCGAACATAACTGTCGACAACCTGTTTATAGTCAAGTATTGTAGACCCTAGGTTTCGCAGTTTTTCGTGGTGTTTGCGGTATAGGATATAGCTTTTTGCAACGTCGGCATATCCCGCTTTAATTAAAACGTTTTCCACGCTGTCCTGGATATCCTCGACCCCGATTAAGCCGTTTTTCACATTCGGTTCATAGTCTGCCGTAACCTTTAACGCCAAAAGATCCACAATGTCGGGGTTATACTTTTTGTCCACCGATTCAAACGCCTTTGTGATGGCTATCGCTATCTTTGTGATGTCAAACGACACCGCGTTCCCGTCTCTTTTGGCTACTTGATACATCTTTGTTCTCGCTTTCACTTTTTAATTATATTTTAATACTGCTTGTAAAATGTTCTGTCAATTTTCCTAAATGTATTTAATATGTGTTATCGCAACACGGTGTTTGGAACAATCGATTGTACGTCGATTAAAAACTGTTGATACACTTCGGGCGCAAACGCCGTGCAACTTTGGCCGACAAGATTGTCGCTTGGGACAAATCTCTGTAAGAAATAACGTTTGGCGCCGCTGATTTGTTCGGCGGCTTTTAAAATGCTTTGTGTGTCGTGGAGCGGGCGCGCGACGGTTGTTCGGAATTCATAATCGACGTTGTCTTGAAGTACGAGCTCTATTGTCTTTTTTACGGGAGAAACGTCGACATTTTTGACACCTACCGTTTCGCTGTATCGTTCAAACGAATTTTTTATGTCAACCGCGACATAATCCACTAGCTTTTTGTCTATCAACATTTTAAGTTTGTCGGGAAAAAATCCGTTTGTGTCGAGCTTGACGAACAGCCCTAAATTTTTTATATCTAAAAGCAGACCTTCGATGTCGTTTTGTGCAAGCGGCTCTCCGCCCGTTACGCAAACACCGTCTAGCATGTTTTTTCTTTTTTCTAGAAATTTAACAACTTCACGTTGGCTTATCTCGGTTGTTTCGCCCGTTACAATCGTCGCGTTGTGGCAAAATGGGCAGCGCAGGTTACAACCGCCGATAAAGATAACAGAACAAACTTTGTTCGGGTAGTCGGTCAACGATGTTTTTAAAAATCCCGATATTTTCAACGTTTTGTCCCCTTCAAAATGCCACAAGAGCAAAAAAAATACAGATTCCCTCAAAAAAGCTTTGAAACTTAAGTGCCTGCACTGTGTTTGAAATCGACCTAAAAACACCGTAATAGAAGAATTCCTGTATACGCTATATATAGTATTTGTTTTTGAAATTGTTTTCCATACACTAGATTTAGTATGAATTATATCACGTTATCGTTTTTATGTCTATATATAGATGTTGAAAAAATTAACTTTGTGCAAAGTTTATATTTTTGATTAAAGTTTTGCGTTATGTTTAACACTTGTTTATGCAATAAATACAAAGTTGATTTTTTTGATATAAAGTTTATTTCTTTTTGATGATGTTCGATGTTTTTTTGACAAATACAGTATAAATTTGTTTAAATATTACGCGAATTAAAAATTTGTAAAAACCTATAGTAAACATTTGAGAATTTTGTTGAAAATTAATCAGATATATAATACAATATACTGTGAAACAACTTAAGATACAGTTTGAAATGTTTGTTGTCAAAAAAAGCAGAGGAATATTTTTTGAAAAATATAGATGTTGTGGTGGTGGGTGCCGGGGCTTCGGGGCTTATGGCGGCAGGGTTTGCCGCAAAACGAAACCTTTCGGTGCTTGTTATCGAAAAAAATAAGATAGTTGGCAAAAAACTGCTTATAACCGGAAAAGGACGTTGCAACGTTATAAACGATTGTGATGTCGAGACGTTTCTCTCAAACGTCATACGAGGGGACAAGTTTTTGCGTAGCGCGGTGTCGACGTTTTGCCCGCGTGATATAATGGAGTTTTTCGAGGATCAAGGGATTTCGCTTGTAACCGAAAGGGGAAACAGGGTTTTTCCGAAATCCAACCGTTCCGCAGATATAGTCAATTGTCTTAAAGAATTCGCGATTACAAGTGGCGCGACGATAGCGGCGGCGGAAGTTAAACGGATAGACCAAAACGACGACGGTTTGTTTTGTGTTTTAACGGGCGACAAAACTGTGTACACCTGCAAAGCGGTGGTGGTGGCGACGGGCGGAAAGTCATATCCGCTCACCGGAAGCACGGGGGACGGATATCGTTTCGCAAAACAACATGGACACACCGTGACAAAGCCTGTTCCGGCGCTTGTGTCGCTTGTGTCAAACGACCAAGAGCTTTTTTGCCTTTCGGGGCTTTCGCTTAAAAACGTCACGTTAAACGCGCTTTATAATCAAAAACAGTTTTTTTCGGAACAAGGCGAGATGCTTTTTACACATGACGGAATTTCGGGGCCGCTTTCGCTTTCGCTTTCGTCAAGGCTTCGCGACAAAGATTTTAATAATCTTGAAGTTTTTATCGATTTAAAACCGGCTCTTGCTGCCGACACGCTCGACCAAAGGATTTGGCGAGATTTTAAAGAAAATATAAACAAAGAGTTTAAAAATAGCCTGGCTATGTTAGTTCCAAAGTCGTTGATACCAATAATAATAACTCGAAGCGGAATAGAACCCTCAAAAAAGGTTAATTCGATAACTGCCGAGCAACGCAAGAAACTTGTTTCGGTTTTGAAAAAAGTTGAGGTAAAGATAATTGAATTGTCGAGTTTCGACCAAGCCATCATAACGTCGGGCGGGGTGGAACTCAAAGAGATTAACCCAAAAACAATGCAATCAAAAAAGGTTGACAACCTATATTTTGTGGGTGAGGTTCTCGATTGTGACGCATATACCGGAGGGTTTAACCTCGGAATAGCTTTTTCAACGGCGGCGGCAGCAGGCAACCATATATTGAGCGAATGACTGTGGTTTGATGTTGGTAACATCGACCAAGAGTTAAACTGTAAAAAATATAAATTAAATATAAAGGAGTTTTTGACTTATGGTATCAATAGCTATTGACGGCCCAGCGGGAGCGGGAAAGAGCACGATTGCAAGGAAACTTGCGGAACAACTTGGATATATATATGTTGACACCGGCGCGCTTTACAGAACGATAGCATATTTTGTCATGTCGAAAGGCGTTGATATGCGTAAAGACAAAAACGTCGCGGCTTTGTTGACGGGGCTTTTGATAGAACTGCGGTTTGTTGGAACGGAACAACGCGTGTTTTTGAACAACAACGATGTTTCGGGCAAGATTAGAAGCGAAGCGGTTTCGATGGCGGCGTCTGCGGTTTCGGCGCTTCCGTCGGTTCGCGAGTTTCTTCTGTCGCTTCAAAAGGATATTGCAAAAGCAAACAACGTCGTAATGGACGGGCGCGACATAGGAACGGTTGTGCTTCCTAATGCCGATATAAAGATATATCTAACCGCCTCCCCCGAAGACAGGGCGATGCGTCGATATATCCAACTTAAAGATAAAGGCATGAGCGCCGACTATAACGCCGTTTTGTCCGATCTCATCAAACGCGACTATGATGACAGCCACCGCGAGATAGCTCCGCTTAAAGTTGCGGACGACGCCGAGTATGTCGACACGACCGGCAATGAATTGGAGAAATCCATTAAAATTTTATGTGACCTTGTAAAGGAAAAACTTAAACAATGATATTGATGAAACTACTACGCAGACCGGCAGACATTATCTTTTTCCCGTTCTATCGCCATTCGATTAAAGGCGAGGACAACATACCCAAAACCGGCGGCTTTGTTTTAGCCCCAAACCATGTACATTGGGCGGACCCTGTTATCGTTGTTGCCAAGGTAAAGAGATATCTAAGAGTTATGGGCAAAGCCGAGATATTCGAAAACAAGTTTTTAAGCTGGTTTTTCACAAACGCCGGCGTGTTTCCGATTAATCGCGGGGCGGGAGATCAAGAAGCTTTGGGCGGAGCGGTAGATATTCTTGTGAACGGCGAAGGGCTTCTTTTGTTCCCCGAGGGTACGCGTTCAAAAACGGGGGAACTAGGGCGAATTAAATCGGGCGCGGCAGTTGTTGCGTCGAGCGCCGGCGTTCCGATAGTTCCGATGTATATAAAATATGAACCTTGTCGAATAAAGTTTTTTAAAAAGACAAAAATGTTAGTGGGCGAACCGATTATGACGGTTAAAGCCGAGACGACAGAGCAAGCAATTCATTCAGCCCGCGATATCTCGAAAAAGCTTAAAGCACAACTTGTGCAGCTTTCAAAGGAGATATAAAAATGAGCAAGATAACGGTTGCGAAAACCGCCGGATTTTGTTTTGGCGTGGACAGGGCGGTTAAGCTTTGCGAAAAGCTTGTTAAGAGCGATAAAAAAATTAAAACGCTAGGCCCAATTATCCACAATCCACAGGTAGTCGGGCAACTGCTCAAGGACGGGGTTGAAATTGCAGATTCTCCAAGCGACGCGCAAGATGGCTCGATTCTTGTAATAAGAAGCCACGGAGTTGCAAAGGATATATATACCGAATGTGAACGGCTTGGCATTGAAATTGCGGACGCGACGTGTCCTTTTGTGACAAAGATACACAAAATTGTTGGTAACGACAACAAAAAAAAGAAAATTGTGTTAATCGCAGGAGACAAAAATCACCCCGAAGTTTCCGGAATTATTGGTCATTGTGCCGGTAGTTCATACACTTTTGATACAAAACAGCGACTTTTTGAAATTTTTTCTGAAATTTCCGACGTAATTCCTGTAATAATGGTTGCACAAACCACCTTCAATCTGTTAAAATATAATGAGTTTGTAGAGTATGCTTTCACTTTGTTTAAGGATATAGAACGACACGATACAATCTGCAACGCAACAATGGCGCGACAGCAAGAAGCAAGACAACTTGCAAAGCAAAATGATGTTTGTGTTGTGATAGGCGGAAACCAAAGTTCCAACACAAAAAAGTTGAGTGATGTTTGTTCCGACTATGCGACGACGTATCAAATCGAAACGGCAAACCAACTTCAAAGCGAAATGTTTATAAATACAAACAGCATCGGAGTGACTGCGGGTGCTTCAACCCCGGCGCCGATAATCAAGGAGGTACTCAGTAAAATGAGCGAAATAATAAAAGAAGAATTTAACTTTGAAGAGGCGCTTGAAAATTCGATGCGTCCGGTTCATCGCAACCAACGCATAACCGGAATTGTAACCGAAATCAGGGGTAACGAAGTTGCTGTTGATATCGGAAGAAAACAAACTGGATTTATTCCGGCAGACGAGATGAGCGAAGATCCAACCCTTACGCTTAACGATATCTGCAAGATAGGCGACGAGCTTAACTTGGTGGTTATTAAAGTTAACGACCAAGACGGAATAGTTATGCTTTCAAAGAAAAAAATCGATAGCGAAAAAGGCATCGAAGAACTCGCCAAAGCTTGTGAAGACGGCGAGATTGTCGACGCATATGTAACAGAAGTTGTCGAAAAAGGTTTAATAGCTACCGTTAAAGGTGTTCGCGTGTTTATACCGGGTTCACAAGCGACCCAGCGTCGTGGCGAACCGTTTGATAAATACCTACGCCAAACGGTTAAGATTAAAATTCTTGAGGTTACACCCGAGCGCAGAAGGGCTATTGGCTCTATCTCGGCTGTGCTTTCGGAAGAAAGAGCAAAACTTCGCGAACAAGTTCTTTCGACAATTGGTGTCGGAAGCAGATATAAAGGCGTCGTTAAGTCGCTTACAAATTATGGTGCGTTTGTCGACATCGGCGGCGTAGACGGAATGGTGCACGTTTCGGAACTCTCGTGGCAGAGAATTAAAACCCCGGCAGACGTGGTTAAAGTTGGCGATGAAATCGAAGTATATGTCAAGGACTACGACGCAGAGAAGGGCAGAATTTCGCTTGGATACCGCGACGAAGCACAAAACCCTTGGAATATATTAAAAGAAAAATATGAAATCGGCGACGAAATCGAAGCTGAAGTTGCGTCTGTAACAAAGTTTGGTGCTTTTGTGCACATCGTGCCGGGCATCGATGGGCTTGTCCATATCTCGGAAATTCCGAGCAGCGCCGATGTTAAAACTAAAGATATCGTAAAAGTTAGATTTATTGGAATCGACTTTGACGCAAAAAGGGTTTCGCTTACTATGATGGGCGAAGAAAAACAAGAATCTTGGGCAGACGTTGCACGCGACAGCGGCGACCAAGTTCTCGACAAAGGGGTAGAACCCGAAGTTATGCAAGATTCAAAAGACCAAGAGGCTGAGTAACTTCAGATTATAACAAAGCAAACAACAGCGACAAACAAAACAGCAAATTTAATAAGCGGACAGGTTTTTTATAACCTGTCCGCTTTAGCGTGTTTAATGTTATTGCTATTAAAGTTCGTACGCTTTGTCGTTTTCTAATAGTTTTTTGAACGTGTCTTTATCAAGCGGTCTTTCAAAGTAAAATCCTTGAGCGTAGTCACAATTAATCTCTTTAAGCCACATAGCTTGTTTTTTTGTTTCGACACCCTCCGCAACAACCGACATATTTAGGTGCTTTGCCATTGATATGACATCTTGAACGATAACTTTGCTGTTGCTACTGTTGTAATCAATGTCGAAAAACGCCTTATCAAGCTTAAGAATGTTGGCCTCGATTATTGCCAAGCGGTTAAGAGACGAAACACCTGCGCCAAAATCGTCGATAGAAACAAGATATCCTAGGCTTCTGAGTTGCTTTGTCACCTCGAGAAACTCTTTTTCGTTCCCGACCATAGCGCTTTCGGTTATCTCGAACTCGAGTTTTTCGTGTGGTACTTGATGTTTTGTTGTGATGTCTGAAATCGTTTGCACGAGGTTTTCTGAAAGCACGGTATATCCGGAAAGGTTAACCGAAATGCGTGGCGCTTGTTCAAGATTTTGTTTTATAAACACACAGACCTGTTCAAGCACACACATATCAAGCGCCGAAATAAATCCGTTTTCCTCAAAAACCGGAATAAATTCGTTGGGGTATATCCTGTCCCCGTTTGTCGGAATCCACCGCACAAGTGCTTCAGCACCATCTACCTTTAACGTTTTGAAGTTTATTTTTGGTTGGAATACCGCTTTGAATTCGCCGTCTTTAAGTGCTTTTTCCATTCGGAACGTGAAATCGATGTTGTTTTTATACTGTTTTCTCATGCTGTCGTCAAACGTTATAAACGTTGTGTCATGCTTTCCTTTGCCTAGCCTTCTTGCAGAGTCCGCTTGACCCATAACAGTTGATGCATTCTCGCTGTTGTCTTCTATAATTATATGTCCGAACGACATCACTATCTTGCTTTTGTTTTGAATAACTTTTTTTGCGTTGGGAAAAATATAATTTTTATATATCTCCTCGATATCTTTTCCGCTTCCAACCTTTCTCAAAATCAAAAACTGGTCCGCTATTCTGCGTGTTACATACGCCGAACTACCATCGAACGCTTTGTTCAAGGCTTTGGAAATTGCGACAATAAGCGCGGTTCCGCGTTCGTCACTATAGTGTGTGTTGATGGTTTTGAACATATCGACATCGAACGATATAAGTTCATATTCCCTTGGTTTGCAATTGTTGATTGTCTCAAAAAGAACTTCGCCAAATCTGTTCATCGACATTAGGCCGGTCAATTTATCGGTGTTGTACGCTTTTGAAATCATCTCACGTTTTTTTTGCTGTTGTTTTAGAATTAAAGAGACAATTAAAAATACCAAAATAATAATTATAGCAAAGTAAACGGCTATGTTTTGCCTGATATGATCTAGAAACGTAGCTTGTGGATAGAATTCGATTGAATTGTTATTGATAATGTTTTGATATGTTTCTTCGGGAAAATTGTCCGACATTATGTTGAATATCGGAATATATTGTTCCGATATGTCCTTCGCAATGAAAAAGTGCAACGGAATCGTTAAGTTGGTTGGAACGGTAACACGCTCCACGTCGCTTAGATATATCTCGGCATAGGTTGAAGCACTTGCGGTTGTTATAATCGAATCAAGTTTTTTTTGTGCGAAATCGTCCAGCAACGTGTGCCAATCGTGATAGACAACCATTTCGCTACGCGGAAACCTGTTTTCAAATTCCCCGGATCCTAGAAAATCATACGGAAGAACCCCGATTTTATCGAGGTTGTCAAAGATGTTTTGTGTATCTGAATACTGTTCGTAGATATCGCTGTGTATTTGAGAATACATCGGAAGGTTGAAAAACGCTTCGGTTATGTCATAGTGTTGGTGGTCGTGGATACCGTCGCCATAAATCGTAAGCATAATGTCAAAATTCTCGTGGGCGCTTTTGTCGTCTAGCAAGCTATATGGGATGTAGTCGATCTCGAAATCGTATTCATCAACAAATAGGTTCATTATTTCGACTAATGAACCGGCGGCCTCACCGTTTTCGTCGGTGTATGATATCGGAGCATAGTCCGCGATATACCCAACCTCAAGCGGCTTTTGTTTTAACGTTTCGATTTCGGAAGGGTTTAGAGAACGATGGTTAAGTTCGATATATTGTGAAAGATATTTTTCTTCAAGTTCTAAAAAATAATTGCCCTCGGTTGAAATGACGTCAAAAAAGATTGTGTCTAAAGTGTTTAAAATGTCCTCATTTTCAAAGCTTGAAATCAAATACAGGCTATAGACTCCAAGATTTAGAACGTTGTTTAGATACTCGGAATTGTTGTCTTGGGTATACGTCAAATAGTAATCTGCTTTAAGGTTCATATAATAACTTTCGGACCCGTATAAATAGTTCACCGAAATGTCATAAAAATCAAGATATCTTTCGAGAAATGGTCTTCCTATGCTGTCTTGAAACAGCGCAACGGTTTTCCCATCGATATCTTGAGGGGTGTTGTACGATTGGTTGTGGTCTTTTGTCCCAAGTACAGAAAACGTTTTGCCAAATGGAATTTGAGAAAAATGAACTTGATTTTCTTTGTCGTCTGTTTTGACGGTAAAGCCGGCAATGTCTACAACGTTTCTCTCAACCGCTCTAACTAAATCACCGTTTATTGGAACAAACTCAAATTCAAGGTTGCTTACATCCTCTATCTTTTTAAAAATATCATATCCATAGCCTTTGTGGGTTTGGCTTTTAAGGTCGCTAATAAAGTTGTCGGAATGTGCAGAATAGCCAACCGTAATTATGTTTTTTTGTTGCGAAGCTAAGCTTATTCCCGAAAAGTTTAAAGCCAGTATAATCACAGCTGTAAACACAAGAACGAAAACCTTTTTATTGATATCAACGCCTCCCTTGAGCTTTCTTCTCTTTAAATAATATATATATATATATATACTATTAAAGCAAAAATGTATTATTTTAATGTGTATAAAAATTGAAGTTTTGTGAAACTAAAATAAACAATTAACAAGAAACGTTTTTTTTCACAAAACGCAAAAAAACGGCGACCCTTGAGCCGCAAGTTTTTTGTTCTATATTTAAACGAAATTATCTATCTTACCGATATCTCGTTTTTACCATAGTAATTCTGTATAAACGGAAGCCAATGTGTCCAATGTGCCGGTTTTGTGTTGGACTCGTATGACCACAAAAGATACGGAAAAACGGTGAAATCGTCTATGACTACGCTTTGTGTTTCGGGGTCGTTAAGCTGGTCAAAAAATGCTTGTTGTTCGTTTTTATATGCTGTTGTTGTGCCGTCGTTAACGTCACGGTTTGCGATATAAGAGGTGAGCCCATGATGTCCCGAAAGCGCGAACCATAAAAAGACCAAAACGACAACCGCGAAGTACCACAAACCAAGCACCTTTTTAATACACTTTTTCGCTATCACATCTTGTATATCGGCAAACGAAAAGTTTTCGCCCTCAAACATTCTTTGCAAAAAGTTATAGAGATATCCCACAATATAATAAACGCTTGCTATCACAAAAAATATATACGAGTAAAACAACAAGTTGGTGACGCGAAGGGCGGTGTCAAACGCGATGTAGACCCCGATGTATGGGAAAAGATACGGCGACCAAAGCGCGGTCACGCAAACGAAAAAAACGCCGATAAACAAAAGGGGATAGCGAAAGGTAAAATCCTGTTTTTTGACAATCATGTAAAACAACGGGACAAGCGAGACACACAGCAAAACAAGCGGAAGCCCTGTCCACATAAGCGCCGTTTCGAACATCAATTTAAACGAGCGAACAACAACGTCGGAAAAAAAAGTTCCGCCATTTTGAGCGCCTGTCAAGCTTATCCGTGCAAAGTTACCGGGAGCTAGCACCGTTATCGCAAAACCTGCCATGTGCGACACGAATATTATTACGCAGCGTTTAAATGCCGTCTTATATTGCGTTTTGTTTTTAAGAGTGAAGGCGTACACTGCGATAAAAAACAAAACCATTGTGTTTGAAACCGTTGTGATAAAATTACCCGAAGCGAGTAAAAAAGCGAAAAGACAGGCTGTGAAAAGTTTGAGTGGTATATATTTTTCTGATTTTAAAAGTCTAAAACAACCACCAAAAAGGATAAGGGAAAGAGAAAACATCCCGGTGTACACCACCGCTCCGGTAAACCAGAAAAAACCATCTACCGCACGCGGAACAAACTGGAGGCAATAGATAGCGATTAATAGTCCTGTCGAAAGGCCGCAAAATCTATCTGTATTCTTTATGAATATTTTAAAATAACAATCGACAAAGAAAACCACGCCAAAACTAAACAAAAACATCAAGATATAGGGATATATCGTGGATCCGTTGTGTGTGTATGATAGAGGGTTTAAACTTAACAGAAACGTGCCGAAAAAAGTTCCCTGCCATTCTATATAGTTGGTTCTGGCATTTTGAACGGCGGCATTAATTGCACCCAAAAAACCCCCACCGTTTTCAAGAGCCGATTTGACAGGGAGCGCAAAGATAAAGTCATCTGCCGATGGGAAGTTATATGCAGATATCTCGATTATCGGTAGCATAGTAATAATAAAAACAAGCACTAAACAAAAAAATATAAGTTTATAAATGTTGTTTTTTAAAAAATCTTTAATCATGTCGACAAAATATCTTTCTTGTAATTCAAAGTTAAAGTAAAAATTTTTCGATAGCTTTTGCGACACCGTCGTTTTGATTGGTGTCGGTTACGTAGTCGGAAAGTTCTTTTATGTCATCCGTTGCGTTGCCCATTGCAACGCAAAAACCCGCTGTTTCAAACATCTCTTTGTCGTTTTCAAAGTCTCCGAAAACCATGACCTCGTCCGGCGTTATTCCCATAAGCTTTGCTATCTCCAAAACCCCAAGACCTTTGTTAACGCCACACGGCATGAGCTCGATTAAAAACTTTTCAGACGAAACAACAAAAAGGTTTTTGTTTTGTTCAAAATGTTTGCGGTAGGTGTTGTATTCATCTTGATTTTTTGCGAGTATCAAAAATTTATACACGTCTTCAAAATCGACAACGTCGGGCTTGTCCGACGTTGTCAGGACAAGCGGTTTTTGTCCGCTTTGCTTTGCTTGCACGTTGTATTTTTCAAATATCTTTACGCGGCGGCTGTCTTTTGTAAAGTGTGCTCCGGTCGACACAACCGCCCCACAGTCGATCCCTTTTTCGAGCGAAAACGAGAATATCTCGCGCGCCATCTCGCTTGGTATCTTTTTTCCAAACACCTTGTCGCCGGTTACGCTGTCGACAATAAGCCCGCCGTTTACCGAAACAACCGGGCCTTTAATATCGAGCTTGTTTGTCATAACCGAAAGCATCGGCGCAACTCGCCCCGAACATATCGAAACAAAGATGCCATTTTTTGCGGCTTTTTTAATCGTTGCCGCTGTAAAATCTGTTATCTCTTTGTCGTTGTTTACAAGTGTTCCGTCGACATCGCATAAAACCGCTTTAATTTTTTTTGCCTTTTCAAATAGTTTGTCGTTGTTCATCGTTAACCTATAAAATAATCTAATATTTGGTTCGGGTTATCGATAACTTTAATTGCTCCAAGTTCCTCCAGAAGTTCTCGGTCACGAAATCCCCACGAAACCCCCAAGAAAGGAAGCCCCGAGTTTTTGGCGGTGTTTGCGTCTACGTCGCTGTCGCCTATGTAAACGGCAGTGTCTTTTTCAACGCTAAGTTGTTTAATCGCTTCAAAAACCGAATCGGGAGCGGGTTTTTTGGTGACTGTTTTTGATTCGCCGATAGCAACCTCTATCATATCACCAAACCATTTTTTACAAAGGGTTTTTGTTCCCTCGTCAAATTTATTTGAACAAACGGCGGTTCGTATTCCGTTTTCGCGAAGCGTCTTTAAAACGTCGAGAACCCCGTCGTACGGCGCGGTTTTGTTCTCCATGTTTTTATCGTAGTGTGCCATAAATACGTCGACACAGTTGTCGACCTCTTGTTCTGAAAGGCCGCTTGGAACCGCTTGTTCAATCAAACGACGAATGCCGTTTCCGACAAATGCGCGAATTTCTTGATAGCTTCTCAGCGGATAGGAGAACTGTGCTAGCATATAATTTACGCTGTCTTGAAGATCGTCTAGCGTGTCCATAAGTGTTCCGTCAAGATCGAAAATAGCTGTTTTAAATTTCATGTTTGTAACAATTCCTTTGTTTTATTTTTTATGTTTTTCTATTTTTCTATTATACAACATTTTGTTGATTTCCGCACCAAGTAAAAGTATGACCATGCACATGTTAAGCCAGATCATGAACACGATTATAATCGCAAACCCACCGTATAAGCTTGGATATGCCGAAAAGTTCTCGATATAGATATTAAACCCAAACGAAAAAACAACCCATCCCCCGGCGGCGGTTAATGCCCCGAAAAAATGCCCGAATGTTGGTATGTCGCTTTTCGCAAGTCCTTTGTATGCGGTCATGAATATTACGGTTAGCATCAAAACAAATATAAGGTTTTTATAGTTTATGACAACGAAAAAAAAGTTGATGTTGTTCTCAAACCCGAAATAATCCAAAACTGTTTTTATAGGGTCGCCGAGCAAAAGTATGACCACCGCAAAAAGTAACGTCAAGATAAAAAGTAGTGTAGTTGCGAAAGACCTTAAAATATCCTTATGAAATGGAATTTTAATGTTTTTGTTGTATACATATTGAATGCCGTCGCCAAGGCTTCGTATGCCGGCGGACGCCGCAAAAAGCAAAAACACCGTTGTAAGAGAGAACGTAAAAGCTTTGGCGCTTGAAAAAATCTGTGTCAACGCGTTTTGTGCAAACGTTTTAAACATACCGGGCAAAAGATCGGTTAAGATAGCCGCTATGTCTTCCGACGACATGGGGAAAATCGTTCCTATTAACATCGTCGCTATCATGATAAACGGGACGGTTGACATTAAAACATAGTATGAACTTTGCGCCGAGTACACAAAAACCTTGTCGTCGTTAATCGTTTTGATTATACGATTTGACAATGACAAAATTTTTTTCAAATTTTTTTTAAATATATCTATCTTTCTAACCGCCTTTCACGAGGTTTTTTCAAGTTGGCTCAACACTTATATTAACAGAATTGTTGATAAAAAGGAATATATACGTTAAAATAGGTGTTAAAGATTTTGTGGTGAAATTATGTGGTGAATGTATACTGCCAACATTTTGCAATATTAGATTTATTAAAACAAAAAATTTTGGTCGGTTGAAAGGAACACGTTTTATTATATGCCTAGTTACTTAAATGAAAAAATTTTGGAAAGTTTTGACGTCGTGGTTGTAGGAGCGGGACATGCCGGAATTGAAGCGGCGCTTTGTTCGGCACGGCTTAAAGCAAAAACCGCTGTGTTTACGATTTCGCTTGACGCTATAGGAAACATGCCGTGTAACCCGTCGATTGGCGGAACGGCAAAAAGCCACCTTGTTTTTGAGATCGACGCGTTAGGCGGCGAGATGGCGAAAGCCGCCGACCAAACAAAGATTCAAACGAGAATGCTTAACGCGACAAAAGGGGCGGCGGTTCATTCGTTGCGTTCGCAGATTGATAGAACAAAATACTGCTCATACATGAAATCGGTGCTTGAACAAACGGAAAACCTTTTTGTTATACAAGACGAAGTTGTCGAGATTTTGTACGAGACAAACGACCAAAACAAAACAGTGGTGGGAATTAAAACGTCGCTTGGCGGAACATACCTTGCAAAAGCCGTCGTTGTTGCAACCGGAACATATCTTGGCGGCAAGATATTTGTCGGCAGTTCCGAAAAGATAGGCGGCCCCGACGGGGTGGTTGCCGCAACACAGTTGACAAAAAGTCTTGAACAACTAGGGCTTCCGATAAGACGGTTTAAGACCGGAACTCCGGCAAGGGTGCACAAAAGAAGCATAGATTTTAGCGCGATTGAAAAGCAACCGCCCGACGAAACGGAACTTAATTTTTGCTTTATAAACAACGAAAAGCCACAAAACAAGATAGCTTGCCACATAACACACACCAACCAAAAAACCCACCAAGTTATACAACAAAACCTCAGTCGTTCGCCGTTATACGGAGGAAAGATAGAGGGGATAGGCCCTAGATACTGTCCGTCTATCGAAGACAAGGTTGTGCGTTTTCCGGAAAAACCGCGTCATTCGCTTTTTATCGAGCCGTGTGGCGAAAGCACCGACGAGATGTATCTTCAAGGCATGAGCAGTTCTTTGCCCTTAGACGTTCAATATGAATTTTACAGGACTATCAAAGGCCTTGAAAAGGTCGAGATAATGCGCCCTGCATATGCTATTGAATACGACTGTATCGACCCGTTAAGCCTTGACAGTTCGCTTGCGGTTAAGTCGGTGTCGGGACTTTTCGGAGCGGGGCAGTTTTGCGGAACGTCGGGATACGAAGAGGCGGCGGCGCAAGGGCTAATAGCCGGAATTAACGCCGCAAGATTTGTTAAAGGGGAGAGGCCGTTTACGCTGTCACGAAGCAGCAGTTACATAGGAACGCTTATAGACGACCTTGTGACAAAAGGGGTTATGGACCCTTATCGAATGATGACGTCACGAAGTGAACACAGGCTTGTTCTTCGCCAAGACAACGCCGACGAGCGTCTTTGCGAAATTGGTAGATGCATTGGGCTTTTGGACGACGAAAGGTATAGCAAATATCTTGAAAACAAGGCTATGCTTGAAAGCGAAAAGGAGCGCATTAAAAAGACCGTTTTGTCCCCGAGCGACGACCTAAACACAGTTTTAACGGCAAAAAACAGCGAACCGATTAAAACCGGAATAACTCTTGAAGCGTTGTTTCGAAGGCCGGAGATTTTGCCAAAAGACATCGAGCCGTTTGATAGATGTGCCGATAAACCACCGCTTTATATAACCGAAAAGGCGGCTATACACGCGCGGTATGAGGGATATATAAAACGTCAACAAAAACTTATCGAACGCCAAATTAAACAGGATGAAAAGCCAATTCCAAACGACATAGACTATAACGAGGTTTTGGGGCTTTCGCTTGAAGCGAGGGATAAACTTTTGGCCGTTCGCCCAAAAACTTTCGGACAAGCTTTAAGAATAAGCGGGGTAAACCCGGGCGACCTTTCGGTTTTGGCTATATATCTTGCGTCCAAAAGAAAAAAATAAATACGGTAGTACTATTAACAAACGAAAGGGCACAAGCAACCCTCTCAGTCACTTCGTGACAGCTCTCCCAAAGGGAGAGCCTCGGCCCTTGGCTCTCCCTTTGGGAGAGCTGTCAATCTCGGATTGACTGAGAGGGTAAGTGATAGAATGTATCCATAATAAACTTTAAAATGTTACAACACGGTAGTACTATTAACAAACGAAAGGTTACTTATAATTTATGTACGAACTGGTTATCGTTAAAGGGAATTCGGGGTATATAAACATGCCGTCTAAGGCGGGGGTTTACATCTTCGAAGATAAAAGTTGTCTTTTAATCGACAGCGGAAACGACAAAGACGCGGGGAAAAAGATACTTAAAACGCTTGAACAAAACGGCCTTACCGTTCGTTTTGTGGTCAACACCCATTCCCACGCCGACCACATAGGCGGAAACGCCGTAATAGCCTCGAGAACCGGTTGCAAGTTTTATTCGGCACGCGAAGAGGCGGCAATTTCAAGCAACACGATGTTTGAGCCTATCTATGTCTTTGGTGGATTTCCGCCTAAACAGCTTTGCAACAAATTTATAATGGCTCCAAACAGCGACGTCGAGGATATCTCTTCGTTACAACTTCCAAACGGTTTTGAAGTTGTTCCGCTTTTTGGACATTCGATAGCAATGATCGGGGTTAAAACCCCTGACGATGTGTTTTATATAGGGGACGCGCTTGTTTCCGAAACGACGATAGTTAAATATAAAATCCCGTTTATCGTCGACGTAGCAAGGCAGTTTGAGACACTTGAGGCTTTAAAAAGAGACGATTCAAAGTTTTTTGTCGGCTCACACATCGAAACGCTAAGCGACATACAAACGCTTTGTGACATAAATCGCGACCAACTTAAAAACATCGAAAACGATATATTAAACATACTTAAAACGAAAAAAACTTTTGATCAACTTGTTCAAGAAATTTTCGAGATAAACGACATAACAATCGACATTAACCAACGCTTTTTAATTGGATTTTCTCTTAAATCATACCTTGGGTATCTTGCAAGAAAAGAGGCGGTTGTTTTTGAATTTGAAAACAATCTTATGTACTGGAAAACCGCACAATAGCACCTTGTTCAGAAAAGGAGTTGACAAAACATGAAAGAATATGGATTTTCGGCGCTTATTGCGCGAATGAGCTATATATATCGCTGGGGACTTATGCGAAACACAAGAAGCGAGTCGCTTGCGGAACATTCGCTGTTCACTGCGACAACGGCACACATTTTGGGGTTGATTGCAAAAGAAATCTATAATGCCGACTTGTCCCCCGAAAGGATAGCGACGGCGGCGCTATACCACGATTTAAGCGAAACGATGACGGGCGACCTTCCAACCCCGATTAAATACCGAAACGAAACGCTTAAAAGGGAATATAAGGCGGTTGAACAAGAGGCGGTTGAGACTATCTCGGACATGTTGCCCGACGAGATAAAAGGCGAGGTTAAACAGATAATGTCTTGCGCACAGCTTAACGAGCGAGAAAAAGCTATCTTAAAATCGGCTGATAAAATCTCGGCACTTGTCAAATGTATCGAAGAGGAACAAAGCGGAAATACCGAGTTTTTAAGCGCAAAACAAGCAACGTTAAAACTTCTTGAACAAAGCGAACTCCCCGAAACAAGATATTTTTTAAAACACTTTATACCGAGTTTTTCAAAAAACCTCGATAACCTTTTAAAGAACCAATAAAACGAACATGCGTTAAGATGTTTGTATTTGCATGATTATAAATAGTGTTAAAAAAACAAAACAAAGTACATTGGGTGGCTGATCCCATTGTGCTTTGTTTTGTTTTTTGCCTTGTGGAGTTTTATGTATATATAGTCCGGAAGGACGGGCTATGCGTTTTGTTTTTGAACTTCTGGCGACGAGGCTTTTGTTTTTGGTATCGTTATGGTATACACAACGCTGTCTTCAAACTCTTGTTTGGTTGTCGATGCCGAAATGCCGGCTTCGTTCATAACCTCGACAGCGCGTCCGACAGTGTTTAAAAAAAGGCGTATATCTTTAACAACTATCTGTTTTTTTGATTCGCCGATATAATGTAGTTCCAAAAGTTCTCGAACTCTTTTTTCGGTGGCGTCTATGTCAAGCTGTTTTATCGATATTTCGTTTATCAAGGCTTCTCTTTGCTCTGGCGGTATCTGCAAAACCGAAGCTATCTGCCGTTCTTTCAATTTGTTTTCGATAGCCAACATAACTTCGCGTTCGCTTAAACTACAAAGTTTAAGTTTCTCTCGCAATTCATACGAGCTTAGCATAAGTTTTTCCGACATTTCAAGGCGGTCGGTTTCGTTGTTTATTAAAGCATCTTTCATGATAAATGCCTGTTCGAAAAAATGTAGTGGCTCGCGCTCAAGGTTTTCAACAAGAGACATAACAGCCTCGCACGCATAATTGTGCTTTGGAAGCACAAGACAGGGTATTTCAACAAGATTTAAAAGTTTAGCGGCTCGAACCCTTCGCTTGCCTGAGATTATGTGATAGCCTGTTTTTTGTTTGCACACAATGACAGGTTGAATAATTCCGTTTTTCTTTATGCTGTCGCACAACCTTTTGATCGATTCCTTGTCCGAAAGGCGAACAGAAAAAACGTTGTTCACCTTTATTTCGCCTGGGGAAAGATATTTAACTTTTAAGCGGTTTCGGAATAACATTGCGTTTCATTCCTTTCGTCTGTATCCTGTGCTTGCTGTTGTAAATAATTGTAACACAACTACAGGTAGAATAAAAGGAAAAGTTATCTACAATATATTGTGGTTTTCGCGTTAATGTGAGTTATGCGAGGGGGTTTTTAGTAATGTTTTTTGAGTTTCTCGGGAATTTTGTCGAGGTTTGCGAAATCTTTTTTATAACCAAGAGAAATCGTGTTTGGTCGTCGGGGAGCACGAGTTTTTTAAAGTAACTTAACTCTCCGCCAAGTTTTTTAATCGCGGTTTCGGCGTTAAGCAGTTCGCTGTCTCCCTCGCTTCCTTTCATCGCTATAAAGAAGCCGCCTACCTTAACAAGCGGCAGACAGTATTCCGCTAATGAACTTAGGTTCGCAACAGCCCTTGCCGTTACGACGTCAAACGTTTCGCGGTATTCTTTTTGTCTTGAAAGTTGTTCGGCGCGTCCGTGGACAGTTTCAAAGTTGTCGATGCCTACCGAGGTTAATGTTTCTGTTATAAACCCCAGTTTCTTTTGAGTTGCATCTATCATTGTGACAAAGCTTGAAGGTTTAACCATCGCTATTATCGCGCCCGGGAATCCGGCGCCCGTTCCGACGTCCGCTATCTTTCCGTTCATCTCGGGAAGGGCGGTGACCGACAAGCTGTCGAGCAGGTGTTTTATCTCGATGTCACGAGACGCGATAATCGACGTTAGGTTGAACTTTTTGTTTGTCTCAACCAACGTATCGCAGTATATCTCGAACTTTTCCGCGGTTTCTTGCGTGACATCTACCCCAAGCGTTTTCGCTTCGGATATAAGCCTTGTCTTGTCTAACATAATAGTACCTCGTTGTTAATTCGTAATTCGTAATTCGTAATTCGTAATTAAGGTGTCGCCTTTGGCGACGTTTTTGATAGTTAATAATTAATAATTAATAGTTAATAGTTAATAGTTAATAGTGATTGTGCGCCTTACGGCGATATTTTTATCTATAGTTTAAATTAATTCGCTTGTTTGTGGCTTGATATTTTGAGTTGCTAAAAAAAACTGACGTAGGGGGTATTTTATCCGCTTGTCATTGGTCTTTTTAACCTCGCTACAATTTACGGATGTAGGGGATGGGTTGCCCGAAAATCCACATAAATTTTTAATAGGCGATTGTAGGGTGCGGTCAAAATCCAACAAGGTTGGCATTGCCACCCCTACGACCGCATATTTTGACTATGCGGTAAAATCTATAAATCTTTGTCATTCAAATACCGGCGTAAATACCGTCAATTCGCCCCGACGGGTGAACCATAATTACGAATTACGCATTACGAATTACTAATTAAATAAAGGGCGATTGTAGGGTGCGGTCAAAATCCAACAAGGTTGGCATTGCCACCCCTACGACCGCATATTTCGACTATGCGGTAAAATCTATAAATCTTTGTCATTCAAATAACGGCGTAAATACGGTCAATTCGCCCCGACGGGCGAACCATAATTCCGAATTACGCATTACGAATTACTAATTAAATAAAGGGCGATTTTATGCTATGAAAAAAATTCATTTATCTTTTTTGTAACTTCGAGTTCGATTTGTTTTGCGTTTTCAAGATTTCTCGACATAACCGACACATACGCTTTCAGCTTTGGTTCGGTTCCCGACGGCCTTGCTATAACGGTACAGCCGTTAGACAACGTAAACTTAACAACGTCCGATTGTGGCAAACCGTCGATGCCGTCGATATAATCGGTTTTTTCTATAATTTCAAAACCTAAAAACTCTTCGATATCCTGTCTAAGGCTTGACATGATTTCTCTCATTCTGACAAAGCCTTTTTCGCCCTCTAAATCAAAAGAATATATCGAATTTAAACAATATCCGTGTCTCTTATATATGCCCTCTAAAACGTCTATAATATCAATGCCTTTGGATCTATAAAAAGCGAACATCTCGGCGATTAAAACCGCGCCGACAACTCCGTCTTTGTCACGGACATAGCTTCCGCAAAGATACCCAAAACTGTCCTCCAACCCGAAAACAAAACTTTCGGTTTTTCCGTTTGCTTCTAAAATTCCCACCTGTTCGCCGATAAACTTAAAACCGGTTAACACATCGATAGTTTTAATTCCATACTCGGCGGCTACCGATTTTGCAAGCTCGGTTGTCACGATAGTTTTAACTATGACAGGGTCTTTCGGCAACGTATTTTGTGTCATACGTTGGCTTGCGATGTACTCAATCAACACAAGCCCCGTTTCGTTGCCCGACATAAGCCGATATTCTCCAGAACCTTTCTTTACCGCTATGCCAACTCTGTCACAGTCGGGGTCGGTTGCAAGGACAAGTTCGGCGTCAACTTTTTTTGCGTATTCTATCGAAAGCGACAAAGCTTGCTCGACCTCCGGGTTGGGGTAGCTGCATGTCGGAAAATTCCCGTCGGGGTTTCTTTGTTCCTCGACCACCGTTATGTTGTCAAACCCTGTTTCAGAAAGGGCGCGCAAAACCGGCTTTAACCCTGCTCCGTTCAAAGGTGAATACACAATCGAGACATTTTTATCAATCTTTTGATCTTCACATATAAGAGATTGATTTTTTACGCTCTCGATATACTTATCGTATACTTCGCTTGAAATATACGATATTATGTTGTTTTGACGTGCTGTTTCAAAGTCAACCTTTTTGACACCCTCAAAGATATCGGTGTTTTGAATTAGTTGATAGATGTCGGAGGCGGCTTTTTCGGTTATCTGGCAACCGTCCGCGCCATACACTTTATATCCGTTGTAACGTGCGGGGTTGTGTGAAGCGGTTACCATTATGCCGGCAGAAAGCGAAAGTTCGCGAACCGCAAACGAAAGACAGGGTGTCGGCATAAGCTCGGGATAGATATATGTCTTGATGCCGTTTGCCGCGAAAACCTCTGCCGAGACCTTTGCAAAAAGATCGGATTTTATACGCGAGTCATAGCTTATCGCTATACCGCGTCTGTCTTTGGGGAAATTTTTAATAACATAACTAGCCAAGCCTTGCGAAGCCTTTGCTATCGTGTAGACGTTCACGCGGTTTGTTCCGGCGCCAATAATGCCGCGAAGACCGCCGGTGCCAAATTCCAAGTCGCGATAGAACGCATCGTGGATGGCTTGGTCGTCCTGCTTAATTTCGTTAAGTTGTTTGTAAAGCTCGTCACTTTTGGTGACCTTTTCAAGCCACAGGTTATATTTTTTGTTTATTTCGTTTTTAAGCATTGTTATCTTTTCCGTTTTGTAAATTAAAATCAAGAGTTTTCTCAACAAGAAATATCTAAAAAAACTGCTTTTCCCGACATCGAGATATCGACACTGTCGGACGGTATAAAAACGCAATCACCCTTGTTTATCGTTAAAGTTGTATCAAGAAACTTTAACTTTGCGTTTCCGTCGACCGACAATAGAACGCGAAACGACGTGCTGTCGGTTGACAAGACGATATCATGCTTATCTTTGTTGTTTAAAAGAAATCGGTCGACTTTGAAATATTCACACCTGCAAAGGCTTTCCGCAGCATATCCTTTTTTGTATCTCAAAAGCCGTACAGGTTGTCGCAGTTGTTCGCTTGCATCAAGGTTTGCGACATCAAGGGCTTTTTTTATATGTAGTTCTCGTTTGTTGCCGTCGCCATCTTTTCTGTCGTAGTCGTAAAGGCGATAGGTTAGGTTCGAGCTTTGTTGTATCTCGGCTATCAAAATGCCTTTTCCAAGTGCGTGAATCGTTCCTGGTTTTATAAAAAAAACATCGTTTTTTGAAACATTATATCGAGCCATTAACTTTAGCGTTTCGCCGTCCTCAATGCTTTTTACAAGCGTTTGTTTGTCGGTTTTTGTGTGAAGTCCATACACAAGTTTGCTGTTTTCGTCGGCATCCAACACATACCAAAGTTCCGTTTTGCCGAAACTTTCGTTTTCGTGTTGCTTTGCATATTGGTCGTTTGGGTGGACTTGAATCGAAAGGTCGTCTGACGCGTCGATTAGCTTTATAAGTATCGGAAGTTCGCCGACTGTGCGCGAGTTTGTTCCGAGAAAAGTCGGGTTTTTGCGCAGTATTTCGGCCAGTGTTTTTCCTTTAAACCGCCCACTGTTTGCAAAACTTGCGCCGTCTTTGTGTGTGGAACATTCCCAAGTTTCGGCGAGCGGAAAAAGAGGGATATCTTTTTTAAACTCGTCGTTAAGCCTTGTTCCGCCCCAAAGATAATCTTTGGCGGACGGTTTAAGCATAAAGGGTATATTTTTTTGTTTGTTACAGTTCAAGGGCAAATTTTTGTTTGTCATCGACAGAAATCTCCCTGCCGAGTTGAACCTCGACTATCTCCATTGTGGTGGTGGCGAAGACAGTGTGTTTACAACCCGCTTCGATAGTTATGACGTCGCCCGGGCGAACGTTTTGTTTCATGCCGTCCACAACGGTGTAGCCCTCGCCTTTTGTGACGGTCCATATCTCGTCGCGGTGTTTATGCGAATGATAGTTCATCTTGTTGCCGGGGTTAAGCAAAACGCGTATCGTAAGGCTTTGTTCCCCAATATCCAAAATCTTAAACTCGCCCCAAGATTTTTCCGCGTACATAATCTGGCGGTCGATGTTGTCCACAAACGGTTTTATATAGCTTGATTGGTGTTTGTCTGATATAAGAATACCGTCCACGCCGGCAGATACCACAACGTCGTTTAATCCCATACACAATATAGGGACGTCGAGTTCGTTGACGACGTGTACATTGTTGTTGTTTTTAGTTTCAATTACGTTTCCGATAAAATTTTGTCCCATAGCTTCGGAAAACGTGTTCCACGTCCCAAGGTCTTTCCATCGTCCGTTAAATCGCAAAACAGATATGTCGCGTTCTTTTTCAACCACAGCATAGTCAAAGCTTATTCTGTCAAGCGTTTCGTATCTGAAAAAAAGATCGTTATAATCTTTAAAATCTATAAGTTCGTGCGCTTTATCAAGGATATATTTAAGCTTAAACCCAAAAACACCACCGTTCCAAAGCGCGCCTTTTTCGATGTATTGTTTCGCCGTTTCAAGGTTTGGCTTTTCTTTAAACTCTGATACTTTGCTAACATCGTTGTTGTCACTTGGAATTATATAACCATATTTTTCGCTGGGATAGGTTGGTTCTATACCTAAAAGATTGATGTTAGATGTTCCGCTGTCGCTAATCTCTGAAAGTTTTTCAACTGCCTCAAAAAAATCTTCGTCGACATATGGGTCGACAGGGCAGACGATAACCGAGCTTTCAAGCGGAACTTTTTGCACATCGTGAAGATAAGCCGCCGCAAGCGCGATTGCCGGAAACGTGTCCTTTCGACAAGGCTCTACCGAGATTCCGACATTGTCTGAAAGCTGATTTTTAATTGAACTCACCTGTGTTTTAGAGGTCGCGACCGTCACAACGGCGTCGGGACAGACGCTTAAAATCTGACGGTGGACACGTTGAACCATCGATTCAAGCAAACCATCGGGGTTTTTGAACATCTTGATAAACTGTTTTGAGCGAACGTCGTTGGAAAGTGGCCAAAGCCGTTTGCCCGAGCCACCCGAAAGAAGGATTATGTTCATTTGTAATTACCTCTCTGCCCTTGTTTCGCCTTCTAAAAAATCTTTATATGAAAGTTTTATTCCGTCGTAAAGTTCCGTTTTATACTTCCAACCTAAGCTTGCAAGTTTTGAAACATCGAGCAATTTTCGCATAGGTCCGTCCGGTTTGTCGGTATCAAAAATGAGTTCTCCCGAAAACCCAACTATCTCTTTAACCGTTTCGGCAAGTTGTTTAATCGAAATCTCTTTTCCTGTTCCAACGTTAACCGTTTCGTTTCCGCTGTAGGAGTTCATTAAAAACACACATGCGTTTGCAAGGTCTTCGACATAAAGGAACTCGCGTTTTGGCGAACCCGTCCCCCAAACAACAACGCTTTCTAGGTTTTGTTCCTTTGCTTCGTGAAATCTGCGAATGAGCCCCGGAAGGACATGCGAGTGTTCTGGGTGATAGTTGTCGCGCGGTCCGTATAGGTTGGTTGGCATGACGCTTATATAATCGGTTCCGTATTGGCGGTTTAGATATTCGCAGTATTTAAGTCCGCTTATCTTCGCGAGAGCATACCCTTCGTTAGTTGGCTCAAGCGACGACGTTAAAAGGCAATCTTCCGTCATCGGTTGAGGAGCTTTTTTCGGATAGATGCACGACGAGCCCAAAAACAAAAGTTTTTTACAATCGTTTTTGAATGCGCTGTTGATAACGTTCATCTCGATCATCATGTTGTCATACATAAAATCTGCAATGTGTTTACTGTTTGCTACTATTCCGCCAACCTTTGCCGCCGACAAAAAAACATAGTCGGGTTTTTCTTTTTGGAAAAACTCCTCTACAGGTTGTTGACGACGAAGATCAAGCTCGCTTGAACGTCGCGTTATAATGTTGGTGTAACCGCCCTTTTCAAGTTCGCGAACTATCGCGGAACCAACCATTCCGCCGTGGCCCGCCACATATATTTTTGCCGAAAGTTCCATCATATATCGTAAATAATTCCTTTTGATTATACTATAGATTTTTTTGCAAGCTCTTGTTTTGCAAGTTCAAGGTCGTGTCGTGCCATCAGCTTTACAAGTTGCTCATAGCTTGTCTTTTGCGGGTTCCAACCGAGAACCGTCTTTGCCTTTGTTGGGTCGCCGAGAAGCGTGTCGACGTCGGTTGGCCTAAACCACGCCTTGTTGACGCGAACGACAACTTTGCCGGTTTTTGTGTCGATTCCTTTTTCGTCGATGCCCTCGCCTTCGAACCTCAGCTGTATTCCGACTTCGGCGAACGCCCTTTGGGTGAAATCGCGGACGGTATGCTGTTCACCTGTCGCTATGACGAAATCCTCCGGCACGTCGTGTTGGAGCATAAGCCACATACATTCGACATAGTCTTTTGCATATCCCCAGTCGCGCAAGCTATCCATGTTTCCAAGCTCCAAAACGTCTTGAAGCCCGCAAGCAATCCTGCCGGCGGCAAGCGTTATTTTTCTTGTCACAAACGTTTCGCCGCGGCGTTCTGATTCGTGGTTAAAAAGTATTCCGTTAACCGCAAACATTCCGTATGCAGTTCGGTATTCTTTTGTCATCCAAAAACCATATTGTTTCGCGACGGCATAGGGACTGTATGGATAAAACGGAGTCGTTTCGCTTTGGGGAACTTCGACAACTTTGCCGTATAGTTCCGAGGTCGACGCTTGATATATTCTGCAACTTTCGCTAAGTCCAAGTATTCTAACCGCTTCGAGAATACGCAAAACGCCAAGCGCGTCGACATCGCCCGAATATTCCGGCACGTCAAACGAGGTTGCGACGTGGCTTTGTGCGGCTAGGTTATAAAGCTCGGTCGGCTTAACTATGCTTATTATACGCATTAAAGACGACGTGTCGGTAAGGTCACCGTCGTGCAAAGTTATTTGGTTTTTCGCCAAAAGATGGTCGATTCTTGCGGTGTTGGATATAGAAGCTCGTCTTGTTATGCCATGTACTTGATATCCTTTCTCAAGCAAAAGTTCCGCAAGGTATGAGCCGTCTTGTCCTGTTATTCCGGTTATTAATGCTTTTTTCATCTGACGTTTGTCCTTATCGTTTCGTTTTTTTAGAGTTTTTGGATAAACTCAACTCGTTCGTTGTTTGGTCCTTTTATAAGAAAAAATCGAACACCATTTTGTCCAAAAGGAAGTTCGGAAAGAGCCATATCAAGCGTTCCAATCTTGTCCGCAACAACCGACTTATAAACTTTTTCGACATCGTTGACATAAAAAGCGATGTGGTCGATTGCGCCGTTTTGCATTGCTACTGTTTCTTGTTCGTATATCTCTATCTCGACATTAGGCGCTTTCAAAAACGCGACGCGACATTCGCCGTTTTTTTCACTTTGGAAGTGTTCCATGCCAAGAGCCTTGTAAAAATCCAAGCTTTGCTCAAATTTATTGGTTGGTATTCCGATGTGAATATAGTTTTGGTAGCTTTCAAACGCTTTCATGTGGTGCTCTCCTTAAATTTAAAATTTAAATTTTTAACTTGAAACTTTCGCCTCAATTATGTACAATTATAACAGATAGCAATTTATTTTGAAAGGATAAAGTTTTTATGTCAATTCTCATAAGCGGTGGAGCGGGGTATATTGGAAGCCACACTGTCATCGAACTTCTCGAAGCAGGATACGAAGTTGTTATAGCAGACAATCTCTACAACTCGTCCAACGAGGCGCTTTCCAGAATTAAAGAGATAGCAAACAAGGATTTTAAGTTTTACGAAACCGATTTAACCGATCTTTCAAAGGCCGAAAAGATCTTTGAGGAAAACAAAGATATAACCGCAATTATTCATTTTGCGGCATACAAAGCAGTTGGCGAGTCGGTTGAAAAACCGCTTGAATATTACGACAACAACTTAACTTGTACGTTGAATCTGTTTAAATGTATGAAAAAATACGGCGTTTGCGATTTTGTGTTCTCGTCGTCCGCAACCGTTTACGGAGACCCGCACACTGTGCCGATAACGGAGGAGTTTCCGCTTTCGACGACAAACCCTTATGGCGCGACAAAGCTTATGATAGAGGACATGTTGCGCGACATCTCGAAAGCAACGCCCGAATGGAACATCGCAATTTTAAGATATTTCAACCCGATAGGGGCGCACAAGTCGGGTAGGATAGGGGAAGACCCCAACGGAATTCCGAACAACCTTGTGCCATATATTGCACAAGTTGCGGTAGGCAAACTTAAAGAACTTAGAGTTTTTGGAAACGACTACAACACAACGGACGGAACAGGGGTTCGCGATTATATCCACGTTGTAGACCTTGCAAAAGGACATGTGGCGGCGCTTAAAAAGCTTGAACAAAAACCGGGGCTTGTTACATACAACCTTGGAACGGGCAACGGCTATAGCGTGCTTGAGGTTGTCGCGGCGTATGAAAAAGCGTGTGGCAAAAAGATAGCGTATGCAATTGCTCCGCGGCGCGCCGGAGACATAGCGCAATGTTTCGCCAATCCCGATAAGGCGAAAAACGAACTCGGTTGGCAAGCACAGTTTGGAATAGACGAGATGTGCGCAGACAGTTTCCGTTGGCAAAACAACAACCCGAATGGATATAAAAACTAAACAACGAAAAAAGGACACCAAGTCGTGTCCTTTTATTTTGTCTGTTTATTTTGTTAACGGATTTTTAAGTACCCATTTGCCATAGATGTTTTTTTCAAAGATATCTCGGTTATAGAACCTGTCGATAACCGCCCAAAATTCGGTTTCGGAATATCCGGCGAATTCACAGAAATCTCTGACACAAAGTTCATCCAACCAACCGTCGTGTGTGTTTACAAGGTCGATAGCCTCGTCCCTTGTTATTAAGCCATAGCGAACTTGACGAGCGGCATAGTCGGTCGCGGTTGCGTGGCCAAACTTCGGGTATTTCATCCAACCATGGACGAGATACGCGCGGCTGTCGACTTGATCAAAATCTTCTATGTGGTGTGTGCGTTTCCATTCATGCCTAAGATCGTGGAAACCGCGTTTTTTTGCGAATTCATAGTTTTTGAAACTGTTCCAATCGACAAAATAGCTTACATACATCGGGTCGAGCGACGCCATTTGTTCCGGCGTTGGAGCAAGGGTGAGAGATAGGTCTTTTTCGGTGACCCCGTCGCCTATTAGTTCTGCCATATCAAGCCCTGTCGCAACCCCATTGTTTATCTGCTCGCGCGCGGAATAGGTTTCTTGTTTTTGGTCGCCCCCGTATTCATAGCTTACGTTTTCGCCGTAAACTAAAAGAGGAGTGTTGAATTTAATTGCCATGTGAAGCGGGAACGTGTAGATCAAACGATCGATAAACCATGTCGGTTTTCCGTATCTTTCAAACGTCTTGCGCATAAGAATTTTTTGTGTTCGTATGTCGGGTTTACAACTTATTATCGTACAACCGAACTCTTCCGATATGTTTTGAAGGTTGTGTTTTCCGGCTTCGGTCATCTTGAAATTATCTTCTGCTGAAAAAAGAATCGGGTTCATTCCCATAACTTCTTTCATCAGATAGACTTGATAGTGGCTGTCTTTGCCGCCCGAAATGGCGATTGCACAGTCGTAGCCGCCGGGGCCGTTCATTCCCCTGTATTTATCACAGATAGCCTCGAGTTCTTTATAACGCTTGTCCCAGTCGATGTTTTTTCTGTTTTCATAGTTTGTGCAAGCGACACAAACCCCGTCTTCGTTAAACGTAATTCCCGGCCTTGTCGAAGGCATGACGCAACGTTTACAATATTTCATGGTAACTTCCCTTTCATTTCTAAAGCATTTTAAGACTATATCACAAATAAAATATCAATTCAAGAAATTTATATTAAATTTTAAAAAACACTCCACTTGATAGCGAAGTGTTTTTTTGTACTAAATCGCATTTTAATTATGGGATGTAGCACGTTTAATTACTATATGTTTGCTTCAATGTATTTGACAATATCTCCGATGTAGCGAACGTTTTCGATCTCCTCGTCCGCCATTTCAAGGTCGAACTCTTCTTCAAGTGTCATGATTAGATCAACGATGTCAAGAGAATCGGCGCCGAGGTCGTCTACTATACTCGAATCCATCTTAACTTTATCTTCGTCTAAATCAAGTTGCTCACAGATAACCGCTCTTACCTTTTCAAAAACCATTTTAATTACTCCTTTTTTAAAAACCGTTTTAACCGATATAAATCGTCTACAATATTATATAACGTTTTTATGTGAAAATGTCAACACCTTTTTTGTCAAAAATCAAAAAAACATTATTTTTTTATTAAAAATTTTTATTTTTACATCGCAAGAAACATTTTTTATCGACTGTTGAAATGTGATAACATCGTTTTATTAAAACAGTTTGGAGTTGAATTTATATGTCTGCAAAAGCTATTGCTTTAATTGGGTTTTCGGGTTGCGGAAAAACCACAATAGGAAAACTGCTCGCAAAGGAACTTGGAATTCCTTTTTCCGACCTCGACGACAGGACGGAAAGTTTCACCGGAATGCGGTTGTCCGACATATTGATAAGAATGGGCGAGTCGGGGCTTAGAACGGTTGAAAGCCTTGCGCTTTCGGTGCTTGGGGTGTCGGGGGGGATTGTTGCCACTAGTAGTGGTTCGATAATGTTTCTTAAAAACCGTAGAATTCTCGAAGAGGGATTTTTCACAATCTTTCTCGATGCCCCGTTCGAGGCACTCTACCCAAGGATTGTCGGAACTGCGCGGCCGCTTTTATATTCGCTTTCGGAATCGGAACTGTCTATGTTATACAGTATGCGCTCCGAACTTTACAAACAGTCGGCCGACATCGTTGTCGACGCTACCAAAAACCCGGAAGAGATCGTTTGCGAGATAGTGGGGGTGATTAAGATAATTCAAAGTCGGTTGCAAAAGAGATAGAAAAAAATAAAATTGATGTTGCAGGTTACAGTTTTCAAAATAAATTATACAAATCGGTCGGTATATGTTAGAATTAAAACAGCAAAACAGCAGACGACCAAACTTAAGATTTGAAGGAATTTTGAAGACATGATTAAAACAAAACATCTGCCACAAAGAATTTTGATATATTGCCTCGGCCTGTTTTTAATAGCTGTCGGGGTTTCGCTTTCTATCAATTCAAACCTTGGAATTTCCCCAGTCAATTCTGTTCCGTATGCGGTCAGCCTTTCGACGTCGATACCTCTGTCGACTACCGTCACGGCGGTGTTTGCGTTTTATATGTTGTTACAGATAGTCTTGCTTCGAAAAGATTATAAAATAATTAACCTAACCCAGATATTTTTTGCGACGCTTTTAGGGTATTTTGTCGATTTCACCAATCTTTGGCTGGTGAATATTCGATTCGACAACTATATAGGGCAACTTTTTTTGATGGCGGTTAGCATCGTTGTAATTGCCGCGGGTGTGTCGCTTTATGTAGATGTCAAATTAGTTCCGATGCCGTCTGAAGGGTTGGCGCTTGCTATTACACAAAAGTTTAAAAAGCTTGCGTTTCACCAAGTTAAGATGATAGTGGATTGTCTTTTTGTTATAGCGGCTATGCTTATAACTTTTTTTGCGCTTGGCGAGATACAAGGCGTGCGCGAAGGAACCGTGATAAGCGCCGTCATGGTGGGCAAGGCGATTCCATTCACACGAAAACTGACATCTATGGTAACTCAAAGATATAAAGATCTTTAAAAAAAGTGTTTGGGTGAATTGCGGCAGTGACGACGGATTTTTAACAACAAACGGTTAGTTATTAGATGATCGGAAAAAGAACTCGATAGTTAACAAAACATTGACTTTATGTGTAATTAGATGTAATATAAAGGATAATACGATTAAAAAAATGCAACATATCGTGTAAACTTTTGAGCCGGAGCAAGCTAATGAAACAAAAACTGGATAGATTTTGGCAATTCATTGTTGACAAAACGTTGGAGGAAAAAAGAGATCTTCACGATTGCAAAGAAGAAGTTGTCAAAAAAAACAGCGAGATATTGACAACGATGGTGTTTGCAACCGCCCTTATTTTAGGGGTTAGCTTTATAGTTTCGTTTGCTTCAGACTTTTTTACGTCGGCAGGGGTTTCAAATCTTCGTTGGGCATATCTCGGCGTTACAGCTGTTGCGATTGTTATTTATATATATATTAAGTGTTTTGCGAAAAACTTTCACACCGCGCTTATATACATAGTGAACACCCTTGCGTTTATCTATTCTTTCATCGTGAGTGCGATCGTCATAACCGACGGAACGAGCGTTACATTTATCGTAGTTCTCTTTATGGCGTCGACGCTATATCTCGACTATGGTTGGCGAATTCATCTGTTCATGACCTGTGCAACGATTGCGTTTGTTGTGGGAATTTATTTTTTCAAGGCTCCCGAAGCGTTTTCCGCCGAAGCTATGAATTCGTTTATCGTGTTGGCGTTGTTGTTCGTCATCGGAACGATGGTTCGGTCGGCAAGGCTTGGGATCTTTGTTGCGCAAAACACGCTGAGGGGATACGCATACATCGATCAGTTAACCGGCATAAACAATCGCCGCAAGATGTTCGAGGATTTTGCAAAATTTGAAGACCTGCAAACAACCGAAAACATAACGGCGCTTGCGATTTTAGACATTGATTATTTTAAGAAATATAACGATAGATATGGGCATCAAGCTGGGGACATCTGCTTGAGAAAGGTGGGGGACTGTCTTTCTTTGTTGCAAGAGAAACATGGTGTATGCTGCTATAGATATGGTGGGGAAGAATTCGCGGCGCTTTTTATAGACTGTGATAAAACGATGGTGGACAACGCTATCAAGTATTTGATGGAAGAGTTGGAAAAACTTCAAATTCCTAATCAGGATTCGCAATATAGCGTCTTGACGATTAGTGTTGGCGTTTCGTATGTTAGCGAACTAAAGGCAGAAAATCACGGGAAAAAACAGGGGAAACTAAGCCTTGAAAAGATGTTGAGCGTTGCAGACAGCGCACTTTATAAGGCGAAAGAAGGCGGAAGAAACAGGGCGGTTTACACCGAAATGTCAAACGACACCAATATCGAATTGCCCGAGACTGTTCGCCAACGAGAAAAAACCGAAAGTTAGCAAAACCGAGTAAAACAGGGGATATCTTGCGAGATATCCCCTGTTTAGACTGTCGAAAAATCCCTATTGAAAAATTGTGTTTCGTCAAAAAAACGGTTGTGTACCGTTTGCACAAACATAATGGGTGGAATGTAGGGAGCGACGCCCTCGTCGCTCCGTCCTCTTCGCCAAACCAAACCGCAACAACCAAACCAGCAGGGCGACGGTTCTGCTCTTGCTACTTGGTGATGCCGCTGTAATTGCGGGAAACTTGCGGAGCGACGAGGGCGTCGCTCCCTACCGCTCTATTGCAATTTTGTGCAATATTTTTGAGGGTGCACCTTTTTTGACACCGAAGTGGCTGAGAGGGTATTATTTTTAAGTTCGTTTAACTTTTTTTCGATTGTCGTAAAATCTTCGAGAGCAAGCGGTTTGTTTCGCGGGTTGCGAAGAATTGCCGCCGGGTGGAATGTGGGTAAAAAAAGCATATCATGATTTTTAAACGGCATGTCGCTTTTTTCGACGAGCAGTTCACTTTTTTCAAAAAACTTTCCGTGGTCTCTTGTAACCAAAATAGAGCGTCCTATAATCTTTTGTGCCGCTATTCGCCCAAGACATACCAAGATTTTGGGATTAATTAAAGAAATCTGTTTTCTTAAATAATCGATGCAAAGTTGTTGTTCGTTTGGTTTTGGGTTACGGTTTTCAGGCGGACGACATTTTACAATGTTCGCTATATACACATCATCGCGAGAAAGGCCGGCAGTTTCCAAAAAACTGTCGAGAAGTTTTCCGCTTTGGCCAACAAACGGACGACCTTCAAGGTCTTCGTTCATTCCGGGGGCTTCGCCAATAAACATAACGTCGGCGCTAGCGTTGCCTGTTCCAAAAACAACATTGTTTCGTGTCAAAGAAAGCTCGCATTTTGTACAGGTTAAACATTCCTTTTGGAGTTGTTCCAACGTCATATAACTACACGTCCTCTTCCGTTTCTCGAACAATGAAGATGGGGCGTTTTTTTGTTTCGAGATATGTTTTGGAGAGATATTGTCCCAAGATTCCTATCGAAAAAAGTTGTATACCCGAAACCATGAGTATTGTACAGATAAGTGCCGGAAATCCATCGACGGGGTCGCCGAACAGAATTGTTTTGACCAAAAAATATAAAAGCAACCCAAACGACAGTGCACAAAAAACAAGCCCCATAACCGAGGATATCGCAAGAGGAGCGACCGAAAAAGCCGTTATACCTTCAAGCGAGTAGAAAAACAATTTCCAAAAAGACCACTTTGTTTCGCCCGCCGCACGTTCTCTGTTTTCGTATTCAAGCCATTTGGTTTTAAATCCAACCCAGCCAAATATGCCTTTTGAAAACCTGTTGTACTCTTGTAACGAAAGAATAGAATCACACATCTTGCGTGTCATAAGCCGGAAATCGCGTGCTCCGTCTACGATGTCTGCGTCTGATATTTTGTTTATAATTCGATAGAATGTCCACGCAAAAAACGAGCGGATAGGCGGCTCGCCCTTTCGCGTAACGCGACGCGAAGCGACACAGTCAAACTCGCCTTTTTGCAGTTCTTGATACATTTCGGGGACAAGTTCGGGCGGGTCTTGCAAGTCGGCGTCCATAACTCCGATAAAGTTTCCTTTTGCGAAACTTAGCCCCGCAAACATAGCGCCTTCTTTTCCAAAATTTCGTGAGAGTGAAACAAAACGTATGTGTTTATCGTTTTGGCAAAGTTGCTTTGCTATGTTTAAAGTTTCGTCGTTTGACCCATCGTCGACAATAATTATCTCATAGTCTGAACCGTTTATTTTGGAAAAGATCTCTTTTGTTTTTTCATAAAATAAAGGTAAAACCTCCTGTTCGTTTTTACACGGAACGATTATAGATATAAGATCCATCGTTATGACTACCCTTTCTTTTTCTTCCTTTAAAACGCAGGAAATTTTTGATTAAACCCCGTATGTTGTCCATTCGGAAAAACCACTAAGCTCGGAATCGGGTTTTGAAGTAGTCGGGGTTTTTGCCGATTGATCCGGGTTAAACCGTGAACCGTCGTTTTGTTTAGCGAAAACGGTGGGTTCTTCGGGCGGGTTGTGCAGTTCGGGGATGTCGCGTGTCTGGCTATTTGCGCAGGAATTTATCATAGCAAGGTCCCAAAGCATTCCGAAAAGGCCGTATCTTGTGTCGGCAAGAAAACTATATTCAAGCGCGTCTACGGCGTCCGCTTTAAATATCCCAAGATCAGCAAACGAATATGGCATGTCAAGTTGTCTGAAAACCGATTTATATTCCACGTAACGCGGAAGCAACTTTTTCATGTCGGTTTTAATTCTTGAAAAGTTTTGTTCAAGTTCTTTAATTCTGCGTTCAAACTCTGCCTCGGAAAACCGTCTTCCGGATGATTCCGAAAGGATTTTGTCGGCTTTTTCATCATATACCCTGTGGATTTCTCTGCCGTATGACGACCAGCTGTAGCCCCTGTACTCCATCGTTGCGCCCCCAAAATCTGGGTCGGCATCGGACAGGATGTCGTATATGTTGACACAGTAGCACGCCGCAAAACCTTTTAAAAGGTTAATGCTAACCTCGCGGTCTTTTTGTTTAAGTTTTTGATAAAGGAAATCCGCAAGAGAACTTTCGCTGCCTTTTGAAACTAATAGGCTTCCGGCATAGTCTGCCGAAACACCAACCGAAATTAACGAGCGAAGCAAACAATCGACAAGTTCTTTTGAGCTTAAGGAAGTCCCTCTTGAAACTAGCTGTTTAAGTCTTTTTAGTTCCCTGAGGATATATCCGGCGATTTCAGAGCAAAAAAACGTTCCGTTCACCATGGCGGAAAGATACCAATCGAAAACCGAAATATATTTTGAAAGTGCCGCGGCTATTCCGTTTTTAGTCATCTCTTTTGGGGCGGCGCATATAACCGAAAGATCGGCAACTATTGCTTTTGGGGTTATCGATTTAAACACCTGTACGTTACCTTTTTCGTCAAAAAAGGTCGAAAAAGGCGCGGCAAAACTGTCGGACGACGCCGCGGTTGGGCACGCTATAAGCGGAACTGCCGACTTGAAGCAAAGATATTTTGCAAGGTCGATTAAACTTCCTCCGCCTACCGCAATTACTATTGCGGTGTCTTTTGGAAGGGCGACTACAAGTTTGCCCAAGCTGTTGTGGTTGCACACAATAGGTTGGTCTCCCGGAAAAACAAATTTTTTAACTTTAAATCCGTCGGCGCCTATCATTCGAACTATCGATGAACCGGAAACGTCCATCGTGTTTTCGTCCGCTACGACAAAGATCTGTTTTTCTTTGTACTTCGCTATCAACCCCGGTATGCAAAGACTTGCGTTTTCCGCAATCAAAACCCCTGACAGCTCGGTTTTGTGGGTCTTTCCACAGCTGCATTTAATAGGTTTTTTTATAAGACTTTCAACCGGCTCTTTAAAATTATTCTTTTCCACGAAAATATCCATTCCTTTCTTGATGCGTTGGGCGGTGTTGCCACGACGAATTTTAAGGTGGCAAAATTTCGGTTATAGTATTGACCGAAAAGCACAAAACTTGCCCGGACCTTTTTAATAGAGTTGTTTTTCTTTAAAGTTTATATATTCAAATTCTGCTATATAATATCCCGTGCCGTTTGGTTTGATAGTGTACACGTTACATTGCATTTCGGTATAGATGTCCTCGATCATGTCGAAAGAAACCTCGCCATCGGTCATTAAAATCTCTTGGTTTTCCATGTCGTTGAAAAACAAAGGATCGGTAAGGTCGATAAGATACAGTTTAAACACATCTTGATATCCGTCTACAGCGTACGGGAAAAAATATCCTGTCATGCCCGATGTTGCATATTGCCGTATGATAATCTCGTTTTCAATGTCTAAAACATAAGGTGCATAGTCCTTTGTCTCAAACTCATCGCTAAGATTTGCTTCGGGTCCAAAGATAGAGGATACCCCGTCTTTAAGATCGGCAAACGAAAGAGATGCCGAAATTCCGTCATCCATATCTTCAAACAACGCGTTTTTTAAAATTGCAGAAGCAAAAACCATCGTTTCATCAGATAGCTCGGAACTGTTTGAAAACGGGCTTGGGGCTATGTTAAACGGTGTCACGAGTGAGATGAATTTTTCCACCGTCTCAAGGTCAACCGAATAGCCGCTTTGCTCGGGGAGCGCCGTGACAAGGGTTTCTGTAGCTTCTGCTACGGGGTCTATCTTTGCTTCTATCTCGGCTTTGACAGAACTGCTCACGACTTCGCTTTGTGGCGAACTTTCGCTATTGCATGCCGAAACAATAAAGACAAGCGTCGACAACAAAAACGTTGTTAAAATAAATCTTTTCATAATGTTAAACGTCCCTTTCTTGGGTCTTTTTGAACCTATCATCTATAATAAGATTCAAACGATGTTTTTGCGGTAAAACGCAAAATCTCAAATAAAATGCTATATCGAAAGATTAAAGCGGTCTTGGTCTCCGTCTGCTTTAAACATAACCCAATCTCCCGACATATTACTTGCCGAAAAGAAATCTGTGTTTGAAAGCTCGAGGGGGGTAAGGTAGACCGGGACAATGTTTTGGTCGTCCGTCGTTCTTAAAACAAATCCGGCTTCAAACATTGTTTGTTCTGAAAATCCAATAGCTGAAAAATCGGCAAACTCCGCGTTGGTTTCGTCGAACAAAAGCTCTGCTGCGTCGCCAAGCGCCGCTATCAACTCGCGGTTTCCTATCAAATCGACAAAACGCAAAGCCTTGTTGCCATTTTCGCTTTGAATAACTCGGTACACCGCGAAAGCGGTTTTATCTTTTTTAGTTATACGTATAAAGTTGTATTCAAACCATGGGTTTTCGAGGTATCTCCATTTTATGTAGGATAGATCTTTATAGGGTTTTAAAAAGTTAAACAACGAAAAGTCAAACTTTGAAATTTCCGTATGGTCAATCTTTTTTATTCTAAAGCCTGCGGTTTGTACTTTTGGTATAACTTTGTGCGATATACTACAAAGAGTATATTTTTCTATCTTGTCGTTTAGGCGATAGAACTGGTTAAGCGGTTTTACGTTAAACTTTAAAAATTTATAAAAACCGAAAACGGACGGTCTTATGTTGTTGACCGAAGCAGTTAAACACTCGGTTTGTTTTTTGATCTCGTCAACCGTTTTAAGAGCCGCCGTTATCGGCGCTCCTTTTTTAGCCACGAGATATGATATAAATATATCGGGGTTTTTGGTGTCGTTGGTTTTAATAAACCCGGCAAGCGAAACAAGTTCGTTTGTTTCTTCGTCCCGTGCACACATTATGTTTATCGTGTTTTCGCGGACAAAATAGTAGTTGAACGTTTGGTCGTCGTGGATTAAAGGGTGTTTTCCGCCCCAATGCGTTTCGCAAAAATCTTTGAATTCCAAAAGTTCATGTTGTTCAAGTTGTTTGAAAATAACGTTGCCCATAGTTTAAAATACCATTCCGGAAGTTATCGGAACTATCGCTCCGTTTAAATATTCGTTGTCGTCACAAAGTAGGAATTTCAAAACATTCGCGACATCTTTTGGTGCCCCGTTACGTTTAAGTGGACTTTTTTGAGCCGCGCTTTGTATTTCGAAATCGGGCAAAGTTTCAAGAAACGACGTTTCGACCATAGACGGCGCGACGGCGTTAAACGTCAAACCTTTGTCGGCATATTCAACCGCCAAAGATTTTGTCATGCCCATTAGAGCATATTTAGAGCTTACATAGCTTGAAAGAAACTTCGGCGGAGTTCCGATACAATAAGAAGTCAACATGACCGCAACTTTGCCAAACTTGTTTTTCGCCATAGTCGGCACAAATTCTTTGCACACAAGCGAAAAACTTAAAACCGAAACGTTTATGTCCAAAAGATAGCTTTTGCTGTTAAATTTTTTGAATTTTGTCGCCTTTGCAAGCGGAGCCGGAAGATGAACTATCTTTGTAATCTCTCGCCCTAAACCTTTGACATTTTGAATGAATTCCAAAATCCCCTCTTCGCTTGAAAAGTCGCCGAAAACACAGGCGATGTTTTTCCCTTGTAAGTCATCAAGCTTTTGTTTGTTGGTGCGATAGTGAGCGATAATATCCTCGTCTAAACTTTTGATAAGTTCAATTCCGATATCGCTACTCGCGCCGAGTATTAGAGTTGAAGCCATAGATACCTCTTGTTTTGTTTTAATGAGAAATGAGAAATGAGGAATGAGAAATGAGGAATGAGAAATGAGGAATGAGAAATGAGGAATGAGGAATGAGGAATGGTAGAGCGGCTTACGCCGCAATTTAAATGACAAAGTTTTGTGAATTTAGGCGGTGGTCGTTGTATGGTGTGGATTATCCGCTTGTAGTTTGGTTTGTCAGTGGTTTCATAAAAGCAAATAGATTGAAAACAACTATTAAAAACAGTCGCGAAGCGACACCATCATTCCTAATTCCTCATTCCTCATTCCTAATTTAAATGGTGTGGATTATCCGCTTGTAGTTTGGTTTGTCAGTGGTTTCATAAAAGTAAATAGATTGAAAACAACTATTAAAAACAGTCGCGAAGCGACACCATCATTCCTAATTCCTAATTCCTCATTCCTCATTTAATTAGAAACTCCCGCTTCGATAGTTGCGGAGTTGACCTTTTCGCCGTGTTGGTTTCGAGTTTCCGCTTTGATAGTTATTCGCCCAACTGCCTCGCTAACATGCGACACAATGCCGGACACCGTCAACGTGTCGCCGACAAAAACGGGTTTGCGAAACTTTGTCGAAACCTCCTGCAAAAGGCAATGTTTCCCCGGAAGATATACTCCGGCTAGCGTAGAATAAAGCGAAGCCGCGAGCATTCCGTAAACAACACGGTCTTTATATCCTTTTTGTTTTGCATGTTCGGTGTCACAATGTAACGGGTTGTTGTCCCCCGTAAGCGAGAGAAAAAGCAAAAGTTTTTGTTCTGTTATCTCCTCGGTAAACGAGGCTTTAGTTCCTACTGTAATTTCGGAAATCGTATACTCGTTCATCGTTTTAGTTACTTCTCCGCAATCTTTCTTTCGATAAGGTCAAGCATCTCGCCGACGTCTTTCAAACCCTCTACCTCGCCGACAGAAAATTTTATCGCGAATTTTCTTTCCATAGCAACCAAGATGTTTATCTGCTCAAGGCTGTCCCAATCTTCTATGTCGGCGGCGGTCATCTCGTTGTGGACCGTTATGTCGTCGTCGTCAAAGATGTCGTGGAAGATTTCGGAAACTTGTTGTATTAATTCTGTTCTATTCATAAATTACCTCTATTGAATTTGTTTTATTTTCATATTCTTTTGGAATATTGAACAACCATGTTGTTTCGCCGTTTTGAAGTTCCTCGGTTTTTACAAAACCTAATGTGCTATAAAAATCTTTTACAATGGAATTTTTTGCGGTTGGAATATAACTCGCGGTTATCTTTTCAACCGAAAGTTGTTTTAATGTTTCAACCAACACATCAAACATGGCATATTCAAGCTCGCGTTTAAACACACGACAGCTCATTATCCAAAGTTCGATGTCCGCGACGTTGTCGTTTACCTCGCATATAATCTCGGTTACAATTCCGTTGTCGCCAAACTTATCGGTAAGCCTTGAATAAAGCGTTACAAAATTTTCGCTCTTTGCGCGTTCGGTTATCTCATCGCCGGTATACCGCCTTGTTGTCAGATTAAATTGGTTGGTTTTGTTTGCAAGTGCGGTGATGCGCTCGGCATTTTGTTCGGTGAATTTTCCGAAATACCCTTTCATGTCAAGCGATTTAAGATATTCGGAATAATCGGAATATTCCGAAACCAAACTGTTTCTAAGCGCATTTTGTGCGTACATCTCGTTTCGCTTTAAGTCGTCTTCCGAAAGAGACACCGTTTCAAAATATCCCGAATTTGCAACCGTTTCTGCGTAACGTTCCGGCATTAGAAGCGACGGAATCGCGACAGAACTAAGCATTGATTTAACCTGTTCGCGTTCGAACGGGTTGTCGTCTGCAAAAACAAAACTGTCGATTCCAACATTAAGCTCGTTTGCGGCGTTTTGAATGTTGGTCGCTTTGTCGTCCCAGTTTGCGTAAAAACACGCAAAGTCTTCTCGTCCCAGCACCGACGAGGGATGGGAAAAACCGCTTATCGCCGCGTCCTGTTCGTTTTTGGAGTTAACCCCCAAAACAACACCTATTCGCGAAAGCTCTTTTGCGACATTTTGCATGTCGGAAAACGCAATTCCCCCGGGGCTTTCAGAGCCCAGAATTATTCCGTCAACACCGTCGTCCCCTATAATCCCGCCCCAAAGTGTGTTGTCACAGTCAAGCATCAAAACTTTTTTGTTTCGTCCAAAAATCGCTTTTATGATGTTCGCGACTGAATGGCAAAGGGTGGGCACAGCGTTTGGGGCAACGGCGTATTTATATGCGTTGTAATACGACGGGTCGCTCCAATCGTCGAGGCCATAGAAACTTGACAGATAGTTTATGTCGTTTATGTAAAAGTTCGGTGTGTTTTCGGCATAGTCTGCCATGAATTCGTTTAACCTGTTGACAAACCGAACCTTGCCCGCCGGGTCGTATGCTTCGCGGTTTCCCATAATACGAATACGTGGGAACTCGAAGTTGTTTGCGACTACTGCGCCGCCAAAGCAAAGCGCCTTGTCCCAAAGATTTTTAAATCGTTTTGTTTCCGCCTCAAAAAGCTCGTCGGCAGTTTTTTTGCTGTCTCCCGCTTTTGGCAAAAACGAAAGATTGTGGATACTTGTGTGAATAAATATGATGTCGGGCGAAAACTCTTTGAGAGTTCCGTCGTCAAACACTATCTCTTCATAGAACCTTGAATAGTCCCCAATTTTAAACGTCGGCTTAATGCCGTTGTCCAAAAGAAAAATCTCAAGTATGTTTTCTATCTGGCCTATCGTCGTTCCCGAAACTATCGCAATTTTTTTGTCGATTAAGTTTTCGTTTTTTAAAAGTTCTTTTTTTATCTTACGCTTGTTTTGAAGAATATCTTCCGATTTAAAAGGAAATTCCAACATGTTTTTAAAACCGTTCCTTTTGCTTGAATTTTATATATAGATTGTTTTATTTGTTTCATAATCGTAAATTGTATATATTTAATATATTTTAACATACATTATAGCAAAAATAAAGTGCCAACACCTAGCATTTGCACAAACAAAGCAAACGTTTTAATAAGTTTTTTAGATTTTTTTAATTTGCAACCGATAGTTGCGGGGCAGTTGGTAGAATTTTTTTTAATTTTTGATAAAATAAGCTTATAAAAAACAAAAGGTGGAAAACAGATATGAAGCTTTATGAACAGATTAAACACCAAAGAAGCGTTAACGGCATGTCGCAGGAAACTCTGGCAGAAAAAATCGGGGTCTCAAGACAGGCGGTTGCAAAATGGGAAAGTGGGCAAAGCTTGCCTTCTTCCGAAAATTTAATAGCTCTTTCAAAAATTTTTGGTGTGTCTCTCGATCTTTTAACAGAGAGAAAAACATCGGAAAACGAGATTAAGCAAAAACAAAAAATAATCCGACAAGCAAATCTTGTGCTTATTGCAATTATCCTCCACGCTAGCTTGCTCAATGTTGCAGTGCAACCGTTTGCACCCGAAGCATATGGTCTTCCCTTGTCGTTCATTTGGGCATATAAACTTGTTCCGCTTTTTTTGTCTGCCGTTTGGATGTCGTTCAACTTAACGTTTGAAAAGGATATAAAACAGTTTCAAAAGAATGTTTTTATCGAACTTCTATACTACTTGTTACAAGCATCTGTTGCATTGTTTGTTTTATATAGCAACCTTTCTTTGTTGGCAGAACCGTTGATAGTTGTCGTTGCATTAGGTTATATTTTTTATATAAACCCAAAATATATGAACAGAAAATTAACTCGCAAATGGGGAGAAAAATAGACTATTATATTATTCTACAAAATTTATCAAGTTTTTTCAAAAACCTATTGACAGGACAAAACTAATATGATAATATTTGCATTATAGTAATGATAATCATTACTAACAAGACAACACTTTTAAACAAAAGTATAATTAACAAATAGTTCATATAAAGTTTATATTAACCATTTGAAAATGACAATAAAAGTGTTAAAATTCAAGTATATTCCACTTAAAAATAATAAATAATAAGGAGAGCACAATAATGGCAGATTTAAAAGGAACAAAAACAGAACAAAATTTGATGGAAGCTTTTGCGGGGGAAAGCCAAGCAAGAAATAAGTATAGCTATTTTGCTTCTAAAGCGAAAAAAGAAGGTTTTGAACAAGTTGCGGCTATCTTTGAAGAAACCGCAAACAACGAAAAAGAACACGCAAAACTTTGGTTTAAACTTTTGCATGGTGGCGCGGTTGGTTCCACTATCGAAAACCTTAAAGCGGCGGCAGAGGGTGAAAACGGCGAGTGGACAGAAATGTATGCGCGCATGGCTAAAGAAGCGAAGGAAGAAGGGTTTGCAGACATAGCAAAACTGTTTGAAGGCGTTGCAAAGATAGAAAAAGAACACGAAGAACGTTATTTGAAACTTCTCTCCAACATCGAGAATAAAGTTGTGTTTGAGAAAGATACTAAAGTTGTTTGGATATGCCGCAACTGTGGACACATCGTCGACAGCACAAAGGCTCCGTCGCTTTGCCCCGTGTGCGACCATCCACAAGCATATTTTGAATTAAGATCGGTTAACTATTAGACCAATCGATATTTTATTAAAAAAAGGAGAGTAATAACATGTGTTGCAACCAAAAATTTTTCATCTGTAAGCATTGCGGAAACATGGTAGGGATTATCGAAAACAAGGGTGTTCCCCTTGTATGTTGTGGCGAACCTATGGCGGAACTTGTCGCCAACACGGTTGAGGCCGCAACCGAAAAGCATATACCTGTAGTAGAAAAAACCAACAGCGGAATAACCGTTTCTGTTGGTAGCGTTGCACATCCAATGGAGGAACAACACAACATCGGGTTTGTTTATGTCGCGACAACAAAAGGCGGCCAACGCAAATGTCTTAAACCGGGCGAGGCTCCAAAAGTTTCGTTTAGCTTTGTAGACGACGAGCCGGTAGCAGTGTTTGCCTATTGCAACCTGCACGGATTGTGGAAAGCAGACGTGTAAAAACACCAAAAGCGAAAAAATTATTCTTACGTTTTAAAAAGATTTGACTCTAAGCGAAGGGGCTGTGACAATTTTGTCACAGCCCCTTTGTTAACGTTAACCGGCAAACTTAAGATTTCTTATCTTTTTGTTTTTGCCGTATTTTGTTTCGTGTTTTTTATGTCGGTCGGAATAGGAATGTTTGCGGCTTGATGATTTTCCGCCGTATGAACCTGTTTTATACGCCGTTACCGAAACGGATTTTCCGCAGATTTTAAGGTTTGCCGTTTCGCCGACAATAGCCTCGACCATGTCGTTTGGAACTTCGACAAGTGAATAATCTTTGTCGATTATAATCTTTCCTATGAGTTTCGAGGTGATACCGGTTTTCTCGGTAATAGCGCCGACAATGTGGTTGGGGCAACATCTCGAAGTATGCCCGATGTTTAGTTTTAACTTGCCATAGTTAGTGTTGTCATTTTTATATGAACGACCTTTTTCGCCTTTGGCACTTTTGCTTTTTTCTACATTGCTTTTTTTAAATTCAGGCAGATTGACAAGTCCTTTGTCTGTGCTCGAAAAAGCTATGTCGGCAAGTGCCAACGATATTTGTTCAAGCGAAAAACCTTGCTCAACCAATCTATCCACCATCATTTGGGTGTGTGCAGAGGGTTGGTTGTTTAAAGATTGTTCGATAGTTTTAACGTTGCGCTCGACGTCGTTTGAACTTATCATGTCAACCGTTGGCATGTCGATCTCTTGAATTTCGCATTTGAGTTTTCTTGAAAGATCTACAAGTTCCAGCAACTGTTGTTTTCCACAACAAAGCGTGACGGCGGTTCCGTCTTTGCCTGCGCGTCCTGTTCTGCCTATCCTGTGGACATAAAATTCCGACATCTTAGGTATGTCGTAGTTAAAAACAAAATCGATATCATTAACGTCGATTCCGCGCGCGGCGACATCGGTTGCAATTAGGATTTCAGTTTTGCCGTTTTTAAAATCCGACATAACAGCGGTTCTTTGGTTTTGACGCATGTCTCCGTGGAGACCTCTTGCGGAAAAACCAAAATCATAAAGTTTTTGTGCAAGCTCGTCTACCATGCTTTTTGTGTTGGCAAAAACTATGCTGCGCTTTGGTTTATAGTAATGTAAAAGAAGGTTTAACGCGTCGTTTTTGCAGTTTCTTGGAATTTGAACATAGATCTGTTTAATCGCGCTTATTGTTGCTTTGTCCTTTACAAGGTCAATTCTTGTTGCGTTGTTTTGGAATTTAGTCGTAATTTCAAGTATGCCTTTTGGGATGGTAGCGGAAAAAAGAAGCGTTTGGCGCTCTTGTGGAGCGTCTTTTAATATCGTTTCGATATCCTCTTTAAAGCCCATGTTTAACATCTCGTCCGCTTCGTCGAGAATAATCATCTGTAGGTTTTTAAGTTTTAATGTTCCGCGTTTCATGTGGTCCATAATTCGTCCGGGGGTTCCAATGACCAAGTTTGCTTGTCTAAGTTCGCGAAACTGGGTTTTATAATCTCCGCCACCATAGATATTGGCTGTTTTAACGTGTGGCATATAACGTGTGAGTTTTTTAACCTCGTCGCCACATTGTTGGGCTAATTCACGGGTGGGGGAGAGGATAAGAGCTTGTATGCTCGGAATGTCTTGCTCGATACGTTCGACACACGGAATTGCAAAAGCCATTGTCTTGCCTGTGCCGGTTTGCGATTGAGCCAAAATGTCGATGCCTTCTCTGATTAAAGGAATTGTTTCGGCTTGAACGTTGGTCGCTTCGACAAAACCCATTTTGTCAATAGCGCGCATCATGTTTTCGTGGAGTCCTAGTTGTTTAAAAGTTGTCAAAGTTGCTCCTTTATAGCATAAATAGTAGTTGTGAAGATGTCTGATTAAAAAATAAAAGGCGGATGCACCACCCACCTTTTTTTATTTAAGTAATTGAACGCGAAACGAATTATATCATACATGTTTTAAAATAGCAAGAAATATTTAAAAATAAAGCAATTAAGCCATTTTAACACAAATTTTAGGTTAAAAAATGAGTGTTATCGCCGATTAATGCGACAACACTCATAGGGTTTAATCTGTCTTGCGATTATTCTTGTTCAATGGGGCAGACGACGAGAACGGTTCCTATCTCTTCATGCGTTATCGGGAACGACGCTGTGGTTTGGAAAAGTGGGCCTTCTTTTTCCTCTTGCAGTTCGTTGGCCGCTTCAATAATCGCGTCGACGCCGCCTTCATATTCCGTTATGAAACTTGTGAACGCTTCGGGGTCGGTTATCTTTACTTCAAAGTATCCGGCTTCCCCCGAAAGGTTGTCGCTTAAGGCTTTTGCCAAAATTTCGGTTATTTCGGAAGGCTCGGCACAGGTGAAGCCGTTTTTGTCAAACCAGTTTATGTCTTGACCTGCCGGCAGCGGAACCGACACCTCGTTGTCTGTTATGTGGTCGATTGCGAGTTGTTGATCCGATATGCCGAAATATGCGTGGCTCACCGCGTTTGAGGCTATCTCCACGTCGGTGTTTTCCTCAAGGTCGAGGTCGTCCCACGTTACATCAAGGTTGGTTACAACTCCGTCTAACTGAACCTTGTTCCAAGCGTGTCCCTCTTCGGTTTCGGGGTCTGTGTCGTCCCCTAAAATGACATAGCTGTCGATACCAACTCGGTCGGCTATAAGCGAAAACGCCAAGGCATAGCCGTCGCACACCGCCGTTTTGTTGACAAGCGCGCCATACGCATTGTGGATGTCGGTTCGGCTTAATGTATAGTCGTATGACACGTTACGTATAAGATAGTCATATATATAAACCGCTGTTTCATACTGTGTAGTAAAGTTTTGAGCTTTAACCTCGTTAACCGCAAGGTTAATTGCCGCTTCGAAATCGGTTATTCGCTGTTCCAAATCCGCCGCGCTGTAGGTGTACGTTAGGTTGACCGCTGTTCCGTATGAGTCGATTATAAAATGGGTGTCAAAAAAAGAGATGTAGAAAAATTCAGGGCTGTTATAACCCATGTAGTTTATTATCTTTTGAATCGACGGCTCATCGTAGTTAGTGTTTTCGACGACAACTTGTGTTTCGCCGTCCTCTATTCCTTTTATAATTGCGTTGTAGAGAAGGGTGTCTTTTTCGGTCAGGATGCCGTCAACAGGAATAACGTTAACGTCGACAGCGGGTTCGTTTGGAGGTTTTTCCTCCGTTTGTTGCTCAACGAACTCAACCCAATCGGGATGTTGAATGTTGGCTATTGCTTGCTGTTGTGTGGGGAGATAGTCGCCAAACCACACCAAAGCGGACACGACAGCCAAAAGTACCAATGCTGTGATTTTTATTATTAATTTCATATATTTCATAGTAAATGTCCATTCCTTAGCTCTGTCGTAAGTCAGAGATTACATATAATATACCATATATGCAGAAAAAAAAGAACACTTTTCAGAAATTTTCAGATATTCAAATAAACAAAAAATAAAAAAATAAAAATCTTGAAAAAAGCTATTTACAAAAACGTTTCGATGTGGTAACATTACTAATCAGGAAAACAACCCTTTAAGTCGATACAGAGAGATTGACAAGGTTTGAAAATATCTGCTTGTTTTGTTTGCCGCTTTTTTGTGGTTGACGCTTGAGCTATCAAAAAACCTTTAACTCTATCGACATCTAAAGATAGAGTTTTTTTGTGCGAAAAAATAACAACAAGGATGGTCGGGAAAAATGGTTAAAGCAATGGTGATGGACGAGGTTGCGATAAACCGCGCGCTCCACAGAATTTCTTTCGAGATTATAGAACGCAACAAAGGAGTTGAAGACGTAGTTATCGCCGGAATTAAAAGACGGGGAGTTACGCTTGCCGGAACTATTGCAAAAAAAATCAATTCTATCGAACAAACGGAAGTTCCCGTTTGCGAGATTGACATCACAAGATATCGCGACGATATCGAGTTTGACTTCACACAAAAAAATTCTGTTGTAATCGACCTTGACCTGAAGGACAAAAAAGTCGTTATAGTAGATGATGTGCTCCACACCGGAAGAACGGTGAGGGCGGCTATCGACGCTATTATCTCGGCAGGGCGTCCTAAATCAATTCAACTTGCGGTTTTGATAGACCGAGGACATCGCGAACTTCCGATTAGACCCGATTATGTCGGGAAAAATGTTCCGACGTCGACGAGCGAGCAAGTTGAGGTTTGGGTGGAACAACTCGATGGAAAAAACCAAGTTATTATTCAACAAAACACTTAAAAGAAAGGTAACAATCAAAATGTCTTCTAAAACAACTCAAACAGTTCACGACCGCGACACTTCGCTTTCTCCAAAAAATCTTTTTCTCGGAGTTCAACATCTTTTTGCAATGTTTGGCGCAACCGTTTTGGTTCCGATGTTGACGGGGCTTTCGGTTTCAACCGCTCTAGTTTGCGCCGGAATAGGAACGCTTATCTTCCACGTTTGCACAAAGTTTAAAGTTCCTGTGTTTCTCGGTTCGTCGTTCGCATTTATACCGGTGGTTTCTGCGATAACCGCAACCGAAGGGGTGCAATCGGCACAAAGCGGAATAATTGCCGCCGGGCTTATGTATCTCTTGTTTTCTGTCATAGTTTCGATTGTCGGCGTAGAACGCATTAGAAAACTGTTCCCGCCCATAGTAACTGGACCCGTTATAATCGTTATAGGTTTGGGACTAGGCTATGCCGCCGTTAACAACTCGACCGGAATACTAAACAGCTTTTTTGCAGACGGTTCTTACACTCCAAACGGCATAGATGTTTTGATAGCACTTGTAACGATAGCGTCGATTTTGGGCGCGGCTATCTATGCGAAAGGATTTTTCAAGATAGTTCCTATCCTTATCGGGATGATATCGGGCTACATTTTTTGTTTAATACTTTCGTTGTTCGGATTGTATACGCTCGATTTCTCCGCAATAGCTTCTGCACCGTGGATTAACATACCTTTCTCTACTGTTGAAAACGCTTCGACAGGAGCAACGTTCTTTTCTATTCCAAAGTTTAGTTTAACCGCAATACTAACTATCGCGCCCGTAGCGATTGTAACGTTTATGGAACACATCGGAGACATAACAAGCAACGGAACGGTTGTAGGAAAAGACTTTTTGAAAAACCCTGGGCTTTCAAAAACTCTTATGGGCGACGGGCTTGCAACACTCACAGCAGGGCTTCTTGGCGGACCCGCAAACACAACCTATTCGGAAAACACGGCGGTTCTTGCGACCACAAAAAACTATAACACATTTGTGCTTGAACTTGCGGCGGTGTTTGCGATAGTTTTGGGGTTTGTCGGTAAGTTTGGCGGATTTTTGCGCTCGATTCCTAACCCCGTAATCGGCGGCGTTGGAATCGTTTTGTATGGAATGATAGCGGCAATCGGACTTCGTTCGATAGTAGACGCAAATATAGATTTTTCAAATTCAAGAAATCTACTTATAGTTGCGGTTATCCTGTGCACAGGAATAGGCGTTTCGATGGCAACTTATTCTGCGGGATCTTCCACAGGAATACCAATAACGATAGGTTCGATTAACTTTAGCCTTTCAGGCCTTTTCATAGCGGTTGTTTTGGGGGTTGTTCTTAACCTTATTCTTCCGGCAAAGCTTGACAAAGAAGACTAGCTATATATAATACATTATAATATGATATTTTGATACATAAAAAACGCAAAGGTGAAACACTGTTCGCCTTTGCGTTTTTTGTCGTTTGTAATTTTGGTTTGTTAAAATCAACGATGTGACAGTTATTTTTTAATGATAAATTTAGACGCGAGTGAAAGCGCAAAACGTATTATTTTGCTGTCTAGTTCTTTGTGAGCGTCTTTAAGTTTAACCGGAATGTCTATGTTTTGGGGACAATGTTTTTTGCATTTACCACAACTAGTGCAAACATTAACGCCGGATTTTTCGCCCAAAAGACCGGAGCATTTACCGGCATATTGGAACTTGAAAAAGCTTCTTCCGCCAAAAAAATATACGCTGTTATAGTCGCTGAATATATTAGGAATGTCAACTCCAAACGGGCACGGAACACAATAGCCACAACCGGTGCACGGGACTTTCATAAGTTGGTTGTATACATTTTTGACGTCGTTTATAACGTCGAGTTCTTCTTGTGTCATCGAGCCCGCTTCGGTTACGCTTGCGACGTTTACGTTTTCTTCGATGTGCTCGTCTTGGTTCATTCCGCTTAAAACGGTTGCGACTCCCGAATGGTTCATTACAAACCTCAGCGCCCAATAAGCCGGGCTTAACTGTTGTTTATATGCTTTGAAGATCTCTTTTGCCTTGTCGGGAGCTTTTGAAGCAAGTGCGCCGCCGCGCAAAGGCTCCATGACAACAACCCCAATGCCAAGCTGTTCGGCGCGTTTAAGTCCGTTTAAACCGGCTTGGTTGTTTTCGTCGAGATAGTTAAACTGTATTTGACAAAAATCCCATTCGTAATCCTCTAGGATTTTGATAAACTCCTCTGCTTTTCCATGAAACGAAAAACCGATATATTTAATTTGACCCGAAGCTTTTTTCTCGTTGATAAAATCGATTATTCCAAAACGTTTTAGCTTTTCCCAATCCGCAAGGCTGCAAAGCATGTGCATAAGGTAAAAATCAATGTAATCTGTGTCGAGGCGTTTTAGCTGGGTATTGAAATATTTTTCGATCTGTTCCGGCTTGTTTGTTACAAATGCGGGGAGTTTGTCCGCTATATACACCTTGTCTCGAATGTTGTTTTGTTTGATAAATTCGCCGAGTAAAGCCTCGCTTTTCCCGCCGTGATAAAAATATGCTGTGTCAAAATAGTTGACACCGTTATCAAACGCAAGTTTCATCTGGGAAAAAGCAAGCGGCTTGTCGACCGAGTTTCCTTTGGTGTGGAACCGCATACAACCATAACCCAAAAGGGAGACGTCCGGGCCGTTTTTAACAAGTTTCCTATACTGCATAATGTTATCCATTCTTTCGGATTATTTATATAATGCGAAGCATTATATAAATTCGCCATGCCCATCGGGCGGCGACTTAAATCGTATAATAAATTATATAATTAATCGAAACGAAGTGAGGATTAATTATATAATGCGAAGCATTATATAAATTCGCCATGCCCATCGGGCGGCGACTTAAATCGTATAATAAATTATATAATTAATCGAAACGAAGTGAGGATTAATTATATAAGATGAAGCTTATATTGACAAAAATTGTCAAAAGAAAATCTACAAAAAAGGATTGAAGATATCCTGTCAAACAAGAACAACAAAATGGCGAGTATCGCCATTGCAAGCTTTTTGCAGTAT
>CAYJAY010000014.1:0-55635 GCA_964368445.1 uncultured Oscillospiraceae bacterium
TTTTTTGTATATAAATGCTTGATTTAGACTCGAACGGTTTACCACTTAGGAGGGGTTTATTATATCCATTTAACTAAGAGGCCATATACTAATAGTTTTTCAAAACAAAATCTTGTTTTTTGGAATAGGTTTTTTTAACGTTACATAGATATTATAATGATTTTGCTTAATAAAATCAATCGAAATTTTAATATTTTTGATTTAATTGATTATTTGCTTTTGAAACCAAATGCTTTTAAGCGAAAAAATAACGTATTTTCCTATATTATTACGAAAAATCAAATTTTTTAAATTTATTTGATTTTCGGTTGCTCTATACTAGCAATTCTGATATTATGTATATAATACTAAAAAAGATTTTGGAGAACTGTTATGAAACAAAGAACAGAAAAACTTTTTGAACAACTGTTACAACGTAGAACAGATCTTGAACCGCAAAGCGATAACATAAAACAGATGCTTAACATGATGGTCGAGACATACAATAAAGGTGGAAAAATTTTGATTTGCGGAAACGGCGGAAGCAACTCGGACGCAGAGCACATCGTCGCCGAACTCATGAAAGGCTTCATGCTTAAAAGGAAACTGCCGGAAGACTTGAAAGCAAAGATGGCAGACCTTTTCGGATATGACGGAGAGTTTTTGGCAGATAATCTCCAAGGGTCGTTGCCGGCCATAAACCTTAACGCACATTGTTCGCTTATGTCCGCATACGGAAACGACGTCGCTTCGGTCTATGCATATGCGCAACAGGTTTATGGATTTGCAAAGCCTGAAGACATGCTTTTGTGTTTAAGTACTTCGGGAATGGCGAGAAACGTTCGCTATGCGGCGAAGTTTGCAAAGATAATCGGCCTTCCCGTAGCGTCGCTCACCGGTGAAGAGGGCGGAAAGCTTAAATATGTTTCAAACTGCACAGTGTTTGCGCCGAGTTCGGAAACGCACATCATTCAAGAGTATCATCTTTCGATATACCACTTTTTGTGTGCGGCGGTTGAATCGGAATTTTTTGACGAATAGCCATGATGATTTAGCGGCAACAGGTAGTTTGCCGCTTTTGTTTTTTTATTGGATTACTTTTTAAGGAGATTGTTTGTTGATAAAGGGTGAACTTTTAGCTCCGGCCGGCGATTTTGAATGTCTTGATGCTGCGCTTTATTTTGGGGCGGACGCGGTTTATATAGGCGGAGAGTTTATGCAACTTCGTGCACAAGCCGCTGCTTTTTCGCTTCCTAACATAGAAAAAGCTGCAACACTTTGTAGAGAAAAAGGGAAAAAGCTATATGTAACGGTCAACAGTTTTGCAAACAACCAAGAGATTGCAAAGCTTTTTGACTATGGTAAGGCTCTTAAAAATGCGGGGGTAGACGCCGCCATTGTGTCTGATATCGGTGCGCTCGATGCACTTAAAAAAGGGTGTCCGGACCTTGAGATACATATAAGCACACAAGCAAACTGCATGAACTATAGTTCCGCTAATGTATACTACAATATGGGTGCGCAAAGAATTGTCCTTGCACGGGAACTCACACTTTCGGACATAGCCGAAATTAGGGCAAACACAAACAAAGATCTGGAGCTTGAGGCGTTTGTGCATGGAGCGATGTGTATGGCGTATTCCGGGCGATGTCTCATAAGTTCATACTTAACCGGACGAAGCGGAAACAGGGGAGACTGTGCACAAAGTTGTCGTTGGAGTTATGGCTTAGTTGAACAAAAACGCCCCGACGAGATGTTTACCATTGAGGAAAGCGAAAACGGAATGGCAATATTGAGTTCAGAAGACCTTAACTGCCTTTCGTTTTTGGACAAGATAGCGAATGCCGGCGTGGTTTCGTTTAAAATAGAAGGACGAATGAAATCGAGATTTTATGTCGCGTCAACCGTCAACGCATACCGCAAACGAATGGACAACGTAGGGAGTGTCGACGACCTTCAAAAAGAACTTTCAAGCTTGAGCCATAGGCCATATTCAAACGGGTTTTATCTTGGCGAACGCGGAAAATATGTCGAGAACGTAAACGGTTATATAAGAGACTGTACGGTGGCTGCGCTTGTCACTGGGGATATGCAAGACGGTAAAGTTACCGTTATGCAACGAAACTATTTTAAAAAGGGCGATGTTCTTGAGGTTGTGTCACCAAACTCGATAGGCGAAAGTTTTGTTTGCGATTTAATTATCGACAAAAACGGCGATGTTTGCGACAAAGCCAACAAGGCAACCGAAGCGGTGATATTGTCATGTGATATCCCTCTTAAAAAGGGCGATTTTTTACGGACAAGACAAACAGAATACAACAAGGATAGGGCGGTATGGTAGACGTTGAGATACTTGCTCCGTGTGGCGGAAAAGAACAGCTTATAGCGGCGGTGAGGAGCGGGGCGAACGCCGTTTATCTAGGACTTTGTTCACACAACGCAAGGGCAAAAGCCGAAAATTTTGATAGCGAAACGCTCGTTTGGGCGGTTAGATTTTGCCATGCGCGAAACGTTAAAGTATACGTGACGTTAAACACGTTGGTAACCGACGACGAGATTCCCGAGATAATAGAGGCGTTAAGACTTGTTTCAAAAGCAGGTGCTGACGCCGTTATTGTTCAAGATCTTGCGGTTGCGAAACTTGTTAAAGAATGCCTCAAAGACGTTGAACTTCACGCGTCAACCCAGATGGCGGTTCACAATGTATCGGGGGTTAAGGCGCTTGAAAAACTAGGCTTTTCTCGCGTTGTTCTCGCGCGGGAACTCACTTTTCCCGAGATAGAACATATAACAAAAAATGTTTCGATTGAAACCGAGGTTTTTATACACGGCGCGCTGTGTGTTTCGATGTCGGGTTGTTGCTATTTGTCATCGATTTTAGGACAGATGAGCGGAAACAGAGGAAAGTGCAAAGGACCGTGTCGGCTTAACTTCAGGGCAAACAACCGAGAATATATATTGTCGCTTAAAGATATGTCGCAGATAGATTATGTTAAAAAACTTTCCGAGATTGGGGTTTCGTCTGTTAAAATCGAGGGAAGGTTAAAAGGTGCGGAATATGTTGCGCTTGCGGTCGATGCGGTTTTAAAGGCGAAAAACGGCGAACAATACGAAACAAAACAACTTGAAGCGGCGTTTTCAAGAAGCGGGTTCACCGATGGATATATATCGGGGTGTCGGGATATCGATATGTTTGGGATTAGAACCCAAAACGACAAACAAAAAACAGAACAACTTGGGAAAAAACCAAATGAACTTTTTCGCAGAGAACGACAGTCGGTGGCGATTAAAGCTTTTGTCGAGATAACAAAAGAAAAGTCTGTTCTAAAAATATCAGACGGGTTAAACGAAGTTGAAACAGCTTTCGAGGGTGGACAAGTTCCGATAAAAAGTCCGACAAGCTATGAAACTGCGTTTCAAAGTGTTGCAAAAACGGGTGGAACTCCGTTTTTTGTGGATGAATTTAAATTTGTCAACAATCAACAACTTTTCATAAACGGTTCAAACATAAACACGGCGCGAAAAGAATTGCTCGAAGAGTTGCTTTTAAAACGAGAACAACGATCGTCGAAAGAGTTTTTTGAACCCGAAAAAGTTGTTTATAAAATAAGAGAAAAAAGTTCAAATTATTTTGTTAGTATAAGATTTGAAACATATTCTCAAACTCAAAACTTTTCAGCTTGGCAACTTGTAGATTTTTCGCTTCCTATCGACGAGATTATAAAAAACATTGACGAGATTATGGCAAGAGGTTTAAAACCAAAGATAGAGATACCACGTCTGGTTTTTCCGTTAGATGAACAAACGATGGGGCAAAAGTTAGACAAACTTAAAGGCTATGGTTTTGACACGGTGACTGCGTCAAACATCGGCGGAATATATATGGCATTCGAAAGAGGGCTTAACGTCGAAGGCGGATTTGGGTTAAACATATTAAACAGCCTGTCGTTGGAGCAATATAGGTTGCTTGGGCTTTGCCGCTCAGAGCTGTCGTTTGAACTTTCGGCTAACAAGATAAAGGATATACAAAAAAACATCGATGTTGGGATAGTTGCATATGGCTTTTTGCCCCTCATGTTTTTTAGAAACTGCCCGGCAAAGACAAAAAACGGCTGTGAAAACTGTAGCGGTACGGCAAAAATTGTCGATCGAATGAACAAACAGTTTGTCGTTTTGTGTAGGCGAAAAAGATACTCGGTTCTTTTAAATCAAGTTTGTTTAGACGTTACAAAAAGGAATATCGAAAATATAGATTACAAAATGTATTATTTTACGACAGAAACCCCTGAAAGTTGTCACGAAATAATTAATGGAACGTTGCAAAAGCAAAAAGACATAAGTTTCACAAACGGCTTATATTTTAGAGAATTAATATAAAATGAAAGGCAGAATAAATTATGCAACTTTTAAAACAAAGGATATTAAAAGATGGAACGGTTCGAGAAGGTAAGATAATTAAGGTGGACAGCTTTTTAAATCATCAAGTTGACACAGTGCTTATGGACGAGATGGGGAAAGAGTTTGCGAAACGTTTCGAGGGCGAAAAGATAACAAAGATACTAACTATCGAAGCGTCCGGCATATCGATTGCAGTCATGGCGGCGAAACATTTCGGCAATGTTCCGGTGGTGTTTGCAAAAAAATCTGCGTCAAAAAACTTGAACAAAGAAGAACTTTTGACGGCAAAAGTTCATTCATACACAAGGGATGTTACATATGACATTCAAGTTTCGGGGCGGTTTATCACGAAACAAGACAAAGTTTTAATTTTAGACGATTTTCTCGCAAACGGACAGGCTCTTTTGGGGCTTATCGACCTTTTAAAACAAGCCGGTGCAACGCTTGCCGGTTGTGGCATAGTTATTGAAAAAGGTTTCCAAGACGGCGGCGGCATAGTTCGGGGAACAGGGGTTAGGGTTGAATCTCTCGCTATAATAAAATCGATTGAAGATGGTAAAATTTTGTTTGAAGATTAATTGATATTGCAATTAATTTGTTGTATAATTATATGCATATGCTTGCAACCTTAACTTTACAGAAATTAAAGGTGTTTGAATTTAAGTGCAAGGAAAACAACAGCATTGTGATTAAGTCGACTTAAATGTTCAGATATGTGGTTTGCAGAAAGGAATATAATTATAAGTTTGATAAGTGTGGACAAAGACAGATCTAAACCTGTGTTTAAAATGGGGTACCCAAGGAAAATTGCGCTTGGGTTTTTGTGTGTAATAATAATTGGAACTGTTTTGCTAAGTCTCCCTATATCGACCAAAGACGGAACTGCGACAAATCTTGTTGACAGTTTCTTCACGGCGGTTTCTGCCTCGTGTGTAACCGGGCTCGTAATCTACGATACCTTTACACATTGGTCTTTGTTCGGTCAACTGGTTATCTTGACGATGATCCAGATAGGTGGACTTGGTTTTATTGCGCTTATTGTGTCTTTTTATTTTTTCACAAACAAAAAAATAGGGCTTGAGACAAGAGGGCTTGTTATGGAAAGCCTTAACGGTATGCAGCTAAGCGGAATAGTTCGTCTTGCTCGTCTCATGATTGTTGGGTCTTTAATAGTCGAACTGCTTGGCGCGGCTTTGCTTTCGCTTCGTTTTATTCCACAGTTCGGTTTGCTTAACGGCATCTACACCAGTGTGTTTATCTCGATTTCGGCGTTTTGCAACGCAGGGTTTGACATTCTCGGAGTCAACGGACAGTTTTCGTCGCTCACGACATACAACGACGACCCTTATATTCTTTCGGTTATAATGGTTCTTATAATTCTTGGTGGACTAGGTTTTTTTGTTTGGTCCGACCTTATAAAAAATAAGTTTAACTTTAAAAGCTATTCGCTTCATTCTAAGCTTGTCATAACGGTTTCGGCGTTTCTGATTGCTTTTGGAGCGGTATATTTCCTTATAGTCGAATACAATCATTCGCTTGAAGGCATGTCGATTATCGACAAGTTGTTTAATTCGTTGTTTGGAGCAGTTACGCCACGAACCGCAGGATTTAATTCGGTCGATCAAACTATGTTCAGCGCAGGCGGACAAACAATTACAACGCTGTTAATGGCGGTTGGAGGAAGTCCCGGTTCGACCGCGGGAGGATTGAAAACAGTTACGCTTGCTGTGCTTTTTATTTCACTTAGAAAGACGCTTCGACCAAACAAAGGGGACAGTTATTTTGGAAGAAGTATCGAAGACGGAATAGAAAAAAAGGCGTTTTCGATAGCGGTTATATATTTTTCACTTATAATCTTTGGTTGTCTTGCGCTCTCGGCACTTTTGCCGAACGAACCGCTTGACAAGGTTGTTTTCGAGGTTTTTTCCGCAATGGGGACGATAGGTCTTTCGCTTGGAACTACGTCGGCTTTGACCGTTCCGGCAAAACTTCTTGTGGCGTTTTTGATGTTTTGTGGTCGGGTTGGAAGCCTTACTTTTATCATGATTTTTAAAGATGCGGTTCAAGTTCAAACCGGACTTACACGACCGAAAGAAAAAGTAAGCGTGGGATAGGTTTGGATAATTAGGAATGAGGAATTAGGAATTAGGAATGAAGGTGTGTTGGCTTGCGCCAACAGATTTTAGTTTTGATTATACAGTTGTTAAATATGGAGGAAAAATGAAAACAGTTTTAATTATAGGGCTTGGAAGATTTGGAATTGAACTTGCAAAAAAGTTTATTTCTCTTGGTTGTGAGGTTATGATTGTCGACCAAAACGAGGATAATATTGACGAACTTGTCTCTATATCGACCAATATTCAAATCGGCGATTGCACAAAGCTTGAGGTGTTGAAGTCTATCGGTGTTTCCGATTTCGACCTGTGTTATGTGTGTATTGGCGAAGATTTTAGAAGTAGCCTTATAATAACCGCCCTTTTGAAAGACCTTGGGGCAAAACGAGTTTTAAGCAAGGCCGGAAGCAGCCTTCACGAAGAGTTTCTTTTAAGAAACGGGGCAGACGAGGTTATATATGCCGAAAAGGTTGTTGCGGAGAAATATGCTATTATGAATGCGTCGGACAACTATTTCGATTTTATGCAGTTTTCGGGGGACTATTCGATTTTTGAAATTGAACCCAAACAAAGTTGGATAGGAAAAACGATAGCGGAAGTTAACGTTAGAAACAAGTTTAACATCTCAATTCTTGCGGCGAAAAGTGGCGACAAAGTTTTGCCTATGCCGGGCGCAGATTATATGTTTGAAGAGGGACAAAGGATAATGATTTTTGGCAAAAAAGGCATGGTTGAAAAGATGCTGGACTAAAAACAGGGGTTTTATTGTCCGAATCTAACGATGTATGTAATTACAAACTGTAAAGGGTTTTATAAAATGAACAACGAGAACAGCAATATCAAGATAGACAAACGTTTTAATATCCCGAGCTATGAACAATTTTTAGAGGATAACAAAACGAAAAAATTCAATAAATTGTGCATGACAGAGGTTATAAATGCCGATATGTCGATTGCTACGTTTGGCGAACAAAAATATTTCGACTCTAGTGCCGAAATTCTTGCCATGGGAAACATGGCTTATGTTCAGATGGGAATTGATCATCTCATAAAAGTATACGCACATACCTATAAATCGTTTATGGCGGTTGCGAATGACGAGATGAGCGACGACGATTTTTATAATTTGATGAAAGCCAACCATGAACAATATGAACTTATAACGGCAAGTCAAACAGGCCTTGGCGGTGTGTCACGTTTTGTGTTGGTTTTTGGAAACGACTTGGTTGACCGAGCAAGAAGTACATATTTTATGAATAAAAAACTTCCGAACAACTTTATCGTTGCGAGCGACGAGCGAGAAAAGCTTTTATTTGAAGCAGAAAAAAATATTGAAAAGTTTGAACTTTTGAATCATGCAATTAACAACGACAAAGTGGTTCCGTTTTATCAAGGGATATATAACAACGATGTTGGTGAAATAGGAAAATACGAAGCTTTAATGAGGATATACGACAAAGAGGGAAATGTTTATCCTCCGGGAATGTTCCTCGAAGCCGCAAAAAAACTGAAATTGTATATCCAGATAAGTAAAATTTTGATCGACAAAGCTTTGAAAGATTTTGAAGGAAAACGAAGTGAGCTGGGCTTAAACATTTCGATTATCGACATCGAATCGGAAGAATTTAGAAAATGGTTCATAAACAGGCTTTTGCAACATCCGACACCGGAAAAGGTTGTTATCGAGTTTGTTGAAACGGAAAACTATAACAACAACGACGATCTGTTTTGTTTTTTAAACCAACTGCGTAACATCGGTTGTAAAATTGCAATAGACGATTTTGGCGTTGGGTTTGCAACATACACATCTATCGTTTCGCTTAAACCCGAAGTTATTAAAATAGATGGCGATATTGTTAAAAATCTTGCGACAAACGAGGACAACCAAACTATACTTAAATCTATAAAATATATGGCGGATTTAATTAAAGCAAAAACCACCGCCGAGTTTGTTGAGGACGCAACTATTCAAGAGATAGTTGTAAAATATGGAATTAATAACTCGCAAGGATATCACTTCGCAAAACCGCTTCCAAAAGAACAGCTTGATATAAAATAATCTCGGGGAACTATTCGATTTTTGAGATTGAACCCAAACAAAGTTGGATAGGGAAAATGATAGCGTAAGTTAACGTTAGAAACAAGTTTAACATTTCAATTCTTGCGGCGAAAAGTGGCGACAAAGTTCTGCCTATGCCGGGCGCAGACCACATGTTTGAAGATGGACAAAGGATAATGATTTTTGGCAAAAAAGGAATGGTGGAGAAGATGTTGGACTAAATAACATACTATTTTTTGAAAGGAAAAAAGAAACATGGATAGTTCTAATTGTAATAAAACGCTACATACTCAACAAGATCAAGCAAAAAAAGTCACTAACGTCATAGAGCTAACCCCGACAAAATGGAAAGAACTTATGGACGAGGTTTTTTCTCCAATGTTTGAAAAGGATTTGGGGCTAAAATATAAAGGTGGGTATATTTGGGCTGGGGAATGGGAAAACCACAAAAGAAAAATAATTAAAGTTTTTTTGATTAACAATTCATTTGGGACGCTTCAGTGGGGATGGTGTTTTGACTTTGTTCCAAAAATAAAGGACAGAGGACTGCAATATTACAGAACCGAAAAGTCTGTTAATATACATCTAATGGAGTACCCATTTGGTTTTTTAGCCGCAAGTAGATACCCCGAAGAAAGAGAAGCCACCACACTACGATCAGTCGAGTCCAACATTACCATAGAACAACTAAAAGACCAACACAGAGAAACATACAGATATTTAAAGGAAAGAATACAAAAATATTTTGAAAGAACAAAAGAATATTCCGGATTGGTAAAAGAAGTTGATGATAAACTTTCCACGTCCTACTATAAATGGTGTCACGACTTCGACCTGACTGTCGTTAAAAGTTTTCTGTTAGCTTCAATAGGCGATAAAGATGCTGCTATTAAAACTATTGATTTAATTGATTTTACAAAACAAAAACCGGGTTTGCGACAAAAAATATTAGATAAATTTGAATTGGCAGAACAAACGTTTCGTGAAAATAAAGAGTTGCTTGATAAAAAATAAGTTGTAGGATTATTTTATCCGTTGTTTGAAAGGGGACAGAATGAAAAAAACAAAAGTCTTTATAATAATGGTGGTCGTTCTTGCCCTTGTCGTGACAATGGGTTTTGTTGACTACATAAGGGTATATCAAGGAAAATTCCCTTTGTTTACAATACCTGTAACGGCGGACGACGGCGGTTCGGGGAGCTACTATGGCCTTGGCTATTCAATCGACATAGAGGGTAACTTTATGCCGGAAGATCCACTTCCCGGAATAAAACATGTCTACTATCATGTTTTTGGAATGCTTGTTAAAGTAATCCATTTTGAATAGAACCAAATATTCGATATTTTGTTGTAAAAAGGAGGGTTTCAGAATTGAAAAAACTAAGTTTTTTTTTGGCTTTAACGTTCGCTGTTTTGTCCCTTTCGCCGATAACCGCACATGCAAACATGGCGGCTCCGCTTGATTCCGATATTGGGTCTTCGGTAACGTTTGAGAAAAATGATGATATATCTGTTTTGTCCGAAGTTTTGGATATAACGGTTGACGGTGACCAAGCGGGTATTGTTGCAACGTATACAATGAAAAACTCGACAAACGAAACCGTTACAACCCCGTCCATGTTTATCTCGCCAAACGTCGAACAAGGCGGGGTTCAAGTTGTTGTTGACGGAAAAGAGGCAACGTTTCAAGTTGAAAGTTTTAAACTTAATTATGATACCGGAGTTGAAACAAATGACTGGCAATATGCCGTTCTTTCGGACGACAAAATAGCAAGCGACGACGATACCCAAACGGTTGATACGGTAACTTTTGAATTGAGTTTTGAACCAAACGAACAGTACGATGTTGTCGTTTCATACAGCTATAGGCTCGGCGGCCGACCCGACATAGATTTCGACGCAAAATACGGCGAGATTAAATATTACCTAACCCCTGCGGCGTCTTGGAAAGATTTTGAGAACCTCACGATAAATTTATATCTCGACAACGACATGCCGATTTTAGTCGAAAGCGAAACAAATTTGGATTTTGAAAAAGTTTCGTCAAGAACCTATCGTTATGTTTCGGACAGTTTGCCGGAACACGATTTAACAATTGTAATCGATCAAAACGATTGGCAATCATTTTGGGCTTTTTTCAGAAATCCCTACATGGGAATGGCGTTAATGATGCTGTCGCCGATTCTTATACCGATAGCGTTAATAGCCGCGATTATAATATGGCGAATAGTTAAAAAGAAAAAACAAAATAAATTGAAATAAAAAAAGGAACAGCTCATTTTATGGAGAAAATAATAGCAAGACTTACAGGTGAATTTAAGGTAGTTAAAACACATGCGGAAAACGTTATTAAACTTATCGACGAAGGCAACACAATTCCGTTTATCGCACGGTATAGAAAAGAGCAAACCGGTTCGATGGACGACCAACTTTTAAGAGAATTTTCCGATAGGCTAACATATTTAAGAAACCTTGAAGCAAGGCGAGAAGAGGTCAAAACCGCCATCGAAGCGCTTGACAAATTAACCGACGAGCTTCGCGAAAAGATAGATGCCGCCGAAACACTTTCCGAGATAGAAGACCTCTATCGTCCCTATCGTCCGAAAAGAAGAACAAGGGCTTCAATTGCTAGAGAAAAAGGGCTTGAACCACTCGCGCAACTTATCATGCTTCAAGAGAAAGACGGCGAAAGCCCGCTTGTTGCGGCAGAGCGTTTTATCGATGAAGAAAAAGGTGTTAAAACCGCCGCCGATGCGCTAGCCGGAGCGCGCGACATTATTGCGGAAGACATATCGGACGACGCCGAGATAAGAAAACAGCTACGCCGTTTCATATTCATGAAAGGTGCGATAAATTCGGTTGCTTCAAAGGAAGATGACAGCGTATATCGTAACTACTATGAATACAGCGAACCTGTCAATAAAATTCAAAGCCACAGAATTCTTGCTATTAACAGGGGTGAAAAAGAAGAATTTCTTAAAGTTTCGGTCGAGATAAACAAGGTCGAGGCGATAGAGATTATAAACGGATTTGTTATAAAAGGCGAGGGAGAAGCGACAGAACAGGTTCGCGAAGCGGCCTCGGATAGTTTCGAGCGACTTATATTCCCGTCGGTTGAACGCGAGATTAGAAACCAGTTAACAGAAAACGCAAACGAACAGGCTATTAAAACGTTTTCTATTAACCTTAAACCGCTTTTGCTTCAGCCTCCCGTTAAAAATAAAATAACGTTGGGGCTTGACCCTGCATACAGAACCGGTTGCAAACTTGCGGTGGTGGACGGCACAGGAAAGGTGCTTGAAACAAACGTAATATACCCGACCCCTCCCCACAATAAAATTGAGGAAGCAACAAAAAAAGTTAACGCTTTGATAAAAAAATATGACATCGAGGTTGTGTCGATAGGAAACGGAACGGCTTCACGTGAATCGGAACAGTTTATAGCCGACCTTATTAAAGGAACGAATATAAGTTATATGATTGTGAGCGAGGCGGGGGCTTCGGTCTATTCCGCTTCAAAGCTTGCGGCATCAGAGTTCCCCGATTTCGACGTATCGTTAAGAAGCGCCGTGTCTATTGCAAGGCGGCTTCAAGATCCGCTGGCGGAACTTGTCAAGATAGACCCAAAAAGCATAGGTGTCGGACAATATCAACACGATATGCCAGCAGCACAGCTTGATGGGGCGCTAATTGGTGTTGTTGAAGACTGCGTTAACGCGGTGGGTGTCGACCTAAACACGGCTTCCGCTTCACTTCTTGGAAGAGTTTCCGGAATAAATTCCGGCATAGCAAAAAACATCGTTGTGTATCGCGAGGAAAACGGAGCGTTTGGCGAAAGAAAACAACTTTTGAAAGTTCCAAAACTTGGAGCAAAGGCGTTTGAACAGTGTGCAGGATTTTTGAGAGTTGCCGAGAGCAAAAACATTCTTGACAATACAGGGGTTCACCCTGAAAGTTACGACGCTACAAAGAAACTTTTGCTAAGCACAGGATACACTCTCGAGGACGTAGCGAAAGGCGAGATTTCAAAACTTTCGGAAAAGGTTGCCGAACAGGGCGAAAAGAAGGTTGCCGAGACGTGTGGAGTTGGCGTTGAAACACTTCGTGATATAGTTAAGGAACTGCTTAAACCGGGAAGGGACCCGCGCGACGAGCTTCCTCCGCCGTTGCTTCGCAGCGACGTTTTAACGATGGACGACCTGTCGGCTGGCATGGAACTCATGGGAACGGTTAGAAACGTCGTCGATTTCGGCGCATTTGTTGATATCGGAGTGCACGAAGATGGACTTGTTCACATAAGCCAAATCTGCGACAGATTTATTAAACACCCCTCCGAGGTCGTCAAGACGGGGGATGTTGTAAAAGTTTATGTTATAAGCGTCGAGAAAGCGAAAAACAGGATATCGCTTACTATGAAGAAACCAAAGGAACAGACGACGGCAGGGAAGTAGGGGGATTTCGATCTGCTGGGGACAAAGCAATCTCTTATATAAAATGACGAACTGATATACTTAGATATTATATACCCATCACAAACGAAAAGGAGATTTTCGCACATGAAAGGATATATGAACAAGATAGCTCTTGTGGATCTTTCGACCCAGCTTGTATTTGATTACTTTGTTTCAGACAAAGACCGAAAACTCTTTTTAGGAGGCAAAAGCCTTGCGGCAAAGATTATCTATGATAATATAAAAGGTAAGATAGACCCGTTTTCGGCTGAAAACCTTGTAGTTATTACAACATCTCCTTTGACAGGGTCGACAGCACCTTGTTCCTCGCGGTTTAATGTCTCGACAATCTCTCCATTAACCGGCCTTTTGACATCTAGCAACTGTGGCGGAAACTTTGGGATATTTCTTAAAAAAGCCGGGTTTGACGGTCTTGTTATAAAAGGCAAAGCGCAAAGCCCGGTTTTGCTTGAGGTTACAAACGACACAATTACGTTTAAAGATGCCTTGAACCTTTGGGGCAAAAAAACGGGCGAAACAGAACAACTTATAGGCGGAAAAAATAATGGGAAGTTTGTTATTGGACCTGCCGGGGAAAACCTTGTGTTGTATGCAGGGGTTTTTTCCAACGAACGAGCCGCCGGACGGGGCGGTGTCGGCGCAGTTTTCGGAAGTAAAAACCTTAAAGGACTTGTTGCCGAAGGAACAAATTCTTTTGCTTTTTATGATAAAGAAAAGTTTAAAAAGTTAAACAAAAAATGGATTTCAATTCTTAAAAAACATCCGCTGACGGGAGGACAGCTTCCGACCTATGGAACGGCGGGGCTTGTTACCCCGATGAATTTCAGAAACCTTCTCGCGACTAAAAACTACAAATACGGAAGTTATGATAAGTTTGAAGATATAAGTGGCGAGACACTTACAGAAAAACATCTTGTCAAAAATAAAGGGTGTATGTCGTGTCCAATCCATTGTGCAAGGGTGGTTACGGTGCACGGAAAACAGGTCAAAGGTCCCGAAGTCGAGACCATAACCCTTTTTGGCAGTAACATGTTAAACAACAACATGAAAGCAATTCTCCATATAAACCATCTTGCGGATGAATATGGACTTGACACGATAAGCATGGGGTCGACAATTGCGTTTGCAATGGAGCTTAACGAGAAAGGTCTTTGGAACTCGGGGTTAAGCTTTGGCGACATGACCAACATCGAGAAGACAATTGAAGATATCGCATATCGAAGAGGTAATGGCGACCTTTTGGCGGACGGCTCAAAGCGTCTTGCGGAAAAGTTTGGAGGCAAGGAATACGCGATTAACGTCAAGGGGATGGAACTTGCGGCGTATGAACCGCGAGGAGCGCAAGGCATGGGCTTAAGCTATGCAACAGCCAACAGGGGCGGTTGTCATCTCAACGGCGGGTATATGGTTGTGCTTGAGGGGTTGGGGCTTGATATTTCAGGCAAAACCACCAAAGGCAAGGCGGCGTTTTCGATATTTTTTCAAGATCTTATGGAAGCGGTGTCGTCGGGGGGAAGCTGTCTATTCACAACATACGCGGTTCTTCCGGGATATTTGATTTCAAATCCAAATGCTTTTATCTCGAAAACTGTCAACAAAGTTGCGCCGTTTTTTGGCGGGGTCATAGCGCTTGCTCATAAATTTCCGTGGATATTGTCGCTTAATATTCCGGCGATGATTCCACATTCGGCTATGATTAACCATCTAACAGGAATGAAAATGACGATAGGTTCGCTCAAGAAAACCGGCGAAAGAGGGTATAACCTTGAGAGGGTTATAAACCTACGGCTTGGCATGACAGGGGAGCAGGACAAGTTGCCAAAGCGTTTGATTAAAGATCTTCAAAGACAAGACGATAAATCGAGCGTGGTAAAGCTTTCTGAAATGCTTCCACAATACTATTCTATAAGGGGTTGGGACAAAAACGGGGTTCCAACACAAAAAACTCTTAAAAAGTTGGGGATAGAATGATAAACATTAAGTTTTATGGTTTGATACGAGAACAACTTAAAATCAAAGAGATGCAAAGCGAAGCGACTAACCTCAATGAACTTTTTTTAGAGATATCAGAAAAAACAGGGCTGATGACGTCGAAAGAGTTGAAACAATCCATCATATTTATAGACAAAAAACCGCTCACAGAGTTTGGAGGCTTTAAGAAAAAACTTAATCAAGACTGTGAAATTGCGTTGTTGTCTCCGGCGAGCGGAGGGTGAATTAAATGAGGAATGAGGAATTAGGAATGAATAATTTTACAAAATGTTACGCAAGAACATTTCAATTCGTGTTAAAAATTGGTGCATATTTTCTTCCGTGGCGAGTGCCACAGGTTTTTTCGGGAGAAAACTGTGTCGGGGAATTTGTTGACAAGATACAAAATCTCGGACATAAAAATCTTTTGCTGGTAAGTGATCAAACAATTACAAAATTAGGTTTGTATAATGAAATTGTTGAAAAACTAAAGGTTAAAAATATTAATGTTTTTATATATGATAAAACCGTTCCAAACCCCACAGTTAAAAATGTCGAGGACGCACTTTTGATATATAAAAGTAATGCGTGTAGCGGCATCATTGGATTTGGCGGCGGAAGTTCGATAGACTGTGCAAAGGTTGTTGGCGCAAGGGTTGCGCGGCCTTCAAAATCAATCGTTAAGATGAAAGGGCTTTTTAAAGTTCTTAAACGTCTCCCGGACGTTTTCGCCGTGCCTACAACGGCGGGAACCGGTAGCGAAACCACCGTTGCGGCGGTAGTAGTAGACGACGAAACACGTAACAAGTTTGCGATTAACGACATTCCTATAATACCGCGATATGCGCTTTTAGACCCCAAGATAACGGTTGGACTGCCTAAAATAATTACCGCGACGACAGGAATGGATGCGCTTACACATGCCGTTGAAGCGTACATAGGCAACAGCAACACTTCAAAAACCGAGCAATATGCCGTGGAAGCAACTAAACTTATATTCGATAATCTTAAAAAAGTGTTTGACACGCCAAACGATATCGAGGCGAGAAAAAACATGTTGACAGCTTCCTTTTGTGGAGGGGCGGCATTTACGAGGGGATATGTCGGAAACATCCATGCGGTATCCCATGCGCTAAGCGGAAAATACGGAACTCCGCACGGGCTTGCAAACGCCGTAGCGCTTCCTGTTGTGCTTGAATATTATGGAGAAGCGGTGTATAAAAAACTAGCGAGTTTGTCCGACCGAGCCGGTCTTTATGACAAGAACTTAAGCGATAAGCAAAAAGCGGAAAGATTTATATCAGATGTTAAAGAGATGAATAGCTATTTTGGTATTCCATCAATGATTGAAGATATAAAAAGCGAAGATATTTCGTCTCTTGTCGAGCATGCATACAAAGAAGCTGTTCCGCTTTACCCTGTACCGAAACTTTTAGACCGAAATGATGTTGAAAAGATATATAAATTATTATCAAATTGAAAACTAACAAAGATTTCGACGTTATATTATTGACTTTTTAACATAAAACAAGGTACAATATATGTAACGAAAATAAAGAACAGGATATAATGATATGAATAAAGAAATTGAGAACACAAACGACGAAGCAATGGAAGAGGATATGCAAGCCGATTTAATAGTGTTAACCGACGAAGAGGGAAACGAACATCAATTTGAACTTGTCGATACCATCGAACATGGCGGCGAAACTTATGTGGCGTTGTTTGCTGACCTTCCTCCTGAAGAGATGTTGGAAGACGACGGAAACCTTGTAATAATGAAGATTGTTGCGGAAGAAGGCGGCGAGGAAATTCTTGAACTTATTGAAGACGACGAAGAGTTTGAAGAGATAAGCGAGATATTTATGGAACGTCTTTCGGATTTATTTGAATTTGATGACGAAGAATAAAAAAACATAAAAAGCATAAAATGATAATAGCCCTGCTTTGTTCGATATGTTGCAACTATTTTTAATCCTACAAGATTAGAATAGGGAGTATTTCTCCATTGGTGGACTGCAGACCTCCCCACGGGAAGAAGGGAGCGAGAAACCACTGGGAAAGCGTACCCACCGTCATTGAAGGACGGGTTCTAAACCGGTTGCAGACGGCAAGGCGGGGATATTTGTTTTTTAAATGATTAACCCTTAGTTTTGTGTTATGTGCAAAATTGAGGGTGTTTATTTTTTTATTATAAATGTCAAATGATTTGCGTTTGTTTTTAAAACAGCATAGATAATAAATATAAAATATTTATAAGGACAACTGTAATTAATGGATAGTAGATGGCTTGCACGAGAGAAAATCCTAATAGGCGACGCTGCGCTTAAGTTGCTTGAAAACGCGACAGTGGCGGTTGTTGGGCTTGGCGGAGTTGGGGGTGCTGCGGCAGAGGCGGTTGCAAGAGCCGGTGTTGGACATGTTGTGGCGATTGATTACGACATTGTCGATATAACAAACCTTAATCGTCAGATAATGACGACTTTTAATGATGTTGGTAAGGTTAAAACCGATGTGGTAAAAGCGAGACTTTTATCAATAAATCCTGAAATAAAAGTGACAGCTCTTGATATAAAAATAGACGCTTTGACTATTGATGAGTTGTTTATTTGTAAACCGGATTTTATAATCGATGCTATCGATATGGTGTCGTCAAAACTGTTGCTTATTGAAGAGGTGAAAAAGAAAAACATTCCAATTATAAGTTCGATGGGAACAGGAAACAGGTTGTCGCCGTTGGGTTTTAAAATCGGAACGATTGCACAAACGTCGGGAAGTGGATGTAAACTTGCTCGAGTTATGCGATTGGAGCTTAAAAAACGAAATATAGTAGATACTCCGGTGGTGTATTCCACCGCTAAAGTTTTGGATAAAAAAGAAGATACAACCTTAATCGGTTCTGTTTCGTTTGTTCCGCCGGTTGCGGGGTATATTCTTGCAAGTTATGCAGTTAATTGTTTGATTTCAAAAATTGATTAAAATAAAAAAAGTTGTCATTGTGTAACCTAAATGTAATATTTCGAGTTGTCAGTATATTTGATTTATTAATAAGTTCATGATAAAATTTAAGTGCATAGGATCAAAAAGAGAAAGGTTAGTTTTAAAAATGAAAAAAATACTCGTAGCGTTGTCAATTATTATGTTATTGTTGGGGTTGGTTGTCGGTTGTGCGCCGGAAGTTCCCGACGAAACAGAAATTATACAAGAAACGTCGATTAACGCAGGGGTGTTCTATTATAGTTATGATGACTCATATATTTCATCGGTCAGAGAAAGCCTTGACGAAAATCTTGAAACTGCCGGTATCGGGTTTACAAACTATGACGGAACTACCAACCAAAAAACACAAACCGAACAGATTGAAACAGCGATAGCAAACGGCGCCAATCTTCTTATTGTAAACCTTGTTGAAAATTCATCCGTGGATACAGCGCAAAATATTGTTAACTTGGCTAAAGATAACGAAATCCCTGTTGTGTTTTTTAATCGCGAAATATCTTCCGATGTTGTAAACAGTTATGATTTGTGTGCATTTGTCGGAACTAACACGCAAGAAGCCGGACAGATGCAAGGCGATCTTATAGGCGATTATCTGATTGAAAACTATGACGAGACAGACCTTAATGGTGACGGAATTATATCTTATGTTTTGTTTAAAGGTCAAGAAGGAAATCCTGAAGCAGACCTACGTACAAAATTTAGTGTGCTAAACGCAAACGCAAAACTTCAAGCAGCGGAAAAACCTGAACTTGTATTTTTTGAAGAGGGAAGTTCAGAAAAATACTATGTAGACCAAAATGGAGCTTGGTCGGCACAAGCCGCAACCAACTATATGAACATGTTTTTAACCCAATATACACAAGATAATGGTAACATGATTGAACTCGTTATATCAAACAATGATGAGATGGCAAAGGGTGCTATTACGGCGCTTAACGAGGTTGGTTATAACACAGGCGAGCAAGACTCTGTAACGATTCCTGTTTTTGGCGTTGACGCAACCGAAGCGGCTCAACAACTTATAGCACAAGGTATGATGACAGGAACTATAAAACAAGACGCAATATCGATGGCAGAATCGATTGCAATCTTTGCAAGAAACTTAAATGATGGCGACGATTTCAAAGCCAACTTGCACGATTTAAATGTAGACGAAAATACAACAAAGGTTCGTGTGCCGTATAGTGTATATACAGGCTGATAAACGTATAATTAAAACAAAAAAAGCGGGGCAAACCTTGAGGGTTTCCTCGCTTTTTTAGTTAGATATTGCTAGTTTATAGTTATTTTATATCTATTTAGACGGAAGATATAATGATAATATTAGTTTAAAGAAATACCGATTTAAACGGTATTTTTATTTAATTTCAATAAAAATAAGGATAAAAGAGATATGAAACTTTATTGCTCTAATCTTTTAATCGACGGAACAACGATGTTGGAGGTTAATCCCCAACCACATTTCAGAAACAAAAACGATGTTGCGCCGCTTGTGCATGATCAAACGTTTCTCGAACAAGATAAAGTTAACTATGGGGTAGGCAACACAGAACGTACTTTGCCATATCGCAAACAGGACAGGTTTGGCAGAGAGCTAACAAAGCTTGAGCTTAAAACGTTGGTGCTTGAAAACGAGCATCTAATCGCAACTTTTTTGCCCGGGTACGGTGCGCGGCTTTGGTCGTTGTATAGCAAAGATGAAAACAGAGAACTTCTTTTTAAAAATCCTGTTTTTCGTTTTTCTAACATAGCAAACCGAATCGCTTGGTTTTCTGGTGGAATCGAATGGAACTTGGGACACACGGGTCATTTTGCGTTCACAAGCGACGATGTGTATTGCGCAAAGCTTTCGGACGATGACGGCAACGACATTCTTCGTGTTTACGAGTACGAGGCAACACATGCGCAACTTTTTCAAATAGACTTCCATCTGCCGAGTAAAGCAAAGCAGTTAACTGCACATGTAAAGCTTTACAACCTAAGAGATAAAGAACAACTTTTTTATTGGTGGACAAACACGGCGGTTGTTTTGAGCGACAAAACAAGAGTTTTTTGTTCGACCGACGAGATTATATACCAGTTAACACCGGACAAGCAAACAAATATACCGGGGTTTGCGCGTTGTAAGATGCCACATCAGCCAAACCTTGGCGACATAGACATAAGTTATCCTAACAAATTACCGATATCGGTTGAGTACTTTTTCCAAAATGATAAGTCACTTGCTTCACCGTGGGAGGTAAGTGTTGAGGGGGACGGGAAAGGCTTCTTTGAACGCTCGACACAGCCTCTTTTTGCACGCAAAATGTTCGCTTGGGGCAACACGGTTGGCGGCAATCATTGGTGCGATTATCTTGCGTTGCCGGGAAAAGGGCATTATATTGAAGTTCAAGCCGGAATAGCCAACACACAAAACCACAGTTTAACTGTTGAGGCAAACGGAATAATCGAGTTTACCCAGATGTTTGGTTCGATCGAGCTTTCAAGCGAGGCGCACGACCTTGAATGGAACGAGGCACAAAAGGTTGCAAACAAAAAGGTTGAACAGACGCTGTCGACAGATGATGTTTTAAAGATGCATGAGGTCTGCAAAAAATACACAAACAAAAAAGCCGACGAGTTATTACATTGTGGCGGAATCTATGGTGCGCTTGAAAGAGAGAGAAGAATTTCTGCAAAACAACAGCAGTTTTGCGAACATCTCGAGTTTTGCGGATGCCACGATAAGCTGTCGTTTGAACAATATAAACATGCTCTTGGCGGAAAACAGCTTGAGGGCGAAACGCCGATTGCATATCTAACCGACCCGCTGTGGCTTGAAAGTTTAAAAAGACTTTGTGAAGACCAAGACGCAACCGAACAGTCGCTCCTTCAGTATGGTATAAGCCTTATAGAGAACGGCTTTGTGGGACAGGGTGAAGCGATGCTTAAAGATGTTAAACTGCAACACAACGCCTATGCACACCATGCGTTAGCGTTATCAAGAAAAAGGGAACAAGACCAAAAAACAGCGTTACAACATTTCTTAAAAGCAGTTGAGCTTTGCGGAACAGACCCCGACTGTAGTTTTATCGAAAGTGCTTTAGAAGCACTTGTTTTGGCACAAGATATGCAACAAGCTTGGGATATGTTTGAAGCTGTTCCACAACAAAATCAAACCGAAAAGATGTGGCTTTTAATATCCGAGGCCGCCGTAAAGCTTGGAAAAGAGCAGTTTTTGTTAAAAGCTTTCGAGAGGGAATATGCCTCTATTCGTGAGGGCGCGTTAGGGGTTAGCGATGTTTGGTTAGAGTATATGTCGCGAAAAGAATGTGAACAAAGCGGCGAGAAATTTACAACAGATAAAATCAACAAAACAAGAGAATTACCACAGCACATGAACTTTAGAATGTTTGGAAACAGGGGATATGAATAGGAGTTAGGAATGAAGGTGTCGGCATAGCCGACAACAAAACACAAAACGGCGGTAAACGGCGGTAAACGGCGGTAATCGAGATTGTCTCGGTTATCGCCGTTTTTGCGTGTGTTATATTATAGGTTTAAAATGTTATTTTGCTTTTATAAAAGGTTTACCGCTTGCCGAGGGAACGTGTGCCTTGCCGACAAACAGAATAAGGACTACTATCGTTACGATGTACGGTATCATCGATATAAGGTGCGACGAGATGTCGAGCCCTAAACTTCCGACAACAACCTTAAGTCCCGAACAGAACCCGAAGATCAAACAAGCTACCAAAGCGCCGTGTGGACGGAATTTTCCGAAGATGACGGCGGCTATTGCTATAAAGCCTTGGCCGACAATCGACACGGGGCGGAACTGGTTTGCGGTTGCCATTGTGACGCATGCGCCGCCAAGTGCCGCGAGAAATCCCGAAAGGCAAACCGCGGTTATTCTCATTCGAATTACGTTGATGCCAAGTGTGTCACATGTTTCGGGGTGTTCGCCGCAAGCACGAAGACGAAGGCCAAAACGTGTTTTATAGAACACAAACCAAACTATTATTAGCACGATAAATACAATATATGTTGTGGCATAGGTTGAAAAAATGTTGGTTAAAAAGCTATCCCACGCGGTTTCGCGGCCAAAACTGTCTGCGAACATGAGTGGTATTTTTTGTTCCGGCGTTAAGGGAATAGAGTCGGACGAGTTGAACAACGTTTTGGCTATCATAATAGCAAATCCGGGGGCGAGAAAGTTTATCGCAGTGCCAGTGATAGTTTGGTCGGCACCGAGTTTAACCGTTGCAAACCCGTGTAAAAATCCGAACAAAAGACCCGAAAGCCCTGCACAGAAAAACGCAAGCCAAGGTGCTTCGATATAGTGACCAACCGTTGCGCCGGTAAACGCACCTATCACCATCATTCCCTCGATACCGATGTTAACAACTCCGCTGCTTTCGGAAAAACAAGAACCCATAGCCGCAAACAACAAGGGAGGGGTATAGATTAAAGTTGCATAAATCAAGATGCCGACAACAATTAAAAATCCATCCATTATTTCTTTCCTCCCTTTTTATTTGAACTTTTTTTGAATTTAAATACATGTGAAATGGCGATGAAAAACACTATCATGCCCATTATTATGTTAACAACTTCGGAAGGTGTTTGAACAAGGTTTAACTTGCTTCCGCCATATTTAATTCCGCCATAGAAAAGGCCGGCAAAGAACACGCCGATTGGATTAGATGCGCCGATAAGAGCAACGCTTATTCCTTGGAAACCAAAACTCTCCTGAGCCGCAAAAACACTTATGCGCGAACCGACACCAAGAAGTTGAATGACACCGCCTATTCCGGCAAGCATTCCTGAAATTCCCATAGCCATGTAGATTGAACGATTGACATTGATGCCGCCATATTTTGCGGCGTGGCGGTTAAATCCAACCGCTTTAAGTTGATATCCAAGCGTAGTTTTTTCGATTATTATATAAATAACGATAACCGCTATAATAGCAAGGAATATTCCCCAGTTTGAGGTGGGTGCAAGAAAATCTCTCCATTCTTCGGGGAAGAGGATTTTCGCGTTGTCCGAAACATTTTTTGTTGCTTCCGCTCCGCTTTCGTTGTGGATTGGTTCAAGGTCAGCAATGTAGTTTGAAAGGTAAAAAGCGACCCAGTTAAACATTATCATCGAAAGAACTTCGTTAATCGAGAATTTAACTTTTAAGTATGCAACAATTATTCCCCAAGCAGCACCTGTAGCTGCTCCGACAATGAAACAAAGGGGAATGAGAATGATGGACGGGGCGTCAACTAAAATTCCGACAACACATGCCGCCATCGAGCCCATTACAAATTGACCTTCCGCGCCAATGTTAAAAACGCCGGTCTTGAATGAAAAGGCAACCGAGAGACCTGTGAAGATAAGCGGTGTGGCATAGACAACCGAATATGCCATGTTTTTAGTCGTTCCAAAGATGCTTTCGATTAGTTTTGCGTATGAAACAACAGGGTCAACACCGATAGCAAAAAGGACAATTCCGCCGAATATAAACGAAGCTAATATCGAAAGGATTGTTATGGTGAATTTATTTTCGAGGATAGTTTTAAATTTAAACACTTTTCTTACCTCCCGCCATAAGTAATCCGAGGATGTTTTCGTCCGCTTCTTTACCCACCATCTGTCCGCTAATGTTTCCGCTGTAAATAACATCTATGCGGTCGGAAAGGCTTATTATCTCATCAAGTTCAAAAGAAACAAGAAGTATCGCTTTGCCTTTGTTGCGTTGCTCGACGATGTATTTGTGGACATATTCAATCGCTCCGACATCAAGCCCCCTTGTGGGGTTAACAGCTATCAAAAGATCCTTGTCGTTTATAACTTCACGTGCAACAATGACTTTTTGTTGGTTACCTCCCGAAAGAGTTTTTGCCGGTCGGTTGTAACTGTTACCCGGGCGAATATCAAATTTCTCAATAGCTTGTTTAGCAAATTCAACTATCTTGTTTTTTTGCAAAATTCCATTTTTGCTAAATTCGGGTTTGTTATAGTTTTGCAAAACCATGTTTTCCGCAACGGTGAAATCAAGCACAAGGCCGTGTTTTTGTCTGTCCTCCGGTATGCTTGTAACCCCGTTTTCAAAACCAAAATTAGGGCTTTTGTTTGTTATGTCTACTCCGTTGACTTTAACCGTTCCCGATTTTGACTTTTTAAGACCGGTTATACATTCAACAAGTTCTGATTGTCCGTTTCCGTCTATCCCGGCAAGCCCTAAAATTTCTCCACGTTTAACCGTAAGATTAAGACCCTTTAAAATCTCGATGCCTCGATAGTCATCGGCTCGAAGGTCACGAACTTCAAGAACTACCTCGCCGGCTTCTTTTTCCGGTTTATCCACTTCAAATGTAACGTTACGTCCAACCATCATACTTGCAAGGTCGCTTTCGGTTACGTCGGAAACTTTAACGGTGTCGATGTATTTGCCAAGACGAATTATCGTGCAAAAATCAGAGGCGGCTTTTATCTCTTTTAACTTGTGAGTTATAAGGATTATTGACTTTCCGTCTGCCGTTAGATTGTGCATGATGTCTATGAGTTCGCTTATCTCTTGCGGAGTTAAAGAAGCGGTGGGCTCGTCCAATATCAAGATATCGGCACCACGAAACAACGCTTTTAAGATTTCGACACGCTGTTGTTGCCCTACCGAGATGTCCTCTATCTTGGCGTCGGGGTCGACCGACAGACCAAACTTTTCCGAGATTTCGACAACTTTTTTGCGCGCTGTTTGCATATCGAGGGAAATTCCGTTTTTGACAGGTTCCATGCCAAGCACGATGTTTTCGGTTACCGTAAATGGATGTACCAACATAAAATGTTGATGAACCATTCCGATACCAACTTCGATAGCTTTTTTTGGGCTGTCGATGTTGATTTTTTTTCCGTTTATGTGTATCTCTCCGGAAGTGGGGGGGAACAAGCCGTATAGCTGGTTCATAAGTGTGCTTTTTCCTGCGCCGTTTTCCCCTAGTATTGCGTGTATTTCGCCTTTGTGCACCGTGAGATTAACCTCGTCGTTTGCGACAAAATCACCAAATTTTTTGGTGATTTTTTTCATGTCAACTACGACGGTGTTAAGGTCAAAGTTTCCTTTTTCAGACAATATAAACCCTCCTTTTATATGCAAAACTATATATTTTTTAATTTTATAAACTTAAAAAAACAGAATCAAAGCATCTAAATAAAGTTTAGATTAGGTGAAAATGTATCATATTATCACGATAGTTTTAACTCCAAGCAAAGTTGCGCTTTGCTTAAGAAGTTCCATAATCGTGTCGTCAGGTGCGCAAAAAGATGAAAATTCTGCACGAACACCAAACGAACGATATTTTATTATTTTATATCGGATATCTTTTTTAAAATTGTATGTGGAAATGATCTTTGAAACGTTTTCAATCGTCTCAAAAACATCAAAAGCGCTTGGAATCACAACCGTTCTGACTTCTTCAAGTTTTGCATTTTTTGCAAGAAATTCTAGGTTTTTTTTCACAACGATGTTGGATTTTCCAACAAGAGATATGTGTTGTTCGTTGTCCCAAGCTTTAACATCAAGAAGAACCCCGTCACATATTGAAACAAGTTCGGGGTCGCTTTCAAAGTCGTAACTTCCGTTGCTGTCGATTAATGTTGAAAGATTTTTTTGCTTTGCAAGAGAAAACAGTTCGATTAAAAAATCTCTGTGTAACGTGGATTCACCACCCGAAACGGTTATGCCGTTTATAAACGGCATGTTTTTTGCAACTTTGTCGATAACCTCGTGTGCCGACATCACCGAAACTTTTGGAGAGCTGTTATGTTTGCAAACTTTTAAACATTGATCACACGACTGGCAGTAAGTTTCGTTAAAAATAACTTTTCCTTGTTTTAACGAAAGGGCGTTAAATTTGCAACTATCGACACACTCTCCACAGTTTATGCAGACATTTATCGTTTCCGGATTGTGACAATAACCGCAATTATAGTTGCAACCTTGCAAAAAAATTGCGGTTCGGTTTCCGGGTCCGTCAACCGAGCTAAACGGGATGATTTTATTTACAACCGCGCTCACCAAACTAACGTACCTTTCTTTCGTTTACTTTGCAGTTTTTTGCCGCGCCAAGGCCGAGGCCTGTGGTGTTTTGCAACACGCTTAAACCATCGTCAAGCTTTTTCATCTCGGAACGCTTCACAAGATATCCCGTTATACGAATAACGTCGCTATCGCTTCGATAGAACGAAAGGAAACGAATATCAAGGTTAAACGCTCCTCTAAGTATATCGAGAACATATTTCGGGTTTTTATTAACCGTTATGTCAACCGGGAAGATATCGCCGACACCGGAACGGAAATATTTATGAAAACGATTTATGTTGTTAAGGTGGTCTATCATGCTTTCGGGTTCTTCGCCAATCGGAATACGAACGCCGGGGCTTGCGTCTTGGTCTGTGTCTATGCCGACTTGGGCATGAAGAAGATATCTTCCTCCTGTTGCTTCACAGTATGGTGCGTTGTGGTTATCGTTGAACTTTTCGATGTAGTCCATGATTTCCACGCCAAGGTTGTCGGCGACTTCGCTGTGTCCGAAACGACCCTCAAGACCCTCTTTTTCAAGCAGAGTATTAACACATTCCGCAAGACCCACCATTCCATACATTGCGGTGAATTTATCTAAAGACACAAGACCTTCTTTTGCAAGAAAGTTATATTCAAAAAATCCGCTTTGTTCCACAACAAATTTAATGCGCTCGTCCATGTATAAAGCCATCGTTTTAAGAACGTATGGCAACATGTTTTCAAAGAAATCTTTTTTGTCACGGCTTCGTTTTGCAATACCATTCAACAAAAGACGAGAAAGGGTGTATGAACCGCCGCCTTCCAAAAGTGCGTTGTAACAGCTCGAGATGCAATAGCTGTCGCCAAGGTCTCCCCGGTACATCGTGTCGTTTGCAAAACTTGGTTTTGCCGAATGTAAAGCGCATTCGATGCCGCTGATGATGAAATCGTCCGGCGTGTCTTTTGAAACGCGCATGGTTAGGTTTGGCACGGCGTTTTCAAGTTCAGACTCAACTTGCATAAGAAGTTTTCCGGCTCTTGTGGCAACAGGTCCTATGTTTGCGTGGCAGAACGAGTCTACAATAGTCCTGTCGATCGAGGTATAAAAAAGTTTGAACTTTTTCAACACCGTTTGGTCATCAAGGTCTTTAATAAATGGATCTAGCAAAACATCTAAATTACCTACATATACAGGATAGTTGGTTATGCTAGGGACGTTGTGATAGATTATTAGAAGGCTGTTGATAGCCTCGTCAAGGTCTTTTGGAGGGTCAAGTTGAAGAAACTTGCTTCCATTTTTGAGAAATTTTTGATAGTCCGGGCAGATATATCTCGGGCGATAGGGTGCTTCTCCCTCGTTTAAGTTACAGATACAACGCCTGTCATATTCAGAACGCAAAAGGTCGTCGAGCCCCTCAGGTTCATCAAGCACCGAAAGAAAGTTTTCGGCGGCACGGGCAAGCGCGGTTACCTTTTGTTCGTGTGTTAAAGTTGAGCTTTTTATTATGTCAAGAATGTCATTGCGTTTTTTCTCGACAGTTGTTAGACTTATTTCTTTCATTTTATCCTCTGCTGTTAATCTTATAAAAGTTTATATAATAATTATTAAATATAATATATTATATTTACCCACATATATAGTATCAAATTTTCAAGCAACTTTCAACATATAAAAATTCAATATCGACAAAAAAACCAACAAAGTTATTTCGAGAAAATTTGTCATATTAACTTGTTTTGCAATTTGCAATATGAATTTGTTAATTTTATTAAAACAAAATTTTTCATCTATTTAACTATTCAAAATTAATTAAATTAAAACAGTTGGCAATCGTTTTTTTGTGTGTTATTATATAAGATGAAAATATTTTTTAAGGTGGAGTTAATTTGAAATTAAATTTCAAACGTGAGTTTGTTTTTTTTGATTAATATGTTAATAGCATTTTACCACTTTAAAATTCATTGTGGCAAAACCGCCCAAAACATCAAGAAAGGAATGGATATTAAAATGAACAATACAGTTCAAAAACTGAAGTTCACCCCTAAGTTGGACCCTGAATTTAAACCTATTTCTATCGAAAACAGCAACTATAAAAACGCGCTTAAACAATATGGTGAAAGCGTTAAAGTTAAGGTTGCGATTGTTGGGGAGGGTGACTTTGTTTCAACGACCGAAACAGAAGTTTTTCCCGAAACTGCCGAAAAAAATGAGATGAACAAACAATATATAGAACGACTTGTTAAATCACTTATCTGGATTAAAGGCGGATATAAGATAGTTTTTGCGGGGCCCGATTATATCGGAGAATATTTAAAACAAAGTTATAGACCAAACGGTTTAAAGGATTTTGACGCGGTTTTTATGGGTAAGGTATACGGAAAACCGTTTGAAGTTGTGGTAACCGACTTTGAAAAGGTACCTCAATCGAACGAGCAAAGCAAAAATGTCGGGAGAAATCTCGATGGTTGCAGAATTGGTTTTGACGCAGGCGGAAGCGACCGCAAGGTTTCGGCAGTGGTCGACGGCGAACCTATCTTCAGCGAAGAGGTAATATGGCACCCGAAGCTTCAAAGCGACCCTAAATATCATTATGAAGGAATACTCGACAGCTTTAAAAGAGCGGCTCAAAAAATGCCGAGAGTCGACGCAATAGGAATAAGCTCAGCCGGAATTTTTATCGACAACCAACCAAGAGCTGCTTCTTTGTTTCGCCTTGTTTCGGACAGTGATTTTGAAAAATATGTGAAAAATATCTTTTATGATGCGGCAAAAGAGATTGGCGATGTTCCCATCGAAGTTGCAAACGACGGAGATGTTACTGCACTAGCTGGGTCTATGAGCATGAACCAAAACAGCGTGCTTGGAATTGCAATGGGAACGAGCGAGGCGGTTGGTTATGTCGACCAAAACGGCAACATCACGGGTTGGCTTAACGAACTTGCGTTTGTTCCGGTAGATCTTAATGAAAATGCCGAGGTCGACGAATGGTCGCTCGACAAAGGTGTTGGGGTTAGCTATTTCTCGCAAGATGCAGTGATTAAGCTTGCGCCTGCCGCAAAAATAGAGCTTGACAACGATCTTTCGCCGGCGGAAAAACTTAAATTTGTTCAAGACCTTATGGCGAATGATGACGAGAGAGCAAAGGCTATATATGAAGATATCGGAATATACCTTGGATATGCGCTTGCATACTACAGCGAATTTTATGACATAAACAAGGTTTTGCTTTTGGGGCGCGTGACGTCCGGCAAAGGCGGTAACCTTTTGATTAACAAGGCCAACGAAGTTTTAAAAGCCGAGTTTGAACAACTTTCAAACAAGATAGAGATTGTAACCCCCGATGAAAAGATGAAACGAGTTGGGCAATCGATTGCCGCCGCAAGCCTGCCAAAGATAGTTAAATAGTTAAATAATTAAAACAAAAACAAACGCTACCAAGGTTTAAGAAATTTCCTTTTGATAGCGTTTGTTTTTAATTTGTTTTAATAATTAAAGATATTTTTTTTCAAATTGGTCTATAGGGATAGGCCTTGAGAATAGATAACCTTGTCCGATATTGCAGTTTTTGTTTTGTAAGAATTCTCGCTGTTGTTCCGTTTCAACCCCTTCGGCCACGAGTTGCTGAACTCCAAGACTTTGACACATCTTTATTGCATATTCGACGATGGTTGCAGATTTTATGTCGGTGCATATGTTGTCTATTAAGCTCTTGTCGAATTTGATTTGAGAAAAATGCATCGATGTTAACATTTTAAGGTTAGAGTATTCTGCACCAAAATCGTCAAGAGCCAAACCAAACCCATTGTCATATGCTTTTTTAAGCACAAGTTCAAGATGTGAATTTTCTATTGTGTTGTCGGTTTCGGTTACCTCAAGTTCGATTAAGTTGTGCGGAACATTATAACTGTCACATATATGTGAAATTTCTTCTATAATATTTCGTTCCATAAGGGTTATTCGAGAAAGGTTTACAGAAACTTTAATCATGTGACCTTTTTTTAACCACTGAGAAATCTTTTCACACACCGTTTCCACAACAAACAAATCCACATGTCGAATGATTTTTTCGGTTTCGTATAATGGCAAAAATGACAGCGGTAACTCAAGGTTTCCGTCGATATCAAACTTTCTGATTAAAGCTTCCGCACCCGCAATTTTGTTTGCTTTAAGGTCGATTTGTGGCTGAAGGTAGACAGCAAATCTGTCGTTTTGAAGTTCTGAAATCAGTGTTTGAATTAAGCTGTGTGAATATTTCACAACTTTGGAATTTTTGTTTGATGCGGATTTATAGTAGGAGTGTTTCTCGATAGTCATAAGTTCGCCGGCATAAGCGATTTTTTGTTTAATGTCATAGTTTCCCTCGGCGAAGACATAACCAAACGAGAGATTGCAAAACTCACTTTGTTCAATCTCTTGTTTAAATCGATTGACTTTATTTTTAAAATCTATCTCGTCGACCTCAAAGTCCAACACTATAAATTCATCGTCGCCTATGCGATAGCAGTTGTTACCAAAAATCTCTTGCAACACGGTTGCGCTTTTTAAAAGTACCTTGTCGCCACTGCTGACGCCATAAAAATCGTTTATTGTGCTGAGCCCATTTATGTCTGCCGTTAAAATTCCTATTGATGCCGGGGGATTTTCTTGAATGTTTTTTATGACAGATTGATACTTTGCACGGTTAAACACCAACGTGGTTTCGTCGATATATCTAATCTGTGACAACCTGTCGTATACCTTGCTTTTTTGAAGGTCGTCGATAACAAACGGAATTGTAGATTGAAGAATTTCGAGTTTATCCGTATTGGATTTTGGGTCTTTGACGACAACCAAACCTATAAGTTCGCCGTTGTCCGAGTATAACGGAGCATAAATTACCGAGATAATATATGCAAGTTCGGCTTTGATTTTTTCCTCCAATATAAAATCGGAAACGGTTATATGTTTTGCGATGCCCTTCGAAAGGCTCGCGATAAACGGCTTTATATGTTCTAGAGATATGCCGGAATATATATCAAGTTTGTTTTTGTTTCGCTCGGTGTCGGTTATATTAATGCTGTATATCTTGCCTTTTTTGAAATCGAACTCCAATATTAAAACAGAGTTTGCTTTGTAATAGTTTAATATTGTATTGAAAAACTGCGTTGATTGTTTGCGTATGTTTGAGTTTATTTGCGCATCTGTGTTTTTGGTGTCCGGTGTATCCAGTTCTTTAAGCAGGTTGTTTTCCACCATCTTAAGGTTGCCTATGCTGACAATCTCGCCGATAAGCCCCCTTGTATCATCCTGCGTAGAACCGAAACCACAGCTCCAGTATAGCGAGGGCTCTATTTCCCCTGTCGAGTTGACAAAAGGTATTTCATAGTTTATTGTGGATTTGTTTTGTAAAAGTGTGGTGTCCTCGACATGATATCTGAATTTGTCTTTTTCATCAAGATATGTAGATTGCTCGACCGTAGTTCCGATTAACTTTTGAGAATCGACGCCGAAAAACTTCTCGTAGCTTTTGTTGAAAAAAATAAACTCGGCATCTTGATTTTTTATAAATATTGGATTAGGTAACGCTTTTAACGCCGATTTATAAAAATCCAGCTCTTTTTCAACCAAATCAATCTTTTGCTCTAATGTCTCTAGTTCGCCTGTGCCGTGAAGGTCGTTGCTCATCTTTTAATACCCCGAATATATGTGAAAAAACTATTAATAAATGCACTTTATTGAATAGTACCATATATTGTTAGCAAGGTCAATGATAATAGAGGAAATTTGTCGAAAAAGATATTAAAAGGTATTGTTTAATCTAATTCGCAAGATTGTGTGGCTATTATAGGGCCAACATGATATACTTAAAACGTTCAAAAAAACTGTCGAATTTGTGACAGTTGATTAATATAACTCTAAAAGGAAATGTATATATGCAAAATAAAAATCAAAGTTTTGCAAGGATAAAAATCGCTTGCTATGTAACCAATATATGTATGTCCGCCGTTATAATAGTTCCGGCGTTGCTTTTTGTGCCGTTTCGAGAGACGTTCGGCATTTCGTATACAATGCTGGGCTTTCTCACCGTCATCAATTTTTCTACTCAACTTTTAACCGATCTTGTTTTTTCGTTCTATTCACATAAGTTTAACATCGAAAAAACTGTTAAAAAGATACCTGTAATTGCGGCGTTGGGCTTTTCGATTTACGCCATAATGCCGGCCATGTTTGAACAACATGCGTATTTTTGGCTTGTTTTTGGCACGATAATATTTTCAAGCGCAAGCGGACTTGCCGAGGTTTTGATAAGCCCTGTAATAGCGGCTATCCCGTCAGAAAACCCCGACAGGGAGATGAGTAAGCTGCATTCGGTGTACGCATGGGGTGTTGTTGCGATAACGGTGGTATCGACGGTTGTCATATATACGTTGGGTTCAGAAAATTGGCACATATTGGTCTTGATGCTGCTTATCATTCCGTTAGCTGGAATGATATTGTTTGCCGGCGTTAGTCTTCCTAAAATGCATGGCCACGAAAGACCGGTTGGTGTTGTTAAACTTTTTAAAAACAAAAGTATGTGGTTTTGCTTTTTCGTTATCTTTTTCGGGGGAGCTAGTGAAAACATAATTTCTCAATGGAGCTCAACCTATCTTGAACAAGCTTTGGCGATACCTAAGATATGGGGTGACATGGTGGGGGTTGCGTTTTTTGCGGTTATGCTTGGGATTGGACGAAGCTTATACGCAAAAAAAGGAACAAACATAAAACGGACAATGTTTGTCGGGGCAATAGGGGCTACCGTTTGTTATTTAATTATTATCTTTGTTGATATCCCTGTGATAACCGTTGTGTCGTGTGCGACTATTGGGTATTTTGTCGCGATGCTTTGGCCGGGCAGTTTGGTGTTGGTTCAGCAAAAGTTCCCCAAAAGCGGGGTAGCAATCTTTGCACTGATGGCGGCAGGGGGAGACCTTGGTTCTTCGATAGGCCCACAGATTATGGGGGCGGTAGCCGATATAGCAATGCAAAATCAAGCTGTTTTGAGGTTTGGCGAAAGCTTTGGATATTCCGCCGAACAAATAGGAATGAAATGCGGAATGGCGGTTGTGATTTTGTTTCCGGTACTGTGCGCGGTTTTGCTCGGGAGCTCTTATTTTAAAAAGCAAAATAAAGACACTTAAATTTAATGGTTTAGGAACTACATATTTTTTGATGGATATTAATTATGATAAAAACAATTGATTTAAACAACGATCCGATAAAAAAACTATTTTCATACTATCTGTTTTCTTCGGTTTTCGGCATAGTTGTAAAATCGGTGCACACTATTTTGGACGGGATTTTTGTAAGCAACGGAGTAGGCCCCGAGGCGCTTGCGGCCGTGAGCATCTATCTTCCGATATTGCTTTGTATAATGGCGATAACCTCCGGCATAGCAATGGGCGGTTCGACCGTTGCGTCGATTAGAATAGGGGAACAAAAGTTCATAAGCGCTCAGACGATTTTCATGTCATCTATGATATTAATCTTTTTAACTGGAGTCGTTTTTGGAGCAGTGTTTTTAGCATTTCCGTATGAAATAAGCCGGTTGTTCGGAGCAAACGATGTGGTCATTGAAATGACGGTTGAATATGGGATGTATATAAGCTATTTCTTGCCGATATATACGCTGTTCACGGGACTTGCTATATTTGTACGAAACGACCGCAACCCTACATTATCGATGGCCTCGATGATTGCAAGCGCGGTCGTAAATATGATATTGAATTATGTATTTATCTTTCGCTTTGACATGGCTTTAAAAGGCGCGGCGGTGGCAACCGGAATTTCTCAAGTCGTTGGTTTTTTTATTCTCATGATGCATTTTGTGAAAAAAGATAGAGATTTCACGATAAGTTTCAAAAGTTTAAAGTTTTTAAACCATGAATTAAAAATGGTTTTTGCAATAGGATTTCCGACATTTATTAACGACTTTTCATACGCCTTTATCTCGGTTTTGTTTAACATAATAATTATGGGCCTTGGTGGAGAGATAGCGGTTTCGGCGTTTACAATAATGATTTATATAACAACTCTTTTGTACAACATCTATGTTGGAATGGGGCAGGGGATGCAACCTGTTTTAAGCTTTAATTTTGGGGCGGGGAACAAAAAAAGAGTTTATGAAAGTTATCATCTTGTGATTATGAGCGGTATAATATCCTCTTTAATAATATCGGCCGTTTGTTTAGTGTTAAATGAAAAAATGGTGTTGCTTTTTAATCGAGATAATGAGGAACTCATCGAGATGGCGACTATGGCAAACAAATTTGTGTTTTACTCTATGCCTTTTGTCGCGATAAACATAATCGTTTCGGTTTTCTTTCAATCAATTGGAAAGTTTAAAGAAGCGGCAATTATAAACACTCTTAGAGGTATAGTGTTGTTGACCATTTTAATCTTTCTTTTAAGTAAAACGTTAGGTCTTTTTGGTGTGTGGTTAGTTTACCCTGTTTCGGAGGTTATAGCTTTTGGAATGTGTCTTTTCTTTATGATAAGACAAAAAGAAGTGCCGAAAATCTATTAAAGTATGTCTAAAATTATTTTTCCGAAAAGCAGAACAATTACAATAAAAATAACCGGACGAATAAACTTTGCGCCGTTTTTAATAGCCAAAGAAGATCCGAGATAGTTTCCGGCAATTGCACAAATTGCCGCCGGAATTCCGATAATGAAAAGAACTTTTCCGCCAATGATATACGCGACAAGTGCTCCTATGTTGGAGGCAAGATTAACTATCTTTGCGTTGCCGGAACTTATAAGAAGGCTGTGTCTTAGAAGTCCCGTAAACAAAAGGACATAGAACGTTCCGGCTCCGGGTCCAAAAAAACCATCATATCCGCCTACAATAAGCCCAATAGCAAGCGATATGACGTTTTGTTTTGCGACCGATATGCTAATGTTTTGTTCGGGTTTTTCTTTGCCAAATCCTTTGTTAAACACCAAAAATAAAGCGACTAATGGCAAGAGTACCATAAGGGTTATCTGTAGATATCTCTCGTCCAACATGAGCGCAAGTCGTGCCCCAAAGTTTGAGCCAACCAAAGCTCCAGCCGCCGCTATCAAGGCGGTTCGAAGATTGACATTGCCGGATTTTGTATATTTAATAGCGCTTATCGTTGTTCCAAGACTCATTGCGAATTTATTTGTTCCATACGCAAAATGAACGGGAAGTCCGGCAAAAAGATAGGCAGGTATCGAGATAATGCCACCTCCGCCGGCAATCGAATCCGCAAACCCCGCCAAAAATACAAGCGGACACACGATAAGCAGTTGTACAATAACCTGATCCATTTAAAGTCCTTTCAAAATTCGTTCAAATAAAAGCAAAACAAAGCTAGTCTTTGGCTTTACATGATAGACTTTCAACTTCAAGTTTAAAGACACACACATTTGTTAAGTCTTGTTCGCTAAAAGTGAAATTGCGTCTTTTTGTTGTTTGATACATTATAGATCGAAGTCCTAATTCTTTTTCTGTTTTATCTTCTACAATAGACGCTTTTCCGTATCCGATGATACTTTGGAAATATGCGCTATATCCGCAAGCTTTTTCGGTTTCTATAAGTTTATACGCAGTGTCCATCTCGAAGCAGACACGGTTGCTTTTGCTAATCAAGTCAATCTTTCGCCCTTCAAAAGCACTGTGAAAGTATAGTGTCGTTTTGTTTTGATCTTTGATATAACCAAAGTTTAGCGGAACAATATATGCTTCGTCGTCACAAAAGCCAAGACGACAAATCTCGCAATCGTCTATAATTTCGTATATCTTTTTTTGGTCGGTAACTTCGCGGTCTTTACGTCTCATACAGTTAAATCTCCTAAAAAATACAGTTAATTTTATCAGCCGGCAACCAAGGCATAATAGTCGTTTCCGTGCGCAATTACTTCATAATCATTAATCAAACCGCCGGCTTCGCCGAGTGGTTTTTTGTTTACAATTAAAACTGCGTTTTGTTTGTCGATGTCCGATATAAAACCGTTTATACCGCCCGGCATTATGTTAAACCCACATATGCCCTCGGCAACAAAACCGGTGCTTAAAACCCAAATGTCGTTGACAGTTTCGATATAAGCGTTTTTGCCTTTAAGTTTTGGGTTTTGGCTTAGCTGTTCAACCATGAAAGTTTGAGCGAGGTTTTCGGTTGGGTTGTTTATGTGGACAACCGAGCTATATCCGCCAAATACACAATAGGACAACAAAGCAAAAACGGACAGGGGCGAAGCGAGATGCTTAAGCTTGAATTTTCGGACAACCTGTGTTATTGAAACGCCAAACATTAAATATAAAGGAATGAACGACGGAAGTATATACCAAACAAATTTGGTGGGGGAAACAGAATACATAACTATCGGAACGACAAGCCACAAAAAACAAACTGTGTAAAAATCTTTTAACGTTTCGTTTTTTTGTTTAATAGAGCTGTATACTGTGTATATCGTCGAAACAAGCGATACTGTTGAGAAGAACGCTGCAAGAGGTGACGAGAAAAAAAGAATTTCAAGATAAAAGTAAAATGGTTCAAGCGTTCCAAGCTCTGCCGAAGCCCTTGCAACTATGTCGGTTCCGAACATCGCTTCAAAAAACACAGTTCCATCAGATAGGTAACGACCAGTTGCCCAAACTGCTATAGGTAAAAAGGCGCATGTTAAAAATATCGACCAAGTTTTTAAATTCATCGGAATTTTCTTTATGTTAATAATCCAAAACAAAAAACCCGTTGCAATAACAGGCATAGCGTGAAAACTTTTTGTTAAAAACGAGAGGGCAAACCCAAATCCGTAGAGGTATAAAAACAGATATCGTTTTTGTTGTGTTATTGCTTTTTTTGCAAACAATAAACTACCTATAGAAAATATTTGAAACAAGCTAAACAACGCATCTACGTCGCCACTTCTAGCAAAATGATACTCAAAGAAAAAAAAGTTTGTAGAGATTAAAGCAAAAACAAACAATGCTTCCAATCGTCCGATTAGTTTTTTAGTTATAAAAAATAAAGCAACTGACAGAAAAACAAACGACAACGCAGAAACTAAGCGTAAAGAAAAAGCGGAAACTCCAAAAATCTTAAAGCTTAAAGCTATTCCCCAAAAACTTAAAACCGGTTTTAAATTGTAAAGGTCGGTATCCCCAAAAAGGGTGTTAACAAGATATTCGTCGTTTGAAATTGCCTCAAATGCGTTTATTCCATATGCTGCTTCGTCAAAAGTTTCCACAGCAAAACTACCGAGGTTGAAAAATGTGAGATATATATTAAACAATAGTAGCAGTGTGAACAAAATTAGATATTTTTGTTCGATGAAGTTGAAAATGTTGAACTTTTTTGTTTCAGGTGGTTTGGCCGATTGTTGCATATACAATGCCTTTCAATGTGATATATAATATATAGACATTAACACAAAATAAAATTATTTTCAACAATATATTGAAGCGTTTACAATTAAAGTGGTATAATGAAGTCAAACCACTTACAATCAGACAACTCTCTGTATACAAAGTTATACAAAGTTGTTGTTTGACAGCTTTTGATAACATTATTTGATGTTTTTGAAGTGGTTTGACTATAAAAAATCAATAAAGGAGAATAATATGGAACTGTCTTTTTTCGGCGCTGCGCGCGAGGTTACCGGAAGCTGCTATCATATAAAAGCCGGAGATAAAAATGCTTTTGTAGATTGCGGAATGCATCAAGGCGGAGACGATAAGTTTGTACATGAACTGCCCGTTCCGGCAAACCAGCTGGATTATTTGTTTTTAACCCATTCACATATCGACCATTCGGGAAGAATACCTCTTCTTATGAAAGAAGGGTTTTCGGGCAAGATCTTCATGACCGACGCTACGGCGGATCTTTCTGCAATAATGCTTCAAGACTCGGCACATATCCAAGAGATGGAAGCGTCGTACGACAAGAGAAAAGCCGAAAGAGCGGGAAGAGAACCTAAAGAACCGCTGTATACAATGGACGATGCTTTGGCGGCTATTGAATGTTTTTCTGTTTGTCCATATGAAAGCATAGTTAAAATCGACGAGAATTTTTCTGTTAGATTCCGCGACATAGGACATCTTTTGGGATCGGCTTCGATTGAGGTTATTGTAACCGAAAAGGATATAACCAAAACGCTTGTTTTTTCGGGCGATGTCGGAAACATAAACCAACCGTTAATCAAAGATCCAAAACCGACAGAAAAAGCCGACATTGTCATGGTTGAGTCTACCTACGGAAACAGATACCACAACGCGCCGCCCGATTACGCGGTAGGACTTGCCGATATAATTCAAAAGACGTTTGATAGGGGCGGAAACGTTATTATCCCGTCGTTTGCTGTCGGCAGAGCACAGGAAATTTTATATTTTATACGTCACATAAAAGCTAACGGCATGGTTAAAGGGCACGACGGATTTTCGGTCTATCTTGACAGTCCGCTAGCGAACGAAGCGACGCAGATTTTTAAAGAGAACTACAAAGAATGTTACGACGCCGAGGCGATGGAGCTTATTAACGCCGGAATAAATCCGATTGGTTTCGATGGGCTTAAACTATCGGTTACGAGCGATGATTCTAAAGCGATTAACTTTGACGAGAGCCCAAAAGTTATAATCTCTGCTGCCGGAATGTGTGATGCCGGACGTATTCGACATCATCTTAAACATAATCTTTGGAAGAGGGAATGTTCTGTCATTTTTGTAGGCTACCAAGCGGTTGGGTCGACGGGCAGATATATCCTTGACGGAGCAAAAGAGATTAAGCTTTTCGGGGAAAAAATCGAGATACGTGCCGAGATATTACGTCTTGAAGGCATAAGTGCCCACGCAGACAAACAAGGATTAACCGATTGGGTAAAGGCTTTTTCACCAACCCCGAAAAATATATTTGTTACACACGGACAAAACGAGGTTTGCGCCGAGTTTGCGCAATATTTGAGAAGCGAAACGGGTACAAACGTTGTGGCTCCGCTATATAGTTCGCGCTATGACATAGCGACGGGGGAATGTATATATGAGGGAACGGCCCTTGTCCGCGAACAAAAGGAAGAAAAGCAACACTATGTTCCGGCAAAACGCATCACGACACAAAGTGTCGATACACGTCAACGCCAAAAGAACGAGCAGTTTAAAAACTTTACAAACGCTATCGAGTATCTCGAAAAGGTTGCGCTTGAAGCATTGAGAGCCAACAGGATTAAAGAAAGTTCCGCCGTTTCGTATATCGAAAAGTTGACAAGAAAGATTAAATCACATAGAGAAAATTTCAAAGGTAGAAGAAGATAAGATTTGTAAAAGATAGTTTTTCACGAAAAATTTGATAGAATTAAGTATATAAAATAAAGCCCACCAGTTAAAAGGTAGGCTTTATTTTATATGTTTTGCTTTATAAAAACCGCAACTTTTTTGTCCTCGATCTTTACATGGTTAATTAAAACAGCTATCGACTTATTAAGTTCGGTTAGTGCCCTAATCGTTGCGCCTTCGCTTTTTAAAATTTCACCAGATTTATTGATTAGCTTCTTATACTCTTCATGGATAGTTTGGTGTCGTGACAGTTCGGGATAATTAACGGATTTTTGAAGCATTTCTTCGTCCTTAAAGTGCTTTTCAATATAGTTTTGCAAAAAGTTAAACGTCGCCTCCAAATGGCTTCTGCCTTTTCCTGTAGCACATGCGTCCATAAGTGTGTTGATAGCTTGAAAAAGCTGTTCGTGTTGCTCGTCAATTAGAGGGTGGTCGGTCAAAAGATCCGGGGTTAGTTGATATTTTGGCATAGTGTCGTCCTCACTTTTTTAAAAAATAGCATAAAATAAATGTTTTACAAGTTGAGTTAACCTAATCAACGGCTGGTTAAATTAGCGATTGGTTCAACAACTCGTTTACAAGACTTGTTGTCTGCTTTAAGGCTTTTAATATAATGGTTTTTATTTTTAATCGATAGATTATAACATTTTAATTGCATTGTAAATGTTACAAGACTTCCCCTAGTATATTGACAGGGGAAGTCTTTTATAGTTTTAATAAAGTACGATGTTTTAGTTTGCTGCTTGAAGTGTAACCGGAACAACCATCATTTTATTGTCTCTGATTATCTGAATTTCGACTATGTCTCCGGGGGCTTTTGTCGCAAGATAGGATGTCAAGTCGACGATGTATTCGACAACAGTTCCGTCTACGCTAACAACGTAATCACCGATTTCGAGGCCGGCTTTCTCGGCGGCAGAACCGTTTTCTATAACGTAGAAGTAGACTCCGTATTTCGTTACATCATATTGATAGGCGGTTTCATCGTCCCAAATTTCAATAACTTGAACGCCAAGTACGGCTCGGTTTGTGCTGGTTCCGTTTTCTAGGATATCCTGTGCGAGTTCTCGAGCGTGGTTAATCGGGATTGCAAAACCGATCCCCTCGATAGCGTATCCGCCCGATTTTGCGGTTACTATCGCGACAAGTTCGCCGTTCATGTTAAACAGACCACCGCCCGAGTTACCAAGGTTTACGGCGGCTGTGGTTTGTATAAGAGTGAACTGTTGGTTTTCGATAGTTACGTCTCTTGCAAGACCGCTTACAATTCCTTCAGAAACCGAACCGCCAAACTCTCCGAGGGAGTTTCCGACAGCTATAACGTCTTCACCAACAACCAACGTGTCCGAGTCTCCGTAAACCGCCGGAGAAAGCCCTGTTTCGTCGATCTTTATAACGGCGATGTCGTTGGCTTCGTCGCCACCGATTAATTCGGCGGAGTATTCTGTTCCGTTATAAAGCTTAACTATAAGGTCGCTTCCGCCACCCGCAACATGCATATTTGTTATTATATAGCCGTCTTCGCTTATGATAACGCCGCTACCGGCGCCAACCGGAACGGTTTGGTTGAAAAATCCTCCCGTAACAGATTGTTCGATAGAAATTTCCACAACGCTTGGCGAGGTAAGCTGTGAAACCTCTGCGATCGTGCCTTTTGATGAAAGCGAGACGGGGGATTGTTGTTCTGCCGTTTCGTATAAAACGACGCTTGCTGAGGTTGAAAATATCGTGATAGCAAGAAAGGCACCAAAAAAACCGCTTAAAAGCGAAATAGAGATGCAACCGAATATAAGCCATCCTTTTTTTTGGCCCTTTTTTTTTCGAGCTTTGTATGATAAATACTCTTGTTCATATGGAGTTAGGTTGGGCGAATTGTCGACAGAATGTTCGGGAGAAGCTGTCGTATCTTGTTCGTTTTGTCTATCAAGTGAAACTTGATTTTTAAGTGAAACTTGATTTTCAAGTTCTATTTGGTTATTGTTAAATTCGTTCATATAATTAAAATCCTCCTAAAGATATTATATTCTGTTAATATGAATTGTATATGAAACTTTTTGCAAAAAAAACAACAAATTGATTGATTTCTTTACTATATTTATTCTATAATAACATTAACTGAAAATTTTGCAAATAATTTTTTAAATGAGGGCGTATAAATGGATATCTACAACAAAGTAAAACAATTCACCAAAAGTATTGAGATGCATTCGGATTTTATCGATATCGAGAGGGATAGCGAACTTTTTAAAGATCAGATGATCAAAAGCCTTGAAAAAGAGGGAGGTTCCTCTTTGAAGATGTTGCCAACCTATCTGACCGCGGACGGAGAGATACCGATTAACGAAAGCGTTATTGTGGTAGACGCCGGCGGAACAAACTTTAGGGTTGCGGCGGTACATTTCGATGAACAATACAAAATTGTTGAAGAATACTTCGAACAATATAAAATGCCGGGCATTGAAAAAGCGATAACAATGGACGAGTTTTACCAAATAGCGGCGGACAGGCTTATGCCGGCTATCGACAAAAGCGACAAGATTGCATTTTGCTTTTCATATGCGGCAGAGATTTTGGAAAACAAAGACGGAAGAGTTATAGACCTTGCGAAAGAGGTTACGATATCTCAATCGAGCGGTAAACTTATCTGTGAGGGGATTAAACAAGAGCTTATCAAGCGTGGTAAAACGGGGAAAAGTTTTATCCTTATCAACGATACAGTCTCAACCATGATTGGCGGCAAGGTTATGAACATGAACATGCAGTTTGAGACATATATAGGAATGATTTTGGGAACGGGAAGCAACACTTGCTATATTGAAAAAACCAAAAATATCAACAAGATTAACAAGAATATTTCTTTGCCCGAAAACATTGCGGTCAACATCGAAAGCGGATACTACGACGGGGTTCACCAAGGTGTCATAGACAAACAACGTGATGCGCGTTCCAAAAATCCCGGCGTTGCGAAATATGAAAAGATGATAGCTGGAGCATATCAGGGAATGAATATATACAGAACGGTTGAAAAAGCGACGGAGCAAGGGCTGTTTTCAAATGAATTTGTCGAAAGATTTAAAAAAGTTGAACCGTTCACGCTTAAAGAAGTCGACGAGTTTTGTTTTGCGCCTACAAGGGAAAATAAACTTGCGATGCTCACGGTAGGAAACGATAACGACCGTCAAACGCTTTATTATATTATTGACAGCGACTATGAACGTGCGGCAAAACTTGCGACGTTTGTAATTGCGGGAATACTAAAACGAACAGGATACGGAACCGACCCGACTATGCCGGTTTGTATATGTGCCGACGGGACGACGTTTTATAAATCCAAACTGTTCAAAGGCAAGTTTAACTATTATATAAAAGATTATATCGAACATGACATGCGTCGTTATGTTGAGTTTGTTAAAGCCGAAAAAGCAACACTTATAGGAACAGCGGTTGCGGGGCTTTTAAACTGCTAGCAAAGAGAATAATTTAATTAGACGTTTATGAGGACGTGACTTGCCGTGTCCGCAGGTTCTGTAAACAACAGCAATTTGCAGCGACGGTTGTCGTGTCCTCGCACTTTATATATTTAACATTTTTTATACGGAGAACTGAATGAACCAAATCATAAAAATAATAGTTACAATTTTAATTATAGCCACAATAACTCTTATACCTCTCGGGTGTTCGACGGACGAAAAAAGTCCCCTCGACGACAATGCGTTTGTGTTTTCGGTGGGTGAACGTGAGGTTTATGCAGACGAATTTATCTATTACATGCTGCCGTATAAAGATATATATCAAGAGAGTAATCCCGATATACTAACAGATGATTACGCGAGACAACAGTTATTTAAAGTCTTAATCGATAACATTATGCAAACCGCCGCGTTGATCGATTGGGCGAATAGCCATGACATTAAACTTGAGGAAACGGATTACGACGAAATTCAAGACGAGATACAGCTTTTAGTCGAGCAAGCGGGAAACGAAACGTTGTTTGAAACTCGATTAGCTAGCGATTATATGACGCTTGAGGTTTTAACAACTAATTTTAAAGATCAAAAGCTCGGGCACAAGATACGTGAATATATCTTGTCCGACGAGTCTCCATATAGTTTTACCGAACAACAAAAAACAGAATTTATAGAAAGCCGAAATGTTTTAGCGGTTCAATTTATCTTTATCTCGTTTGAAACGACAGCGGGACTTATTGAGTATCCTGATAGTATACAAAAAAGCGACGATAAAAAACAAACTGCCGAATTAATATATCAACGATATTTAGATGGTGAAGACTTCACAAAACTTGTGGAGGAGTATGCAACTGATGGGCTTATGGTTAACTCTCCCGAGGGTTACACCTATTATCGAGATCAAGAACCTTTTCTTGACGGCTTTGTTTGGCAAGCGGCAAACGACCTTGAGATTGGGGAAGTGTCCGAGATTTTGGAAAACGATGGAGGATTTTATATAGTCAAGAGAGTTGAGGCGATCCCGTCACAGGTGCTAGAGATGATGTCAAACGAAAAATTGATACAAGAAACGCAAAAATACATCGACCAAAACGAGGTTGTGTATAGTGAAGATTTTGATTTAATATCGTTTGATGATATCTATTTTAGATATTAAAAACAAAATGAGGAGCGAACAAGTTTGTTCGCTCCTTTGCTTAGATGTTTATCTTTTTTGCTTTGATGAAATGTATAGGCAACCCTTTTTCACGAAAATTCCGTTCATGTTCCGACATCGGATGATTTGGGTCACAAGGGACGTCGTAATCTTTGATTAAGATTTCAAAACCTGCCTTTTCGAAATATTCAAAACTCTCCTCGAAAAGAGGTTTGTCGTCGGTTTTGAAATAGATAATTCCGTCGTCTTTTAAAAACTCACGATATTTAATCAGTTGGCGAAAGTGGGTTAGTCGCCTTTTTTTGTGTTGGTTTTTTGGCCAAGGATTACAAAAATTTATATAAATTGTGTCTATCTTGTCTTGGCTTGAAAAAACATCTTGAATTCGACAGATTTCATATGAAAAAATAACGACGTTGTCTATCGGTTTTTGCGCATTTTCAAATTGATTTTCGATAGTTAGCTTCGCAAGATAAAGCATCTCGCTTTTTATGTCGATTGCGATATAGTTGGTGTCGGGGTTAGCAAGTGCAAGCGGAGCGACAAGCTCACCCTTTCCACATCCGAGTTCCAAGGCAAGTTTAGAATTATCGTTGTTAAAAATGCCGTTCCATCTTCCGTTTAGTTCGGTTGGATCTTTTATAAAAAAAGCTGTTTTATCTAGCTCGGGACGCGCTAATGGGTTGTGACGAATTCTCACGGTATTTATAATCTCCTTCAAACAGCTTTATATGATCGTTTTTAAGTAACAATCCTTTTTTCTTTGCTTTTGCTAATATGATGGCAACTAACAAGATTACCGCAGACCCGACTATATTTTGTGACCAAAAAGCGTAGGCAACCTCTTGGCCCAAAGCTATTGAAGAGAAAATCTGTTCAATTATCCCGACGATATCGACAGCAAAACCTTCCTGTCTCCATTTGTCGGCAAGCAAAAAACTAAACGAAGCGAAGTTTGCAACAACTACACATAAAGCAGGGAAAAGAGTTACCGCAAAAAATCTTTCGATACTGGGTTTGCCGCCAAAAACTATGTATCCGAGATGTGCAAGCAACGCGATAACCAACGATGAGAATAGGATTGAAAAATCCCTTAAAGCAAAATCAAACCAGAGATAGCCTCCGATAAGCGAGAACAACAACGCTCCGATATACCCAGAAAAAGAGTTTTTTACATACTTAACTTCGCCTTTTGAGACAGGAACGGTAATCTTGGTTGCACACTGCTTGTCGCATACATGCGCAAAGCCGTCTATCGCTATGATGGCATAGTTGTTAAGCGGTTCCGCACAGTTTGTGCATTTTTCGAAACTGTTAAACTCATAGTGTGCAAATTCTTTTACAAAGCTATAATAAAACCCCAAAACATTGGTGAACGACTTTTCGGTTTTTTCAAAATCAAGTTTTAACCCTGTAGAACTTATCTGGAGATTAAGAATATTAAAACTTTCGGAATGTTTTTGACAAAAATCCGCAATGTAATCGGAACATCTCTCGGGATAATCAACCATACAGATGTCGATACAAAGCGTTATAGAGGTTTTGTCCTCATATACCGACAAAAGTATATTCTGATTTGCTCCATAAAGATGATCCTCAAACGTTTTAAGTTCAAGGTCATTGGCTATTATCTTTAAATCTTTAGAAATCATTGTTGACTTTACCCATTCATTTTTTGTAAATTATGTATCACAGACAAAATCTCATCAGTAGAATTGAAATGTCTTGTTTTTATTTTTCGCTTTTCGTTTCAGTTTTTTCTTTTTTTGCCTGTTCGTCTGACGGTTTTTCAGAGGGTTGTTGAACAACAGGTTCTTTTTTTGTACTGTTTTTGGCTTTTTCCTCAACGACTTTTTTTGCTTGTTGCGCTTGTTCGGTTTTTGTGTCTAAAACAGGGAACTCGGGTTTCTTCGCCATATTTTCGTCGATGAGGCGGTTACATCTTCTGATAAACCCGGCAACCACCAAAAGAATCGTTATAAATCCCAAAGCAGGTATCGTTATCGGGATTAGATATCCCGGCAAAAATTCGACTAAAACGCTGCGCACGATTTGATCGGAAGGATATCCCATAGAGAGGAATTGTATAATCTCTTGGACATATGGAACGACTATGACGGTTATCTGGAAGATGTACATAGCGAGGATTAACATCGCAACAAAATACAGCATGCCACAGGAAAATTTATTTTTCTTCATTATTTTTTACCTCTTTTTTTTGTAGAATAGAATAATTGTGTGGTAGAATTAAGCGATTACATGGTGGAATTACTGAATTACACGGTGGAATTACTGAATTACACTTTATACTTTAAAGATAATTATAATAAAAATAATGTAATTTTTCAATAAAAATAATTGAATAGGGCAAGATTAATATAATAAGTTTGAAACGAAAACTTAAAATATTGATTTTTACAATTGCCGAAACGTAATAATTTGTTTATAATGGTCATATAAATATTTTTGGAAGTTGATTTACACATAACATGAATTATTCTCGCGAAAAAGCTTTGCGTGAGGTTCAAAAGCCGGGACGATACATAGGGCTTGAGCCGAATGCTGTGTACAAAAACAAAGATGATGTCGATTTAAGGTTTGCGTTTTGCTTTCCCGATACCTATGAAGTTGGCATGTCGCACCTTGGCATGAAGATATTGTACAGTCTTTTAAACGCTCAACAAAACATCTGGTGCGAACGCGTTTTTGCTCCGTGGTTTGATATGAAACAAGCTATGGAAAAACACGATGTTCCGCTTTATGCGCTTGAAAGCAAAGACGGCCTTGACAAGTTTGATGTTGTCGGGTTTACTTTGCAGTTTGAACTTTCGTATACAACGATTTTATATATGCTTGACCTTGCCGGAATTCCTCTTAAAAGTTCAGCAAGAAAAGAAACGTTTCCGCTTATAGTTGCGGGGGGGCCTTGCGCATGTAATCCCGAACCCATAGCCGAGTTTGTTGACATGTTTATGCTTGGAGAAGGGGAGGAGGTTATACTTGAACTTTCGAACCTTATCATTAAAGCGAAAAAGGAAGGTTATACAAAACGTAAGCTTTTAATTGAAGCGTCAAAGATTAAAGGCGTTTATGTTCCAAGCCTTTACAAAGTTGAATATAACGAGGACGGAACGGTTTGCTCGATAACTTCGAAAAATAAAGCACCGCTTCCGGTTCAAAAGCGTATTATTGGCGACATTAACACGACGTTTTTCCCAAAAGAATTTGTTGTGCCGATGATTGAAGTCATTCAAGACAGGGTAACTACCGAGGTTTTAAGGGGTTGTATACGAGGATGTAGGTTTTGCCAAGCGGGATATATCTATCGTCCGTTTAGGCCAAAGGACTACGACGTAATCGACCGCCAAGCCAAAACCCTTTGCGAGAACACAGGATATGACGAGATTTCTCTAACCTCGCTTTCAACAAGCGACCACCCCGAGATCAACGAAATGCTTGACAGTTTGCTTGACTGGACGGTTGAGAGAAAGATTAATCTTTCGCTTCCGTCGCTTAGAATAGACACGCTGACCGACGAGTTAATCGAAAAGACGACAAAGGTTAGAAAAAGTGGGCTTACGATAGCCCCCGAAGCCGGAACACAAAGGTTGCGCGATGCTATCAACAAAAATCTTACGGAACAAGAGATATTGGACGGTTGCAAAACCGCGTTTATGTCGGGGTTTTGTACAGTGAAGTTGTATTTCATGATAGGGCTTCCAACCGAAACCGAACAAGATATAATAGGCATTGCGACGCTAGCCCAAAAGATTGTCGATCTTTTTTATTCGTTGTCCGAACGTCCAAAAGGAAAGTCGGTGTCGGTTAATATAAGCCTTGCTTGCTTTGTTCCGAAGCCATTTACCCCATTCGAGTTTTTTAAACAAAACTCAGCACAAGAGTTTGAACAAAAACAACGCTTGATTAAAGAACACGCAAAAAGCAGAAAGATTTCGGTTAAATGGCATGATGCCAAGACAAGCATAATCGAAGCGGTGTTGGCGCGCGGAGACCGAAGGCTTGGAAAAGTTTTGTTAAACGTCTATAAAGACGGCGGAATCTTTGAAAGTTGGGACGAAGGATTTTCGTATGAGCGTTGGGAAAAAGCTTTAAAAAAAGCAAAACTCGACAAAGATTTTTATGCTTCAAGGGAACGCGAGTTTGATGAAACTATGCCGTGGGATATATTTGACTATGGCGTGGATAAAAAATACCTAAAATCAGAATATAAAAAAGCTAAAGTCGCAAAAGCAACAAACAGTTGCCATGCCGGATGTTCGGCGTGTGGTATCGAAAAAATTTCGGGGAGGAAATGTTTTGCATACGATTAGATTAAAGTTTAGCAAAGTGTTTGACGCAAGATATATTTCCCATCTCGACCTTGTGCGTGTTTTTTCACGGGCGTTGACACGCGCCAAAATAAACGCATGGTACACCGAAGGGTTTAACTCGCATCTTTACATGATGTTTCCTTTGCCGCTTTCGCTAGGGTCCGAAAGCATATATGAAACACTCGACATAAAGGTTGAAGACGACACGGACTTTTCGTATTTTCCTGATAGAATAAACTGTTTTCTGCCGTTTGGTATAGAGGTTTTTGATTGCCGAAAAGCTGTGATGAAGCCAACCGAGATAGCGTATGCAAGATATTTTATAGATATTTTCGATGAGAACCTTTCTAACAAAGAGATGATACAAGCGTTGGAACAGGTTTGCTTAAGTGAAAAGATAATTGTAACAAAAAAAAGTAAAGCAAAAAATTTGATTGAAGTAGATATAAAGCCACAGATAAATAGTTTTAAAATAATCGAACAGGGCGACAAAGTTGTTTTTGATTTAATCTGTGAAGCAGGAACACAAAAGAATTTAAACCCGATGTTGTTGTTAAACGTGTTTTTTGAACAAATAGGAAAAACACCGGATTTTTATCTGATAAAAAGAACACAAGTTTTGACAGATCAATTTAAAAATTTTGAATAAGCTCGGTTTTGGCAATTTATTTGAAAAAAAATAAAAAATCTGACATAAAATGATGTTTGATGTTGACAACAACGACAAATATATATATAATAATAAAAGTTGTAAATCTACGGCAGGTAAGCGGCCTTAAGGAGGGTAGAAGTTGTCGGAAGTTAGGGTTAAAGAAAACGAGAGTCTTGATAGTGCTCTCAGACGTTTTAAACGCCAATGTGCAAGATCCGGAGTCCTCGCAGAGGTTCGTAAGCGTGAGCACTATGAAAAACCTTCGGTTAAGCGCAAGAAAAAATCTGAAGCGGCAAGAAAACGTAAATTTAAATAACCTCTTGGGTTGTTTAATGTTCGCGAGTTAACTGTTAAAGTTGGCGAACGAAAAAATTATGAATTAAAAAGCGACGAAGCGAAAAGCTTTGTCGCTTTTTGTATGTTTAAGTATTTTGATTATTCTTAAATATATTTCGACAAACGAGTTGTTTTTAAAAACAACTTGGTGTACAATGTAGATATACAAAAAGCGATGGAGTGTTTTTTATGAATATCGATAACTTTTCGCCGCACATAACGGTAAGGCTTAAAAGACAAAATGTTTTTTTTGGCCCCGGCATCTATAATCTTTTGATAGAAATATCAAAAACTGGGTCTGTTCGAGAGGCGGCAAAATGTATGGGGCTTTCATATTCAAAGGCTTGGAAGATTTTAAACGCTTCGGAAAACGAAATTGAAACTAAACTTGTGCTTCGCAAACATGGCGGAAAAGATGGAGGGAAAGCGAGCCTTTCGGACGAGGGGGAACTTCTTTTGGAACGTTACGCGGAATTTGAACGGGCAGTGAAGAAAAAAGCTTGCGAGGAATATGCGCGGATATTTGAGGGTGGAGGAACAAAAACAAGTTGATGAACATCTTTCTTGAGGGACCAAAAGGAATTGGTAAGACAACTTTAATTAAACAAGCTTTGAAGATAAGCGGAAAAAAGGCAACCGGTTTTTTAAGTGTTCGCCTGGTCGACCAAAACGGCGTAAGTGTTGGGTTTTGTTTGGAACGGTTTACAGATAACTGTGAGACGGTGAGGGTTGTTGAAACTGTCGATTTAAAAACCAAAGGGTTATTTATGTCGGGAAATCCTGAAAATAGGGTAGTTAATTTAGATGTGTTTGAAGAAATTCGCGAGATAGTGGGCAGCTTTCTTGAATACGATGTGTTTGTTATCGATGAGATAGGCGGGTTGGAGTTGCTTTCGCCTGTTTTTGTTGAATATATCAAAACTGTATTGGATAGCAACATAGTGTGTATAGGCACATACAAAAGTAAAGATAACTTTAAACATATGAAAACAAATGTTGATGTAAACCTTGTAGGTGACCCCGGTGGGCGATTTAAAGAACAACTTGTTGAAAAATATAATGCCGAGTTTTTGACCGTTACGGAACAAAACAAACAAGAGATATTAAAAAAAATAATATATAATTTAAAAAAGGGATGGTTATAAAAATGAAAAAACTAAAATTAATTTCGCTAATACTCACCGTTGCGCTGCTTGTAGCTTGTGCTTCAACGACTGAAACGGAACAAACCACAGGACAACAAAACGAAGTGCAAACGGAAGAAATAGCAGGACAAGAGCCGTTTGCTTCTATAATCGATCACGCGGGCAGAGAGGTGACGCTTGAGCAAAAACCCGAAAGGATTGTGAGCGGATATTATATAACGTCGTCGATATTTATCGGGCTTGGTGTAGCGGACAAAATTGTCGGCATTGAAAACATGGCGGACACAAGGCCTATATACGCACTAACCGCGCCGGAGCTTCTCGAAGTTCCGGGGGTTGGAACGGCGAAAGAATTTGACATCGAGGGAACGGCGGCGCTTAAACCCGATGTTGTTATCGTTCCGCTTAAACTTCAAGATGCCGCCGAAACGTTGACGGAACTTGGCATACCGACTATATGTGTTAACCCTGAAAACAAACAGCTTTTAAACGAAACTATCGATATGTTGGGGGTTATAACAGATAGTGTCGGCAGAGCAAACGAACTCATAACAGTTTCGGAAAACGCACTTTTGGAACTTTCAAAACTACTTGAAGAAACACAAGCTCCAACAGTTTATCTTGGCGGAAACAGCGACCTTTTGTCGACTGCTGGGGCTTTGATGTATCAAAACGATCTTATATTAAACGCAGGTGCAACAAATGTGGCGCAAGATATCGAGGACACATATTGGGCGACAGTGTCATATGAACAACTTTTGGCATACAATCCCGATTACATAATAATTGCTCCTGCTGCAAAATATACCGTCGAAGATGTCTTGTCTGACAGTGCGATAGCCGATCTTTCCGCTGTTCAAAACAAAGCGGTGTATAAAATGCCCAACGCGTTCGAGGCGTGGGACAGCCCTGTTCCGTCGTCCTATCTCGGAAGCCTTTGGATTGCAAGCGTTGTTCATCAAGATGTCTACACAGCACAAAACTTTGAGCAACATGTTTTGTCGTTCTATCAAAATTTCTATGATTATCAAGGCGAAACAGAACTTTCTCTTGCGTCATGAACAGAAACCGTTTTTTTAATGCAATAACGGTGTTGCTTTTAAGTGGAATTATAATATCACTTTTTGTCGGAAAATATCCGCTTGAAATTCAAAATATATTAAACCGCGAAACGGTTGATTTCGGAGTGTTTTTCAACCTTAGAGTTTCGCGAACGATAATGGCGGTTTTGTCGGGCTTTGGGCTTGCTGTGTCGGGATATATATACCAAACGCTTTTTAAAAATCCGATAGCTTCTCCCGACATTATTGGTGTGTCGGCCGGCGCTTGTGCCGGAGCGGGGTTTTCGATAATATTTCTCGGAGCGGGGACGCTTACGGTGGCGATTGGTGCTTTTTTAGGCGGAACGATTGCTACGTTTGTTGCGCTTTCGCTTGTCGCGTTGTCAAAAGGAAATAGAATTTCAACGTTTGTCATATCGGGCATAGCGATAGGCGCCGTTGCTAACGCGGTTTTAATGTTGCTTAAAATGACCGCCGACCCTGAACAAGAACTTGCGGCGTTGGAGTTTTGGACGATGGGTTCGCTTGCGGCGGTTACGCTTTCAAAAGTTTTGCCGATAGTTCCGATTGTGGTGGCCTGCTGTTTCGTTTTGGCACTTTTATATCGGCAGATAACGCTTTTGTCATTAAATTCGGACGAAGCGAAGATGCTTGGTGTTTCGGTCGCGAAGCTGCGAGGTGTGGTTATCTTGATAACAACGTTGATAGTTGGCGCGATAGTCAGCATAACGGGGCTTATAACGTTTGTGGGGCTTATTGCTCCGCACATAACAAGGCTTATAACAAAATCACATTCCCTTAAAACGATGTTGTTTTCGGGGTTTCTTGGTAGCGTTATAATGCTTTTTTCCGACACAATAGCGCGAAGTATAAGCAACACCGAGATACCGATTAGCATAATAACCTCGCTTATCGGCGCGCCGTTTTTGGCGCTACTTGTTTTAAGAGGGGGAAAGGTTGAATGAGCGTGTTAAACGTGTCTAATCTTTGCGCGGGATATGGTGGCGAAGACGTTATAAACGATATATCCTTTTCACTTGAAAAAGGGGAACTCTGTGCGCTTTTGGGCCCCAACGCAGGGGGGAAAACAACCCTTATAAAAGCCGTATGTTCACTTATACAAACCGACGGTATAAGCACCGTTAACCAAAGCAACATCTCAAAATTGCCGGAAAAACTTCGCTCAAGATTAATTGCATATATTCCGCAAAAATGCTCTGTCGATGTTTCGGTCACTTGCCTTGAAGTTGTGCTTATGGGTTTTTCGCCGTGGCTTGGTCTGTTTCAAAATCCAAGCGAAAAGCAAAAAAAGCAAGCGCAACAAGCTCTTGATAAGGTTGGGTTGATAAACCAATGTGACACGATTTTTTTAAAACTCAGCGAAGGGCAAAAACAACTTGTTATAATAGCACGCGCGTTGGCACAAGACACGCCGGTTATAATGTTTGATGAGCCGGACAGCGCGCTTGATTTTTCGAATAAGCATAAAATTATGTCGATTATCAAAGAGATCGTCCGTGGCGAAAAAACGGCGCTTATCTCGCTCCACGACCCAAACATTGCGCTAAGATATTGTTCGAGGGCTATTGGCATAAAAGACGGAAACAAGGTTTGCGATTTAAACCTTGCAAAGGCGACCAACGACGAGATTAAAACCGAGTTTTCAAAGCTTTACGGAGAGATAGATGTAATTGAACATTCAAAAAATAGATTGATAATGAAGAAAGATTTAGTTTGAAACACCAAAAAGGAATTTATATTTAAATGAAAATAGCTTTAATTGTTCTTGCATCGGGAAGTTCGAAACGTTTTGGCGAAAACAAACTGTTGTATAAAATCAACGGAATTTCGCTATATCGCTACATAGTAAATGTGACGAGCAAAATTTCGTTTTATCAAAAGATAATAGTTACACAGTATGACGAGATTTTAAACGATGAATCTTTGTTAGGCTATATTAAAGTTAAAAACCAAAACCCACAACTTGGAATATCAAACAGCATAAAGCTTGGGGTTGAAGCATGTGGCGAACAAGTTGACGCTTTTTGCTTTTCTGTTTGTGACCAACCGTTTATAAAAGCTAAAACGATAGAGGGGTTGGTTAATGGTTTTGAACAAAGCGGAAAGACGATAGGTTGTTTGAAACATGGCGAAAATTTAGGAAATCCTAATATTTTTTCAAAACGTTATAAACAAGCGTTGTTAGAGTTGAAGGGCGACAGCGGGGCGAAGAGTATAATTAAATCGCAAAAACAAAGCGATATATTTTTTTATAACGTAACCGAAAAAACCGAATTGTTAGATATAGATTATAAAAGAGAATTATAGAAATATAAAAATAGAGTGCTGTACACAAAAACCAAGTAAATTTCAACACCAAACATGTAATAATTTGTAACTTGACTACAAGAACATCAAATACTATATTAAAATTAATACCAAGTTTGACATCTAAAACATAATGTGAAAGTACCTTAAAGCGAGGGATTATTTTGTTTAAAAAATTTGTTGAAAATATAATAACAAAAATTAAAAACGACAAGGCAATGTTTGTTGTTTTGTTATGTGTGATAATTTTTTTGTTGATTCTTGTTTGGCGTTACAGTTTGGGACCTACTGTTTGGGGTGAATGGGGGGAAGATTACCTTACTCCGCCGGAAAGATACTGGCACGAGGAGCCTTTAGATGCTGTTCCGGAACACCGCCTTTTTCCGGAAGGGGCCGAAAACGACGAGGTAACCGAGATTGATTTAGAAGGCATTGGGATTTACGATATATCGGTTTTGGCGAAATATCCAAATGTAAAGGTATTAAATATAGCGGATAACGACATAACCGATTTAAGCGTTTTGGAACAACTTAAAAATCTTGAGGTGCTTATATTAGACAAAAACCCAAACCTTGAAAATATTGAACCGATTGCGGGGCTTGAAAATTTAACCGAACTTAGTTTTACATATACCGTTGTAAAAGATATAGAGGTTGTATCAAACCTTGAAAATTTAACAAGGCTTGGGATTAGGGCAGAGGACGATACACAGCTTGAACATTTATCTAACCTTAAGAATATAACATATCTTGATATACATACCGATGGATTGTCCGACGTTTCCCCGCTGTTAGAGCTTGATAACCTGACCGAACTTGTTTTGGATTATGGATTTGGGGTGGGTAGCTTTAATAACCTAAACGGAATATACGAACTTGAGAATTTAACAAAGCTTCGTTTGCTTAGCATATACGACGACGAGATAAACGGGATTTTCGGTTTAAAAAACTTAACCGAGTTTACAATTACCGACAGTACGCTAAAAGATTTTTCGGGACTTTCGGCTCTTGAAAATTTAACAAAAATCGAAATTTCAAATACAGATATCCTTGAAAACTTTGATAACTTTGATAGGATCCAAAGTTTGCAAGAGTTAAGTATTTCAAATTGCGGCATCTCTGATTTTTCCGGTTTAGTTAAGTTTCAAAATCTTCAAAAACTAACTCTTAAATCAACGAAAAATTTTGCCGACCTTTCAACGATGCCTCATCTAACTAGCTTAACCGAGCTTAATATTAGGCATGCGTCTACATACTCATTCACTTCATTAAAAGGTGTTTCTAATTTAAAAGGTCTGCAAAAGTTGACGGTAGAGAGTTGTTCTGCTCTTAACGATATAAGCGAAATATCGGATCTTTTAAACCTTGTCGAGCTAAATTTATCCGGTAGCTTGGACATAGCAGACATAAGCCCTGTTTCAACGCTTGAAAACTTAACTCATTTAAATATGAATGATTGCAATATAACCGATATTTCCCCGATATCAAATCTTGTAAAACTTAAAAGACTTGATATAAAAGGAAACGAAATCCAAGATATAACCGCCTTGCAAAATTTTCCACAACTTGAAGCGGTTGACATTTCGGGAAATAAAATAGAAGATTTTTCTGTGCTGGATAGTCTTTCCAACCTTAAAGAGGTTTATCCGGTTACTTACTGGTGGTAGCAACGGTGGCTGAAAATTTTTTTATTTTTTTATGTCGTAAATTTTGTGTTTTGGGTATTGACAACCGACATAACTCGGTATATAATATATAAGCGTTCAAAATTTAATATCTATTAGGGAGTGTACCCAAGTGGCCAAAGGGGGCAGACTGTAAATCTGT
>CAYJAY010000015.1:0-50371 GCA_964368445.1 uncultured Oscillospiraceae bacterium
TTATTCGGACGGCGGCTTTAGCGGCTACGACGGATATGACGACGAAGAATAAAAAATAAGCCTAAACCTCTAGCAAAACATAGATAGAATTAAAGCGTATAACAACGTGGGACAAACCATATTGTTATACGCTTTTTTTGTATTAGTATGAAGAGCAGAATGTTATTAGGGTCTTATATTAATTGAGTTATTCTTTAATGATTTTTTCTCTTAGTTCTTGCATGAACTTAAGCAATATTCCATCTGCGATATATCTGTTTATTAATACACCTTCAGAAAAATGATCATGTCGAAATTCTTTAGCAATACAAGAAATAATCTGATCTATAGTTAAGTTTGTAATGACATTTTTTGGAGGTAAGGAATAATACATATCATCACAACCTATAGTTTCATAAATTTGTTCATAATTACTTGGCACGAGTTGGTTGCTGTAGGCGTCATGCATTAAACTTGATAGTTCTGTGCGCAACTCATATTTATCAATAGAGTTGTTTGAATATACACTATATTTTTTACACCAAATCTGTTTATCTTTATCATTAATAATGTTCTCAAGCACCGGTATATATTTCTCTAAATAAATTAGTTGTTTTGCATAAGGATATGCGTTTTTTATAGTTTTTTCTATATATGTGATTGGGTTTTGTGTTGTTTTTGAATATTTATTAATGGTTTTATATAAATATTTTTTAGACACTTCACTATCAATAGCTACTGTTTCACAATCGCAATAGCTTCTATTTGCAAGCTTAGGGTTACCCCAATTTTCAGGCTGTGGAAAATTATCACTATTTTGAGTTGAAGGATGCCACCCCCTTATTTCATATATCCCAACAATCCAACCACAAAATAATGCAAATATGTATTTAGCTTTTTGAGCTCTCTTTATATTTATTCTCCAATGTCCTCTTACATAATCTTTTAATTCTTCTGGAGTTTGACCAAATGTATATGTGTTGTTAATTTTTATTACAACTATATTCTCTGTTATATTATCTATCTGTATTTCTTCAGCACCGTAGTATTTGTCAAATTCTTCCGTATACATTGGGGTATGTGCATAGTGCCCATCTTGAATGTTTAAAAGGGTATTTGGTGCAAAAATTTTAAAATAATTGATAATACCAGCTTCGACTGCAAATGCCTCATTTTCGGTTAATGAATGCATTAATATTACATGTTTTACCTCTGCGCGGTCTTTTTTGATTTCTTGTATTCTTAGAATTTTTTCATTTTCATATATACTATCTGATTCTATTTCATGTGCAAAAACTCGATTACCTTTTCCTTTACCGATGTAAAAAATTTCTTTGTTTCGACCATCTATAAGTGCGTAGACATAGTATTTGTCATTTAAAAAAACTAATGTTTTGATACTAAACTCTTTCATAATATTCCTCACTATTATTTATTAATTCGCTAAATAATCTACGATTTATTTTATCACAGCTTAATCATTTTAAAAAGCAGTTTTTGTTAATTTGCAATTTCTTTTATTATTGGATTTACCATTAATTTTGTATGAACACACAGGTTCGCCCCACCTTCATATTTTATATTTCAATCAGAAGTTTTTTTGCCACACTAAAAAAAGGGACAGCCGAAAACGGCTGTCCCTCAGGGTGTCAAAAAAGGTATACGCTAAAAAATGTTGCACAAATAAAAAGGTTATGTGTAGGGACAGGGCTCTGCTCTGTCCGAAAGACCTTGTTTTCTATGGTTTTTTCGGGAGGAGCAGAGACCCCCTACATTCCACTCATTGTGTTTGTGCAAACGGTATACAACCGTTTTTTTGACGAAACTCGATTTTGTAATAGGGGTTTTTCGGCTGTCCCTTTGTACTGTAACGAACTTTACTTCGTTACATAAGGAAGATGTGTCGGCAATCCGCTATCGTAGATCATCGACATTTCGCCCATGATAAGTGGTCTTACGTAGTTAACAAATTCATCGGTAACGTTGTTGCCTTCTGCGTTAATCCAGTTTCTCGGAACATCTTTTTTGAGGTTAGCAACCCTTGCAACGTCAACGATATCATAATCGATGTCGTACGGAGAGTTGTTTTTTCTAACCATGATAGCAACTTTGCCGGTTTCGCCTTTGAAAGCCGCCGAAACAGCTTCTGCGCCACAATTGAAAGCCTCGTTGTTGTCCGTTTCAGACGAAAGATGAGCCGCGCAACGTTGGAGCGACGAAAATTCAATAGCTCTAACTTTGCAACCGATTTTTTCGCCGATAAGGTCGGCAAGCGCCCTTGCGGTTCCTGTTAGTTGTTTATGGCCGAAAGCGTCGACCGAACGGTTGACAGCCGCGGCTTCACAAACATAGGTTCCATTTTTCGTTCTGATACCTTCCGAAACGCACACAACAACCGAACGATGGTCGGCTTGGGCTTTTCTTATGTCTTGAAGGAAGTTATCGATGTCGAAATCGATCTCGGGAAGATAGATATAGTCGGGTCCTGGGCAGTCTGCTCCTTTTGAAAGAGCGGCGGCGCCGGTAAGCCAACCTGCGTCACGTCCCATTATTTCAACAACCGAAACGATGTCCATGTCGTTAACTTTGTTATCACGAATAAGTTCTTTAACCGAAGTTGCGATATATTTCGCGGCAGAGCCAAAACCGGGGGTATGGTCGGTTACTTCGAGATCGTTGTCGATAGTTTTTGGAACGCCCATAAATTTGATGTCGCTGCCGATTTTTTTGGCATATTGCGAAAGCATATAGGTTGTGTCCATAGAATCGTTTCCGCCGATGTAGAAGAAATATTCTATCTCAAGTTTTTTCAAGATTGCGAAAAGTTTTTCGTATGTTTCTCTTGAATCTTCAACTTTCGGAAGTTTATAACGGCAAGAGCCGAGATATGCCGAAGGGGTTCTTCTTAGAATTTCAATTTCTATAGGTGTTTTGATGTGTTCGCTGATGTCGATGTATCTTTCTTCAAGAAGTCCTTGAATTCCGTTTAACATTCCGTAAACCTTTGCGCCGCCGTCTTTAGCGGTTTTAAATACCCCAGCAAGGCTTGAGTTGATAACGGAAGTAGGTCCTCCTGATTGTCCGACGATTACATTTCCTTTCATGTGTCCTCCAAAAAAATAAAATAAATATATATAAATAATCTAAATAAGTTTAAGATTATCTATTGATAAGGTTAATTTAATGCGTAATTAGTTAACTAACTGTCAACTCGTACGCGATAAAGCATGTTCCTTTTTCGTTTGCCTTAACAACGTTTTGGGGGAAGCCGGGTTCGTTAATTGCGTTGGGGAACTGTTGAGCTTCGAGACAAAAACCGCCGTGTTTTTGGTAAAGCGCGCCGTCTTTGCCCGCAACGTCTCCGTTTGAGCCTAGGAAATTCCCGGTGTAAAACTGCATTCCGGGAAGATCGGAATAAACTTTAAGTTCGATTCCCGTAACGTCTCCAACCGAAATGGCTTTAGGAGCTTGGTTATTTTCGTTGTTCATAACAAAGTTATGGTCGATTCCTCCAGCAAGTTCAAGTTGGACGTTGCCCTTTTCCGACAAACCTTCGTCGATAGTCTTTCCTGATCTGAAATCGAACGGCGTGTTTGTAACGTCTGCCGCCGGGCATTGGGACAAAAGACCGTCGTTACATTCGCAATATTCGTCTGCCTCAAGCGTAACGGTATGATTTAAAACATCGTGGCTTTTATGTCCGTTAAGGTTAAAATAGTTATGGTTTGTAAGGCCCACAATTGTGTCTTTGTCTGAAACAAACTCATAGTCAAACAGAAGTTTTCCGTCTTCAAACGTCGTTGTTATCGTAAGAGAGAGATTTCCGGGAAACCCTTCCTCCATGTCGGCGCTAAGATAACTAAACACTACCGCGTTCCCGTCGATCTTGGCATCAAAAACTTTTTTACAAAAACCATATTTCCCGCCGTGGAGGGTGTTTATCCCGTCGTTTTGAAAAAGTTTATAATCAACTCCGTTAAGGGTAAATTCACCGTTTGCTATTCTGTTTGCGACCCTTCCGACCGTTGTTCCGAAATACGCCGTACACCCGACATAGCTTTCGATATCATCATATCCAAGCGCGACATCATAGAGTTTTCCGTCGTTTCCGAAAACTTCAAGTATTCTAATTGTAACGCCATAGTCTAGTATCGAAGCTGTTTGGCCTTTTTGATCTTTAAAGATAAATTCTGTCACGTCTTTGCCATCTTGAAGTTTTGCGAAAGGTTTAGTTGTTATTACGCTTCCCATTATAATACCTCTTTGTTAAATTTGTTTGAATGTAAATAGTATAAAACCGAATCGGTAATTGCTTTAAAACTAGCGTCGATTATGTCTGCTGAAACCCCAAGTGTTGACCATCTTTCGTTGTCGCCCGCCGTTTCAATGATGACGCGAACCCTAGACGCAGTCGCGTCCTCTGGGTTTATGACCCTAACTCGATAGTCTACGAGTTTTGTTTGGGCAACCGCCGGATAAAACGTTTCAAGCGCGCCCCTTAAGCTTCGGTCGAGCGCGTGGACAGGGCCGTCTCCCTCGCGCGCGCAGATCTCTTGTTTGTCTCCAACCGAAATTTTAACGACGGCAAGAGATTTTCGTCGCCCGTCGCTTTCGGTTCGCTCGCCAACAATAGTGTAGCTTACAAGCTTGAAAAATTCTTCAAGCATTCCAAGTTCTTTTAACACCATAACGTTAAAACTGGCAGAAGCAAATTCATATTGATGTCCGTTTTGTTCTTGGCGTTTAAGGCGTTCTACAAGTCGGTCAACCGTTTCGTTGTCGGTTGGTACATCCTGTTCCATGCCGATAATCTTTTCAAGAATCGCGGCTTTTCCGCTCATCTCACTCAAAAGAATGTTGCGTTTGTTTCCAACCTCTAGCGGGTCGATATGTTCAAACGACAGGTTGTTTTTCGCAACTCCGTCTATGTGCATACCGGCTTTGTGTGAAAACGCGGAAGATCCTATATACGGTTGGTTCGCTTCGACAACCATATTACTAAGCTCGGCAACGTGTATTGCGGTCCTTGTGAAATATCGCAAGCTTTCGGGAGGCAGTACGGAATACCCGAGCTTTAACTGTAAGTTTGGAATTGTTACGGCAAGCGAAGCGTTGCCCGTTCGTTCCCCAATCCCGAGAAACGTTCCTTGTATATTTTTTGCGCCCGCCCTTGTCGCCTCGACGGTGTTTGCGACAGCGCAACCTATGTCGTTGTGGAAATGTGCCGAAACTTCTATGTCGCTAAACGTCTCTACAATTTTCTTTGTAATTTCATACGCGTCACTTGGAAAGCAAGCTCCCCTTGTGTCACACAAAACAAGCATGTCTGCGCCCGCGTCCTTAGCAACCTTTAACGACTTAAGCGCATAATCTTGGTCGTCGTTGTAACCGTCATAAAAATGTTCTGCGTCAAAAAAAACTTTTTTTCCAAATCCCTTAAGATATTTTATCGTGTCCTCTATCATCTCGAGATTTTGTTGTTTTGTCGTTTTAAGCACATGTTCGACCTGGAAAACGGAACTTTTGCCGACAATCGAAACGTATTGTGTGTCTGCTTGGATAAGCGACCTTAACCCCGAGTCTTGTTCGGCCGACATGTTTTTTTTACGTGTCGCGCCAAACGCGACTATCTTAGCGTTGTTAAGTTTAATCTCTTTAACCTTTGTGAAAAACTCGCGGTCTTTCGGGTTGCTTCCGGGATTACCCGCTTCGATATATTGAATTCCGAGATTGTCAAGCAAAAGCACAATTCCAAGCTTGTCCGCAACCGAGAAGTATACGCCGCTCCCCTGTGCGCCGTCTCGAAGCGTTGTATCCAAAACAGATATATTCACGTTGATAACGCCCCTTAATCTTTTGAATTTATGGTATGTTGTTAAAGCCTTTATATTCTAATGGCTTATTAGGTATTTATCCCTTAAAATGGCTATGTCATCATAGCTTATGTCAAGGTTTTCAACCGCGAAACTTTCGATGTCAGAATATCTTTTAAATATCTCTTCGACGGTATACCGTATGTTGCTTTCTCTAACCGACATAACCTCGTCAAATATTATATAATCAAGTTCGTTTAAAAACAGATCTTTATTTTTTTCTATGAGCGATGCGAAAAATTCTTTTTGTCCTGTTGCCGTTAACATGTAATCATATACGGCGGTTTCAACCGGAACGCCAAGAACCAAAAGTATCAAAAGCGCCGCTACCCCTGTCCTGTCTTTTCCGGCAGCACAATGAAACATTATTGGAACGTTGTCGTTTAAAAGATTTTTGAAAAGATCTTTGTACGCTTCATTAGAAAACGGCATCTCTTTATAATGGCTTGTTAACATCGTTTTTGACCTAAGCCTTTTTTCGCGCGGTTCGCTTAAAAAATCGCGCAAAACAAATGTGCTGTTTCCGGCGCTTTCGTCCCCGTCTTTAAATATAATAGCGGGTATCGTTTTCATAGATGCGCCGCTAACTTGTTTATCTAAAAGATTTTCTGTTTCGTTGGCTGCTCTAAAATCTAAGATATATTTAAACCCGATATCTTCAAGCGTCTTCAACCCGCCTTCCGTGACCTTTGCAAGATGTCCGCTTCGGAAGATAACCCCCGGTTTAACAAAACTTTTTTGATCTTCTGTGTTATATCCGCCAAGTTCGCGGACGTTTCGCATTCCGTCAACCACAACATGGCGTTCACTTGCGACGCTGTATAAACCGCCATTTAGTATATGAAAATACACCCTGTAATTAGGCAGGTCGTCTTCAACCGTAACCTCGTTTACAAACTCACATAAAAAATTATCACTTGAAAACCCATCGGGCGAAACGGAATAGTAAAGCTTGTTTACCCCGTTTATATGTGAGGTTATGTTAAACCCATTTTGAGTTTTTTGAACCGTGTAGTTTTGAAGTTGAAAACCCATTAATTTTTCGATACCTTTCAAAAGTCATTCACAGAATAATATAACATAAAAACCCCTTTGTTTCAACATAAACAAAAGGGTTTTTGTGTTTTTTGTGTTATTTGTTTCTTTTTTCCTAAAATCTACAAACGTAGTCGTTTTTTTTGGCAACTATCTATTGTTCCGATTCGGTTTTGTCAAGTTTATATGATTTATATGTATTCAAAATTCTCCTGAATTCATTGGATTCAAGCGGTTTCTCAAAATAGTATCCTTGCGCTATGTCGCAACCGAGGTCGACTAAAATTTTTGCTTGTTCCTTTGTCTCGACACCTTCGCAAACAACCTTCATGTTAAGGTCTTTTATAAGTCGAATGATGTTTTTAACAACGGTATATTCACTTTCGTCTCCCGTGGCGTTTTCGATAAACTCTTTGTCCAATTTAACATATTCCGCCTTGTATTCCAACAACCTGTTGACCGACGAGGTTCCCGTTCCGAAATCGTCGATAGCAAGGTGGAACCCGAAAACCCTGAGTTGGTTTATCCTTGTTTTCATTAAACTGTCGAACGACACGACGGGATTTTCCCCAATTTCAATCTCTATTTGTTTCGGCTTGATATCATATTTTTTTGCTATTTTTATAAGGTTGCCGATAGCCTTTTCTTGAATTAGCGTAAACGACGAAAGGTTAACCGATATAATCGGCATCTCTTCTTTTCGGTTTTTACTTTTGATAAAGTTGCAAACTTCTTCAAATACGTATAAATCAAGGTCGGCTATAAATCCGTTTGTCTCGAAAATCGGTATAAAATCGTTTGGATAGATGTTGTCGCCGTAATGTGGTTTCCACCTAACAAGCGCCTCGGCTCCGCAAACTTCAAACGTTTTGCAATCTATTTTGGGTTGGTAAACAACGTGGAACTCGCGGTCGATAAGCGCTTTTTCCATTCGGAAAGTTATGTTCGCCATCTTTTCGTATTCAAGTTTCATCTTGTCGTTAAACGTTATAAACGTTGTTTTGTGTATTTTTTTACCCGCAATTCGCGCAAGGTTGGCGCGGTCGATTATCGTGTTTACCGGTTCTTTCGGGTCTTCGATTACATACGTTCCAACCGACAGGCTAACGTTGTAGTTTTTGCCCATCGTTTCTCTAATGCTTGGGAGAATTCTCTCCTCGGATATCTTTTTGATGCCTTCGCCGTCATAGCATTTGTGTAAAACAACAAACTGTTCTGCCGTGACCCTTCCGATAAGTACCGGGAATCCTTCGTATCCGGCAACTAGGGACTTTGCCATATCTTTTATGATTATATCGCCCTTTTCCATTCCGGAATATGAATTGATAGTTCTAAAATAGTCAATGTCGATTGATATAACTTCGTGGGTTTTAACGTCCGCTTCCTCAAGCAAAACTTTTGCTTGTTCGTTAAAGAGATGCATAGATTTTAATCCGGTTAGTTTATCCGTGTTAAGGGTATGTAAAACCGCCTGTTTCCTTTTGTTTGCCCCTCGCATAATCTCAAACACGAACGCCGCCGCTATAAGGGCAACGAGAATAGTTATAAGCCACCAATATTCAACCAAAAGTTCTAACGGAGTGTATTCCGGGATGTATTTTTCGATCTCTTGTTCGTTTATTATGTGTAAAGTGTGTTCGTCGATTCCGTGGGTTAGGTTGTTAAAGATAGTTGTATATTCTTCGGGTAGGTTGTTCGAGATAAACATCGATGACAACAAGATATATTCCGTTGTATAGATATATTGGTCGTATGAAACCTCGTCTTGTTTTCTTTTAAGTTCGAAATAACTTTCCGAGAAGATAGCGTTTGAAACGACATCCGATTCGCTATCCTTCAAAAGTTGTTCAAAATCTGTATATTTAACTAGCTCAAGTTCGGGGTATTGTTTATCGAACTTGTTATAGTCAAACGATAGGTAATCCATCATGCCAACCGTTCCCTCGACACCGCCGTCAAAAACGTTGTCGTTTGAAAACAATATCATCGGATATTCGGCAAGCGGCAACGTTGCCGAATAGTTTTGTTTCATAAACTCAAGGTCGCCGGTTAACGATATTACTATGTCAAATTCGTTTGGGTCGGGGTTTATTTCACTTGGGCTATACGGAATAAACTCGATTTCAAACCCGTGATTTGTTGCCATGTCTTGCAACAACCGAACGGAAATTCCGTCCGCTTCGCCACCCTCGCCGGTGTATTGATATGGCGCGCTGTCTTCCGAATAGCCAACTCGCCAAACTTTAGAACGCAAAAGTTCTTGTTGTTCTCTTGTTATAATGTTTCCGCCCGTTTCGGGGGAAAGATATCCGTATTTCTCGTAAAGTTCATAAAAATAATTCGTGTCATTAAAAATCAAAGAATTAATCGCAAAACCGAGCTCCTGCGCAAGTTCGGGATTTTCGCTGTTAACCATTAGATATACGGGATATGTGTCAAGGCTTAAAACCGAAAGCAGATTGTGGTTGTTGTAGTTTTGCATGTCGGTTAGATAATAATCCGCTTCGACATACATGTAACCCTCTCTGCCACTTATTATGTATTGAACCGCTATATTGTTCGCCGCAAGATAGTTTTCAAACGCCGAGTTCGCAATGCTTCGCTCGTACGTTGCAACTGTCTTTCCGTTTATGCTTTGGGGGTCGTTAAAATAAACCCCGTCGTCCACTCGATTTTTCGCAACAAGTGCTAACCTTGTGTTGCCGATTGAAGGCTCTACTAACGTGTAGTGTGTCAAAAGCTCCTCAACGGCAAAAAACCCACCCAAAACATCGACCTCGTTAAAGTCGGGGTTTTCGGCTTGGTCCATGCTTATCGGAACAAACTCAAACGTCATGTCGGTGTTTAATTCTATCTGTTTTAAAAGGTCGAAGCCATAACCTTTGTAATTAAACGAATCTTGGTCGTAAACAAAACCGCTATCCGATATATATCCGACGCGGATAACGCCGCTGCTCGCTTCAACTTGGTCGGGATATACAAAAAACCCGATAAACAACATGGCACAAACAAAACTAAGCGTTGCCAAAAATTTTCTTAACATCTCTTTTTCAACACCTTTCTTCTAGTAAACACTACCACACAAACCGCCGATAAGTCAACCGAAATTTGTAGAAATTCATAGAAAAAACTAGAAATACATGTAAAGCTGACACGGTATCATACCATTGTAAAGCTTTCGTCTTTTGTTTGCTTTTTTTCCGAATATCTTTTCAAACTCGGGGTGGTTTGTTATGAGATACAATCCCTTGTAGCTTTGAGTCTCAAGATTTTTCGAAAAGTGTTTGTACAACAGTTCCGCTTCGTCCTCGCTCATAAGGCGCTCGCCATACGGAGGGTTGGTTATTATTATGTCGTTTGGTTGTGTTTTAAGCTCTAGCGCGTCGGCGACTTCAAACGTAACAAGGTGGGAAACCCCAGCCCTTTTTGCGTTTTCTCTTGCAACCTCAACCGCTTCGGGGTTTATATCAAAACCCATTCCGCAAAACTCAACATCTTTTTTAATCGCCGCGCGCGCTTCGGTTTTTGCCTTTTCGAAAACGTCGTTCCCTAAAAAACCGTAGTTTTCGCCCGCAAATTTTCTTGTTAAACCGGGCGCGATTCCGGACGCGCGAAGCGCCGCTTCGATAACAAGCGTTCCGCTTCCGCAAAATGGATCGACAACTCTGCTTTCGGGGAACACACGTGCAAAGTCACAGATCCCCGCCCCAAGTGTCTCTTTTATCGGAGCAACGTTTAAAAGCGGGCGATATCCTCTTTTGTGTAATCCGTCGCCCGACGTGTCGAGCATTATGGTGCAATGATCTTTCACTATGGAAAATTGAATTTTTTTGGTTATGCCGCTTTTTTCGGTCAAGAACGGCGAATTGTAATCGCTTTTAAGGCGTTCGACTATCGCTTTTTTTATTATAGATTGACAGGCGGGAACGCTGGACAAAACGCTGTTCATCGTATAGCCCTTAACGGGGAACGCGTCTTTTTGTTCTATGTAATGTTTAAAAGGTATCTCTTTCACGTTGTCAAAAAGTTCGTCAAACGTCTTTGCGGAAAATTCGGATAGTATAATCAAGACCCTTTCCGCCGTTCTTACGTTTACGTTAACCTTTGCAAGCGTTTCGCCGTCCGCCGAAAACGTTATACGTCCGTCGGTCACCGTGACATCCTTTGCGCCTTGTCTTTTAACTTCAAACGACACGATAGATTCAAGCCCAAACATACATGTCGCAACTGCTTTATATTCCAATTTATTCTCCTAATCTTTCTCTTTTTATTTCAAACATAATTACAGGGAACGGGGCCGTTCCGATGTTTTAAAACATTCGAGACGGGGACCCGTCCCCTATATTCACATTATCTGTTTTTAAAATGTAAAATTATATATTAGATTTTTTTAGTTTGGTATAAGCAGGCCATAGTCGTCATCTTTGCGTTTATATACGACCGAGACCTCTCCGTCAATGTTTTGGAAAATAAAGAACGTGTGTCCTAAAAGGTTCATACGAAGAATAGCTTCTTCAACCGTCATGGGTTTAAGCTCGAACCTCTTTTCTTTTACAATCCTGAATTCGTCGTCAACAAACTCGTCGACCGTTTCAAGCACAGGTTCCGGCTCATGCGCCTTAATCCTTGTACCGAGTTTTGATTTGTGTTTTACGATTTGTTTGTCAATCGAATCCGCGGCATCAGCAAAAGCATCCTCCATCTCTTCGGCGGCACGTTCTGCACGGTAGATAAAACCTTTGTTTTTCACCGTTATCTCGACTGTCTGACGATTTGTTTCGACCGTCACGGTTACGGTTGCTTCCGCGTCTGCGTCAAAATATCTGTCGAATTTCTCAAGCCTTTTTTCTACAGTCGTAAGAAAATGCTCCTTGAGGTTAACCTTGCGTCCAACTGTTTTAATGTTCATGATATAACCTCCCATTGATTATTCAAACGATTAAATGATTTTTTAAAATCATTTATCGTCTGTTATGGTTTATATATTATAACATTAAAAATAATAATATTAAATAGATAATCGGTTAAAATTTTTCGACATTTTTAGACAGAATAAACAAAAGGAATGCGATATAATAATAATCGCATTCCCTCTATATTCTTTTTTCCGCCCACAATAGGGCGGTTTTTTTTATTTAACTATTTGATTAGTTCATTCGGAACCCGGAAGGTCGACATAAACTTCTTCGTCCGGTAAAGCATAGCCGAGTTTTTCGCGCGCTACGCGTTCCATGTATTCGTCTTCGTTGTTTTCTTGGCTTAATCTTTCGTATTCATCTTTGATTAGACTTTCGCTCGCGATCTCTTTATTTATGCCGTTAAGAATCTCGTTTTCGCGCGCGATAGAAACCTGGGTCGAGATAACCGAGGCTATAAGTGAAAGCGAGAGCACAATCGTTATCGCCGTGAAAAGTTTAGTTTTTTTGGACAGGCGACTTTGCTTTTTTGATTTTGTGTCTTTTGTGTTTTTTGTCGACTTTCTCGCCACTTTTATTTCTCCCTTTAATCTCGTTTAAAATTTCCTGGGTTTTAAGTTGATTATACACTATATCCTGTTTGTTTTTCAAGTTTTTCTTGTATATATTTTTTTTCGTTTTAATATAACCGTTAATCTTAAGCACAAACGTTGTTACTATTAAAATTAAAGTTGTGCCGCCGCGACAAACGGCGCGCTTAATCTTTCTTAAAGCACGAAACGCTATTCGCAAAAAAAGCGAAACAAAAGGCGACAAGGCGGTATAATATGCAATCATTCCAATACAAAGACCAAAAAAGATAAACCAACGAGGTTCGGCGGCAAACGTTCGACCGATAATGAAAAAAAACGTTATAACACCGGTTAAACAAAAAAACAAACAATACGAAACAATACCAACTACGATATTTTTTGCCGGCACAAGACGCGAGAAGACGTGGTAGCAAAGCGAAAGCCAAACCCCAAGGCCGGCGGCATATAGCCCGTCGTTCATAAACAATATAAAGTCAGGTTTTAAAACCGTCATCCGAACAACTTCCCGAAAAACCCGCCGGCGTTTCTTTGTTTATTCTCAAGATACTCAAGCGACGAAAAAACCCCGTCAATTATAAGATCCCCATTTTTGGTGTCAAACCTTTTAATCTTTAAGCTTTCGCCACGAATAACCATAACCATTCCCGAAACTTTACACACAACGACTGTGCTATCGCTGTTGACCACGTCGTCTATTCCGGAAAAGTTTAAGTGCGCCCTGTCTTGTATATTAACGATGTGTTTCTTTTTGGTCGCTTGTTGCTCCATATTCCCCCAACCTTTAATTAATGTAGATTAGTATAAGTATATTCACCGCCAAACGGTAATATGTTTTTTTGATATGTTATACAATCGTTTGAAATTTCCATTTAAATGGTGTATATTAAAATACATTGTTTATTTGGGCAACAATTTTTCACAAACAAAATTTTTTACATAAATCGTTAGGAGATAAAAAAAGTATATGTTGGCCTCGGAAAAAAAACTTGGAGTTGAAAGCATACCTAGACTTATGGTTAAACTTTCAATCCCAATGATAGTAGCACAGTTAATCAACGTGTTGTACAACATCGTCGACCGTATCTATATAGGACGAATAGAGGACGTAGGGTCGCTTGCGCTAACCGGACTTGGCGTCTGTTTCCCGGTAATAATGATAATTTCTGCGTTTAGCGCGTTTGCCGGAATGGGCGGCGCGCCGCTTGCGGCCATCGAACTTGGCAAAGGGGACAAAGAAAAAGCGGAAAAGATTCTCGGAAACGCTGTTGTGCTTATACTTACGTTTTCGGTAGTTTTGACGACTTTATTTTTCCTTTTTAAACAACCGATTTTATATACCTTTGGCGCAAGCGAAGACACGTTTGTTTACGCAAACGACTATCTTAGCATATACCTTGTCGGGACCGTTTTTGTCCAGATTTCGCTTGGCTTAAACAGCTATATTTCCTGTCAAGGAAAGGCGACGACCGCTATGGTGTCTATCTTAATAGGCGCGATTACAAACATAATCCTCGACCCTATTTTTATCTTTGGCTTTGACATGGGGGTAAAGGGCGCGGCGCTTGCAACGATTATAAGTCAAGCGATAAGCGCCGTTTGGGTGTTTTCGTTTTTAGTGTCAAAACGTTCGTCTCTAATTATCAAAACACAAAACATTGTTCCAAATTTCAAGATAATCGCAAGAATTTCTTCGCTTGGGGTTTCGCCTTTTATTATGCAGGTTACCGAAAGCGCAATCTATATAGTTTTTAACAGCTTATTGCAACGATATGGTGGCGACATTTATGTTGGCTCGATGACGGTCCTTTTAAGCATCATACAACTTATCATGGTACCTATAAGCGGCTTTACATCTGGTATCCAACCGATAATAAGTTTTAACTATGGCGCCGGAAACTTTGACAGAGTTAAAAAAACGATACGCTATACCTTTGTTGTGGCGTTCACAATGGCGTTTGCTTTTAGCACGTTTGCGATGTTAAACCCTTCTTTTTTCGCAAAGCTTTTCACAACCGACGCCCAGCTTATCGCGTTGCTTGAACAGGTTACTCCGATCTTTGTTGCGGGTATGACTATATTCGGAATTCAAATGACGGCTCAAAGCACGTTTATAGGTTTAGGCAAAGCCGGAATATCGCTTTTTGTAGCTCTGCTTCGTAAAGTCATCCTTTTGATACCGCTCGCGTTTATTCTGTCGTCCGCCTTTGGCGTTATGGGGGTATACTATGCCGAACCGATAGCGGACGCTACGTCGGCGACGGTTGCCGGAATTCTTCTTTTGATAACGTATAAAAAGACGTTAGCGACAAAAAATTAGTATATCTTGTGACAAGCAAACATTTGCAAATAACCTTCTCAGTCACTTTGTGCACTCGCCCCATATTGAAAACCTTTTGTTTTCAATATGGGGCGAGCATCATTTCTCGTTTCTCCCTAAAATTAATCGAGAGATTGTCAATCTCGGATTGACTGAGAGAGCAAGTGGAAACACTAGTATATCTTAGTGATTTCGGTTCCGGTATAGTAATAGGTCAAGATCTCGTCATAGCTGTTTCCTTTGCCCGCCATAATGTTTGCGCCGAACTGGCTTAACCCAACGTTGTGACCGTAGCCTTTTGTGACAATCTCAAAAAGATTTTGTTCGTCGTCATAGCTTATGTCAAACGCGGCGGAACGAAGCGACAACGCCGACCGTATTTCGACCCCGCTGTACTCCAACCCGCAAACATTAAGCGATAAAACAGTTCCGGCCTGGCTCTTTTGTGACTCGCCAACCCATTCGTTGGGCGAACCAAACGTTTCGAAATTTTGGAAATTAAGCGTCATCAACGCGCTGAAATCGGACGGGGTTAAAATCTTTGTTTCGGTGAAACGTTCCGACATTCCGTCCCACGAGCTATCAACCGTCACAAGATACGGAAGCGGCGTCGAAAACACGTTTTCGCTGTTTTCGGTTGCCCCCGACGAGATAGCAAAATAACACGCACTTATTATATTTTTGTCATACGTGACGACGTTGCCAAACACCTCGGTAACACAGTCGAAAAGTTTTTTATACAGGTCGTCATAGCTGTCGCCATAAAACTCTTTTCCCTTTTGTTCCGTCATAAACCCCGTCCTTGTGTCGGTGTTAACCGACAAATAACCGCCCAAAAGTTCAGGTGTCGGATTTTTTTGTTGATATGCTTTGACAAACAGCGCATAGGTATGCGTCGCGACCGCCTGTGCTTTGATAGCCTCGGCGTTATATGAAAGCGGAATTTCCGACATAACTGCGCCTATGACATAATCAAACTCGGACATCTCGAGGACTGTGTTTGTTGCGGCGTCGAAAATCAGCATCGGTTCTCCTTGAGGGATGGCGGATTGTTTTTGATCGGGGATAATTTTAACTTCGTCGCTTTGTGTAACATTTGACGAAGCCGCCCATGTCCCGCCACCTAAAAGCGACAAAAGAGGAGAAACAAACATAGCCGCGATAAAAAGCACCAACACCGAAATTCTTATCTTTGTTTTCAAAATTATATCCAACCTTTCTTTAAAGTGAAATTTTGTTTCGTATATATAAGAGTTGTAATGTTTTAAAATGTTTTGACAAAAAAAACACACATTTTTTTAAACTATACCGCCTAGAAAAGAACAACAAAACAAACTTTTTTGATATGTTTTGCTATTGACTAAAAAGATATATCTCTATATAATCTTAAATAATACCTATACTTATATAAATTTTGAGGGGAGATGGTGTTTTGCATAGGGCGATGACTCCACACAACAGAGAGAACTTTAAATATCTATGTGAAGAATTCAAAAAATATAACTATATCTCGGAAAAAGACTACAGCACCTATGACGTGAAAAGAGGGCTTAGGAACAAAAACGGAACGGGCGTTCTTGCGGGGCTTACAAGCATCTGTAACGTTGTTGGATATGACGAAAACATTATGGAACAAAAAATTCCGGTTGAAGGTAGTTTGATCTATCGCGGAATAAACGTCCAAGATATCGTGGACTATGGCAAACAAAAAGATATGTTTATGTTTGAAGAGGTAACGTGGCTTCTTTTGTTCGGTTCGCTTCCGACAAAAGGACAACTCGCGATGTTCCGCGAATTTATAGCCGAGTTTCGCAAACTTCCAGACGGTTTTGCCGAAGATATGATAATGAAATGTCCTTCTCCCGACATAATGAACAAGATGGCTAGTTCAATCCTTGCGCTTTACACATATGATAACCTTGCAGAGGAAGGTTCGCTTGAAAATGCGCTCCACCAAGCTGTTACGCTTATCTCGTGTATGCCAACAATAATGGTTTACGCGTATCAATCTAAACGCTGGGCATATGATAACAAGAGCATGTATTTTCACCAAACAAAACCGGAACTTTCGATAGCGGAAAACATACTTCGCACGATACGTCCTAATAAAGAGTTTACCCGCGAAGAAGCAAAACTTCTCGACCTTTGTCTTGTGCTCCACGCCGACCACGGTGGCGGTAACAACAGCACATTTACAACAAGGGTAGTAACATCGACCGGAACAGATACCTACAGCGCAATTGCTGCCGGAATAAGTTCTCTTAAAGGCCCTCGCCACGGCGGAGCTAATATCAAAGTTATGGATATGTTGGACGACATGAAAAACAACATTTCCAACATCAATGACGACAGCGAGATCGAAAGATATCTCGAAAAGATAGTTGATAAACAAGCGTACGACAAAACCGGGCTTATCTACGGCGTCGGCCACGCAGTTTATACCTTAAGCGACCCGAGAGCCGTTATTCTTCGCGAAAACCTTCGGACGATAGCGGACAAAAATGGACAAAGCGACCTGTTTACTTTGGCATACGCCGTAGAACGTCTTGCTCCCGTGGTTTTCAACCGCAAAAAAGGTGGCAAAGATATCTGTGCAAACGTCGATTTGTATTCGGGACTTGTATATCGTTCTATGGGTCTTCCAACCGAACTTTTCACCCCGCTTTTTGCGGTTTCTCGTATAAGCGGTTGGTGTGCGCATAGGGTTGAAGAAAAACTTTTTAGCAACAGAATAATTCGCCCGGCTTATAAATATCTGGGTGAACAACGTGAATACATTCAAATTGAGGATAGAAAACTTTGAGAAAATCACCAATTCTTTTTTTAATATCGGTTGCGTTACTTTTTTTCTCGTTACGATTTCTCGACGTTTTGTTTATATCGGGAATGGGAATAAATACATTGCTCGTTGACTTTATTCATTTTACGGCATACCTTGCCTGTGTCGGCTTTGCAGTAATTATATTTTTACAGTATCGAAAAAAAACTAAAAACCTGTCTGAACAGGATGCGTTTTTTTCAAAAAACGAGATAAAAGCTTTTCATATGGGTGTTTTCCCCGTCCTGTTCACCGTGACCGCCATTTTAATCGGCGCGAGTTCCGTTTCGATTGGATATAGGGTTATAATCGGAATATCAACGTTTAACCAACCTATATTCATGTCGATTTACGCAAGCGTCATTGAGCTTGTTCTTGATTTAATATCGGCGATAAGCGGGCTTGTTGCGATGTTTTGGTTGATACTCGTGTCGTTGTGGTTTTTACGCGGCAAAGGCGAACTTGCGGTTAACTCGTATTTTTCTTTGTCGATAGTCCTGTGGTTCTATTCAAGAGCGCTTTCCGGTTTTCTTGGAAAATCGATTAACCAACACCAATCCGCCGAGATAATAGCGCTTTTTTCGCTTGTTTCGTTGGCGCTCGGGTTCGCAAAGTTTTCAAGGTTTTTAGCATTTAATTTCTCTGTTCGCGATTACGCCGCGTTAATTTCTACGTCGGTGTTTTGTCTTGTTTGGGTCGTCGGCCTTGCGGGTCCTGAACTCGCATTTACGTTAAGCCAAATATTTGTGCTTGATTCGGCTTTGATAGTATCCGACGTGCTCTCGGCGATTACGTTGTTTTTGTTTTCCGCAAACATAGTTGTGGTCGAAAAATCTTTAAAAAAACAAGATATTAAAACAAAAGGTAGACAAAAATAGAAAATCTTGATACGTTAGAACCGTTGTGTATTAAAGGTTAATTTTTAAAAGATAGGCATTTTATTAATAAGGAGTTTTTACTAGATGCAAAACGAAAGATTTAAAAAAACCGTTGCGATTGTAATAAGCGTTGTTTTGGTTTTTGCCCTTGTAGCGTCGCTTATTCTTCCGGTTATCGGATTGTTTTTTTAAGAGTTTTTTAACGTCGACAAAATAACCAAGGCTACCGGATCAAGGCGAAGCCTTAATCGATAGCTTTGGATTATCGACAAATCGCGCTAAGCAAGATTTAAGAAAATATAATATAAGTTTTTTGAGTTTTTGTATTGACATGTGGGTTTTTTTTTGATATAATAACTCACTGTCAGATGATTTATGCGGGTGTAGTTCAATGGTAGAACATCAGCCTTCCAAGCTGAATACGTGGGTTCGATTCCCATCACCCGCTCCATAACCGCTAGTAGACGATGTGATGTTTCTATCTTGTCGTTGTGTGGTAGGACGGGCGCCTGTAGCTCAGGTGGATAGAGCAACTGCCTTCTAAGCAGTGGGTCAGGAGTTCGAGTCTCTTCAGGCGCGCCATTCTTTTTTAGGCGGGCTTTTTTTATTATCTGAAAAAAATTTGGTGGATATAGCTCAGTTGGTTAGAGTACCAGGTTGTGGCCCTGGGGGCCGTGGGTTCAAGTCCCATTATCCACCCCACTCGTCGCAAACTTCGCTTAGTTTGCGACGACTTTTTTTTGTAAAATTATAAAAGTCATCACTTACAACATCGGTTAGGGCTAGTTTAGTTCGTACAGTTTATTTCAAAGAGCTCCGCCGTAAGGCGAAGTTTGTTTGTATTATAAAAAACGATGTCGACGCAAGCCGACACCTTAACTGTTTACTTTATGACGAAACCTAAAAAACCTTGTGTTTTAAACAAAATCAGCCGTAAATCTCCCTGTCGTTACATCAAAACAGTTTGTTTTACCCCTCTCAACACCTTTCGACAACGTTCTTTTTAATTTTGTAATATTATACAAGTACAATTTATCGTACAGCGGTTATGGTAATATAACGCAAAGAACATAAGTTCGCAAAAAAAGGGGAGGAAACAAAATTTGGATAGAAAGGAAGCAAAACTGTTGGAGGCATTAAAGGACAAACACAAGCGGGAACAGATAATCAAGATTGTGCAATTTTATCAATCATCGCTCGAATCTCGGGAGGAGCAGAGCGATAAAAATCAAGAATAGCCTGTTCTTGATTCGTAAGGTCGACAACGCTGTCGGCCTTTTTTTGTTGCGACAAAAGCTCATCCACCGCGATTTCAAAATAATCCGCTATCTTCTCAAGCGTAGGAATCGACAGATGTTTTGTTCTTCCCATCTTTAAATCGGTCAAAACACCTTGTGTGATTCCGATTTCTTTGCAAAGCTTGCCAACTTTTATCTGTTTTCTATTACATAAATCTTCAATTCTATTATACAAATTGTACATTATACATCTTACCTTTCTGTGCATTTAAACAAAAATACGGAATAACGTACAAAAACACTTGCAATTATACTGAATTCAGTATATAATCACAACAACAGTTCGGATTTCCGTATGTATTAGACATTACAATTTAATTATATACGTTAATCCGTAAACTGTCAATTGTTTGAGGGAAAATGGCAAATACTGACACAATTAATTATTATATCGAGTTTTGGCCTTAACCCTCAAACAAAATTTATTTAAACTTGCGTTTGAAAATCAGTTTTAACTTAATTGACATCCCGGTCAACAACACGTACTTTATGAGGTTTTATATGAACATCACTAATATCTATAACTTGCCAAGTCAACTTGTGCGATTTGCCTCAAACAACACCCGGCTTCGACAAAACGAATATCGCGTGACTTCTCTGTTAAAAGGGGTTAAAGAGATAATTCTCGAGAAGCGACATGGCGACAACATATCGGTTGATGTGTCCGACATGGCATACAAGTTTTTTGGGTCGGCTGTGCATCTTTTGCTTGAAAATCAAACGCTTGAAGAGGGACAACAAAAAGAGCAGCGCATCGAGATAACGGTTGGCGACTATATTCTTTCGGGGCAGTTTGATTTGTACGATCAAAATAAAGGGCTTATCGTCGACTACAAAACGACCGTCTGTTCGAAATTTTTGAGAGGCGATTTTGAAGATTACCGAAAACAGCTTTTAATCTATGCATATATGCTTAAAAGTTTGGGATTTTCCGTATACAAAGGGGAGGTAGTTTTATTTTTAAAAGATTTCTCCAAAACTAAACAGTTGAAAAATCAAAATTACCCAAAACACCCGATACAAAAGGTCGAGTTTAATTTTTCAAATAACGATTTTTGTTTTATTGAACGATTTATATTTAACAGGTTTAAAGATATAGACATTTACCAATACATGCCGGACGACGCAATCCCCGAATGTTCTATGAACTTTCGGTTTAACGAGGGGATTAGATTCGCGGTCAAGACGTTTGGCAAAAAAACTCCGGTTAAGGTTTTTACAACGCGAACCGAAGCGGCGCGATTTATAAACGAAAACAAAGGTGACTACATCGAGGCTATCGAAGGCGAGGACAAAAAGTGTCGCGACTATTGTTCGGTTAAGGATTTTTGTAGTTTTTCCGCGGTTAAAAATAAAGCTAAACAAACATAAAAAGAGAACGCTAAATTTGAATGAAGGGAGAGCATTAATATAGAGAGATTTTTAAACGATATTAAAACCCTTAAAATTAAGGACAAAAACGGCGGTATTGTAGATTTTGTTCCAAACAAGGCCCAACTTAAACTGATAGCCGCTATCGAAAAACAGATAAGCGAAAAAAAACCGATTAGGGTTATCATTCTAAAGGCGCGACAGATGGGGTTTTCGACCGTTGCCGAAGCGATTATATTTATAAGAACTATCAAGCAAAGCAACGTCACAAGCGGAGTTATTGCCCACGAAGCCCAAGCCGCCGCAAATCTCTTTAGAATGTCAAAACGGTTTTATGACACGATGCCGGAAGTTGTGTTGGCCAAAAAGAGAAAACGACTTAAAAACAAAAAGAAACTCCTTAAAGATGAAGAGGAGCTTGAACAAGAGTTAACCGTTCCCGAAATTTCGGTGTGCAACGCCAAAGAACTTGGCTTTAGTTTTGAGGATGGGGAAAGTTTCATACGCATGATGACGGCGGGAAACGACACGACGGGTAGGGGAGAAACGTTCCAAAACCTCCACATTTCGGAGTATGCTTTTTGGAAAGGAGAAAAAACCGAGGTGCTTTTGGGGCTTGCGCAGACCGTTCCGGCTAGCCCCGACACGATGGTTTTAATCGAAAGCACCGCAAACGGACATGACGCGTTTTACGACGAATGGAAACGCGCCGTGTCAAACCAAAGCGATTTTGCCCCGGTGTTCACGGCGTGGTTTGAAGCGGAAGACTATGTCATGCCGTTCAGCGGAAAACCGTTTTCTCAAGACGAAAAGCAACTTCAAGCGCTTTATAACCTTTCGGACGACCAGATGGAATGGCGTAGGTGGTGTATAAAAAATAAATGTCAAGGGTCGTTAAGGCGGTTTAAACAGGAGTATCCAAGCTGTGCCGACGAAGCGTTTTCGCTTTCCAGACAGTCGGTTTTCGATAACGAAGTTATAACCGAAAGGATTGAACAACTTAAAAAGCTCTATAAAAAAACGCCATTTTTAAAAGGAAGTTTTGAATTTAACTTTAACGACCCCGACTGTAACGATTATATAAGCGACTTTTGTTTTAAAAAAAACAAACATAACTGGATAAGGATTTTTATACCGCCGCAACAAGGCGTGCCGTATGTTATCGGAGCGGACACAAAAGGAGAGGGAAACGATTTTTATGCCGCAACAGTTATAAACAATGTCACGGGCGAAAGGGTGGGTTCTATACACATGGCGCCCGACAACTCAAAGCCGTTTACCTACCAGCTCTATTGTTTGGGGCGTTATTACAACGACGCTTTGATAGGGATCGAAACAAACTTTAACACCGCCCCAATCGAAGAGCTTATGCGGCTTAATTATCCAAACCAGTATGTACGAGAAAAAAGGGATGATTTCAAAAAAACCAAGCTTACAAAATACGGTTTTAGAACCGACGGAAACACAAGGCCGCTTATAATCGACAAAGCCGTTGACACGATTAACAACCATTCAGAGCTTTTTTACGACATCGACATGCTCCGCGAGGCGTTAACGTTTGTTTATGACAAAAACGGCCGACCGGACGCGCTTTCGGGCAACCACGACGACCTTTTGTTTTCCGACATGATAGCGTCCGAAATACGCACACAACAAAGTTTTAAACAACTTTCTCAACAAAGCGAAAAAAAACATTATTCGTCCGACATGCTGGAAGATTTTGAAACCGCATCATACGAGATGAAACAACAGATGATTAAAAAATGGGGAGAACCTTTAAATGATTAAAAAAAACATCGAAGGACAGTTCGAGACATATTCTCTAAACAGGTGGCAGGAACTGTTTGAAAAAAACAAAAATGGATTTACCGCTCCGTCGGGGCAACACGCGTTTGTTGCGTTCGACCGACAAAACGCTATTTATAGCGGAAGCGAAAACGTTGGGGGAGGGCGAAGCTTTTCAACCGTTTGGAACTTTCCCGAAGAGCTTATCGAATCGGGCATAGACAGCCACATTCCGCTTCCAAAGGTTACGCCGAGAAACCCAAACGAAAAAACAATTAGAGGCGCTAGGATTATCGAAAAACTTTTGCGCAGCGAGGTTGAACGTTTGCCGTTTGAGGAGCTCAACGACATAGACGAAAGACAGGTTCGCGTTAACGGCGGAACGGCATTTTTTGTCGAGTGGGACGTGTTTAGCACAAAAAACAACCGCTCGGGCGAGCTTGATGTTCGGCTTCTTTCGGCAAAACAGCTTATACCGCAACAAGGTGTGTCGGACATTCGGCAGATGGACTATATCTTTTTGACGTTTGACGACACAAAAGAGCGGTTGTTCGCACGGTATAAAAACCGAAGTATCTTTGACGAAACGGTTGACGCGGATCTTTCAAACGACTCAAGCGACATAAAATCAGACGAACTTGTGACACAAAAAATAGCGTATTACAAAAACAGTGATGGAAGAATTGGCTGCTTTTCGTGGGTTGGGGATACCTGTTTGATAGACCAAGCGGATTATGAGATGCGAAAAGAGGTTTTCTGTGCCGTGTGTGGCGACAAGGTAATCGATCAAAACAAACGTTGTGTTTGCGGGTCAAACAAGTTTAAAGTTGTTTCAAAACGATTTGAAACGTTAAACAAAGATATCGAGATCTTTGAAAAAACAAACGCTGACGGCACAAACGTTTTGACCAAGATACCGGCGTTTTCCCCCGTCGTCGACAACGACGGAATCCCGATACTCGAAGATTTTGACACGGGCGAACAGGTATTTGAACAAGATAACAACGGAAACGAAATAGCGGTTTATGATTATGTTTTTGATAAGCTTGGCATGGTTGCAAATGACAAAAACGGAAATCCAATAGGCAAAAAAAGAACTAAGGTCATTAAACGCGCCGTTAAAAAACCAACCGAAATCGAGTTTTATTATCCGTCGCAGTTTCCTATAACGATACGAAAAAATATCTCAAACAAAGATTTTTTATATGGAAAAAGCGACATCGATTCTATCGCCCAATATTATATAAGCGCGTGTCGCCAGCTTACAAAGCGCAACGATATTCTGCTTAAAAGCGGTTCTGTTGTTGAAGTTCCTCAAGGAACGAGCAGAAGGTTTACAAACGACGCTTTGACGATTATCGAAAGCAAGCCGGAAAACTACGGCAAGATAAACGTCGTAGACATAAAAGCCCCGACCGAAAGTTTTGAAAAAACCGCAAACTACGACTATGAACGCGCAAAAAACATTCTCGGAATATCGGATAGTTTCCAAGGTAGGAAAGACAACACGGCGGTAAGCGGAAGAGCAAAAGAAACCCAGATTATGCAGGTGCTAGGGCGCCAGCAAAGCCGCAGAATAATGAAAAACAAAGCGTATTCCGCGTTGTACGAGTTGATGTTTAAGATGTTGCTTGCGTATTCCGACGGCAAAAGAACGTTCGCGTCCAAAACCGAGGACGGCGTGGCGGCACTCGAAACGTTTAACCGCTATGATTTTATCGAAAAGGGTGACGACGGAAACTATTATTTTTCCGACGAGTATCTTTTTTCGGTCGACGAAAGCGGAGTTGATTTCAGCGACAAACGGTTTATGCTTGAGATGCTCCAACGTAACCTTGACATGGGAGCGTATGGGCAAAGGGAAAACCCCGAAACATGGGTACAGTTTTGGAACGACATGAAAAAACTCGGCGTTCCCGGCTGTTCCGACAAGATCGATTATTGGGAAAAGCAGAAGAATGTTAATGGTTAATTAAGAATGTGGAATGTCGGAGCGGCTTACGCCGCAATTTAAATGACAAAATTTTGGAGTTCTGCCGTTGGCTTCAAACGGGTGAACGTAGGGGATGGCGTCCTCGACATCCCGTCCACATATCCCGAACCAAACCCCAATTGATGGTCGTCCGCCCTCATCGTTCGAACAACGCAACATTTGATGGTCGTAGCACCTTGTGTCACCCAAAAGTTTACATGTGTAGTTTTTCATTTGCCCTCTCAGTCAATCCGAGATTGACAGCTCTCCCAAAGGGAGAGCCGAGGGAATGGCTCTCCCTTTGGGAGAGCTGTCACGAAGTGACTGAGAGGGTATTTGTAAAGTTTTGATTGACACAAGATAGTAGGGGCGACCTGTGGTCGTCCGTCCTCATCGTTCGAACCACGCAACAAACGGCGGAACGTAGGGGCGGATACCATCCGCCCGCCTCGTCGCTAATTCTTAGCTCCAAATATATCCACAAAAAACAAAAAATGAAAGGAATTATTTCTATGAAAAAAGGTTTATGCGAAAACTGTGGGCTTGAGATGCCTATCTTTGCGGGGTATGACGTAACGGAAAACGACAACACCGAAACGCTACCGACAAAGCTGTATCACGTCACGGTACATTATTGTAAAAACGACATATGTCCACAGTTTGGCGTTCCGTTTGAACAAAAAACTGAACAAGCGGTTAACAAAAAACCCGAAATCCCGTCCAAGATAAGTATCAAAAAACGAGGTGTGTGATGACAAAACGCGAGGTTAAACATCACGATGTGAAGCATCGTTGCAGCGAACATCTCTCAAAGCTTGTTGCTATCGATAGAAACGGAATTATCTATGTACAGTGTAAAGGTTGCAAACAAGAAGTTGCGGTTGGAACGGCGTTTAAACAAAAATAAAATAAAACATAAAGAGCCTTGAGCCGATAAGTTATTTTTTCATCAAAAAAATAACTGTCGGCTTTTTATTTTGCAGTTTCGGGTTGTACCGAACTTTAAATAATAGATATTTTTTCAAAAGAAAGGAGAAACAGATGACAGCAAAAAAACTACCACTTCAAAAATCTCAACAAAATGCTCCGACAGCAAACGAAACGCAAACACTGGAGCAAAACCCCGAAGTTTTGGAACTTCAAAAACTTTTGTCTCGCCTTGAAGCACTCGAAAAACTTGTGGCGACAAACGGCGAACAAAACACGCCACCTCTTGGCGGCACACCACAGGAGGGCAAACAAGCAAGCAACGGCGAACTAACCCAACTGCTTAACTTTATGCAAAATCAACCAAGCCTTCCCGAGATGTCGAAAGACCAAACGGCGGTTAGTGACGAATGTGCCGCCGAGGTTATGAAACGCGATCTTTTTGAGATTAAACAAGCTTTTCCGTTCGAGACCGCCGACGATATTTCGGCGATTAAAAATGCGGACGATTTCTTTAAGTATCGTTTCGGCATAGACCATCTCGGCAAACCGTTCCAGAAAAACACCGCGACAGACGCATATTTTCTTGCTTTGCGAGACAACCGACCCGAAAGTTATACAAGCGACAAATCCCATTTTGTAAGCCCAAAAGGTTCGACAGGAAAAGCGCTTCTCGACGTGCCCAGCGACGTTAAGGCTATCTACAAACGGCTTATGCCCAACATATCAGACAGTGACATTGCAAAACACTATACCGAATCTAAAAGAAAATAGAAAGGAAAAACATAATGACAAACAACAACACACCGGCAGGAAAGATTAAACACACCGGCTCGCAGATTGTAGAACCGGCATTTAAATCACAAAACAACGTTCAAAGCAAAGTTAAAAAAGGCGACGATTTGCGAAACACAAACCAATCGACAAAACCAATAGGAGGGAACAAACAATGAAACTTGCGCGAAGAAACATAAATTCCACCGAGCCGTTCGAATATCTAACCGCCACGGCAGACGTTTCATACGACGTCGGCACGGCAATTGTCGTGACGTCGGGCAAAGCAACTATAGCTAGCGGAACAACAAAACCGACGCACATTTCGGTTTCAAAGTTAACCGCAAAAGAGGGCGACAAAGTGGCGGCGATTTTGATATTACCCGACATGGTGTTTGAAGCCGAACTTTCGGCGGCGGGAACGGCGCTTACGGTGGGAAGTAAAGTAACTATCGCGGCCGACGGACAAAAATTAACCGCGACCACAACAAGCGGTATCGCCGAAATAATCGAGTTTAACACCGACGAAAAAGCGGCAGGCGACACAGTGTTGTTTAAGCTTTAACAAAAAAATAAAGGAGAATATTTTAATATGGCAAGTGGAATTACTTTTAGCAAAACGAGCAATCTTAACGACTCTATCTATGGAAAATCGGCCGAACCTATCAAGCTTTTTATAAAAGAAAAAGCCGAAGCTTTCGAGGCAACAACGGTCACCGACAAGGTTTTCATGACCGACGTTGATAAAAGCTTTGCGGTTAAACTTTCGGGGCTCACCTCGACAAACGGTTTCGAGCCGGTCGGCGAGGGCGGCGCATATCCTATCGACGAGATGAGGGAGACGTATAACAAGGTTCTTGAACATGTGACGTGGAAAGACAGTTTCAAGATAACACAAGAGATGGTTGAAGACGATAAAATGGCGGACCTTAAGAAAGCTCCGGCGACGTTTTTAAGCGGCTTCTATCGCACAAGGGAACAGTTTGGCGCGGCGCTTATCGGCGGAGCGATTAAAGGAACGTCGGTTAAATTTAAAGGCAAAGATTTCGACACAACCTCTGCGGACGGCGTTTCGGCGTTTGCGACAAACCATCCGTCGATTATTAAATCCTCGTTTACCCAAAGCAACAAGTTTGCGGGCGCGTTTTCAAGCGATAACCTGACAAAGCTTGAATGCAAGATGCAGGATTTCCGCGACGACAACGGAAACGTTCTTGCAGTTGCACCCGACACAATAATCATTCCGAACATAGCGACGCTTAAAAAAGACGTGTTCGCGGCAATCGGAGCAGACAAAGACCCGAACACCGCAAACAACGGATTTAACTATAACTTCGGACGTTGGAAGATAGTTGTTTGGCAGTATCTCAACCAGTTTATCGACAGCGGTGTTTCGCCGTATATCCTTTTGGACAGCAGATACAACGACCAAGCGGGCGGCGCGGTTTGGTATGACAGGGTTAAACTTGAGATGTCGTCATATATAGACCAAAACAACGACATAAATGTGTGGAAAGGCAGAGCAAGGTTTATAGCCGGGTTTAACGACTGGCGCGCGATTGCGGTTGGTGGAATTACGGGAGCAAGCTCGCTTTAGAGTTAGGAATGGGTTTTTTAATTAGGAATTAGGAATGAGGAATGAGGAATGTCGGTGCGCCACTTCGTGGCGAAATTTGAATATGATTTTCGGCTTTTTGCATTTCCATAAAACAGCAGACGTAGGGCAAGGGCTCTGCTCAGAGCTCTGCTCTTGCCGTCCTCGTCGCCCGAACCACGCAACAAACGGTGGAACGTAGGGGCGACCTGTGTGTCGTCCGTCCTCATCGCTCGAACAACGCAACATTTGATGGACGTAGTATCGCGTTAAATCTAAAGCTTTACAAATACCCTCTCAGTCACTTCGTGCAGTCTCTCCAATTTGAAAACCTTTGGTTTTCAATATAGGGAGAGCCGTCAATCTCGGATTGACTGAGAGCGCAAATGAAAAACTATTCATGTAAACTTTTGGATTACACAAAGTAGTAGGGGAGGATACCATCCTCCCGCCCCTGTCGTCCCGATGCTGACAAAATGTGCGATCGTAGGGAGCGACGCCGGCTACGCAGTAGACGTTCTCGTCGCTCCGTCCACATCAACCACACCAAACCCCTAAAACAAACCGTAGGGCAAGGGCTCTGCTCTTGCCTAAAAAACCATGGAAAACAAGGTCTTTTGGACATAGCAGAGCGCTGTCCCTACAACCACCCATTTTTAACTATCGATAAAATATATAAAATCTTGTCATTTAAATCGCGGCGTAATGCCGTCAATTCGTCGGAACGACGAACCAAAATTACGAATTACGCATTACGAATTACGCATTACAAATTGCGAATTACGAATTACAAATTGCGCATTACGAATTAATAACGAAAGGAGAAAATTCTATGCGAAGATGGGGAAACATCTGGCGACAGACTATAAACAAACTGGACGAAAAAGAAAGCTATTACAATAACAACATCGCCCAGTTTATCGACGCTTGCAACGAAGCGCAAAACTTCATTTCGATCAACGCGCGCCCTAGAACCGACGTTGTCGCGGTGTCGCACCAACCTATGCAAAACCTTGTTTCACCTGAACAAACAAAGCCGTTTTTCTACGGCACTAAAACCCCGATTGAATTTGACGCGTCCGGTGCAAAAGCATATAGCTTCCTGTGTGACGGCAACGGCAGGGCGGTTATAACGGACGAGCTAAACCCAAACGGCGTTGAGATACCTTTAACGTCAAACGGCACGTTTAAACGATATTTCGGTTTTTTGGGACAAAACGCAAAGATTACGTTTTCGGGGCTTTTTTGTTACACAATAAAAGACATGGCACTATACGAGCATCTTAAAAGCGACGACTTGTCCGACATCCCGTGCTTTTCACAATACACCGCGTACGACATAAGGGAACTCACCAAGATAGACGGCGAAACGGTGTTTTTAGATTTTGCGGACAAAGACCCGGTTTTGAAAACAGAAAATGGCGAGCGCGTCGTAGGCACAGCGGATTACAAGCGAGAAAAAGGACACATTCTTTTGCTTAACTCGTTTGACAGGGGGGAATATCTTGTCAAGTACAAACGCTATCCAATTCCGCTTAATGTCAACAGCGACGACGACACGATAATCGACCTCGACGATTTCGCGGCGGATATCCTGCCATATCTCATGGCGCATTCGATAGGTGTCAAAGACAATCCGGCGCTTGCAGTTCACAACTATAACAAAGGGGACCTGTTGCTTTCGGAACTTGTCATAAGCGAAAAAGCGGCAAAAAGCCCATCTTTTTTCGAGGACACTAGCGGCTGGGTGGTGTAAAAAGATTTAAAGCACAAAACAAACGAAAGGAGGCAAAACTCATGGCAAGGCTTAAAATACCAAGCGAAACAAAGCGACAAAAGATCTCGTTTGATAAATTTTTAGGGTGCGACTTCACAAGCGAAAGCGCGAACGTTTCGGTCAACCGTTCCCCCGAAGCCCCAAACTGGCTGAGGGAAAGCACCGGAAAGGTTAAAAAAAGGACGGGGTATCAAACGATTAAGATATACCCCGAAAGGATAAACGGAGTACATTTTTTCGCTGATGACCTCGACAAGAAATATCGGATAATTCACGCCGGAACAAAGCTATATCTCGACGCGCTAACCGAAGATGTAAACGACGACACACTGCTTGCCGACGACGTTGCGGACGAATTTTCGAAATCGTCTCAGCTTGCGGGAAAACTTCTTATCTTCGACGGTAGACGTTGCCACGTTATCATGAAAAGAACGATAACAGAAGACAACAAAACACCTTTAACCTCGGTGCTTTTAACCTCTATCGGAAAGGTTCCGAAAGTTACTATCGCGCGAGAGCCGACAGGCGGCGGCGAAGTTTTCGAGCCGATTAATCTTATTTCGACCGGGCGAAAAGACAGCTTTCAATCGACGGGCGACCAAGGAGAAGAGGGAACGCAAGAGTTTATTCCGGCGGCAACAAAGTTTCAACTAAGCGCAAACAACCTTGACGAGCGCGAAATTCGCGTCGAGATTTTAGCGCACGACGGAAACTATGTCAAACTAAAAGAAAACCTTGAGTTTACCGTCGACAGGCTTAACGGCACGATAACGTTTCTCGAAGCTCCGGGCGAACCTATGCGAATTGGTGAAGACAACGTGGTGGTGACCTATTACAAGACGGTCGAAGGCTATGCAGACAAGATTAATAACTGTCTTGTTTCAACCGTCTATGGTGCGTCGGGCACAAGAAACCGCATCTTTGCGGCGGCAAAAAACAACCTCGATTACCACTGTGAAATAAACGACCCGACATATTGGGGGGACATTTGGTACAACCAGCTTGCGCCGGATGGCGGCGAGATAATGGGATATTCTGTGGCGGAAAGTTTTCTTGTTACGCTTTTGAAAGCGACCACCGACAACACAAACGTCATTTTGCGCGCCGGAACGTTTGACAGCGACGGGGGCGAAATCTTTATTTTAAACGGAACATACCAAGGAAAAGGAGCGGTTTCGCGATATGCCATCGGAAACGTGAAAACCGAACCTATCTATCTTACAAAAGACGGATTATATGCGCTTACGCCAAGCGACGTTTTGGGGGAAAAATATTCGCAAGAACGGTCGTACTACCTTAGGCGAAAACTTATGCAACTTTCGCTTGAAGATGCCTATGGAGTTTTGTGGGGCGACTATTACTGTGTCTCGACCAACGGATATATCTTTCTTTTAGACAGCTCACAGGTGTCGGTGGAACACAATCTGCCATACAGCACACGGCAGTATGAGGCGTTCTACTGGACAGGAATAAACGCGCGGCTTTTGTTTGAGGACGGCGGAAACCTTTATTTTGGAACTAACTTCGGCGAGATAAAGATGTTTAAAGCAGACGAGCAAGACGTTAAAAACTATAACGACGACGGAAGTTCCTATTCCTGCTATTGGAAAACCCCAAACGTTTTCGGAAGCGATTTCTCGTTTAAAAAGAAGTTTAAAAAAGTTTCTGCCCTAATCGGCACATATCAAAAAACGCAGGTTTCGATCTCGGCAGAATATGACGGAAAGGTGGAAAACCTTTTAGGAAACTTTTCTATTCCGTCGATGTTTTCGTTTATAAACCTACAGTTTTCCGCCCTTTCGTTTATAACGCTTAACTTTCCTCGCGCGATAAGCGAGACTATCTCGATTAGGCCAAGTGGAAAACAAATTCAGCTTATTTTTGAAAACAGCAACATAAACGAGGCTATTGCTTTGTATGAAGCAAATCTTGAGTTTTTGGAGTTGTAACGTTTAAACACATTAAACCAAAAGAAAGGAACTATCTAAAACATGGCTATTGAACAGCGCACGATAGATTTTGAAAAACTGAAAAAACCCAACGACAAAAAGCTGTTCCCCGGCGACGACACGTATGGCGTCATTGGCATACCCGACATTCCGTCGCTTCAAACACTTGACATGCAAACAAAGTTTGATGAGCTATCGAAAGACCTTATAATCCCCGAATATAACGCCCTTGTCGAGGACGTTAAAAACGATTATGTTTCAAAAAACTTGCTTAACGAAACTATCGAAAAGATAGGGGCCGGCGACATGCGCGAACTTGATTATGTTGACGAGGGCGGCACGGGACAGGTTTTGTCCTCCAAAGTTTCGGATAACGGTTTGAAACTTTACGAATACAATCGAACCGAAGCACGGTTTTCTATCGAAACGCAACCGGAAACCACAGAAACTCTGATACTTGCCACATATGATTCTAACGGATTTAACGACGAATATTATGTGGGAGGCGAAAAGTATTGGGCGCAAAAAAGCGACGCAAAACCTCTTGAAGACGGGTATATCACAGCGGGCAAAAAAGCTATTGCCGCCGTTAACCCAACAATTAAAAGCATAACTTTTTTTTCGGGGGACGTAAAACAAGCAGGTTGTTCGTTTAATTCGTCTACACACACGCTTTCAAACCTTCCAACCTCGGGGGTGTTTTATGCCGAGTTTGAAAACTCGGACCCTATAGTGTCGGGGCAGACTATAAAGATATCGGGCATCTCACAGGCGTTTTCAGTCTACAGCCCAACCGGACAGTTTTTAACCACCGACTCGGTGGTTAACCAAGTGGGGCAAAACTATTTCGTCGCGCTTTTGCGGCTTGCAATTAAAGTTGACATCGGAAATCGTCGCATAGATGTTGTTGTCAAAAATCCCGGGGCAGACATAGAGTTTTTGCGCTCGAAAGGGGTTGTCGAACTAAATGGTTTTGGCGACAACATACAGTTTATCCCGACAGAGGATTTTAACATAGACGACGAGATAAAAGTTAACGGGCTTTTGGCAACAACTATCAACAGCGGCGGCGAGGCTAGCGAGTTTGGATATATCAAACATAACGTCGTTGCAATGATGAAACGAGAGTATCAAACGTTTGTAGAGGAGCAAGAAGTAACAAGGGTTTACCTATATCCTTTGGGTGAAGGTTACAACGACATACCGGACGGAAAACTCGTGTATCCGGTAGACGACCATACCATCTGGCTTCGTTGTGCCGGAATAAGGCAAAAACTGACGCTCACCGAAATTATGGCAAACGATGCCATTCTGACAAAGCTGCTCGACAGCGAAAACGCAATGGAATATATGTATCGTTCGCTTTCGGTTATTCAAAACATCGTGCTCAACAATTCGCTTGCTCGAAGCATCCTCGACTCGTCTATCCCGAGAACCAACCCCAACATGACGTCGGCAACCCAACCGGCAGGGACCGTTTCACCCTCGGCAAGCTATGTCGTGTTTGACTCCTCTTCGTCAAGCGGGCTCACGTTTTATACGCAACAAACGGTGAATGCCGTCTATGAATTTTCCGAGGAGATATGGCTTTACAAATACTATTTAAGATATGGATGTGGACGAATTCAATCGGGTCAAGAGCCTGTGACAACCGCTTATCTCTATTCTTCTGTCGACGGGGCAACGTGGAATTTAATAGCGTCCGGCTCACATGCCGGAACCGAATCAAATGTTGTTGCAGTATTGCAAGGGTATATAACAAAACCTTCGACAAAGATAAAGTTTATAAAAGCAGTCGCAACCAGAAACTATACCTATCTTCAAAATCCGGGGTATCTTTACGATTGCAGAGTGTACGGAAAATAGGAGGGGACAAATGACCGAGATTAATTATCTTCAAAACGAACTGTATCAAACACGCAAAAAACTTAAAACTGCTTTTGATTATTCAAACTATAACCTTAAAGCCTCGGAACAACAGCTTGAATTCGGCATGACGGAACTTGACATTGTGGCCCTTGAAAACGGAATGATGATAACCGAGCTCGACATTGCCGCCCTTGAAAACGGGCTTATGTTAACCGAACTTGATTTAAGGGTTTTGGAACTCGAGGTAGGTTGAAAATGAAACAGTGTTAATAGTTAATAGTTAAGGTGTCGCTAACGCGACTAATTTAAAATTTTTTTCAATTTACAGTTTTTCATCGTAAGTGCATTTTGCGCTTACCCACAGTCTACAGAAAGGAGAAACAGCAAATGACAAAGTTCGACCAGATTAAAATGAGGTATGACAGAGGTTTTGTAACCTCTTTGCATCTTGCCGCATATCTTCGACTTGGGGTTATAACAAAACTTCAACACGACGAAATTTTAGGCATCTCTGAAAGCCCTCCCACCGACCAACAAATGGAGGAATAGCGTTATGAACGAATGGGGGATATTCGTCGTTGTGGCGACCGTTGTCGGGTTTATCATAACGGTTTCGACACCGATAACAAAGCTTACAAAAAGCATAACCGAGCTTAACTGCAACATTACCTCTCTCGACGAAAAGTTTGAGGAGATAGCAAAACGAACCACCGCAAACGACGAAAAGGTTTGGAAAAAAATCGACACACACGAACAAAGGATTACCGAAAACGAAAAGAAACTAGCGGTTATGTCCGCCGAAAAAAGAAAGGAATAAACAAAAATGACACGAAATACAACAACCTTTATAAGAACCGCCACATTAATTTTGGCACTTGTTAACCAAGTTCTTTTGATCTTTGATATGCCGATAATCGAGGTTGAGGACGCAGTTATCGAAAGCCTTATCAACAGCTTTGCAACGGTTATAGCGTCGGTTTGGGCGTGGTGGGGCAACAACAGTTTTTCAAACAACGCCAAAGAAGCCGACCGATATCTCGACGCATTAAGCGGCAAAACGACAGAGGCTTTAGCAAACGAAAAAAATGCCGACAGCGTAAGCCACGAACTTTAAGGAGGGCGTATGATACTTAGATATCCAACAAAATATGTCGCGTTTTCAAGGGGGTACAGCAGTTCCCACAAAGGGATAGACAACGCGTGGAACTCAAGCCAAGGCGGAGCAAACGTTGCTATTATCGCGCCGGCCGACGGAACGGTGGTTGCGGTGGTGGACAATCAAGTCAACAACACAAGCTATAGCAACTATGGAAACTATGTCATAATCCACCATGGAAAAGACGAGCTCGGATACAACATCTGGACACTTTCGGCCCACAACCTTAAAGGCTCCGCAAAAGTCAAGGTGGGCGACAGCGTCAAGCAAGGTCAACAGATAGCAAACATGAACAACAGCGGCTATTCGTTTGGCTCGCACATTCACTTTGAAGTTAGGCGCGGAACAAACGACGCTAATGGACGAGTCGACCCCGTGCGACACTGTTATGTGTTCCCCGACAACGTAGTTAATTCTTCAACAAACGCAGAGTACAATCTTTTGTATTATGATGACCAGCAAACAAAATCCATAGACAAAAAATACACCGTTATCATAACGGAACTAAGCAAACAAGCGGCTAATATGCTTGCGCACCTTGCCGAAATCTTTGGTGTTCCAAGCGAGACAAAGGAGGCGTAGCGAAATGGTTAACTACAGCTCGCTATACAGCGCAATCTCACAGCTTGAACAAAGCCGAACGGCGGAAAGGGACATGCAAAGCAAGACAAACCAATATCGTGTTGAACAAATAGACGACAATTCGAATATGGCGCTTAAAGATGCGTATATCGGAAAGGAACAAAACCTTAAAAAGCTTCCGTCGATATTGTCGTCGAGCGGATATTCGGGAGGACCCGCCGAAAGCCATATCTTGAAGCTTACCACCGATTACGAACGAGAGCGAAACGACATCGAACGCGACCGCCGAAGCGACCATAAAGAACAAAGCCTAACCCACCAAAGCGCAATGGGGGAAATTCAGTCTAAATATATTTCCCCGATAGCGGATATATACGCGAAGATAGCCGACCTTCAACTTCAAGAACTCAAGATAATGATGATGAAAAAGGATTAAACAGAAAACGCCAAATCCACAGCCAACTGTGGGTTTGGCGTTTTTATATATAATTTTATAGCTACAAAGCTATAAAACCATTTACTTTTTTAAAATACATGATAAAATTAAATGATAAGCAGTTTAAAACACGTATTGAAGACGCCGTGGCGTTGCCGTGGCAAAGCCACATGGCGAATTTATATAATATTTGGAACAAATATTATATAAATAAGAGACACAACAAAACGAGAGAGGAAACAAAAACCATGAGCGACAAAAAAGACTATAATCTTATCGACCTTACGATTAACCCCGAAGTTCTTAAAAAATCCGTCAAACGCGCAAAGGAACAAGGTATCGTTATACCAACGTTTGCACAGATGAAAAACCCCGAACTTATAAGCGACGAGGTTAAACAAAAGCTTAAAGACATCGGTCTTTGGGACGTTAACCCAACAAACCTTTTCAGAATTAACTGGCACAACGAGCCGTGTGAAAAAGGCGGCGGTTTTGCGGGAGTTAATTATATAAGCTTGCCTAAAGAGATAACCGGCGTAGACGCAAAGATTGTTGCGATTGTCGGCAGATATTTCCCGACAGGCGCACACAAAGTTGGCGCGGCGTTCGGTTGCCTTGTTCCACGGCTTGTTACGGGACAGTTTGACCCGACGACGACAAAATCTGTCTGGCCGTCCACCGGCAACTACTGCCGCGGCGGGGCGTATGACAGCGCGCTTCTCGCGTGTGAATCGATAGCTATTCTTCCGGAAGGCATGAGCAAAGAACGTTTTGAATGGCTTGAGACGGTTGCGGGAGAAACTATCAAAACCCCCGGAACCGAAAGTAACGTTAAAGAGATCTTCGATAAATGCCACGAACTTCGCAACTCGGGCGACGACCTTATGATCTTTAACCAGTTCGAGGAGTTTGGAAACTATCTCTGGCATCACGAGGTGACGGCGAGCGCTATCGAAGAGGTGGTTCAAAAAGAAATAGGCGAAAACGGAAACTTTGCGGGTTACGTTTCGTCGACAGGTTCGGGCGGAACGCTTGCCGCCGGGGATTATCTCAAGAAAAAGTTCCCGAAATCCAAGATAGTTGTAAGCGAAGCGCTTCAATGCCCAACCATCTTCAACAATGGTTTCGGCGAACACAGGATAGAAGGAATTGGCGATAAACACATACCATGGGTACACAACGTCAAGAACACCGACGTTGCGGTTGCTATAGACGACGAGATCCCGATGAACTGGATACGCATGTTTAATGAAAAAGCCGGAATTGAAAAACTTAAAAAAGAAGGCGTTTCGGACGATGTTATAAACAGCCTTAATCTCATTGGCATATCGGGCGCCGCCAACATAGTTTCGGCTATTAAATTCGCGAAATATTTTGAACTCACAAAAGACGACGTTGTGGTTACCGTTTTGACCGATTCGATGGACATGTACAAAAGCAGACTCGAAGAGTTAAACCAACAACACGGCCCGTTCACCGAGTTTGACGCCCACGGCGCTTTAGAGCGTTATTTCAAAGGTATCGGAATTGATTATATAAAAGAACTCGGATACTACGACAGAAAAGCTGTTCACAACCTTAAATATTACACATGGGTTGAACAACAAGGCAAAACAAGTGACGAACTTAACGCACAATGGTATGATGACGAATACTGGACTAATATACCGAAGCAAGCAAGCAAACTAGACGAGCTTATCGAACAGTTTAACAAAAGCGTTGAGCAAATTTAGGTTTAATATCCTTAACACACTAAATCCCCCGCCACTAACGGCGGGGGATTAAACTTGTTTATATCATTCTATTTTCTTGGGTTTTTAAGCTCTGCTTGTGCTGCCGCTAGGCGTGCAATTGGCACACGGAACGGAGAGCACGAAACATAGTCAAGGCCTGCGTTGAAGAAGAACTCAACCGAAGAGGGGTCTCCGCCGTGTTCGCCGCAAACTCCGAGTTTAATTCCCGGTTTTGCTTTTCTTCCGAGTTCACACGACATCTTGACAAGTTTGCCAACGCCGACTTGGTCAAGTTTAACAAACGGATCGTTTTCATACACTTTGTTTGCATAGTAATCTGCGAGGAACTTTCCGGCGTCATCGCGCGAGAAGCCATATGTCATCTGTGTTAGGTCGTTAGTTCCGAAGCTGAAGAAATCGGCTTCTTTTGCAATCTCGTCTGCAATTAGCGTTGCACGCGGGATTTCTATCATTGTTCCAACGGTGTATTCAAGGCTTGTGCCGGAATTTGCTATGATTGCGTCCGCAGTTGTAACCACGATGTTTTTAACAAATTTAAGTTCGTTAAGATCGCCAACAAGCGGTATCATGATTTCGGGAACAACGCTAAGTTTTGTTGATTTAATAACATTTATAGCCGCTTCGATAACCGCTCTTGTTTGCATAGCCGCAATCTCAGGATAGCTGACCGAAAGACGGCAGCCTCTGTGTCCCATCATCGGGTTAAACTCGTGAAGTTCCGAGATAACCGCTTCGACTTCCGAAACCGCAAGGCCCATCTCTTTTGCAAGAGCGTCGATGTCGTCTTGTGCGGTTGGTAGGAACTCGTGGAGGGGCGGGTCTAGGAAACGAATGGTTACGGGGCAACCGTTCATAGCTTTATAGATACCCTCGAAGTCTCCGCGTTGCATCGGAAGAAGTTTGTCAAGAGCTTTGGTTCTTTGTTCTGCCGTTTTGGAAAGAATCATCTCGCGCATTGCTTTGATGCGGTCGGCTTCAAAGAACATGTGCTCGGTTCTGCAAAGGCCAACGCCTTCTGCGCCAAAACGGAAAGCTTGCGCCGCGTCGTCCGGAGTGTCTGCGTTTGCGCGAACTTTCATTGTGCGAATTTCGTCTGCCCATTCCATGAAACGTCCGAAATCTCCCGTAAGCTCTGCTTCAACGGTTGGAAGAGCCGAAAGATAGATGTTTCCGGTCGAACCGTCGAGCGAGATAAAATCGCCGCGGTTTACTTTTTTGCCCGAAAGTTCAAAATATCCGCCCTCTTCGTTTATGCGAACTTCGCCGCAACCCGAAACACAGCAAGTTCCCATGCCCCTTGCAACAACCGCCGCATGGCTTGTCATGCCGCCTCTCGCCGTCAAGATGCCTTCCGAAACGTGCATACCTTCGATATCTTCGGGGGAGGTTTCAAGGCGAACAAGAATAACTTTATCGCCGTTGTTTGAATATTCCACAGCTTCGTCGGCGGTAAACACAACTTTTCCGCAAGCTGCGCCCGGTGACGCGGGAAGCGCGTTTCCGGCTACTTCTGCCGCTTTAAGAGCTTTTACTTCAAACTGGGGATGTAAAAGAGCGTCAAGTTGTTTTGGGTCTACCATCGCAACTGCGTCTTGTTTTGAAATCATGCCTTCTTCCACGAGGTCACAGGCAACTTTAAGCGCCGCGAAAGCAGTTCTTTTTCCGCTTCTTGTTTGAAGCATGTAAAGTTTACCTTTTTCGATTGTGAACTCCATGTCTTGCATGTCTTTGTAGTGGTTTTCAAGCCTGTTTGCTATCTCAACAAACTGGTTGTATACTTCGGCGTTTGTTTCTTTAAGGTTAGATATCGGCATCGGTGTGCGAACGCCGGCAACCACGTCTTCGCCTTGTGCGTTCATGAGGAATTCGCCGTATAACTCTTTCTTCCCTGTAGACGGGTCACGAGTAAACGCAACGCCGGTTCCGCAATCGTCGCCCATGTTTCCGAAAACCATCGATTGAACGTTAACCGCAGTTCCCCATGTGCTTGGAATATCGTTCATGCGGCGATAAAACACAGCTCTTTCGTTGTTCCAGCTTTTGAAAACAGCTTCGATAGCGCCCATAAGTTGGAGTTTTGGGTCTTGCGGGAAGTCGCTACCCGTATTTTTTTTGTAGAAATCTTTAAAAACTTGAACCATGTTTTTAAGGTCGTTTGCATCAAGTTCGGTGTCTTCGGTGACGCCTTTTTTCTCTTTGATCTCGTCTATAATCTCTTCAAAACGTTTTTTGGAAACTCCCATAACAACGTCTGAATACATCTGGATAAAGCGACGATAGCTATCATATGCAAATCTTTCGTTACCCGTAAGTTTTGTAACTCCGTCAACAACTTGGTCGTTGATACCAAGGTTAAGAATCGTGTCCATCATGCCCGGCATCGAGGCTCTCGAACCCGAACGAACCGAAACAAGAAGAGGATTTTCAATATCACCAAATTTTTTGTCTGTAATGCTTTCCATTTTTTCAAGATATTCAAGTATCTCTGTTTGGATATCATCCGCTATTTTTTCGTTGTCGTCATAATAACGTGTGCATGCTTCGGTTGAAACGGTGAAACCTTGTGGAACGGGCATTCCGAGGTTTGTCATCTCGGCAAGGTTTGCGCCTTTGCCCCCAAGAAGTTCTTTCATCTTTCCGTTTCCTTCGGAAAACAGGTATACATATTTTTGTGCCATTTACTTTCTCCTTAACATGTTTATTTTGTTTATATGAAAATAACTTACTAATTAAAACGGCATAAACATTATAACAGAACTTTAAGATTTTTTCCATTAAAAAACGTCTAAAAATTATTAATTTTTTATATTTTTTGATTTACAATTACAATCTGCGATAAGATTGTTTAAAATCATAAAAAATCCCACAATCCGCCATTGAAATTGCGTCTTTTGGCGAGACAACTATATGGTCGACAAGTTCAATCCCAATAGGTTCAAGCGCCGCAAATATCTTTTTTGTTGTTGCAATATCTTCTTTGGTTGGCGACGATGTCCCCGAGGGGTGGTTGTGGACCAACATTATCGAAACAGCGCCGTTTGCCGTTGCTATCTCGACTATTCGCCTAGTAGAGATGTCGGTGGCGTTTATGCTTCCTTCCGAAATCTTGACACAGTTTGTTTTTTTAAGCGAACTGTCGAAACATATTACATAACTTTTTTCGAATTTTTCCCCAACAAAAAGCGAACGTGCAAAAGAAATTGCCGCCGCCGTTGAATTAACCGTGAAACCCTGCTTATTTTTTTGCAGTTCGTAATAGCGATAACTTTCAAGCATAAGTTTTATAAGAGTAGCCGAGTTTTCTCCGACACCCTTAACTTTAACAAGGCTTTCAAAATCCGCCTCCAAAACACCCTCGAAGCTTCCGAACTCCTTTATCAAACGATGTGCCGTGTCGTTTACGTCGACGCGCGGAATCGAATAAAACAAAATAAGTTCCAAGACGTTGTGTGGTTCAAACCCCGAAAGTCCACCGTTTAAAAAGCGTTTTTTGGTTCGTTCTCTATGATTTTTATGTAGATTTTTATCGTCCATAATAAACCCTTTTTATCACATGGTTTTTAACAAACTATAGGGCAAGGACTTAAGCCCTTGCCCTTGTTTGTGTTTCTACCAAAGTTCAACCATCTCTTTATATAGCCATTTATATTTTTCCGCCGCGCTGTCCCAGCTGAAATCACAGCTCATTGCGTGTTTTACAAGCTTTTCAAAGTTTTGTTTGTCGTCAAAGACGGCTTTTGCCCTCAAGCAAGCGTCCAACATATCGTGGGCATTATAGCTTTTGAACGTAAACCCATTTCCGTCTCCCAAGCTACAATCGACTATTGAATCGGATAGGCCGCCCGTCTCGCGTACTATTGGTATCGTTCCGTATCTAACCGAAATCATCTGCGCAAGTCCGCAAGGCTCTGATTTAGACGGCATCAAAAACAGGTCGCTTCCGGCGTATATCTCGCGCGCTAGCTGTGGGTCAAACCCGATATAAACCCCTATCTTTCCGGGGTAGCGCGTAGCAAAGTCGTTGAAACAACTTTCATATGCCTTGTCGCCACTACCAAGAATAACGACATTTATTCCGCTTAAAAGGATATATTCAAGCACATGTTTAACAAGGTCGAAACCTTTGTGTGCAACAAGCCTTGAAACTATGCCAAGAACAGGCGCGTCTTTATCCTCAAAGCCAAACTTGTCAATCAACGCTTGTTTGCAAGCATTTTTTCCGCTAAGGTCGTTTGACGAGAAAGATTTTGCGATTAATCTGTCGTTTTGCGGGTTATAGACATCATAATCAATTCCGTTAAGTATTCCGCAAAGTTTATGACGATGTTGCAAAAGCACCCCATCGAGGCCGTGGGAGAACCAAGGATCTAAAATCTCGTTTGCGTATGTCGGCGAAACAGTGTTGACCTTGTCGGAACAGGTTATCGCGCCTTTCATAAAGTTGACGCAACCGCCAAACTCGATAAGGTGTGAATCGGCGGGACCAATCCCCAAAATCTCGGTCAAAAGTTCCGTTCCGTATTTGCCTTGATACTGAATGTTATGTATCGTGAACAACGTTTTAACCCCGGAGAGTTTCGGAACGTTTCGATAATATAAGTTTACGTATGTATTAATAAGTGCCGATTGCCAGTCGTTGGCGTGGAGGATATCAAATTCGCATTCGGGAACGCGACATATCATCTCGAGAACCGCTCTGCTGAAAAACGCGAATCTCTCGGCGTCGTCATAGAACCCATAGATGCCTTTTCTTTTAAAGTAAAACTCGTTGTCTATAAAATAATAAGTAACGTTGTCGCGCACAAGTTTAAAGACACCGCAATATTGGCTTCTCCAAGCAACAGGAACCTCGAAGCTTTGCAAAAACTCCATTCCGGCACGGTATTTTTCCGCTATGTCGGAATAAAGCGGAACAACAACACTCATTGCGATTTCGGACGACACAAGCGACTTTGGTAAAGCACCCGCAACGTCGCCTAGCCCACCCGTAACGATAAACGGATAGCATTCGCTTGCAACAAACAAAGCTTTTATCTTTTTTGGTTGCTCGGCTTTAGCTTGCTCGGCTTTAGCTTGCTCGGCTTTAGCTTGTTCTGCTTTAGCTTGCTCGGCTTTAGCTTTCTCGGCTTTAGCTTGTTCGGCTTTTGCTTGTTCGGCTTTTGCTTGTTCGGCTTTAGCTTGCTCGGCTTTAACTTGCTCGGCTTTAGCTTGCTCAGCTTTAGCTTGTTCGGCTTTAGCTTGTTCTGCTTTAGCTTGCTCAGCTTTAGCCTTTTCTGTAACTTCGGATTTTTTAACCGTTGTCGCTTTTTTAGCGGGCGCTTTTTTTGCAGACGCTTTTGGCGCAACAGTTTTTTTCGGTGTTGCGGTTGTCGTTTTCACATCCGCTTTAGCGGATGTTGCCGCTTTAGCTGATGTTGCTGCTTTCTTTGTGGCGGTCGTCTTTTTCACAGTCGTTTCGTCGGCTGTTGCTTTTTTCGTATTTTTTGCTTTTGTTACAGCCGTCGTTTTTTCAACGGCTTTCGTTTGCTTATCTTGTTCCATAGCCAAATAAACCCCCATTAAATTAAGTTGCTATAAATAACTAAACTACCGAATTTTTCTTAATATAGATAGGATAGTTGATGTTGCCTTTAAGGTCGCTGTTTTCCGTTATCTCAACGCCTTTGTCGGTTATGACATGTTCAACCTTAACGCCTTTTCTTATGACGCTGTCCTGCATTAAAATAGAATCTTTAACAACCGCGCCTTTTTCAACATAAACGCCCCTAAACAAAACGCTGTTTTCAACCTGTCCTTCGATGACACAGCCGTCTGCAACAAGGTTGTTGTTGCTTTTTGAGCCAACGCCATATCGAACGGGCGCTTCGTCACGAACTTTGGTGAACACCGGGCGAGACCTGTCAAAAAGTTTAGAAAGATTATCAAAGTTCAAAAGATCCATCGAAGCCCTAAAATATCCTTTGATGCTTGCTATCGAGTTTGAATAGCCATCATACGCAATGTTTTTGACGTTGAGTGTAGAAAGTTTTTTGGGAAGCACGTCGCTTTCAAAATAGCTTCTCATCTCGATTGTTGCCTCTTCGATTATCGAAATTAGAAGTTCGCGCGACATAATGAAGATTCCCATGCTCGCGAAACTTCCCTCTTCGGGATTGGGTTCAAAAGCAACCTCGTTAACGCGACCGTTTTCGTCCTGCTTAAGTATAAGCGTGTCGGACGACGCCGTGTCATTTTTACCAAAAACCCTTGAGATTACCGAAATGTCGGCTTGTGATTCGATATGCTTGTCCAACATCTCGTTGAAGTCGATGGCGTGGACGTGGTCGCAATCCATCATAATAACATATGGCGGATAGGATTTTTTGAGGTAAACAACTACTTCGCGAAGAGCGCCTATCTTTCCATGGTAGATAGACTTGCTGCTGTCCGCTTCACTGTATGGCGGGAAAAGCGAAATTCCCGAAATCTTTCTCGAAAGGTCGTATGCACGTCCCGTTCCGAGATGATCCATCAACGAATGGTAGTTTCTTCTTGCGATAACCGCAACTTTAGTTACGTTTGCGTTGACAAGCGACGAAAGCGCAAAGTCTATCATGCGATATCTCGACCCAAACGGAAGCGCCGCCATCGAACGAACCGCGGTAAGTTCCGCAACCGCGTCGTCATGCATGTTGGCAAAAATTATGCCCATAGCCCTGTTTGTATTCATTTCACACCTCCGTTGTTTCTTTTGTCGGAATAGATCATCGCGTTAGGCGGTATATTTTCATTTTCCTCGATAACGATGTTTGCGCCAACAACCGCAACCCCCCATTTATCAAGGTCGAGCGCGCTTTCCGGCTTTCCGCCAATCTTTGCTCCCTTTTTAACGACGGTGTTTTCCGCGACAATTGCATATTCAACCGTTGCGCCCTCTTCGATAACTGCGCCCGGCATGACGATGCTGTATTCAACTTTTGCGCCTTTTTGAACCACAACGTTTGTAAACAATACCGAAAAATCTATCTCACCGCAGATTCTGCAACCTTCCGAGATTATCGAGTTTTCGATAACCGCATCGTTTGAAACAAAATGCGGAGACAAAACGTCGTTTTTCGAATATACTTTTTGTTGTGTAAACCAAAGGTCAAACGGTTCGTTTGGATTAATTAAATCCATGTTTGCTTCCCAAAGGCTTTCGATAGTTCCAACGTCCTTCCAATATCCCGAAAAGGTATATGTAAAGATTTTTTCGCCGGAATTTAACATATCGGGTATTATATCACCACCGAAATCGTGTTTTGTGTCGGATTTTAGGTTATCTTCTTCGAGATATTTTTTAAGCTTATCCCAAGAAAAAACGTATATCCCCATAGAAGCAAGGTTGCTTTTTGGAGTTTTTGGTTTTTCTTCAAACTCATAAACCGATCCGTCTTCGTTTGCGTTAAGAATCCCAAACCTTGGAGCTTCGGATATCGGAACTTCGATAACTGAAATTGTACAAGCCGCTTCGGTTTTTTTATGTTGTTCAACCATGGCGGAATAATCCATCTTGTATATATGGTCTCCCGACAAGATAACGACGTATTTCGGATCGTATTTATCAACAAAGTTTATGTTTTGGAAGATAGCGTCTGCTGTTCCAAGATACCAGTTAGAACCGGTTGCTTTTTGGTATGGCGGAAGCACATGGACGCCACCATAGTTTCGGTCGAGGTCCCAAGCGCGACCGTTTCCGATATAATCGTTAAGCTCAAGCGGTTGATATTGGGTTAAAACCCCTACCGTATCTATTCCGGAGTTAACACAGTTACTTAACGGGAAATCAATGATACGATATTTTCCGCCAAAAGGAACTGCGGGTTTTGCCACATTTTGAGTTAATGCATAAAGTCTACTGCCTTGCCCTCCCGCTAAAAGCATAGCAATTGTTTCTTTCATCTTTATATTTCTCCCTTTCTTTGTTTTTGATTAATTATGTTTGAAAAAGGTTTCAAACATAAAGCATTTTTTGTCTGCTTGTCTTGTATGGTTATCTTTATTTAGTTTTTTTTGTTGTTTTTTTAGCCGGTGTTTTAGTCGTTGTCTTGCTTGCTGTCTTGTTTGCTGTCTTGTTTGCTGTCGTCGCCTTTGTTTTTGTTGCTTTGGTTTTTGCTAAAGCAGTTTCTTTAACGGTTGATTTAGTCGCTGTTTTAGTCGCTGTTTTAGTCGGTTTTGGAATAGCAAGGTAAACGGTTGAAAGCGGCGGAATGTCAACTTCAATCGAACAATCGAAACCATGGAGCGGAATATCTTTCGCCGTATAGGTTTTTGCCGACTTGTCGTTAGTTCCCCCAAACTCCGCCGAGTTACTATCCAGCATAACTTTATATCTACCCTTAAGCGGAACTCCGATTTTGTAACCGTTTCTTTGCTCGCCCGAAAGGTTACACATAACTAAAACGCTGTTTTTTGCCCTGTCGCTTCGTATAAACGCAATGACGTTTTGCGTGTTGTCGTCTGCGACAATCCAACGGAAACCGTCCCAACTGTCCTCGATCTCCCAAAACGGAGCATTTTTAACGTATAAGTTATTAAGGGTTTTTATATATTCTTTTGTTTGTTTGTGGCTTTCGTGTTCGAGAAGTTCAAACTCAAGACCTTTATTAAAGTTCCATTCGTTGAACTGTCCGAACTCGTATCCCATGAAAAACAGCTTTTTACCGGGATGCGCCATCATATACCCCAAAAACGCACGGAGCGAAGAAAACTGCCTGTCGCGGTCGCCCGGCATCTTTCCGATTAGCGAGCCTTTGCCGTGGACAACCTCATCGTGGGAAATTGGAAGCATATAATTTTCCGAAAACGCATAAAACATAGAGAACGTGATTTTTTCGTGGTTGTCTTTTCTGAAAAAAGGGTTCATCGAAAAATAGCTTAACCCGTCGTTCATCCAACCCATGTTCCATTTAAAGTTAAACCCAAGGCCGCCTTCGCTTGCCGGTTTTGTAACAAGCGGCCACGCCGTGCTCTCCTCTGCTATCATGAGAGAGCCTGTATATTTTGAAAGCAGATGTGTGTTAAGTTTTTGCAAAAATGCAATCGATTCGAGGTTCTCTTTTCCGCCGAAACTGTTTTGTTGCCATTCGCCGTCCTTTCGGTTGTAGTCGAGATACAACATCGACGCTACCGCATCAACCCTTATCCCGTCTATGTGGTAAACCGAAAGCCAAAACGCGGCAGAGCTTATCAAAAAGCTTTGAACCTCCGGCCTGCCATAGTCAAACACAAGCGTTCCCCACTCTTTGTGTTCCCCACGAAGCGGATTTTGGTCCTCGTAGCAACATCCCCCGTCAAACTTCGCCAAAGCAAAATCGTCCTTTGGAAGGTGTCCCGGAACCCAGTCGACTATGACGCCGATGTCGTGCTTATGCATCGTGTCGACAAAATACATGAAATCGTGTGGCGTTCCATAGCGCGAGGTCGGCGCGAAATATCCCGTCACTTGATATCCCCAAGAACCGTCAAACGGAAACTCGGTTATCGGCAAAAGCTCGACATGCGTAAAGCCCATCTCTTTGACGTATGGTGCAAGCAGGTCTGCAAGCGTTTTATAGTCTAAAAATGTTCCGTCGTCGTTTCGCAACCACGACCCCACATGAACTTCATAGATGTTCATTGGCGAACAGTATGGGTCTTTCGAGTTTCTTTTATCAAACCATTTTTTGTCGCTCCATTTATACCCGTCAAGGTTATAAACCTTTGAAGCGTTAGACGGCCTTGTCTCGGCATGGAACGCATAAGGGTCAGCCTTGAAAAGTTGGTCGCCGTCGGCGGATATAACCATATATTTATACGCGTCGTATATCTCAACACGGTCTATCTCACATTCAAATATGCCTTGGTCTGAAATCTTTTTCATTGGGTTTGCGGTTGTATCCCATTCGTTAAACGTTCCGACAACAAAAACCTGTTGTGCCGTTGGTGCCCACACTCGAAAAACATATCTCTTTTTTTTGGCGTCCACAAGATGTGCGCCGAAAAAATCAAAGCTTTCAAAATTTGTCCCTTGATGATATAAAAAAATCGGCAGATTTTTCTCGTCCTTCAAACCCATATTTTGCCTCCAAATAGTATTTTATGTCTAAATTAAATTTTACCATATGTATGTTGTACAATTCAACAAAAGTGTTTATAAAAATTAAATGAATTTCAGTAGTAAATTTTATCAACTTCGCTAGTTAATATCTAATTAATATAAAATACACAATTAAAAATATCTATTTTTTACAATTTTGTTTGTTTTCTGATATTTAATCACAATTGACAGACGGATATTGACAGTTTAAGAAAAACAAAAAAACCTCCGACTTTAAAAAGTCGCAAAAAAACCTCCGACTTTAAAAAGTCGCAAAAAAAACTCCGACTTTTGTCGAAGATTTTTTTAAAAAACTATGTAGTTATTTTTTGCCGAGTTCTTCCGAACAGTCTTGGCAAACCGGTTTATCAAGATATGAGATCAAGCCTTCTGTTTTTTTGCAAAAGATGCAAGATTGTTGGCTTCTTTTTAAAACAATAGTATCCCCTTCTGTGTATATTTCAACATAACCTTTGTCTTGGATACCAAATTGACGTCTGATGTCAATTGGAAGAACTACTCGACCTAATGCGTCTAGTTGACGAACTATACCTGTTGATTTCATGATTGTTTACTCCTCTTTCTAAAAAAATAAATATAAATAAAATATTAACCACGGCGGTGATTCATGATTAATTATTTATTTTGCATAATGATTGCTTTGTCTTTTATGTATGCAATTCCAAGCGGTAACCTAAAGGAGGTTACCGACGCAGTTCTAAACGCCGGCCAAGGCGCAACACAACTTTGTTTGCAGATCTTCGGAACCCTCGTACTTTGGAGCGGAATAATGAAGATAGCAAGTCGTTCGGGCCTTTGCGAAGCCGCAAGCAAACTGTTGTATCCGATAACAGGAATTTTGTTTAAAGGATTAAAACAAAGATCCCCCGAAGCGCTCGACTACATAACGATGAACATAACCGCAAATCTTTTGGGTTTGGGTTCTGCCGCAACGCCTATGGGGCTTGCCGCCATGGGAAGCCTTGATAAAATCAACGACACACCCGACAAAGCGTCCGACTACATGATTACTTTTGTTGTAATGAACACGGCGTCTATCCAGCTTTTGCCGACCACGGTAGCAACACTTCGAACGTTAGCGTCAAGCAAAGATCCGCTCGAGATAGCTGTTCCGGTAATCGCAACTTCGTTTTGCTCGGTTTTTGTTGCGGTGGTGGTTGCGAAAGTTATCAACAAGGTTTTTGCAAAACGTCAAAAACTTCGATGCCCGACAAAAGTCGAGTTTGCGCAACTTGAAAGGAACACGGCACAAAGATGAATATATCAAACAGTTTTATACCGATAATTGTGTTTTCAATCGTCGCTTACGGGACGTTTAAAAAAACAAAAGTTTTTGAAGCGTTCACCGACGGGGCGACCGAGGGCGCAGCGGTTATTCTTAAAATCATACCGCCGATATTTGCAATCGTGCTTGCCATCGAGATGTTCAGCGCAAGCGGAGCACTTGAAGCGGTTTCAAACCTGCTTTCGCCGATAACGTCGGCGGTTGGCATTCCGCAAGAGGTAACGTCGCTCATGCTCATTCGCCCGATATCGGGGGCGGGGGCTCTCGCAATGTATAAAGATATTCTCACAGATTACGGGCCCGATTCGTTTATAGGCCGGGTTGCCTCGGTCATGCAAAGTTCAACCGAAACAACTTTTTTCGCAATAGCGATGTACTATGGCGCAACACGCGTCACCAAAACAAAGCACACTCTTTTTGCCGCACTTTGCGGAGACTTCACAGGGTTTGTCCTGTCTGTCATAACCGTTTTGTATTTCTTGTATTAATGCTACCGAAGTTTACAAAATTTCGGCTGAACCGGTTCAATAAATTAAATCCCATTAAATTATATTTATTAATTTTATTGATTTCGCTAAAGCAATAAAGCGATTCGATTTAGCACTTTAAACAGTTAATTTTTGCTTGGTGATATATATATTTTAACATAAAAAAATAAAAAAGCAATATTATTTGTAAAAATTTTCTTTGATTTTGTCAAAAAACGCATTAAAATGAGATTTTTGACGATTTTTTTAGATAAAATTAGCTTTCAAGCTTTTCCCTTGTCAAATCCAACCTTTTGCATAAAACAAAAAATGACAGGTATATTTATTTATAAAGATGCATAAAAATTATTAAACATCGATTGTTTCTACGATTTTAAATGTTTATTTTATGTAACAAAAAACATGTTGATAGCTTTGCGCAAAAAGAACGGCCTAACCGCTTTGTGTAGAAAGAAAAGCTCAACAACTTTCTTTTTGAAAGGAAATTATTTATATGCAGATTAATGTAAAGTTAACCAAAGTGGCGGCTTTTTTATTTTGTTCGGTTGTTGTTCTTTGTTCGTGTTCTGCGCAGCAAAGCGAAATCGTGGCGTTTAAGCAGTTTTCAGAAGGAACGTTTATGTTTGTCGGCACGGTCGATTTTAACCAAAACGAATACAAAATTCAAGCCAACCACTATGGCACACACAACAGTTGTATAAAGTTTCTTTCGCCCGAAAACGTAAGCGGGCTTGAGCAAACGATTTTATCCGATAAAATAAATTCGTCTTTTCTAGGGGTCGAGTTTGAAAAGTCGATTGACTTTGCCCCCGAATCAACGCTTATATA
>CAYJAY010000016.1:0-47374 GCA_964368445.1 uncultured Oscillospiraceae bacterium
CGGAATGGACAAAGATTTCAAAGAGATGGTTCAAGGAGAATATGAAAGTTCCAAAACAAGCCTTGAAACGCTCGCGGAAGATATCAAGATTATGCTTTTGCCGCGCGACGAAAACGACGACCGAAACGTTATAATAGAAATTCGTGGCGGAACGGGTGGCGACGAGGCAACCCTTTTTGCGGCGGCACTCTACCGTATGTACACGATGTATGCCGAGACAAAACGCTTTAAATACGAAATCATCTCTGCAAACGAAACGGAACTTGGCGGTTTTAAAGAAGTTAGCTTTTCTGTCGAGGGGGACGGCGCATACAGTCGCTTTAAGTTCGAAAGCGGCGTCCACCGCGTCCAACGTGTACCCGAAACCGAAAGCCAAGGAAGAATCCACACATCGGCGGTAACCGTTGCGGTTTTGCCGGAAGCCGAAGAGGTCGACATCGAGATAAACCAAAGCGACCTTCAAATTGATACCTACCGCGCCGGGGGCGCCGGCGGACAACACGTCAACAAAACCGAATCGGCCATTCGTATAACCCATCTGCCGACCGGCGTTGTAGTCGAATGTCAAGACGAAAGAAGCCAACATAAAAACAAAGACAAGGCTATGAAAGTGTTGCGTTCAAGGTTACTCGAAGCCAAGCGTAACGAACAAGAAGCGTCGGTTGCGGCGGAACGTAAAAGCCAAGTTGGAAGCGGCGACCGTTCCGAACGAATCAGAACATATAACTTCCCGCAAGGAAGGATGACCGACCACAGAATTGGGTTAACTCTATATCGCCTCGAAGCTATCATGAACGGCGACCTTGACGAAACTATCGATTCGTTAATAACCGCCGACCAAGCCGAAAAACTAAAGGCAAGCGCGCTGTAATATTATGCAAACTAAAATAATAAAGATAGATAAAACGACGTTTAACGACGGTTGTGAGATTGCGGCGAAACAGATTGTTTTGGGAAACCTTGTCGGGCTTCCGACCGAAACGGTTTATGGACTCGCGGCAAACGCCCTGTCTAGCGAAGCTTGCAACAAGATTTTTGAGGCAAAAGGACGGCCGCAAGACAACCCCCTTATCGTCCACATCTCGGATTATTCGATGCTTGAAACTGTTGCCGAGGGCGTTTCAGACGTCGCGAAGCGCGCGATGGAACTTTTTTGGCCGGGGCCGTTCACCGCAGTGTTGCCCAAAAAAACAACCGTTCCAAACACGGTCAGCCGAGGGCTTTCGACCGTTGCCGTTCGTATGCCGTCCCACCCTGTCGCGCTCGAGGTTATAAAGCGCGCCGGTGTACCCGTTGCGGCTCCGTCTGCTAACCTTTCGGGGAAACCTAGCACAACGACGGCAGGGCATGTTTTAAAGGACCTCAAAGATAAGATACCGCTTATTCTTGACGCTGGAGCTTGTGATATCGGGGTTGAATCGACGGTGGTATCGTTTGTTCAAAATCCGCCCGTCCTACTTCGGCCGGGGTTTGTATCGCTTGAACAGCTTAAAAGCATCGCCCCCGATATTGTGGTGTCGCCCGCCATAAACTCCGAGATTAGCGACCAAGAAACGGCGATCTCGCCCGGCATGAAACACAAACACTATTCACCAAAAGCCCCGGCGATTATACTTGACGGGGAACTAAAAGCGGTACAAGCTTATATTAATCGCAATAAAAAAGACGGCGACTATATAATGTGTTTCGCAGGAGAACAGAAACTTTTCGAAATTCCGTCGATTGAGTACGGAACAAAAGGCGACGGAGCGTCGCAAGCGAAAAATATATTTTCAGTTTTAAGACAACTGGACGACATCGGCGCAAAACGCATTTTTATCCGCACACCAAAACAAGACGGTGTTTCGCTCGCGGTGTTTAACAGGCTTTTAAGGGCTTGTGGTTTCAAGATTGAAAACGTTTAATATATGCAGATGTTTTGTGTAAACCAAAGGAGAATATAACTTTGAGTAGATTTTATGTTGTGGCGCTTACCGGCCAATCGGGAACCGGCAAAAGCTATGCCTCTTCATACATAGCCAAAAACGGCATACCAATAATCGACGGCGACGTCGTTGCGCGCGAGGTGGTTGAACGAGGCAGCGAATGTCTTTTGCGGCTTGTCGAGGAGTTTTCCGCCGAGATATTAAACCCCGACGAAACGCTTAACCGAAAAAAACTAGCCGAAATATGTTTTTCTGACCCCCAAAAAAAGATAACGCTAGACAACATAACCCACCCGTTTATAATAAACGAAATTTTAAAACGCTTTGAAGCGTTGAAACAACAGGGGTATAGATATTGTGTTGTGGAAGCGGCGGCTTTAATCGAAAGTGGTTTATATGCAAACTGTGACAAGATAGTGCTTATCACAGCGGACAAAGAGAAAAAGATCGAGCGTATAATGAAGCGAGACAACATAACCTATGACCACGCAAACGCAAGGATATCGGCACAACTTGACGAAAGCGTTGTGCAAAAGCTTTCGGATATAGTTTTAGAAAACAACGGAACCCGGCACGAGTTTGACCAAAAACTTGATGCCCTGATACAAGAGATTGACAAATGGTTTGAATAACTTGTTGTTTAAACAAAAAAGTTGTCGCTTAAGTTTTGCGGAATTTTCCGAAAAATTTCGGGAATTATAAATAAATGAAATTTAAAAACAATATAATTATAATATAGGAGACAAAAATGGATAAAGAAAAATCAAAAGGCCAGATTTTAGAGCAAGAGTTGTTACACAAAAACGAAACAAGTTTTAAACTTATCGCCGATATGAAGGGCGAAGCAAAAGAGTTTGCAGACGAATATATAAAATTTTTAAATCTTTATAGAACCGAACGCGAGATAGTTTTGTTTGCGTCGGCACTGCTTGAAAATTCGGGATTTAAAAAGTTTGATCCAAAAAAGAAATATATTGCCGGAGATAAAATTTATTTCGCTAACCGCGAAAAAAGTCTTATTGCGGCGGTTATCGGAACCGACGACATCGAAAACGGCATAAGAATAATCGCTTCGCACATCGACAGCCCAAGGCTTGACCTTAAGCCAAATCCACTTTATGAAGAAAGCGATATCGGTTACCTTAAAAGCCACTACTATGGCGGCATTAAAAAATATCAATGGGCAACTCTTCCGCTTGCAATGCACGGAGTTTTTGTTAAAAAATCCGGCGAAAAGGTATATGTTTCGATAGGCGACCGCGAAGAAGACCCTGTGTTTTGCGTTTCCGACTTGCTTCCCCATCTTTCACACAAAGGTCAAGATAAGAGAACGGCTCGCGAGGTTATCAAAGGCGAAGAACTTAATATAATTATCGGCAGTGAACCAATTGACGATGAAAAGGTTAAACAACCGATTAAACTAGCTTTGATGAAACTTTTAAACGAAAGATACGGCATAATCGAACGCGATTTCGTGTCGTCTGAAATTCAGTTTATTCCGGCATTAAAAGCGAGATATGTCGGGCTCGACCAAAGCTTGATAGGCGGCTATGCGCAAGACGACAGAATCTGTGCTTTCGCTTCGCTAAAAGCGTTTATGGAGGTTAAAGAGCCAAAACAAACCGCCCTTGTAATTTTTGCAGACCGAGAAGAAACGGGAAGCGACGGAAATTCGGGGTTGAATTCCGATCTTTTAAGAAACTTTGTCGCCCTTGTTTCAAAACCTTTAGGCAAAGACGTAGAAACAGTTTTCAACAACACGATAGTTTTAAGTTCCGACGTTGCGGCGGCGTTTGACCCAACGTTCCCCGATGTCTATGAAAAACGCAACTCTTCACATCTTAACCGCGGCCCGTCGCTCGAAAAGTACACCGGTTCGGGCGGAAAATATGGAACAAACGAAGCGTCGGCGGAATATGTCGCATATCTTAGAGATATGCTGGACAGAAACAACATTCCGTGGCAATCGGGAGAGCTTGGCAAGATCGACGAAGGCGGCGGCGGAACGGTTGCAAAATATATCTCGAAACTTGGCGCAGACGTAGTGGACTTTGGCGCTCCGCTCCTTTCTATGCACAGCCCGTTTGAGATATCAAGCGTAACCGACCTATACTATATCTACAAATCCTATGGTTTGTTTTATAACGAATAACAACCAACCGACGTTAAAAACACCCCGAAGTTTTAACCCTCGGTTGATGCAAAGAGAGGTAGTTAATGCGACAAAATAAGCAAAATCCAAATCAATATAACAACCAAAACAATAGCTATGGCGGGGGCCAAATCCCTCACGACGATAGATACTACAAAAACCCGAACCACCAAAACGGTTCGGGTCAAAATAACAACTACATAGATTACATAAATCAAAATTCTAAAAACAAACGCTTTGACCGAACAAAAATCATCTTGATTTCTGCGGCGGTTGCAAGCTTTTTTGTTGTGGTTTTTGTTGCGCTTGCGGTAATTTCGTCGCTCGACTTGGCGGTTCAAACGTCGGGGAATTCGACGCAAAAAATCGAGCAAAAAACCGAAGTAGACGACTTTTCGCTCATATTTCCAAACGCTGTCGATGTTCCGTTTAACGAATACGACACCGCGGCGTTTAGTTATTCCGACGGATTTTTGGAATACGGCGGAGACACGCCAACCGTCAAGGGAATAGACGTTTCGTCATACCAAGACGACATAGACTGGGTAGCGGTTAAAAATTCCGGCATCGACTTCGCGATGATACGAGTGGGCTATCGTGGTTATACCGAAGGCGGCCTTTTCCTCGATAACAAATTCCACCAAAACATGACCGGCGCAAGTGCGGCTGGTGTCGACGTCGGGGTGTATTTCTTTTCTTCCTCGATTTCAAACGACGAAGCACTGGAAGACGCGTTGCAGGTTATCGAGTGGATAGAACCATATAAAGATATCATTTCATATCCCGTCGCTTTCGATTGGGAACCACATTACGAAGAAGGTTCAAGAACCGCCGACACAAGCCTTGAGGTCGTAACCGAAGCGACGATAACTTTTTGCGAGCGAATTATACACGAGGGTTATAAACCCCTTGTATACTTTAACCTCGACATGGCTCAAACAAGGCTGGATCTTTCTGCAATAGCGATGTACGACTTTTGGTTGGTAGAGTTGTTGGGGCTTGGAGACATGCCAACATTCCCATATCAGTATACCATGTTACAATATTCTTGGACCGGAAACATCTCGGGTGTTCCGGGAGAAGTCGACCTTAACATCGGGTTCAAAGACTACAGCAAACAATAATTTTCTATACAGTTTGTTTATTCGATTGGTTAATATACAATATGTTTGATTTCACAAGCGCAAACACGACGGTTGGAATGACTATGAGTTGGAGGATAATTCCGGGTATCGAGGTAATAAACGCCGCCGTTACCCAAACTTCAAACGAATAGTTGCCGGCTCTAAAGATAGCCGCGTTTAAAACGCCGTATGCAAGTCTTCCGGCAACCATTGCGCCGACAAGCGATATGTATGTTTTACCGAGAACAAACTTTGTTCTAACCAATCTAAACAAAAGACCGGCGACAAAACCGTATATACTAAGTTCGCAAAACATCTGGGGGAACATCGGCGCGGCCGGCATTCCGGTTAGAAGGCTTGAGAGAAACGGAGTTAACATTCCACACAGCAAACCGTAGCGTTCGCCACAGATAATTCCGCATATCAAAACGGGTATGTGCATGGGAAGAAATATAGGTCCGCCGTTTGGAACAGAATGGAACGCAAACGGAAGGATTATCCCCATTGCGATACAAAGTCCCGTGAAAACCATTAATCTTGTTTTTTGCATTTTAAAAAATCCTCCAAAAAATCTTCATCTTCGTTAAAGCTCATCGAAATACTCCTTGTCGAACTTCGTTCGCCGTTTTGCACCGTCGGTGCAAAAATCGCAGTATTTCTAAAGATTTAAGCTTCATCTAATATACAAAAAGAACGCCATAAAGACACTCTTTGTAAGAGCTGCCTTCATGGCGTGTTTTTCTTGAAAATATTAATCTCTCCTTAAATAACCCAAAAAATCTTTGTAAAAAACTATATATCAAAATTTTCTCTGTTTTTACATTTTTTTCAGTCGAGATTAGCATTAGAAAAGCTCATAGGTTTCATACCTAATTAATATCGTTATTATACACTTTTTTTAAAGTTTAATCAAGCTTTAACAAGGTTTTTATGAGTGATGTTCGACAAGGTAATCGACAGCCTTTATATAGCCTTGTGTTCCAAGCCCTATAAACGACGTTTCGCAGATCTCAGATATATACGAATGTTTGCGGAACTGTTCGCGTTTTGAGATGTCGCTTATATGAACCTCTACCGTTTTAATCGAAACGGCTTTTAGCGCATCGAGTATCGCTATGCTTGTGTGTGTATACGCCGCAGGGTTGATTACTATGCCGTCGACGTTGTCGAAAAAAGCTTTTTGAATCCTATCCACAATCGCCCCTTCGCTGTTGCTTTGAAAACAATCGCATTCGACACCGACGTTTTTGCAATGGTCGCGTATCTTTAAAACCAACACGTCATATGTCTCGTCTCCGTATATGCTCTTTTCACGTACACCAAGCATGTTTATGTTGGGCCCATTTATAACTACAATCTTCATAAGTAAAGCCTCTTTAAAATTTGTTCAACTCGTTTTTCAATCTGTTCGTTTTTTTGCACGACGTAATCGGAAAAATCTATATATTTTGAATATCGTTGCTCGTACAGTTTTTGAACACCGTCTGCATTTGAAAGCGGTCGTCCGAGCGTTTCAAGGTTTTTAGTTTCACGGTCGAGAAAAAATATTAAACCGTTTTGTTTAAGGTAAAACTTGTTGCGCCCCTTTGTGACAACCCCTCCGCCTGTCGAGATAACAAGGGAATTTTGACAAGAGATGTCTTTTATAACCTCGGTTTCACACTGTCTGAACCGCCCTTCACCTTGCCTTTCGATTATCTCTTTTGGAGTCATTTCAATTTTTTTTGTTATCTCGTCGTCTATGTCGACATGTGTTCGCGAAAGATTTTTTGCAAGAATTTGACCTATAGTTGTTTTGCCACAACCCGGCATACCGATTAAAACAATGTTCTGTTTTAGCTTTGTAATCTCGTCTGTTATCGCGTCTATCCTCTCGGATTGTCCGCAGTTGCCTTTAAACATCTCGTTTGCTTTTGCGGCTTGCGCGACAAGCATAGCAAGGCCGCCCATTTGTTTTAAGCCTACATTTTTTGCCTCATAGCAAAGTTTTGTCATAAGCGGATTGTACACGACGTCTACTACCGCCAAAATGTTTTTAAACAAACCCAGTTCGACAGGCGACGTGTCGCTGTTTGGATACATTCCGACAGGGGTTGTGTTGATTATAACTGTGGCGTCGTTATGCAAGCCAAGGTTTTGATAGTTGTTTGGTCCTGTGCGAGACACAACGACGGGCAGACCGCCTAGCGAGGTTACAACGGCTTTTGCAGTAAGCGACGTTCCCCCACTCCCCAAAATCACGACCTTTTGTCCGCTAACATCGACATCGAGTTTTTTAATTATATATTCCAGCCCAAAAAAATCGGTGTTGTCCCCGAAAAGTTTTCCGTCTTTTTGTTTTATGACGGTGTTTACCGAGCCAATGTTTTTTGCGTTGATTGAAATCTCGTCAAGGTATTTAATAACCTCTTGTTTATAAGGTATCGTAACGTTTAACCCATCAAAATCTTTTTTTTGCATGAACTCTTCAAGCTCACACGGTCTAAGCTGTTTTAAATTATAGTCTATATCGGACAGCTTTTCGTGGATTGGTTTGCTAAAGCTATGTTTAAGAGTTTCGCCGATTAAAAAGAATTTCATAAATCAAAATGTTTCCTTTGTTTTTTTGTGCTGTTCGGTGTGTCTATTGGGGTTTGTTTCGGGACGACAATGACGGACGACCACAGGTCGCCCCTACGGTTTGTCTTTTGAGGTTTGATTCGGGCGATGAGGACAAATCGGGCGCAGTATCTTCAAACGGTTGTCATTCAAATTGCGCCGTAAGGCGCACCTTCATTCCTCATTCCTCATTCCTAATTCCTAATTCCTATTCCACATTCAAATACCGCCACGAAGCGGCGCACCACCACTATTAACTCAATCCTAAAGCTCCGTGTACGCTCCAAGGAACTCAAACTGGTCGTGGGTTTCGGACATGTCGGAAAAAAGCCTTAAAACATCTTCCGACCAAACAGACCCGTCAATCGTGAAATAGAACATAAACGCGAAATCTGTGCCCGGCATTGGTCGGCTTTCTATCTTACTAAGGTTAACGCCAATGGCGGAAAACTTTCCAAGAAGGCTTCCAAGTGCCCCCGGTGTGTGCGACACCGTAGTCATGAAATTAATCTTGTTTGCTCCACCGTAGATCTCGAGATTTTTTGATATACATATAAACGTAGTATAACTATCCTCGTAATTTTGAACCTTTTCACCAAGGTTTTCAAGTCCATAAAGCTCGGCGCATTTAAATGACGAGATAGCCGCTATATCTTTTCTGTCCGACTCGAATATCATCTTTGCTGCAAACGCAGTGTTTTCGCATGGGACAACTTTAATATGTTTATGTTTTTCTAAAAACTCGCTACACTGAGCAATCGCTTGGCTGTGTGAATATATCTCTTTTATTTCGGAAAGCTTAACCCCTTTGTGTGCCAAAAGGCTGTGGCTCAACTTTTGTTTAACGCTTCGAACGATGTGGAATTTATGTTTTTTCATGAGGTCATAAACTTCGTTAATCGAACCGTTGCTGCTGTTTTCAAGCGGAAGTATTCCATAGGTGCAAAGCCCCTTTTCAACCGCATTAAACACGCTTTCGAACGACGACATATACATAATGCTTGCAAGCGGAAAGATGCTGTCACATGCAACTTGAGAATATGCGCCCTCAACCCCTTGACACGCGACGGTCGCTTTTTGCGGAAACAACTGTTGAGAACATTCAAGCGCTTGTTTAATCTGTTTATACAGCTGTGTTTCGCTCGACTTAAGTTTAACTTGATGCGCCCTCGACAGCTCGAACACTGTGTTGTATAAAAACTTTGTATACATCGCGTATTCGTCGCCTACGTTTTCGGTAACCCTTGCTATAATAGAACGTTCTCGCTCTTTGTTTAGTATAGGTATATCGTTTTCAAGCTTGTATTTTGCAACCTCTTCCGCAATATCCATCCTCTTTTTAAACAAAAGCGACATCTCGTCGTCTATTTTGTCAATTTCATTTCTGCATTGTTCTAAATTCATCTTTTTTCTCCTTAATATTCTACCGTTTTGATTTAAACCAAAACGGAGTTAATCACACAAAATATCATACACAACTATTGCCGCTACCGCTTCAACTATCGGAACGGCGCGAACTACAACGCAAGGGTCGTGGCGCCCCTCAATAGTTAAAAGTTCGGGTTCAAGCGACTTAAGGTCAACCGTCTGTTGTGGCTTTGAAATCGACGGAGTCGGCTTAAACGCAACTTTAAACACAATCGGCATTCCGCTCGCAAGCCCTCCTAAAATCCCTCCGGCGTTGTTGGTTTTTGTTACTGTTTGGTTATTTAAAACGTCATATTCGTCGTTGTTTTCGCTTCCTTTAAGCGTTGAACCGAAAAAACCGCTCCCAAATTCTATCCCCTTGACTGCCGGTATCCCAAACATTCCATACGCTATCCTGTTCTCGATTCCGTCAAACATCGGCTCGCCCGCTCCGACAGGCATTCCGACGACTGAGCATTCAACCGTTCCGCCAACCGAATCCCCCTGTTGTTTCGCGTCTAATATCGCTTGTTTCATAAACTGGGCTTGCTTTTGATCAAAAACGCAAAGTTCGCTGTTTTTTATCTCTTTCAACTGTTCAACAGATCCGGTAATCGGGTCTATCGGTATGTCGTTGATGTTTTGTATAGACGAGATATGCGCGCCAATAAAGATATTCTTTTGTTCCAAAATCTGTTTAAACAAAGCTCCGGCTACGACGAGCGGAGCGGTTAACCTTGCGGAAAAATGTCCGCCGCCTCTTATATCGTTGTTTCCGCCATGCTTCACATGTGCCGGATAATCGGCGTGGGACGGACGTGGAGCAAACCTAAGTTTTTCATAATCTTTGGAACGCGTATCGTTGTTTTGAATTATTCCGCAAATCGGGCTTCCCGTCGTCACGCCGTCTTTAACTCCGCTTATAAAGTTTGGCATGTCGCTTTCTTTTCGCGCGGTCGAAAGCCCCCCGCCTTTTGGGGCTCGTCGCGTCAAAAGTTCCGACAAACTTTCAAAATCAATCTTAACCCCGGCGGGCACTCCGTCTATAGAAACCCCCAAGGCCTCGGAATGCGACTCGCCGAAAACCGAAACTTTTATGTTTTTTCCTATCACCGAACCCATGTTGCGACACCTCCGAGTTTTTCAAAATCTTCAAAAAATTTTGGGTATGATTTGTTGATTGCCGTCGCGTCGTTTATCGTTATGTCACCGGTCGCAATAACCGACGCTATCGCCGCCGACATCGCTATGCGGTGGTCGTTGTGGCTGTCCACAACTCCGCCCGAAAGCTTTCCTTTGCCGAAAATAACTATATTGTCGCCGCATATTTGCGCTTCACCCGAAAGCGCCGTTATCATCTCGACAGTGGTTTTAATCCTGTCGCTTTCTTTAAGCCTTAGCCTCTTACAATCGGTTATCGTGGTTTTAACGTCAAATCCACAAGCATAAACCGAAACAATCGGAACAAGGTCGGGAATATCCCCCGCACAAAAAGAAATATCTGCGTTTTGTTTGTTGTCGCTATAAAGTTTTATAATATCATAAACTTTTTTGTCCGGCTGTTTTGAGCGCTCGTTAAGATTTAAAACGTTTCCGCCACCCGAAAGCGAAAAACCACAAATCCAAAACGCTGCGTTGCTATAGTCGCCCTCAACAGTTAATGTTCCAGGGGTTTTATACGTTTGGTTTCCTTTCACAAAAAAGCCTCTTTCGGTTACCTCGACCGCTATGCCAAACTCGGCAAGGCTTTGCATAGTGATGTCTACATATCCCTTGCTTTCAAGTTTTCCTTTAACAACTATCTCGCTGTCGCCGTTTAAAAGCGGAAGTGCAAACAGTAGCCCCGAGATATATTGTGAACTTATTTCACCCGAAATTTCATATCGTCCCGCTTTAAGTTTCCCCTCAACAAAAAGCGGCAAAGTTTTGTTATCTTGAGAAAACTCGATTTTTGCGCCGTTTTCACAAAGCAAACACCCAAGCTCGTTTATAGGTCGGTCGGGAAGCCTTCCCGAACCGTTAATCGTTGCAGAGATTCCTTTTGCCGAGATAACGGGAAGAATAAACCGAAACGTCGAACCGCTTTCAAAACAATTGATCTCTTTTATGTCTTCTAAAACCTCTTTAATCGGGTAAACGGTGTAGACGTTTTGACTTTTTTGAACGTTTCCGCCAAGGCTTTTTATAACCTCGACGGTGGCGGTTATGTCGTCGTTTATGTCGTTTATTACAATATCGGTCGATTTATCCGCGAGTGCTGCGCAGATAAGCGCCCTGTGCGCTACCGACTTTGAAGAAATAGCCTCTATATCGCCCGAAAACTTACCCGGCGAGATTCTAATATCCATCAACCCAACCCCGTTTCTATGATCGTCTGCACAAACGACATGTCATAATCGATTATGTCACATTCCCCAATTCGTTTTGGAACTATAAACGAAATTTTGTTCGCTGACCTTTTTTTATCCGAAACGGTGGCAGCCGCAAGATCAGTTGCTAAAAAGTCACATTCTATCGACACTCCGGCTTGTTTCAAAACTTCCGTTATCCTTCTAGCTGTCGGTTGTTTTGAAACCCCAAAACTGTCTGCATACCGCGCTACTGCAACCATACCAATAGCCACCGCCCTGCCGTGGGGAATTTCATAGCCCGACAGCTTTTCAATCGCGTGGCCTATCGTGTGGCCGAGATTAAGTTTTTTTCGCTCGCCTTGTTCCGTTTCATCAATTTCGACTATTTTCGCCTTATGTTTTATCGATTTAGTTATAATCTCGGTTGTCGAAAGCTTGTTTTGTTCAATGTCGCAAAACATCTCGCTATCAAACAACACGGCGGTTTTAACCGCTTCGACAAAGCCATCCGCAAAATTTTCTTTTGGTAACGTTTCAAGGGTGCTAACATCACACAACACAAGTTCCGGTTGGAGGAACGTTCCGCAAAGATTTTTTCCCTTTTCAAGGTTAACCCCTGTTTTGCCGCCAACCGAACTGTCAACCATCGCAAGCAACGAAGTCGGAACCCCGACAAACCGAATTCCTCGAAGATATATAGACGCAGCAAACGCCGCCATGTCCCCCGAAATTCCGCCACCAAGCGCCACTACAATGTCGCTTCTTGAAAAATCGTTTTGCGATAAAAAGTCGACTATCTCAAGGGCGGTTTTGGTGGTTTTGCTTTGTTCACCCGGCGAAAAGATAAACTCATATGTCGAAAAACCTTCGTTTTTTAACGAATTTTTTATCGTCTCAAGATAAAGTTTTGAAACGATCTTGTCGCACACCACAAGCGCTTTACAAGGATTTATAACCTGCTTTATAAACGTTGCGCTGTCTTTTAAGATATCGTTTGAAATCAAAACTTCATAGTTTTTTGATTTTGTTTTAACTAAGACTTTGTTCAAAATTTTTGCCCCTTTCGGCGTCGCTTAACTTTTCTTTTATCTCGCGTCCGTCTTTCAAAAGACCTCGCAACGTTTCAAAGTCGTTGTTGTCAAGAGCCGCCTTGTATTCCGATAGATGATTTATCAAAACGGATATTTCGTCCGATAAAAATTCTCGATTGTCTATAAAAAGGCGCGACCATAGTTCCTCGTTAAGCCACGCAACGCGTGTCATGTCGCGAAAACTTCCGGCTGAAAATCCGCCATATTCCGTCGCAGTGTTGCTTTTCACATATGCGCTTGAAATAACGTGCGCAAGTTGGGACGAAAACGCAATTATCTTGTCGTGTTGAACCGCGGTGCTTTTTGTTATAGTCGCAAAACCCAAAGAATAAAAAATTTCTTTTACCTCGTCAAACAACTTGTTAGAAAGGTTTTCGGGCAACACAACTATCATAGACGCCTTTTTGAACATATTTTCAAACGAACCGTCAAACCCGGTTTTCGCAACCCCCGCCATCGGATGACCGCCGATAAACGTAAAGTTTTTGGTTTTTGCCGTCTTAAAAAGTCTTTCGCATATCTCAAGTTTCACGCCAGCACAATCAATTATGACCGCCCCGTCTTTAAAGTTGTCGCTGTTTTGTTCAACAAAATCTATGACATCTTTCGGATAAAGCGCAATTAATATAACGTCACAAAGTTTTAATTTTTCGGGCGATAAAAAATCGTCGATTGCGTTTTGTTGTTTTGCTTGTTCAACAGTTTTTAAGTTTATATCAAACCCAAAAACTTTGTCGCCACGTTTTGCTTTGATCGCCCGTGCAAGCGAGCCACCAATAAGCCCCAAGCCGACCACCCCAAAAATCATCTTTCAAAGTCCTCCGGTTTCATCGAAAACGGGCGAATGGCTTGGACAGCCTTCACAACATCGTCAAACTTTTGTGGTGTGAGCGATTGGGCGCCGTCACAAAGTGCTTTTTGTGGATTATTGTGAACCTCTATCATAAGGCCGTCGCAACCGGCCGCAACAGACGCAAGCGACAACGGTTTAACAAATGTATAGCTACCGCTTGCGTGGGAGGGGTCTACAACTATTGGAAGGTGTGTTTTCTTTTTAAGCACCGGTATGGCGGAGATATCAAGTGTGTTTCGTGTCGCGGTTTCAAACGTTCTTATCCCTCTTTCGCACAATATAACGTTGTTGTTGCCGCCCGCCATTATATATTCAACGCTCATCAAAAGTTCATCGATAGTGTTTGCAAGGCCGCGTTTTAAAAGTATCGGTTTGTTTGTGTTCCCAAGTTCCTTTAAAAGTTGGAAGTTTTGCATGTTGCGTGCGCCGACTTGTATCATGTCGATCTCGTCAAAATATTTAAGTTGCGAAATCTCCATAATCTCGGTTACGGTTGGAAGCCCCGAAGCTTTTTTTGCTTTAAGAAGAAGCTCTATCCCGTCGCCTCCAAGGCCTTGGAACGCATATGGCGAAGTTCTCGGCTTAAACGCACCGCCACGAAGAAGCGTTGCCCCCGATTTTTTCACATCGTTTGCAACCTCTATTATCTGATCTTCGGTTTCTATCGAGCAAGGTCCCGCACAGATTGCAAAGTTTCCGCCACCTATTAAAACCCCCGCGATGTCGATGACGGTGTCTTGGTTGTTAAATTTGCGGTTGGCTTTTTTATACGGTTCTTGTATTCGTTTAACGTCCTCCACGATGTCTATCGAACGCACAAGTTCGATATCGATAGCGGTGGTGTCCCCAACAAGCCCCAAAATCAGGTTTGAACTCCCCTCGCTTCTATAAATCGAAAGCCCAAGGTTTTGTGCCCACGTGATGAGGTTTTCAAGTTGCGCGCTGTCGGGGTTTTTCTTCACTACGATAATCATGTTCTTTTTTCCCTTCTTGATTTAGAAAAAACAAAAAAACTCCGCGACGTGTTGTGTCGCGGAGCGTAAAATCTAAAAAACTAGCTTAAAGCTATTTTTGAATTTATCTTTCCCGAACAACACAAAATCGCCATGCTAAAATAAAAGCCGGCAAAATAAAAAAAGTTAAAAAAGTTGTTAAGGAAAAGTTTCATCTGTTTCTCCAAATGTATTTGACTTGATGTTATTGTAACACAACAAAGCGATAAAGTAAAGAATAAATTTATCAAAGGGACGCCACTGTTTTTTATGTCACCAAAAGATAAAAATAATATTCAACCGTTCCTTGTTCAAATTCCGCGTCTACTTTGTATATATATCCGCCTTTCTCATACGTCACGACAAACGGCGCCTTTACTACCTCAAACTGATAGTTATACGACCCACTGCGGCTAACGGTATATGAGATTGGGGTTCGAGAAAACGATATATCTAAAAGCTCTCCGCCAATTAGTTCGGTTGGAACAATCGAAAGATCGACAACGCCGATTGAATCTTTGCTTTTTTGTTCGCCAAAAGCAAACGTCCAAACATATCCCGATGTAATAGTTGTAACAACGTTTGTGTCCGCCATAACGTTAATTTGTGGGACTGCGTGGTCGGGATTGTTTCGGTCGATTAAATCTTTTATAAAAAAAGCGACAATACCTGCACAAAACAACAAAATAATTGATAATAAAAATTTTTTCATACTTTTCCACCAAAATTCTAGTTCTAAAACCATATACTCTAATCATTATAATTCAATAGGGCTATAAGGTCAATTTAATTATTTAATCAGTGGGAGTGTAACATGAAAAAAAACATTTCAGATATTTTTATATATGACAACAAAAACTGCGTTACTCTTAAAGCACATTTCAAGGTTTTTGATATCTCGCAAGCGGTTGCTTGTCTTGCGTTTATCGAACAAAACACTCGTTCTAAATATGTCTCCTCTCTTGACAAAAAAAGGATTATCAGCGCGATAATATCAGGGTTTGTGTCGGGGTTTGTATTAAACGAAAAAATAATTTCGCTTGCTTTGTGCGAAATTGCCGGCGAAGATACCGTTAGCCAACTATACGGTATAAAAAATGTTTTTTATGACACAGCGATAATCTCGTTTGTCGCAACAGACACCGACTTTCGAGGGCAAGGAATCGCGAAACATCTTGTTTTTGCAGTATTACAAACACCGTTGTTTTTGTTTTCGCCCGGTGCGCTTTCTTTTTGCCACCCAAAAAATCTTGCCGCCGTTCGTCTTTTGCACACCGTTGCTTTTTTAAGGATTGTCGGGGTTCGTTTGATAAACGGAAGGTTGCAGTATATCTTTCTCAAAAAAGCAAAAGACCAACATCTATTTTGTGATTTTTTGCGTATAAACGCAAGCAACGTCTACGAGATAAGCAAAAACGTTTCAAAGGGGTTTGTGTCGGTTTCAACGTTTACCGAAAACGCAACAACCTATCTTTGGCTTGCGCGATAGTTTTTGATTGTAACGTTAAAACATGTCTATAAAAGCCATTAAATCAAGCGCTGTCCCCTCTTGATAGTCGTTCGGTATCTCAAACTTTTCGGCGTCTACCCCTTGTTCAAGCGAAACTATCTCGAATTCATTGATAAAGTTGTCCCCCGACATCATGACGATGTGTTTAAGGTTATCTTGGTCAAACAACATTCTTTGTGTTCCTTCGTCGGTCTCGAACTGTTCAAAGTCAAACGAATTCTCTTTATAATCGTCTTTGCCTGTCGTTATCTTGTCTATTGGAACGATGTCGGTTTCAAACAACTCGACGGGGTCAAAGTTGTCAAAAATCTCTTCCGTTATCTCGACATATTTGTTTTGTGATTTGATTAAAACGTTGTACATTTCATCCTCTTCAATTAACGTAAACGTTTCGCCTTCAAACGTCGCTTCGATATACATCTTATCGTCCAGTTTTCCGACGATAAGCGGAACGGCAAAAACGCTCCAGTTCACCGTTAATGTGAAGTTTTCCGGCTCGAAATATCTCTCAAAAATTTCGTTAGACTTGACAGACGGCGTCGCAACTTCTTCGGACACGTCAAGCTCTTCGGGTTGTGTCTCGGCGTTTGGCTCGTCGGGCAAAACGGGAGGCAAAACAAGCCCACTTTGGCTGTTGTTTTGAGCCTGTGTGAGTGGCGCAAGGTCTCCGGTTTCTATATCTTGAAGCATGTTTCCTATAAGCCCACAGCCTGAAGTTAAAACAGAAAAAACAAGCATTAAACCAATTAATAGATTTTTTTTCATATATAACGTTTCCTTTTTTATACGTTTATTTCATAGTTATATTTTGTAAAATATTTTTGAATTTATTCTTGTCTTAAAAATTTATAACAAGAATTTTAAAAACCGAAGCTTAATGTTTGAGGATCTTGAAAGATGGGTAGTTTGGGTGGAAAATAAGTTAAAACGCAAAACACAAAGAGCACCAAAACTATAAACGACATAGATATAAAATAACCTTTGCCTTTTGCATATTTATAATAATAAAAACCCAGCGTTTGTCCTATCGCAACACACGCAAAAAACAACATAATATCAAGCACCATGTTGTGGACATCTAACCCTTCGGTGTAAAAATAAAAAACTAGAGGTATCGTCAAAACAGAGGACAAAACAGCAATTAAGCATCCACCAAACCAAAGCCCGGGCGCAATGTCATATTTTTGGCGGTTAACAACAAAATACAACAACCAATATAAAAACATAGGCCAAAGCCCAAGTTTCATATGTTCAAAAACGCTTTCGTTTGTCGGTGAAAAAAAAGCGAGAAAACTTAATTCACCCAAAAGCTCAAACGCAAAGTGGTTAACGCTCCCGACAAAAAACAATATGACGATACCTTTTAATATCCATTTTTGCTCGCTACACAATCTTTTATATCTCTCCACAAAACCATAACCTCAAAAATTTTTAATCGTTTCTTTTTTCAAACAGTATAATAAATAATATCATTTAATTTTAAAAAAACTACTCACAAATTGTAGACCGAACGACAAACAACAAAACTTGAAATAAAATACTACAAAAACAAATCACAGCTATTACCCACCCCCAAAACAAAAATGATTGAAAACCATGTTGAAATATGGTAACATATAAATATAATGTAGCTTTGCAAGTAAGGTATATATGCCACTTTTAATGTCATTGTGGCAAATCCACTCACAACATCAACAAAGGAATGGGTATTAACATGAACAAACATCTAAAGATATTTTTCAACATTTTAATTGTTTCGCTTTTAGGCATTTTAGTTCTGTCTTTTTCGGGATGTGGGTTAAGCGAACAAGAAGAGGCGGAAAAACAAGCTCTTCTTAATGACTTTTCCGACTTTTTGATTACGTATACCGAAACTATCGCAACGATAGACACATCGAGGCTTTCGGAAAATGCCACCGACCGTTATAACGATGTGTTGAAAGATATAACAAGATATATGGAGATAGTCGCTCCCGAAGTTTCGGGGGAAGAAGTAGACAAACTTAAAGCGGACGAGATTGTCGAACTTCGCGAACATGTCGAAACGCTCGACCAACTTTTGGCGGAACTAACCGAGATTGCGGCGCTTGATATAACATAGTTTATATATCTGTTTTATATAGATATATTATTTAGTTAAACATAAAAACAAATTACAGTAACTTTTTAAAGGATACGGCTTGCCGTATCCTTTAATTATTATCAGCATATAAAAATTGTTAGCACTCTAGACTATAGAGTGCTAACAATTTACAAAATAGACATATTTTATTCATATTTTTTTCATATCTTAACAATATACTATAACCATAACGAAACGCAAGCAACCTCTTGCAACTGCAAGCGACAGCTTGAAAACAATGTTTTTGATTAAAGGAGAAAATTAATTATGTATGGACTAATCCCACGACGCAGACAACAAAACCTTTTAGACGCTTTTGATGTTTTTGACGTTTTTGCAAAATCCCCTCGTTTCGAGTTTTCAAATCAAAATCTTTTTTCGATTAAAACCGATATTAAAGATTTGGGCGAAAACTTCGTTTTGGAAGCCGAGCTTCCCGGGTTTGAAAAAAGCGACATCAACATCGACACGACAGACGGCGTTCTAACGATTTCCGCAAAGACCGAAACAAGCGAACAAAAAGAAAAAGACGGTTATCTTTCTCGCGAGAGAAGACAGGGAAGCTTTAAGCGTTGTTTCTCGCTTGAGGGTATCAACCAAAACGAAATAACGGCTAGTTATAAAAACGGTGTTCTTGAGGTTTTACTCCCGAAAGAAAAGAAGGTTGAGCCCGAAGTTAAAAAAATAGAGATAGCATAAGGCAAAGACATAGCGAGGTAAACTACTCCCCCAACTAAAAAACAAGGGACCAAGACGAAATGAAACAAAATTCGTTCTTGGCTCCTTGTTTTTATTTTTTGATAATTAATGTTTGTTAGATTATTCCCACGAATTAAACGAAACAATCTCGTCAAAATCTTTTCGAGCCTTTTTCGCGCCGCCCTCATTTTTCGCGTAACCTAGCGTTATGACAAGGCGAATTGTTATATCTTCCGGAATTCCTAGAAGTTGTTTTAGTTTTTGATCGTCAAACATGCCGAGAAGACAGGTCGAAAGCCCGACGTCGGTTGCGGCGTAACAGATAGTTCCGGCGACGTTGCCGATGTCCATTTGCGCATAAAACTGGCTGTCAAGGTCTATGCTTTTTATAAGCCTTGCTTTTGTCTCACACACAACGATAAAAGCCGGCGCTTCCCCTACCCATCTGTTTATCTTATACTCGGGTTTAATAATACATTCCGGCATCTTTTTCGCAACATCGTCTGTACAAACAACAAACTTCCACGGTTGAGAATTACAAGCCGACGGGGTGTTTGCGGCGGATTCGAGAATTTCAACTATAAGTTTTTTGTCAACCGCTTTGTCGCTGTAGCTTCTGCAACTTTCTCTTTTTTCGGTTAATTGTTTAAAGTTCATTTATGTGACCTTCCTTTTTATATTTCTTTAATTAATCTATTCTAAAACTTTGCAAACATCAACAAAACCTAAACTCTCGGAATATTGTTCGAGTTCGGCTATCGTCATTTCAATCGCGCTGTTGGAACTTCCGGCGGCGGGAAACACCGTCTCAAAACGTTTCAACGACTCGTCGAGATATACCTTAACCCCGTCGTTTAACGCAAACGGACAAACTCCCCCAACCTCGTGTCCAATCAATTCTTTTGTCTGCTCTGCCGAAAGCATCTTTGCTTTTACCTTAAAAAAATCTTTGAATTTTCTGTTGTCAATCTTTGCGTCGCCCGCCACAACAACAAGCGTAGGCATTCCCGAAACATCAAACGACAACGATTTTGCAATCCTTGCCGGCGCAGTTCCAACCGCGTTTGCCGCAAGCTCTACCGTTGCGCTTGAAACGGAAAACTCCAAAATCCTTTGGGCTATTCCGAGTTGTTCAAACTTATTTTTAACATTTTCTATCGACATATTTAAAGCCATGTTCCTATTCTTATATAAAATATTCTTAAAATACATATCGGAATTATTCAAACCGATTTATTTTGGTTGTTGTTAATTTTCCTTAACAGCTTTCTTTTTTAAGTTATCCCAAAAAGGCGTTTACCGTTTTCGCGCGAAACATCTATAATCTCTTGCGCTGAAACGTCGCCCCTTATCTCGGCTATTCGCTCTGCCGCAAACGAGATATAGTGTGAAAGGTTTATCTCTCGTCTTATGTGTGCCGGCGAAAGATACGGACAATCGGTCTCGAGAAGCAACCGTTCAAGCGGCATCTCTTTAACCGTCTCGGTTTCTTTTTTGGAATTTTTATATGTCACGGAACAACCGATACCAATATATAAATCGGTGTGTTTAAATATCTCGCGCGCCGTCTCGACCGACCCCGGATATCTATGCAAAACGCCTTTTGGTTTATGTTTAAACAAAATTTCAAGCATATCCTCTGTCGCGTCTCGCATGTGTAAAACCGTCGGGAGCGAAAGCTCATGTGCAAGTTTAAGTTGTTCGATAAAAACTGTTTTTTGCTCCAACTTTGGCGAAAATTCATAGAAATAGTCAAGCCCAATTTCGCCTATTGCAACAACCTTTTGGTTGGCGGAAAGCTTACGAAGTTTATCGAGATAATCGGTTTTATAAACCTCTTTGGCGGCGTGAGGGTGAACCCCTACCGAAGCGTATATATATGGATAGCTCTCGCTTAGAGAAACCGCCCTTTCGCTTGTTTCGATGTCTGAACCACATGTCAAAATAAGTTCGACCCCGTTTTCTCTAACCGTCGCAAGCGAGCTTTCAAGTATTCCGTCGTATCTCTCGTCGTCATAATGTGCATGTGTGTCAAATATTCCGTTTAGCATTTATAAAGGTTAACCTTTCTTTGTCAGTCATTTTTTTTGCTGTATCTCTATTTCCCGACACAGAATTTTGAAAAGACCTCGTCGATAACTGTGCTCGAAACGTTTTGACCCGAAAGTTCATACAGATATTCAAGCGCTTGTTCAAGTATGTCATAGACAATGTCATATGTGTTTTTGTTTTCAAGTTCTTTTATCGCGGTTGTTACCGCCAAAAGGGCGTTTCGCGCCGCCGTTCTTTGGCGCTCGTTAGCAAGTATCGGAACTTCGGGCGAAAGGTTGTTTGTTCCAACCGCCGCCGAAACAAGTCGCTCGATAGTCTCTTTAGACGATAAATCGTTTGCTTGTATAACCCCGACATTTGCAAAGTTTTGTTTAACAACTTCTATATCCAGGTTTCCCTCAAGGTCGCTTTTGTTTACAAGCGCTACGACGTTTTTATCTTTAAGCGAATTTATAAACTTGATATCCCCGTCGCAAAGTTGTTTCGAATTGTCAAAAACCGCTATTACAAGTGATGACTGTTCAATCTTTTCCTTTGCACGGTCGATACCGATAGCCTCGATTTGGTCGTCTGTTTTGTCACGTATTCCCGCCGTGTCGGACAGGATTAGCGTTGTTCCGCCTATGTTAATGCGCTGTTCGATAACGTCGCGCGTCGTTCCGGCTTTTTCGGTTACTATCGCCTTTTCAAAACCCGACAAAAGGTTCATGACGGTGCTTTTGCCAACGTTGGGCGCGCCCGCAATTGTCGCCGTGACTCCGTTTAAAACCGCCATGCCGGCGTCGTAGTTTTCAACAAGTATGGCAAGACGGTTTTGCGCAAATCCCAACAGCTCTTTTGCATACTGTTCGTCGACCGGTTCAATGTCCTCTTCGGGGAAATCGAGTGCCGCCGAAAGATGGGTTTCAAGGTCAAGTATCTTTGCCGTTATCTCGGACATCTCTTTGTACATCGCCCCGTTCATAAGAGCGGCGGCGGCTTTTCCCGCCTGTTTTGTTTGCGCCGAGATAAGCGAAGCTATGCCCTCAGCCTCGCTTAAAGATATCCTTCCGTTCAAAAAAGCGCGCTTAGTAAATTCTCCGGGTTCGGCTAAAACCGCTCCGCTATCCAAAACAGCGCGAAGCACCGCGTCGCTTACCGCTTGTCCCGCGTGGCATTGAAGCTCGACAACGTCCTCGGCGGTGTAACTTTTCGGCGCTTTAAACACAACCGCAACAGCTTGGTCGATAAACTCGCCGTCGACAGAGCGAAGCTCGCCAAAAGCCGCCCTGTAACCCGAAAGTTCGGCAAGGTTTTTTTTATGCTTTGGGAAAAAAACTTTTTGCGCTATCTCAACAGCTTGTTCGCCAGAAATTCTTATAATTGAAACTCCGCCCTCGCCGTTTGGCGTTGCTTTTGCGGCAATTGTGTGTTCGCTCACGATTTTTTGTCCTTTCGTTTTTAATAGTTAAATCAAATTAAAATTTATTTAACTATATAAAAGAATAAAGGTCTGTGACGAAATATAAATTGTTTGTGACAAATGACGAAAAAATGTAGGGACAACCCTTGCGGTTGTCCGAAAAGGCAGAAAATTCTCTACCATTTCGGACAGGGGCAAGCCCTGTCCCTACAGATTTTGTATATTATAACAATTTCGTCGCAGCCCTTTTGCTGTCTAATAACTAAAACTCAATCTTTCCGTATAGGTTTTTTGATGCGTTTTCATCTTTTGGTTTTTGCTCGACGGGCGCAGACTGCGCCTCGCTTGGAGCAGTTGCCACAGGTTTTGGGGCATAGTCTCTTTTTGTCCTGTCGCCTCTATCCCCTTTGTCCACTCTGTCTCCGCCGCCACTACGCGAACGATTGTTGTTGTTATACCTGCGGCCACCTTGGCCTTGTCCTCTACGGTCGGCGCCCTCCGGCATTACGATTACACGTCGGTTAGGTTCATAACCGATAGATTCCGATTTAACCCCGTCTATATCTTGAATTGTGCTGTGTATAATTCTTCTTTCGTACGGATTCATCGGTTCAAGCGTTTGGTTGCGTCCGCTTTTTTTAACTTTAAACGCTACTTTTTTTGCAAGCGACTCGAGAACTCCCGCCCTTTTGTTACGATAATTAGCAACATCAAACGTAATTTTACAATAATCCTCGTCCGCACGGTTTGAAACAAGCAAACAAAGATATTGCAACGCGTCCATAACGTCTCCGCGACGTCCGATTAATATCGCGCTGTCCTCTCCGTCAACCAAAAACTTAATCCCTTTTTCAATCTCAACCGCTTTATAGGTAAGTTTTTCGGCGCCCATGCATTTCGCAACCGATTGAAGATACGAAAGCGCCGCTTTCGCTCCGTTCGGAATTTTGTCAAGGTCGACTTCTTTTTCCAAAACCTCAACTTGTTTTTCGACTTGTTTTGCCGGTTGAACAGAAGGCTTTTTCTCTTGGGGTTGTTGGTTCTTTTGTTCCGGCTTCTTTTTGTTGTCGCCCCATTTTCGTTTTTGTTCGGGTTTTTCTGATTTTTCCGGTTTTTCCGGTTGGTTCTTTTGTTCTCCGCGTACAAAATCTCTAACCGAAAAACCATCCTCATTTAATGTAATTTTAACCTTTGCGGGAATAGTTTTAAAAAGTTTTTTCTGGGGCATCTCAAGGATTTCGGTGCTTAAATTAACGTCATCTTTACTGACTCCAAGGTCGATACACGCCTTGTCTATAGCTTCATCAACCGTTTTACCCGTTGCTATAATCTCTTTCACAAAACATTCCTCCTAAAAAATTATTTGTGTTTAACCCTCATTATCTTGTTGTTCGTCGTCTTGTTTTTTCTTTTTGCTCTTTTTCTCTTTCGGTTGTTCTATTGGAGCCGCTGGTATAAATTCGCTTATTCCCGAACTGTCAAATGTTTCGGCGTCCGCTTCGCCATATCTTTGAGCATCAAGTTCGCGCGCTTTTTGCAAACGCAGTTTCGCCATCTCGCTTGCAGGAACTTCTTTTTCAACAACCTGTCCGTCTTTGTCTTTAACCTTAACTTTTTTCTTTTCTTTTTTCTGTTTTTTCTTTTCTTCAAGTTCCGCCATAAGTTTTTCGCGATATTTTTCAACGTTGATAAACTTTTTAAGAATTAAGCTTTGGATTATGGCTATGATGTTTTGCGCGCCCCAGTAAATCGACATACCGGCGGGGAACGAGAACGAGAACCAACCGAACATAACGGTCATCATGACCTGTGTGACTATCATGCTGTTGCCCATCGTGGCTTTTTGTCCGCTCGTCGTCATCATTATAATGGAAGACAAAAGCATCGTCGTGACCGAGAAAAGCGGTATCAAAAGCATTAGCGACCATTCAAACTGTGGGATCTCCCAAAGGTTTATCGATCCGATACTCATGTTAAGATCGGCAATTTTGGCGACGTTTTCCGCAACAACATCTGCCGAAAAGCCTTCCACAACAACGTTTGAATATGCTGTTGGGCTTTCTTTAACCCCTTCAATGACAAGGTTTTCAATAAATCTGTCGTTCGGGTTTTCCGCCAAAGTTTCGGCGGCTTTCGGAACGGCGGCTATAAGCGCACTTACAATCTGTTCCGGAATGAAAAGCATATATGTTAAAGGTTTATAGATAACCTCGATTAATCCGAAAAGTATGGGAAACTGAATTAGAAGCGGCAAGCAACCCGCCATTGGGTTATATCCGAACTCTTGCTGAAGCTTTGTTAGTTCCTCTTGTTGTTTTGCTCTGTCGTTTTTATATTTTTGTTGGATTTCGTCGATCAAAGGTTTATACACCGCCATCGAAACGGTCGAGCGTTGTTGCTTAATTGCAAGTGGGAACAACAAAACCTTTGTTATTAAGGTGAAAAATACAAGCGCAAAGATGTATGACACCGGAAGGCTCAATATCTCGTGCGCAAATATATAGCAATATTGCATTATAAATCCAAGCGGATACGCAATTATTGCCCAAATAGAATCAAACATTTAGGGTTTCCTCCGTTAAACCGTTCAAACGGTATTATTATCATTATTTTGTTGAAACATCAATATTTCATGTTATTAATTTAAAAAACAATCTTTTGCAAACACCCACATAAAATCTAAGTTGCAAACTGTTAATTATCTATTTTGTTGCGTTTTGGGATGTCGTCAATCCCAAAGTTTTTGTTAAAAGGATTACATCGTAAAATTCTAAAAATTCCGAGGGCAACACCTCGCAAAAACCCCCATTCCTCCACGGCTTGAACCATATATTCGGAACAACTCGGGTTGAACCGACAGTTGTCTCCAAGCAGGGGGGATATGTTTTTTTGATATATTCTAATTAACTTAATCAAAATTTTTTTCATAAACATAATTGCCATGATTTTTTACGCTTTAAAATCGTTTTCAAATGTTAAGGTCACCGCCTTCGCCAATAACGCCCGACTTTATAAACGCCTTTTTCATAAAAGGCACGAGTTCGGTCGATTTAGCAAAGACCGCCTTTCGTCTACAAACCAAAACAATGTCGAAACAGCCGTCTGCGTATGAAAAAATTTCCCTCGCAGCGGCTTTGACAATTCTTCTTGCACGATTTCTTTCAACCGCACATCCGATTTTTTTTCCGGCCGTTATCCCAAGCCGCATACCATAGTTTTTGTTCTTAACGATATACGCAACGAAAAACGGACAAACAATTCCGCTCGAGCGTTTGTACGCCCTTCTAAACTGAAAATTGCGGTTTAACGACGTTATTTTATCCGGCATGTATTATGCACAGATTTTTGCTCTGCCTTTTGAACGACGACGAGCCAAAATTTTGCGACCGTTTTTTGTTCTCATGCGTTTCATAAACCCATGTTCAACTTTACGGGTTTTCTTTTTTGGATGATAGGTAGGTCTCATAACAATCTCCTTTTTAATCTTGTGGGCGAAAAGCCCTTTTATCAGTTATATTTGTTTGATTGGCACATGTTTTTTAAAACATACCCACGCCTGTCCGAACAAATAAACGAATTAGCGGTTTTATGTTACCCCTGTAAATTGAAATTATATCTTATTTCATATGCAAATGTCAAGGTCTAAAACGCATTGTTTTAGATGGTTTAGACGTTTTTACCGTATAAATTCAGATATTACAGCGTAAAAATTATTAAAAATTTCCGATTTAGCGTTAAGCCAAAACGATTTAAAGAATCATCGATGTGTTTTGTTGTCCCGAAAAAACGGTGGTTGAAAGCATGAACAAGACGCGGTCGTAGCTTTCTATGTCAACGACGTCGGACACAGCGCCGATTGCATATCGCATATCGATAAGCGTGACTTCGGAAAAATGTTCCGCAAGCATGGGCGCCATGCAATGGGAATAGCTGTCCTTAAACACCAGTATCTTTTGGTCGCCGGGTGCGTCGGAATTAATCGTCACTGAAAATTCATTTGTTCCAAGAAAATATGCGTACTTGTCTTTTTGTGTAAGATATTCTGAAAAGTATATGTCGTCATACTGACTGCTTGCGTCACCCTTCGCAACCGAAAGCGAGGTTTCGACAGTGGGTATATACGCTTCAATCACATCCGGCTCTACAAAACGTATGCCGCTTTTTGAAAACAACGTTCCGTTGAAATCGCGAGAAACCACCTCACCATTGTATGGCATAGGAGAAAGTCCAACGTTCTTTATATATTCGACGTACGCGAGATACGCCGTAGGCGTTGTCCAATGGTGGTCGGTTCGGTAATACGCATACCCATCCGAACTTGCTATAAGCGGATATGTGATGTTTATCGGGTTAACCTCGGGAAGCTGTGAAAACACCTCGTCGATATACTGGCCTTGGTCCCATTCGTCGGCAAAAGCCGGAAGCTTTCGCGAAAGCACATAGGACGCTGTCGGGACAAGCATTATGTCGGACGGCACGTCAAAATTTTGAACAAAGTTTTTAATACCCGTTATGTTGTCGGCGGTTATTTCGTCGTCGGGAGGCGGGATTTGTTCCAAAAGAATATCGTCGCCATAGTAAACGTCGTTAAACTCGATTTTGGCAACCGCTATCTCCGCTATCGCCTTAAGTTCGACAAACCTATCGCGCAAAATAAACTGGTCGTTCACATATTCTTCGAAATCCATCTGCCACTCGCCGTCTACAAGTTTTTGAAAACTCACCGACGGAAACTGTGCAAGATATCGGTTTTCGTTGTCTGAACGTTCCCTATCCTCGATTATATAGTTAAACACGGTAAGCACAAGCCAAACCGCGGCAACCGCAAACATAAGATATCTTGTATCAAATTTATTTTTCATAAAATCCTTTATACGGCGGCGGAACGAACCGCATCAAGCACTCCGTCGTTGTTGGGCGAAATTATATATATAAGCGTGTCGCCTATCTCGGTTATGACTTTGTTTTCGACAAGCACGGCTTGTTCGGGAAGATACGCGTCCCATTGTTTTTGATAGTTGTTAAGCGCATCGGTCATCATGTTTTTAACGTTGTCTTTTTCCCCTTCTAACGGTTTAACAAGTATAACCATGCTCGCTTGGATGTTCATAAGCGGGGTCAACGCTACAAATTCCGAAACAGACGACATGTCCATTCTGTACACCGTTTTCAAAACCTCTGTGTCGGTGTTGGGTTTTATGATGTCTCCAAGAACTGCGCCGTCGATATCGACTTCACTAATCGCGGTTTGTGCCGCCGCAAGGTCTACCGTTGTCGGCTCGCCCGTATCGCCCGCTCCACAAGCAACCAATAAAAACATAAGTGTTATAGATAACGCTATCGATATAATTTTTTTCATTTTTTGTTCTCCTAAATAATTTAATAACTTCGTTATATTAAGCTAATTTAACACAGCGTGTGTTGTGTAGTATTCGAGTATTACGTCGTTGCCCGCTACCCTTGGGTGGATTCCGTCAAACTCGTAGTCTCTAATAAGCCCAACCATAGCCGTTCCGTCGGTATCTTTAAGTTCGGGCGCAACGTTTAGGAAACTTACTCCGAGCCTTGAACACATCTCGGCTATGTAGTAGTTATAAATGTTAATCTTTGCGTTGGTGGTTGAGTTTGTGCCGGCTTCTCCGTCGTCATATTCTTTCATGACGGGGGTCAAACTCATTATGATAAAATCTGTGTCGGGGCTTGCGGTTCGCATGTTCTCAATCAACGTTTCATAACTTTCGATGTATTCTTGTGCTTCAACGTATGAAACGACGTTTGTTCCAAGCGACATCAAAACTCTTTCGGGCTTGTATGTCGTCAACAGGTCGATTATCGTCGAACTCGTTTCCTCGTCGTTAACCCTAAGCGTTGAATCTTCCGCATCAAGCGCCGAGATGCCGGCTTGACACCACATCTTATCAAACGGAACCTGTCCGTCCATAAGCGCGAGATTTTCGATTACCGAGTCGCCAAAAAACGTCGTGTCGTTTATATATTGTTCCCCTGCATCCTCCGTTTCGGGAAGAATTGCGTCGGTGAAAAATCCATCTAGGCTAAACTCTGCTACCGACGCGGTCAACGGACTGTCCTCTGTAACCGTAACCCTGCGTTCTGCTATGCCGGTGTTTCCGTTGCTGTCGGATGTCTTGTACGTTATTGTGTACACCCCGACCGTGGCGGTGTCAACCGTCCCTTCGACCGTCACGGTTGAAGTCAAGTCTCCGTCAAAGTTGTCGTGCGCCGTGTATCCCGGTTCTTTGTAGTCGGAACCTAGCGGCAACATAACGGTGTCCGAAGCGACAAGCGAAATAACAGGTAGTTCATAGTCCTCAACCGTAACCGAACGTGTTATCGAAAACGGTATCGGTATTATAGGAAGTTTATAGGTGTAGGTAACCACTTGTTTTCCCATCATCGTGTTGTCGACAGAACCCGATATCAAGATATCTTCGCTTATATCATTACCCAAAAATGTTCCTGTGGCGCCTTGCTCTTCGTATTGTGCGCCATACGACAGTATGTCGTCCGCCGTTCCGTTTAACGTAATCGTCGGTCGCATTAAATACCCAACGCCGATAAACGCCGCCACCAACACCGCGGCGACAACCCCAATAATCACGCCTTTCGGAACGCCGCCTTTTTTCTTTTTAACTACGTTTGCGCCGTTTCCAAAATTATAGTTGTACGAAACGTTTTCTATACCTTGTCTATTATAATTGGAAAATGTTTTAATTCTTCCGGTATGGTCACGTGGAAGAAGCTCTGCGGTTTGCGATGGCGCGCCCTTTGGCGGCACGGGGCGTCGCGGCCCGTTTGCTCCGTTAGTTCCGTACGGTGACGGCCTTCCGGCTTGCGGCGGCATCTCGCCTTGACGAGGAGCAGGGGTTCTTCCCACCTGTTGCCCGGGGCGCTGTGGCTGTTGCGAAATGGGCGGGCGACCCTGCCTTGGCGGCTGTCCAACTTGATACTGCCTTTGCGCGTTTGGTTGCTGCCTTGGCGGCTGTGCGCTTGGTTGTTGCGGGTTGGTCGCCTGTGGGTTTTGTCCCCCTTGCCGCATAGGTTGCCTTCCGGCTGCTGTCGGAACCGCTCCATTTTGCGCAAACGGATTTGCGTTTGAAGGCGTGCGCATCTGTTGATCTATCGGGCTAAACCTTGGGCCGTTTGAAGGGTTGTTTGAATACTTCGCGCCTTGTTGATTTGCATCTCTTCTAAACCCCGACCCCGATTGTTGTTCAAAGCCGTCATTATATTGATTATTATACTGTTGATTGTCATAGTTATTCAAAATTGCATCACCGCTTTTCATCTTTTACAGTTTTTAGAGTATCTTATATTATCGCATATTTCTTATTTTTTTTCAATCTTAAATCGTCAATATTTATGTCGGCTAATCTGTCGTTTATTGGATAATACGATATTTAACCCTGTTGCTGTATTTTTCAGACGTCAATATCCCAAGCTTTTCAAATTTCAACACAAAACTTCTGATTGTTGCATAGGCAGCATTGTTGAAATCGCGTTCGAGTTGTTTGGTTGAAAACCTCTCGTTTGCATAGTTTGAAACTACATATAAAAAAAGTTCGTGTTCCTTTTCGGTTATCTTTCCGCCTTTTAAAGCGTTTTCAAAAAGCTTTGTCGCTTTTACCGTCGTGTTTTCGATTTGATTTTCTTGATTTAATTGATTTAGTTGATTGTATACATTTTCGATGAAATAGCTTATAAACGGCGTGAAATCAAGTTTTTGCGAAACCTCGAAGTTGTTTTCAACCAACGAAAAACTTTTATAATATTTTGATTTATCGGCATCGATATACTGCGAAAACGAATAGAACATTGTCCCGCAAAACTCGTTTTGCACAAGATACCAAAGCTGCAAAAGCCGTGCGGTTCTTCCGTTGCCGTCGAAATATGGGTGAAGATATGCAAAATAAAAATGAATAATGCACGCCTTGACAAGCTCGGGTATGTCGTCTTTTTGGTTGATAAACTCCAAAAACTTCGCCATATACTCGGGCAAAAGTTTTGCATCAAGCCCTTCGTGATATGTTTTATCCCCCACAACATAAACCGTGTCGTCGCGGTAGAAACTGCCCTCTTTAAGCTTGTCTTGCCCTTTCAGGTTGTTGCCCACCGCCAGCTGATAAAGTGTGTGCAGGTTTTGTTCGGTTATCTTGTTGTTAATATCTAAAATAAACTCCAAACCTTTTTTAATGTCAAACGCTTTTTGTTCTTGTTCCGAAATCGGGGCAAACCCCGCCACTATTCTGCGCGCCGTTTCACGGCTTGTTTTTATGTTTTCAATCCTGAGTGTTGACACAATTTCACCCGCAAGAGCCGCCCGAGAAAAGTTCTCTTTTGGCAAAACATTTTGGACAAGTTTTTTTATAACGGCTGTGTTAACTTCGCTGTGTGACGGAAGGTATACACATTCGTTTTGATGAAAATCAAAAAGACCCACCTTTTTATATCCTATCAGCGACAAAGCTTCCACCATGTCGGCAACGTCTTGTTTGCCGTGCTTATACTCCATTTTTTTTAAATCAAAAAAATTTTTGTCGTCCAACATCTCTGCAAATTGATTTGTTTTCATGTCGCACTCCTTAAGTATCAATAACTATCAATATATATCATGATGTATCAATATATATCAGTATACCATTTAACATTATTTTATGCAATAGTGAAAAACATTTTATTTCGTAGGTAACTTTTTTAACACGCTGTAACTTAAACCTTTGTAAATTCGTCTAAAAATCTTGAAAGCTTTTTATATATATGATAGTATATATAGGGGGTTTATGCCTTCCAAAACACAATTCATAGATAATATAACCCGAAATTAGCGAAAAAGTTAGTTTTTTGTTGCAAAAAAACAAAAATTTTACGAGAAAGAAAGATACTAACCATGCCCGAAATTATAAAAGCCCCAAGGGGCACTCTTGATATTTTGCCAAAACAAAGTTATGTCAACCATTATATCGAAAACAAGTTGTTTGAAATCTGCGAAAGATTTGGATACAAAGAGATACGCGTCCCGACGTTTGAACACACCGAACTTTTTTTGCGCGGTGTCGGAGACACTACTGACATTGTCGGTAAAGAGATGTACACTTTTTTTGACAAGTCCGAACGTTCGATAACGTTGCGTCCCGAAGGGACGGCGGGGGTTGTTCGTGCGTTTTTAGAGCATGGAAGTTTAAACGAAACGTTGCCGCTTCGGGCATACTATAACCTGTCTTGTTTCAGATATGAAAAACCCCAAGCCGGAAGGCTTCGCGAGTTCCACCAACTAGGGATTGAAACGTTTGGCGCGCAAACGCCCGACGCAGATTGCGAGGTTATCGCGGTTGGTAACACTATCTTCAAAGAGCTGGGGCTTCGCGAAGTTTCGCTCGAAATCAACAGTATCGGCTGTCCCGAATGTCGCCCGAAATATCACGAGGCATTAAAAGAATATTTTAGCTCTAAAAAAGGCGACCTTTGCGCCACCTGTGTCGACAGGCTCGAGCGAAATCCGTTGAGGATACTCGACTGTAAAAGCCCGGTATGTAGCGAAATAGCGAAAGGCGCTCCCATAGGTCTCGACTATCTTTGCGAACAATGCGGCGACCATTTTGAACAATTGAAACAACTTTTAACCAAAAGAAAAATCTCTTTCACTATAAACACTCGAATAGTTCGCGGCCTTGACTACTACACCAAAACGGTGTTTGAATTTGTCCACAAAGGCGCGGGCGCACAAGGCACCGTGTGTGGCGGTGGGCGATATGACGGGTTGGTTTCGATGCTTGGCGGAAACGCCGTTCCCGGTATAGGTTTTGGAATGGGTCTTGAACGCCTTGTGTCGGTTTTACAAAGCGAGGGTGTCGAGATACCGTTGCCGCAAGGGTTCGACATATTTATCTGTTACATCGGCCAAAACGCGTTGGAAAAGGCACGACAGCTTTGTTTTGAACTGCAAGATAAGGGAATTTCGGCGGGCTATGACATAAACGACAGAGGGCTTAAAGCCCAGATGAAGTTCGCGGATAAATCTAATTCGTTTACTTCGCTTGTTATCGGAGACGACGAGATTTTAAACAACAGCGGAACGCTTAAAACGATGGGAACAAAAAACGAAACAAGCGTTTTGCTAGAAACTGATGAGATTATAAACGCCATTGAAAAATTTAAAGAAAATATTTAAATAAAGAGAGGATAAAAAGATATGACAGAAACAATGGGTAACCTTAGAAGGACACACTACAGCATAGAAACGCTTGAATCTCCTCTCGGAAATGTCGTTACCGTTGCGGGGTTTATTGCAAAATCGAGAGATATCGGAAACCTTATCTTTGCCGATTTAAGGGACAGAATGGGCATAATCCAACTCGCGTTTGACGACAGCACCGACCGCGAAGTTTTTGAAAAAGCCAAAGCTTTAAGGAGCGAAGCGGTGGTGATGGCAGGTGGAGTTTTGCGCGAGCGTTCGAGCAAAAACCCAAATCTTCCGACCGGAAACATCGAACTTTTTGTAACGGAACTCAAGATTTTAAGCTTTGCCAAAACCACGCCGTTTGAAATTCGCGACGAGATAAACGTGCGCGACGAACTCGCGCTTAAATATCGCTATCTCGATTTAAGAAGAAGCGATCTTTCAAACAGCCTCGTCATGCGTCATAAAATTGTTAAATGCGCAAGAGATTACTATGACGGCGAAAACTTTGTTGAGATTGAAACTCCAATTCTTATCCGTTCAACCCCCGAGGGTGCACGCGACTATCTGGTTCCGTCGCGCGTTCAAAACGGAAAGTTCTACGCCCTTCCACAGTCGCCCCAGTTATATAAACAACTTCTCATGCTTTCGGGGTTCGACCGATATATGCAAATAGCGAAATGTTTTAGAGACGAAGATCTTCGCGCCGACCGTCAACCCGAGTTCACACAGATCGATATCGAGATGTCTTTTTGTGATGTGGACGATATAATCGCAATAAACGAAGGGTTTTTGATGAAACTCTTTAAAGATATTTTAGGGGTAAAGATAAAAGCGCCGTTTAAAAGAATAACCTATAAAGAAGCTATGGATAGATACGGTTCAGACAAACCCGACACAAGGTTTGAGCTTGAACTTAAAGACCTTTCAGACATCGTTAAAGATTGTGAGTTTGCGGTGTTCGCAAACACGATTAAATCGGGCGGAACAGTTCGCGGAATAAACGCGAAAGGTCTTGCCGAAAAACTCACCCGCAAAGAGATAGACAAATTAACGGAACATGTCAAAACATATCGCGCAAAAGGTCTTGCGTTCGCGAAACTTTCGGAAAACGGCGCGTCAGGAAGCTATGAAAAGTTTTTAAGCGAAACCGAAATTAACGAAATTCGAACAAGGCTTGATGCGCAAAACGGCGATGTTTTGTTTATCGTTGCGGACAAACCGTCCGTTGTATACGATGCGCTGGGTGCATTAAGGCTTGAAATAGCCAAAAAACATGGGCTTATCGAGCAAAAAACATACGACCTTTTGTGGGTCACCGATTTTCCGCTGTTCGAGTATGACGACGAAGAAGACAGATACTACGCGAAACATCACCCGTTCACCGCTCCTGCCGACGAGGATCTCGAAAAGCTACTAAGCGACCGCTTGAACTGTAAAGCAAAAGCATACGACATGATACTTAACGGAAACGAGCTTGGCGGCGGTTCGATAAGGATTAACAACCCCGACGTACAGCGCAAGATGTTCGAAGCACTGGGCTTCACTCCGGAACAAGCCGAGGCACAATTTGGATTTTTGATGGAAGCATACACATACGGCGCGCCGCCCCACGGAGGGATTGCGTTTGGGCTTGATAGGTTAGTCATGTTGCTTCTCGGAAAAGAGAGCATACGCGACGTTATAGCGTTCCCGAAAGTTCAAAACGGCGGCGAACTAATGACAAACTGCCCCGACGTTGTTTCAGACAAACAACTCGAGGAGCTTTCTATAAAACTTGATTTACCACAATAAATTTATAACAACAGGGGGATTTTAAGTTATGGTTGATTGGTTACAAAGAAGCTGGGTCGAGGTTTCTCTCGACAACATTAACGCAAACGTTTTGGCTGTTCGTGAAAAACTTCCACAAAACGTAGAACTTGCGGCGGTTGTCAAGGCCGACGCATACGGTCACGGTTCAAAAAACGTTGTTCGCGAGATGGACGAGGCGGGGGTTGACAGGTTTTGCGTGTCAAACTTTAACGAGGCTTTGGTCGTTCGTGACAGCGGAATAAAAAAACCCATCATAGTTCTCGGCTACACTCCGCCGGAGTATGCCGAATGGCTTTCAAAACTTAATATTATACAAACGGTTGTAGACAAACAACATGCCCTAAAACTTTCGGAAGCCGCTGCCGCCGCCAAAGTCATTGTCGACGTCCACATCAAGTTGGACACCGGAATGGGGCGACTTGGCATGAACGGCAGAAACCTTGAAACGACCTGTCGCGAGATAGTCGAAATTGCATCGATGCGAAACCTCTATGCGTGCGGCCTGTACACACATTTTGCGGTCGCCGACAACAAAACCGATTTTGGCAAAAGCTATACCGAAGCCCAACGTTCGCTTTTTGTTTCGATAGCCGGAAGACTCGCCCAACTAGGCGAGAGATTTAACACGCTCCATTGCTCCAACAGCGCAGGGATATTGTTCTATCCCGAATTTTGCCACAACATGGTTCGTCCCGGCATTATGCTGTACGGCATTTCCCCCACCGGAGCTCCGATAGACGGCCTAGAGCTTAAACCGGTTATGTCGCTTAAATCGACCGTTTCGATGGTTAAACCTCTTCGCGTCGGCGAATCGGTAAGTTACGGTTGCACATTTACGGCACAAAAAGAGATGACTATTGCGGTTGTAAGCATTGGATATGCCGACGGAATACCGAGGCTTTTAAGCAACAAAGGATATTGTTATATAAACGACACCAAAGTTCCGATAGTTGGAACTATCTGCATGGATATGCTTATGATAGATGTAAGCGAAGTTCAAGACGAGGTTAAAAACGGAGATATCGTCACATTTTTCGGGGGAGATTGTCCGATAACGGTCGAAGCCATCGCCAAACAATGCGGAACTATCGGTTACGAAATAGTTTGCGGTATTTCAAGGCGCGTTCCGCGTATTTACAAAAAAGGCGGCGAAACGGTTGAGATTGTTGATTACACCCTGCCTAGAAAACCCAACGAAAAAATCAAATTAAAATAATACTAATATTTTTTAGGAGCAGAAATTATGCCCGATTATAAATCAGTGTATTACCACCTAGCCGGCAGAATGGCGACCGCCGTTGATGTTCTAGATACAACTACCGAAATATTGGAAAACTCGTCTAAATCTTTATCGGAACTTTCCGCAAGGTTAAAGAAAGCCCAACAAACAACCGAAGAGATGTTTCTTAACAGCGACGACCCGATTATCGAGATAGTTAATTCAAAAAATGATGATGATAGCTCTCCCCACAAATAGATTACATAAAAAGCTTAAACCGCCCTGTGAAATTCACAGGGCGGTTTGTTAGTTTTATTATTAATCTTTAATAAACCTTTGCTTTTTCTTCGCCGTTCAAAACGCGCATTGCACCGCTCATAAGAGCTTCCATCTCGTCCTCGCCGGGGTATACGTAAACGGGCGCAAAGTTTGAAACGCGCTTTTTAACCTCGCCACAAAAACGAGTGCTGTACGCAATTCCGCCGGTTAAAAGTATCGCGTCAACCGAACCGGAAAGCACGGCACACATAGCAGCTATCTCTTTTGCGACTTGATACGCCATCGAATCGACGACCAGCGCCGCAAATTCGTCGCCCTCTGAAATCATGTGTTCCGCAACTTGTGCGTCATTTGTTCCGAGATATCCAAGCATTCCGCTAGCACGCGTGACTTTGTCCAGCATCTCGTCGCGCGAATATTCGCCCGAATAACACATCTCGATTAGCGGAACTATCGGTATCGAACCGGGGCGTTCGGGGGTGAACGGGCCTTCTCCCGAAAGACCGTCGTTACAATCAATTACGCGTCCATAACGGTGGGCGCCTATCGTTATTCCGCCGCCAAGGTGGGCTATGACAAAACGACAGCTTTCATACGGTTTTCCAATAACCGCCGCGTGTCTTCTCGCTATCGCTTTTTGGTTAAGCGCATGGAACAACGAATTGCGTTCTATTCCCGGCATACCCGAAATTCTCGCGTGTTGGTCGAACTCGTCCACGACGACAGGGTCGACAACGTATGCGGGAATACCGACTTCGTCCGCTATCTCTTTTGCGATGATTGCGCCAAGCGCGGAAGGATGGCGCATCGCGGCTATCGAATTAAGATCTTTAAGCATCTCTTCGTTAACGCTGTATGTTCCGCTTATTATAGGTTTAACTATACCGCCTCTGCCGGCTATTGCGTCGAAAGATTTAAGGTCTATTTGCGCTTCTTTAAGTACATCAAGAATACTTTGCATGCGAAGTTCTTTTTGGTCTAATATAGTGGGCCCACATTTCATCAAACGCCCTCTGTCATAGCGTGTTACATGAATTAAAACCATTTTTTCGTCGTCATACACCGCAAATTTGGTAGAGGTCGAACCGGGATTTATCGCGAGGATACGTTTAACTCCGGGGGCTTTTTCGCCTATTGCCGGAATTTCCTCAACCTTTTTGCGAACCTCTTCCATCTTGGGTTTTTCTTTAACGATAAGTTCGCCGTCCTTTTCTATCGCGGCTTTTAAAACACAGTTTATCTCAATTAGTTTGTCTACAACTCGCTCGAGCTTTGAATATTTGCCGTTGATTTTGATCTCCATTTTTGAAATTGCGGGGTCGTTAGTTTCATCTGCAACGATGCTTTTGATGTTCCAACCTTCTCTTCTTATATCACCCACGACTCTGTCGAGCACGCCGGCTTTGTTTTCGACAATTAGTTCAACTAGCTGGGTTTGTTTTACCATAACATTACAACTCCTCTTATTCAAAGTTTATAAATAGTTTTTAAAAAAAACTACAAATTAGTTTTAAAAAAACTATTAGTATTATTTTATACTATTAGCGTTTAATACACAAGGACTTTTATTGTTTTTTTTATCAAAATTTACTGATTTTTTTAAACTATTTTATATTGGTTGCTTAAATTTGCCTAATGTTTAATCAAATTCATATATTTATGGTATAATTCATAAAATAGTGATAAGCAAAAAATATAACAGACTTACATAAATTCGGATATAGTTTTGATAGGTATTTTTTACGACATTTATTTTGAGGTAGTATGAAAAAACTTACCAACAAACACAGGGTTATAATATTTAGCGTGATAACGCTTTTTGCGCTTTTTGCGCTTTTTCTTTTAATATATCTCGGGTACGCGCGCCTAAACGAACCCAACATGACCTATCCCGTGCGGGGGGTCGATGTTTCGTCGTACCAAGGCGAGATAGATTGGGAGACTATCGAGCTTCAAGGCATAAAGTTTGCGTTTATTAAAGCCACCGAAGGTTCTAGCCACGTCGACCCGTATTTTAAACAAAACTTTGACGCGGCGGGAAAGACCAACATGGCGATTGGGGCGTATCATTTCATGAGCTTTGAATCGTCCGGCGAAACGCAAGCGGACAACTTTGCACAAAATGTTCCGATAATCGACAACATGCTTCCCCCCGTAGTTGATCTCGAACTTTATGGCATATACAATTATTTTCCGCCCAACAAAGATCATGTGCGAGAAATTCTCGATCAAATGCTTAAAAGCCTTGAAACTACGTATGGTGTAAAGCCGATACTTTATGTAAGCGAAAGGGTTAAAGACAAATATCTCGGGGACGATTACGACGATTATCCGCTGTGGGTTGTCGATGTTCTCGGATATCTTCCGGACGATCTTAACTGGAGTTTTTGGCAATATTCCCACAAAGGCGAGATGGACGGTTACGACGGCGTCGAACAGTATATCGACCTTAATGTTTTTAGAGGAACCGAAGAGGAACTTTATAAAATGACGGTGTGGAGCAGGTTTAATTAAATTTTCAATTTTAAAATTTTAATGTAATAAATGTGATAAATAACTTTATATTTCAAGGTGGTGAAAAAAATGAGGCTGGATAAATTTTTAAAGGTGAGCAGAATTATCAAAAGAAGAACTGTTGCAAACGAAATCTGTGATGCGAACAGGGTTGTCGCGAACAACCGCCCCGTCAAGGCATCTTATGACGTCGCTGTAGGCGACATACTTGAGATTACGTTTGGCGAAAAGGTAACCAAGGTAGAGGTTTTAAGCATCGAAGAGAAAAAAGGTAAAGATTTTTCACGAGAGATGTACAACGTTATCGAGGCATAAAAAAACCGCCCACAAAGGGCGGATTTTTTTATGCGTCATAACTTACGCTGTTTTTTCCGAAATTTCTGTTGTAATACGGGTCTCCCTCTTCGGTGTAGTATTTTTCCCAACGCGATTTTAAAATTGCCTTTTCGTTCTCCATGCGTTGCTTTTTTTCACCTTTGTTGTCGTAACCGCGTGAGCGCGATTCGTGGTGGTAACATTCCGCAACGGGGTTAAACACGACAAGATATCCTTTTTCACGTATCTTCAAACAAAGATCGACGTCGTTAAACGCGACAGAAAGACTCTCTTCAAAACCGCCAACCTCGAGAAAAGCTTTTTTCTTAACCATTAAACACGCCGCTGTACACGCCGACATGTTGGACACGACCGCAAGACGACTCATATACCCTTCGTGTTCTCTAGGGAACAACGGGCAAAGGTTTGCCGCCGAACCACAAACTCCCATAGCAATTCCGCCATGTTGAACCATATTGTCGGGATATAGCAGTTTTATTCCACAAGCTCCGACATCTTTTCGAATGGTAAACATCAACATCTCCTCGATCCATTCGGGAGTTATAACCTCGATGTCGTTGTTTAAAAACAATATATGTTCACCCGCAGCATGTTGGACGCCAAAGTTGTTGATAGCGGAAAAGTTAAATTCTTTTTCCCAAAAAACAATCTTAACGCTCGGAAGTTCCATCAAAGCTTTGTAGTATTCAAACGTCTCTTGTTTCTTGCTGTTGTTTTCCACAACAACAATCTCAAAATTTTGATATGTTGAAAGTTTAAATATCGAATCGATACATGTCTTTAAAACATCTATATGGTCGCTTGTCGGGATAACTATCGAGACAAGAGGGGTTCTTTTGATTTCATATTTAACGTGGAGCATAGGCACAGCTTTTGAAAACAAAACCTCGCCACGAAGTCTGACACGTTCAAGATGCGCTTCAACCGCTTTTTTTGCGGCGGTGTAGGCATATGGTTTTGCCGAGATATCGTCCGCAACCGATCCGGCATGTATTCTCCAGTAGTAGAGCGGTTTTGGTATGTGGTGTATCTTTTTTGCTTTTTCGGTCACGCGCAACGTAAAATCATAGTCTTGGCTTCCGTCAAACTCGGGGTCATATAACCCGACATCCTCCGCAAGAGATTTTTTTATAACCGAAAGATGACAAATATAGTTACAGCTTCTCAAATAATCGGGGGAATAACACGGTTTAAGGTGCATAGAACGGCTGTCGGACGGGCGATTTATAAACGTCGCCTCGTCGGTATAGATAAAATCCGCGTTTTGTTCGTTTATAGCTTTGACAACCTCAAACAACGCCGACTGTGCAATCAAGTCGTCGTGGTCGACAAGCGCTATATATTCCCCTGTCGCTAGTTTAATCGCCTCGTTTGTATTTCCCGCTATGCCTTTGTTTTCCACAAGTTTTCGATAGACAAATCTTTCGTCCTGCCCTTTAAACTCCTTACAGATCTCCTCAACATGTTGTCCCTCGTCGGTTGAACCGTCTGCAAGACAAACTTCAAAGTTACTGTAACTTTGGTCAACAATAGATTGAAAAAGTTCCCGTAAAAACTTTTCGGGAGTGTTGTATAGCGGTATTATTATACTTATCTTTGGGGTCGTTTTAAACTCATAGTTTTGTTGGAATTCGCGCGTTTCGTTTGAAAGATAATATTCTTTTTTCAACTCTTTAAGTTTGTAATATCGCCCCGTTACATACCTTGCGGCAAACAACGTTTGCGACAACCCCTCGTTTTTCAACATACGAATAGTTTTGTACATAAGTTTAACTATCTGGTTTTTTGCCGCCCAATCGGGCACTCTGCTCTCATTTTTTCCCATTTGTGCTATGTTCCTTTTTAAAAAATATTACTGTAAAAATTCAAGGCTATATCCGCTGTCCTCAACAGGGAACAATTTTTGTTCAAGGCCTTTTGTTGCAATTATTTGTTGTTGGTCGGTCACAAAGACAACCTCGACACCGTCAAAGTTTTTGACGGCCTCCAACGCGTCATCGAGACCCATCACGAAAAATGCCGTCGAAAGCGCGTCGGCAAGCGCTCCGTTATTTGAGATAACGGTAACGGACAACAACCCGCTGTCTGCCGGACGACCCGTTTTGGGGTCGATTATGTGATGATATGTCTTTCCGTTCAGTTCAAAAAAACGGCGATAGCTTCCCGATGTCACGACAAAGCTGTCCGAAAGCTCAGCAACCGCAAGGTATTTTTCGACGTTGTTAGGGTCTTCAATCCCAACGCGCCAAAGCGTTCCGTCCGGCTTTTCGCCCAAAACCGCAACGTTTCCCCCAAGCGACATCATTGCGGAAGACACACCATTTTGTATTAAAATTTCAACAAGATTATCCGACAGATACCCTTTTGCAATGGCGCCAAAGTCTATCTTAACTCCGTCTTCCAGCGACACCGCGTTTTGGTCTTGCGTTATCTTTTGGTATCCCACGTTTTCTAAAAGATCCGCTACCTTTTGGTCGTTCGGAACGGTGTATGTCCCTTTTGTGAATCCGTATGCCAAAACTAGGGGGTATATCGTTATATCAAAATCTCCGTTAGTTTTTTTCGATATATCGTTTGCAATCTCGATAAGCTGTGCTGTGCTGTCGTCCACCGTGTGTGTTCCGCTACTGTTCAGCAAAAAAACATCGCTCGTATCGTTTGTTGTGGAAAAAAGCGAGTCCAACCGCAAAACCTCTGCTTCGCAAAGCAACACCGCCTTTTCGGAATTTTCCCCATACGCAGTAACCGTCATAACGGTGTCCATGCCGAAAACGACGGCTTGTGAGGGTTCTAAAACTGGGGCGGCACAGCCCACTAAAGATATTGTTAAAAATATTGTTACTATTAAAACTGTTTTTTTCATATAATATATTTTAACACAAAATTGATTAAACTTTCTATAACAAAGTTTAAAAAACTTTGTTTTGAAGTTTAAAAAAACTTTTTGTTCCATTTTTCCGTTAAATACAATATAATATGTATATATAAAAATAATATAATTAAGAGGCTTTTAATGAAACATGATCTGGATAAACTTCTCGGAAGTATAAAAAAACTACATTTTGTCGGCATAGGCGGTTCGGGAATGTTTCCGCTTGTCGAGATTTTACACGCAAGGGGTTACGAGATAACGGGCAGCGACGTCAACGACGGCGACATCGTTCAAAAGGAAAAGGCACTTGGCATCCCTGTCACGCTATACCACGACCAACGCAATGTTGGGAACGCCGAAGCTCTTGTCGTTACGGCGGCGCTTATCGGGAAAAACCCCGAAGTTATGTATGCCGACCAAAACGGAATTCCTGTCATAGAACGCGCCGAGCTTTTGGGCTATGTCACGAGAAACTTTGAAAACTCGTTTTGCATAAGCGGAACACACGGAAAAACCACCACAACCTCGATGTTAACCTCTGTCTTTGTCAAGGCGAACAAAGACCCTTCGGCGGTTATCGGCGGAAAACTTCCGTTAATCGACGGATATGGGTTAAGCGGCAAAAGCGACATAATGGTTTGCGAAGCTTGCGAATATGTCGACACTTTTTTAAAACTCTCCCCTGCATATTCGGTCATATTAAATGTGGACGCCGACCATCTCGATTATTTTGGCGACCTTGATGGGGTTAAGCGTTCGTTTAAAAAGTTTGCCGAGCTTGCAAGCAAAGCGGTTATCGCAAACGGCGACGATCAAAAAACCGTTGACACCCTTAAAAACTGCACAAAGCCGGTTATATATTTCGGGCGAGGAGACGAGTGTAAATATAAAATAATAGATATCTATAAACGCGAGCGCGCGTTTTATTCGTTCACGATGTCAAACGACGGGGGCAAACCGTTCGAATTTTCTGTCTATGTCCCGGGAGTTCAAAACGTATATAATGCCGCCGCCGCCGTTGCTTGCGGATATGAAGCCGGTTGTACGTCGGAGCAGATACAAGAGGGCTTGCTTTCGTTCAAAGGTGCCGGCAGACGTTTCGAGCAACTAGGCGTTGTCAACGACATAACGGTGTACGACGACTATGCCCACCACCCCGCCGAAATCGAAGTCACGTTAAACGCCGCAAAAGACATGGGATATAACCGAGTTATAGCGGTTTACCAACCGTTCACCTACACAAGGACATATCAACACCTCGACAGCTTTGCAAAGACTTTGTCAATAGCGGATAAGGTTGTATTAACCGAGATTATGGGTTCGCGCGAGGTTAATCTTCTTGATATATATTCAAAAGATCTTTGTGTCAAAATCGAAAACGGCGAATGGTTCGGGTCGTTTGAAAACGTCGCCGAGCGCGTCGCGAACATCGCAAAACCGAAAGACATGATTATAACGCTTGGTTGCGGAGATGTCTATAAGGTCGCAAGAATGATTATAGAAAACCTTGAGTTGAAATATGGAAAATAGAAAAAGGGCGAACGCAATTGTTCGCCCTTTTTAATTTCACATTTTTATTATGTCGTTAACGGTGCGTTAACGCCGATAATGTCAACCCAATTCGCGCTACCCTTATCCACAAGAATTTCGCCCGTTCTTACATTTAAATAAAAGATAAATGAATTTTGAGCGGCATTAACATATTTCGCGGCTTCCGATTGTGGCCTGTTAATTAAAGTGGGATCAAGCTTGCCGGTATCATCGGCCCAACCCATAGTTTGAGCAACCACATGTTGTAACGCTTCTTCTCTTCCATTAGGATCATAACCATTCGGAACTCCGTTGACTACATTAGCTACCCCCATATGTGCGTTCATTGTATTATTATTACTGGTGTCATATCCCCATTTAAAATAAAACCAAGTGTTGCTGCTTAAATGGAATCCTTGCGAAAGGTCGGTCACCGCAACCGTTGCGGCCCTCATGTAGTTTGTTGCAACTTGGAGATCGTTTGATTGCCTTGCTCTTTCAACATATCTCAGATATTGCGGAGCAAGAACCGCCGCAAGCACCGCGATTATAGCTACTACTATAATTAGCTCAACAAGCGTAAAACCTTTATTATTTTTTCTCATTATTTGTTTTCCTTCAAAATTTTTATATAATCTCTGCCTTGCGGCAGAGCTCTTAGAAATAATCCTACGGATTATTTGTATTAGATAAAGCTTGAAATAAAGTTCCGCCGCAAGGCGGAGTTTATCTATTAAAATTATATTATACCTTTGTTAAATTGTCAACAAAGTTTTCTTGTCAATTTAATATATTATTAACAAAACAGCTAATATTTGTTAATAAATAGAGTAAGTTTGTTATATTTTTACACAAATAACATTAAAAACACTAAATTTAAGCTAAACTGAAAAAAGAACCCAACACGGCGGTTGAGTCCTTTTTTGAATGTGTAAAACCAAAAACTAACGTTTCGAGAACTGAGGCGCACGACGTGCAGCTTTAAGTCCGTATTTTTTACGTTCTTTCATTCTCGGGTCACGTGTTAAGAACCCTGCTTTTTTAAGTTCGGGTCTTAAGTTTTCGTCGAACTGGAGAAGCGCTCTTGCAACTCCGTGGCGAACTGCGCCGGCTTGCCCAGACACGCCGCCGCCGTTAACGTTTACAACAACGTCAAACTTTGCGGTGTTTCCGGTTAATTCAAGCGGTTGGCGAACGATGAGTTTCAAGGTCTCGAGGCCGAAATAATCATCGATGTCGCGGTTGTTTACTTTTACGGAGCCTGTTCCGTTGTAAAGGCGAACCCTTGCAACAGAAGATTTTCTTCTTCCGGTTCCGTAGAAAAACGGTCTTGTTTCGTACATATTAGGCTCCTTTCTTATTCTTTAACTGGCTGCGGCTTTTGAGCAGCGTTTTTGTGTGTCGGTCCTGCGTAAACGCGAAGGCGCGTTAAAGCTTTTCTTCCGATTACCGTATCGGGAACCATTCCCTTAACAGCTAACATCATAGCTCTTTCGGGTTTCGAGTTCATAAGGGTTTTGTATTGAATTTCTTTAAGTCCTCCAACCCAACCCGAGTGACGGCGATAGTATTTTTGTTCAAGTTTTTTTCCTGTTAAAACAGCGTCTTTACAGTTAATAACTACAACATGATCTCCGCAATCAACGTTTGGTGTGAAGATGACTTTGTTTTTTCCGCGAAGTATGTCGGCAACTTTTGCGGCGGTTCTTCCAAGGGGTTTTCCCGCAGCGTCTATTATATACCAGTCGCGCTTGACTTCATGCGGTTTTTGAAGATAAGTAGACATCTCTTTCCTCCGTATAAATTTTGTTTGATTTAAGTTGACATTATCATACTGATAGCTAATTAAAGCCAGACGAGATTTCCGTCTTGTTTTAATTAGGTATCAGCACGAGAAAAGCGAATTTATTCACTTTACCCATAACGACAACAAAATTTTCGCAATCGCTTCAAAGATTGCGCAAGTGTTATTATATAGCTCTTTTTATATGTTGTCAACAGTTTTTTTGCAAAAAAATTATATACAGTTTGAAAACTTCTGTTTTCTCGTTTTTTCTCTTTGATAGTCTTAAATTCAAACAAACGATTTTTAGCTTTTTTATTGTGATTTTTAATCTATCTAAAGATAGAACTTAAAATATCTATTTTTTAATTGACTTTTATTTGACTTTATGTTAATATTTTTTATGCAATAATTGTTGCACATCCGGAGGGGTAGCGAAGTGGTCATAACGCGGTGGTCTTGAAAACCATTTGGGGGCAACTCCACGAGGGTTCGAATCCCTCTTCCTCCGCCACTCGTCGCAAACTACGCTTAGTTTGCGACGACTTTTTTTATAAAATTATAAAAGTCATCGCGCTCTCGCTTTGTTGCTCCTCGTTTTCCGAAAAAGCAGTCGCTTCGGCTCTCCTGCTCGGTTGTAAACGCCCTCGCAACGGTTCGCTCTCGCTTTGGGCTTTTGCGGGTTTCGCCCTCTTTTTTGGCAGTATCTATAATAACGTTCTTTATGATCGTCGCAAACTACGCTTAGTTTGCGACGACTTTTTGTTTGTAAAATTATAAAAGTCATCGCGCACTCGCTTTGTTGCTCCTCGTTTTCCGAAAAAGCCGTCGCTTCGGCTCTCCTGCTCGGTTGTAAACGCCCTCGCAACGGTTCGCTCTCGCTTTGGGCTTTTGCGGGTTTCGCCCTCTTTTTTGGCAGTATCTATAATAACGTTCTTTATGATCGTCGCAAACTACGCTTAGTTTGCGACGACTTTTTGTTTGTAAAATTATAAAAGTCATCGCGCACTCGCTTTGTTGCTCCTCGTTTTCCGAAAAAGCCGTCGCTTCGGCTCTCCTGCTCGGTTGTAAACGCCCTCGCAACGGTTCGCTCTCGCTTTGGGCTTTTGCGGGTTGCCCTGCTCTTTAGCGACTTCTATGACAACACAACGTCCTGCCCATTGACGCACTCACTGGTCGGTGTTTTTTTATTTAGCGAGAAAGAGGGATTCGCTTTTCCTCAGAAAAGCGAATCCCTCTTTCCTATTTCCAAAAATTTCACCAATCGGTGTGTGTTTTTTATTTGCTTTAATCATTTATAAGGCTTAAAGGGTCTACAAACTCTTCGCCCGAAATTATCTCGAGATGGAGATGTGGTTCGTCGCCTTTTTCGATAATCGAAGAGGTTCCAACCGTTCCAACTTCGTCGCCTTGCAACACTGCTTGCCCAGCTTTTATGTCAGACACAGAGCCCAAGTTTGCATAGATGGCGGTGTATCCCGTTTCAAGCTTAATCTCAACCACCAAGCCCCAAAGATCGCTTTGTCCCGCATATTGGACAATTCCGTTAGACAATGCTACCGCTTCGGTTCCTTCGGGCGCGGTTATATCTATTCCGTTATGTGTCCGCCAATCCCCCATCGTCTCACAAAAAACCAGCTTGTCTCCGCTAAAGCCCTTAGTTATCTGCCCATTGACCGGCAACACGTACAAGTCTTTTGGCGGTTGCTCGGTATTTGATGATTCTACGGGTAAATCGGCAGACTCCGGCAATATAGGCTCCTGTACCAAAGACGAGGACGGCAAGGAAGGCTGTGTCGGTGTATCTTGCGAGTTTGTCACAGGTTGTGTTTCTTGTTCTGTTAAAGAGTTTTGATCGTTTGGTGTGTTTGTCCATTGTTCCTCCGATATCCTTTCGGTTGCGGGCCTCGTGAATTCTTGTATCATATCGGTAACCGCATTAAACGAAACGTATGACGCCGCCGAAACCGCAACTATAATCGCGATGTAAAACGAATTTCTTTTGATAAAATTAACAAATCCGTTTTTAGGCTTTTGTGTTTCGTCATCGCTTGAAGTTATCTCGCCAAAAAGTTCGTCTGTCATCGGTTCAACCGGCTTGTCTGCAACCTCGGTTACTATGTCCGGTTGCTCATTTTTGAATATGTCTTCATAATCTTTCATGTTCATTTCCTCCGTTACAACTATTTTGAACCGAAAGATAACGTTTTATTCAGTTTATTTTTTTAAGTTTTAAAATCAACTTTAAATCTAAGAAATACAAATCACCTCCGGCGGACTTAACTTTTCACAAAGCTTTTTAAGGTTAGTTTTTTTCAAAGTCTATTTTTAATTGCATGCCGAATGACATTATGGGTTTTATGCCTGATAAAACCACTGTTGAATAAAGCACCGCGACACACCGGTTTCTTAAATCAACAAAAAAACGTCAGACCCAAAATCAATAGATCCGACGTAACATTGGTGGAAAATGTGTTGTTATAGGTACAGCCAAAAAAGTGTCAACAACGGTGATAAAATGAACAAAAGTAGCGTTTAAAAAATGAACAAAAG
>CAYJAY010000017.1:0-47270 GCA_964368445.1 uncultured Oscillospiraceae bacterium
GCCTGTTGTGCCGGTCGAGCCGTCGCCTGTTGTGCCGGTTGAGCCGTCGCCTGTTTCGCCGGTCGAGCCGTCGCCTGTTTCGCCGGTCGAGCCGTCGCCTGTTTCGCCGGTTGCACTGCTTTGATTTTGGCCAGCGTCATCTTCTAAGCTTGCCGGTGCCGGTGCCGGAGGTGCCACAAAAACTTCAACCTCAATGGTGTTTTCACCTTTAATCTCGAACCCTACTATCGTTGTTTTGTCACTTGTATTATAGTTATAGCTATTGTATCTTGTGGCCGAGTTAAACGTTCCTCCGCCACCTGTGTAAGACAGTGTGTAGTTTAACTCAACCGAACCGGTTGGCTCGACATTTAATACTTTTAGCTCTGTCGTTCCGTCTGCGTTTGAAGTTAATGTATAGTTCGTGCCGCTTGTAAGCGCCACATTTGTGCCGTCAACGCTTAAACTCAACGAACCGTCAACTACTGTGAAACCGCTTGGTATCATCTCGGTTATGTTTGCTTTTTGTGCAAAGCCAGCTTTGTTGCTTGTCGTTATCGTCGCTGTAACCGAGAATGTTAAGCTAGCCCCGGTGTTGGGGACAGGCGTTGTTCCGCCGTTATATTGATAGGCTATTGTTGTCGCCGGTTGGATATACAGCTTGTCGCTGTTGAACGTTGCACTTGTCGGTGTTCCGCTTCTTTCCAGTGTCAACGCAACCTGCATGGCGGCGTAATAGAAATCTGTTGAAATAGCAGGAGCAGAAGAAGCAACAACACCTCTAACCGGCAGATTAAATCCAAATGTGGCCGCTTGATTGGAGGTTAAGATGTTTGCTAAACCGCTTGTGTCAAGCGATATGGCGTTTGCCGTGCTGTCAAATGTATACGGAACGTTTGCTGTTGTTCCGTCCGGCATAGTTAGCGTTATAACCGCCGTGCCACTGCTGAACGCCGAAACATCAAGATAATCCGCATAGCTTCCTATCGTTAAAGATAATGCCGTTAAGTTGTTAATCGCAAGATCTTCAATCGAGGTGTTTGTTAATTCCAGTGCGACGGTCACAGTATCGGTCGGCAACGCAAACCCAACGGTCGAACCGCCAAACAACAATCTCGCTTTAAAGTTATCCGTTTGTTCAACTATTCCGTTACCCGCAAAGGCTGTGTGTTGTTTCGGACGATTGTATGACGCATACGGGGTGGCAACTAAAGTTATGTTGCTCGGAGGGATTGGATAAACTCCGCCGGCTGTCCAATTAGCCAGTTGATTGTTTGAGAACATAGACAACCAATCTCGATTTATGTTTTCGGTTGGCAACCCTACTAAACCGCTTGCGTCTATAGTGCTGTCAAACGGCAACATATTGTAATTAAACAATGTCCAATCTATGTTGTTTGCTGAATAGTTTGTTCCTTTTAGATAAATGTTGTTGGACAACGTCGACCCTGTCCAGGAACTTCCCACAAGCGGATAACTCATGTCGTCGGTATTATCGCCGTCTGTGTCTGCTGTCGGAGCTAGCGCAAGATACAAGTTGTCTTGAATCGTCATCGACGCTCCGTTTGCTCCTCCGACTATTCCGCCGATTGAATAACGAGGGTCTGTTCCGATTAATGTGGCTGTCGTGTCATAACCAATCGGAACAATCGGGTTTTTTGCCGCATCTTCGCCGTTATATATAAAGAAGTTGTCTTGAACAGTACCGGCAGTTAACATTCCGACTACGCCGCCTATAAAGTTATCATAGGCAGTTATCGTCGTGTTTAGCACACCCGAGTTTTTAACTGTACCTGCGTTGTTTCCGACTACGCCCCCAACTCCGCAATAAAGAGGATTTGCCGTTGTCGAATAAACCTCCGTACGCGAAACAGCAGACGAATTAATCGTTACGCTGTCGATAATTCCTGTGTTGGTTGCGACAACTCCGCCGACATTTGTCGGATAGTCATAGAGCATCACGGCTCCGCTTCCTCCGGTCGACGGCTTTAATGTTTTATCGGCCGTTACGATTGAATTTGTAACCGTTATGTTTTCCACTGTACCCATGTTGGTGGCAACAAGTGTCGCACCAACCGCCGGGGCTTGAGCTGTTAAAATGAAATTATCTATCTTCAAATTTTTTATCGTCGCGCTGCTTGCGGTGGTTTGAAACAAGGCGATGTGAGATTTCGAGCTTTCATGATAGTTTTTAACGGTATATCCGTTTCCGTTATAACTGCCCGCGAAAGGAATTCCCGACGCCCCGACGACCGAGCCGTTTACAACAAGCCCAGAACCCACTGTGGTTGTAAGGTTGTCATGCTTTAATTCAAAATATGTAATAGCAGGGTCACAGGTGCTGTATGCCCACATTACCGGGTCGCCGTCTACATTTCCTCCAAAGTTAGCAAGGTCGATATCTCGCTCTTGGTTAAACGTTGATTTAATAGAAGGCGATGTGTAGCCGGTTGTCGTGTAACCGCCTATATTGTTAAGATGCCTTGCGCTGCGAACGCTGTATGTCATGGCGCTTGAATCGGTAGCATCTTTAAGATATATCGCTTTCGCAAACAGCGGATTAATGTTCAAATAAGAACTGTTCAACCCGTCCGATATTTCCAAAAACACAACATCGGTGGTTTCCCCATACTTCGGTTCTCTAACAGATTCGCTAAACATTTTGTTATCTATAGTTAAAATAGACGAAATTTCGTTAACGCTAGGGTCTAGACGGAATTTATTGGTAAATTCATCATACCTTTCGTTTTCGGTGTAGTCGATAAACCATTTTTCAATGTCATCTTCAACCACCGTCACGTCGTTAACTTTAAAAAGCAGATCCTGTGGGTCTATCATAGAATACGGCCTATTAATTCTAATTGCATATCCGTCACTTAAAACTCGATATCCACCTTCAAGCCTGTCAATTGGGTTTCCGCTTGCATCAAGTTGATACAACCCGATTTTGGGGTCGGTTGGATTACTTACATCGCCATAAACTTCGTAATATATAAACTCTGCTTTATAATTCTCAAGCTCGGCTACCGGCCAAACAAAGTTCAAATTTTCGTCGGTGTCATTTGGGTCGATTGCATCATTGTTGGTTATAAAATCACCATAATACGGATACGGATATTGCAAGCTGCTTATGTTGTTTTGATCCGCGTCGAGTGGGTCGGCAATGCCTTGAACAAAATTATATTCCTGTATCGAACCGTCTTGGCTCATCATGAAATTATTATAAAAATCGCTGATTGGGTTACCTATGTTGGCATACAGGTCGTTTGTGCTTATGCCTTTTCCAAACCCATCGGTCACGGTGTCAACGTTGACAAAATCGTGGTCGGGCGCTGGTGTTGCAGCGTTGCTGTCCGGGTCATCGTCATAAGGACGCAACAACTTCCCGATTAGATAGTAACAACTGTCGTTGTCGATAGCTTTGTTTGCATAACCCGAACCCGATGTTCCGGCAAACTCTGCTTCGATTTGGTCGAGTGTCAACCCCGCAGTAAGATTTGTGCCCACAATCGGGTAATCATATCGCGTCATGTCGCCCGCGCTTCCCATCTGTTCAGACGGAGAAACGGCAAGATAAAGCACGTGGTGTATAGAATCTGTCGCGGCGGCAGAACCAACCATGCCGACAATTCCGCCGACATAATCGTCTGTTATGTTTGTATTGTCCGCGCTGTCTTGGTCAATTATTGGGGACGTTTCAGAGGAAGAAATAACCGTTACATGATGAATAGAACCGTTGCTTAGTCCTGTGACAACTCCGGCAAAAACTGCGTCGTCTTTTCCCGTTCCGCTTGACGATTCGGTGTCTTTAATTTCTAATGTTGGTTCGATAAACACAAGGTGTGCAACTTCGCCCGTTTCGCCAATCTTTTCAAAAAGTCCAACCGAATGGTTAACCGCCCCTGTGGTGTCGGTTGAAATATTTGTGTCTTTGTTAACGTCAAATATATTTAGGTTTTGGATAGAATAAGCGCCTGTTTGCGTGCCTGTGGCGGTTGATTTTTCGTATAGACCGCTATACACGGCGGAAAGTTTCGGCAATGGAGACATTTTAAGATTCCAAGCGTCGGCGCTTCCCGTTACAGTGTCGGCAAACGTTCCTGCGATTTTTAAGCTTCCGTCGTCGCTTGCAAAATTAATGTCTTTAATTTGATTAAATGTATGTTTTTCGTTATCAATTCCGCTTGAATAACGAATGTTGCTAATATGTCTTGCGGAGGCTATATTTGAATTTGTAAGCGTCGGGTCGGGATTTGCTATTTCGTCTTTGTCCGCAAACAATGGATGTTTTTCGTTTGAAGTAGCGGTTAAAGCGGAAGGGTTACTGTTTTCCGATATCGAAGCGGTTATGGTCGTAACGTCGCTAAAATCCGCTTTGTCTCCGTCTTTGTCCTCTATACTGGTAATTGAATATTTGTTTCGGTCGGCATTTTCGCTCGACATATCACCGCCGACAAGGTCAATCACCCAGATAAACCTTGCAAAATCGGGGTCGCCCGTCATACTGTCGTTACGATAGATAATCGCTTTTCTTGCTCCGAAATCATAATGCTCGATAGCCATTTCAAGCGTTTCCGCTGTGTCTGTGTAGTTCGCAAGAATTAAATCGTCCACTATTTCTTCGCCAAAAGCGGAGATAGACAACGAGAATGTCGCCGCCGGAGTTTTTGCAAGAATCTCTTTGTCGACAAAAATTTCAGCATACAAAACATTTTCAAGCTTTGCGCCTTCGTTGCGGTTGTTGACGCTGTCAAGCGGTTTGTTATACCTTGTTATTCCGGGCAAAATCACCGTGTCGTCGTGTCCGTCTTCATATCCGTCGTATAGATGAATTGCCATTTGATAGGTCAAATCGGGAGGGGCGCTTCCTGTGTAATCGACGCCAAAATATCCTTGGTTTCGCTCTATTGCAACGGTGTTGTAAAGCTCGGCTCTTTCGCCGAAAATGTCGATATCCGAATCATCTTTCGCGACATAACTAAACTCGGGAGCGTTCTCGTCGTCGCTGTAGAAAACCGACAAGATTTTTCCCGTTAATATGTTATATTCAATGAGTATCGCGCCTTCTAATATCCTTTGATCCCTTATTGCGGGTTCAAGAAGCTTATGTATTGGGCTATCAGGAAGGTCTCCGGCAGGTTTTGAAAGATATCTAACATAGTTTTCCTTGCCATTTTCAAGGTCTGCGACGGGGTAGTTGGGCTCGCCCAACGCTTCAAAAACGTTGTTATCGCTCGTTTTGGTGACGTCCAGCTCGTCGGTATAGTTTCCGTCAACATCTTTTTCAAAATATATTCCGGTTATCTCTTCGCTGTATGCGCTTTTTAAATGTCCAAGCGCGCGCAACTGTGTAAATTGATTTTGAGCGGTAAGGTAGATAGTTTTGGCTATCTCGGTTCGGTTTATCTGTTCCGAAGTCCCCATATATGTTCCGACAGACGGCGTTGCAATAAGCCCGATAATCGTAACTATCGAGATAACCGCTATCATCTCTATTAATGTGAATCCTTTTTTGTTCATGTTACCTCACACAAAATCAAATATAATAGCTTTTGTCTTTCCAAAGTCAAAGCATTAGCTATCATGAAATTATAATAAAATTAAATTCAAATACCAGTTCGCAATATATTCGCCAAAAAACGTTCCGACAACGCAACCCGCCGACAAAGCAGGGCCAAAAGGAACTTTGCTTTTGTAGTCGCGCTTAAACAGCATTTTACGCAAGACTAGTATCATTCCAAACGAACCCATGAGAACAACTGCGAAAACAAACGAAACAACAATGCTTTTAACCCCAAGCAAAAGACCCGCCGCCGCCATGAGTTTTATGTCGCCGCCGCCAAAACCGCCTGTCAAAAGCGTTATGACAAGCATCGGCACACTGACGGCAACCGCGCCGACAAGCATTTGGGGCGCAAGGGATGGATATAGTACAAGTTTAACTACCGCAAGAAACGCAATTAAAACATGTATTTTGTCGGGGATTTCCATCGTGCGAAGGTCGACCACCGCCACCGCGACAAGTGCCAAAAAGAACAAACCATATATAATCCCTGCCGCCAACATCGTCATGTTCAAATATCCTTAAAGCATGTGTTTAATAGGGGGTATTGCTTTTTTGCAAAACGCAAAATTTATGCCTGAAAAATTAAGTATAAAGTTTTAAGCATAAATTAGGGGTTTTACAATAAATAGGTTTCCTCCTCCAATACAAGACAAATTATTATCTTATATTGGAGGGGAAAATATTCTTCTATTTTCACATTTTAGGGTTGTGCGTAAGTGCCCGAGATATATGTTCCACCCAAATCATCAAGATAACCGGTTACCCCGTCTAAAGCATGGTAGAGCATAATATTTGAGTTGTTGTTTTCAGCACCATCTCTTCTAAACGTTACCCACTCAACGCTACCTGTTGAAAGGGTTATTCTAAATGTAAATGTACCCTCAACGTTTGTTCCCAAAAACTCTTGGACAGCCTCTAGATACGGGCCTGCCATACTACTGCTGGCTACCGTAAGCGTTACGGGAGATGTAACGGAATTTGCTGACGGAGTCGCAACAAGGCTTGACCCTGTTAGGTTTGCAGGGTCTGACGGCATATACTTTGTCGAAGCCGCTTCAAGAGCGTTGAATATAGTTTCTGCCGCTCCCTTGTCCGCCGTTTCGTTTGCGTCGGCTCGGTAGCCCGCAACCGCCGGAATTGCAATTGCTATTAAAATGACTATAATCAGGATTACGACCAACATTTCAATTAGCGTAAAACCTTTTTTGTTTTTAAGTTGTATAAGATTTTGCATAGTTATTCCTTTCTTATTTTAATAAACAGTTCTTAATATTGTTGCTTAAAACCCAAGCAATTATTAATAAGCGTGATTGTACATAGCCTCTGTATATGGTGCGCCCAGTTCTTTTGCATATCCCTCTACGCCGTTTTCTACGTCATAGATCATTACATGAAAAGGGTTGCTCGCTCTATGGGATACACCACTGTGTTTATTATCATGGTATGAAACCCATACTACACTGTTGGTTGTCGTGTCATAACCGAATTTATATATTCCGTCAAAATCAGGCCCTAAGTTTCCATTAACTGTATTGCCGAAACCGTTTCCAGGGAAAGAAGCCGCCGGTCCCCACACTTGGTGCGAATAAATAATATCCCCCGACTGTGACATACCTGTTACGGGGAGAGAAAGTTCTCCATGGATTGCCAACTGAGCTTCCAAAGCGGAATAAACAGTTTTTGCAGCCCCAAGATCTGCCGTTCTTTCCGCATTTTTACGATATGCTGTAACAAAAGGAACTGCAATTGCAATAAGAACAACTATAATCAAGATGACTATTAACATCTCAATAAGGGTAAATCCCTTTTTGTTTTTTGTATTTATCAATTTCTGCATATTAAAATCCTTTCACATTGTTATGGTATATTTTCTATTATGGTCTGTAAAGATTAAGATTAGAATCGTTAAAGCTATCCGATGGATCGTGATCATGTAATTTGTCTAAAGCTTCGGACAAATATGCTGGATCTCTAAGCGCTGTGTTTGTGTTCAAAAAATGATGATGATAAAGCATTACCGCATCATCGCTCGTTGTGTTATCTGATCTCCAATATGACAGCCAGTATAAGTAAGCCGTATTACTTCCAGATGAATATGTGCTTCCGAAGTTATACTGGAACTTAAAGTTTCCTTGGAAGTTCGGGCCAAGATATTCTGCCAACAACTTATAAAATTCCTTTGTATCGGCGTTTGGTTCTGTTTGCGAAAGAGAAATAAGTGTATTATAGTCAAGTTCTCCCGTTAAATGTTCGTCAAGGCTTCCGTCGGTGTTATTATCATGTGGTCTAACACGTATCATAGCCGACTCTATCGCCGTCCGAATAGTCTCGATAGCCCCCTCGTCTTGCGTTCTCAATGCATCTCTTCTGTAAGCTGCAACCGCAGGAACCGCAATCGCCAAGAGAATGACGATAATCAAAATAACTATCAACATCTCTATAAGGGTGAAACCTTTTTTGTTTTTCAAATGTCTTTTCATGGTTTTCGTAGTTTGCATAGTTTTTTTCCTTTCCTTTTTTTGATAATTTCTTTTTAGACAAATAAAATTAATCTCTTTATTTAAATAAAAACAAAAATTTTATTCGTAAATCAAGCGCGAAAATTTCGGTATTGTCACAGAGCTACAACAACAATTTTTCAAGAGTCGGTCTGTCGGCCGCTCTGTCCAGTGCCACCTCCCTGTCGATAGCCCCCTGTTTAACGAGAGCCGCAAGGTATGAATCGAGCAAAATCATGCCGTTTTTAGCGTTGCTCTGTATAATAGCGTTAATTTGGAAAGCCTTGTTTTCGCGTATCAGATTTGCTATAGCGTCGTTAACCGTCATGATTTCAAAAGCCGGCAAACGTCCAACTCCTTGTTTTTTCGGCAAAAGTTGTTGTGTTATAACCGCCCTTAGAACAGTTGCAAGCTGTGTTCTTATCTGTTGTTGCTGATCGGACGGGAAAACGTCTATCAAGCGGTCGATAGTCTTTGCCGTTCCAACGGTGTGGAGTGTTCCAAACACAAGGTGACCCGTTTCGGCGGCGGTTATCGCGGCCGAGATCGTTTCAAGGTCGCGCATCTCTCCGACCAATATAACGTCGGGATCTTCACGCAGGGCACTGCGCAAAGCAAACGCGAAACTGTCTACATCAACCCCAACTTCACGTTGGTTAACCAAACAATTTTTCGAAACATGAAGATATTCCACCGGATCTTCAATCGTGAGAATGTGATCTTGTTTTGTTTCGTTTATGTAATCCACCATCGCCGCAAGCGTCGTTGTCTTTCCGCTTCCGGTAGGCCCCGTTACAAGCACAAGCCCCCTCGGAAGGCTTGCAATATTTTTGAAAATTTGTGGCAAACCCAAAGCATCAAAACTTGGCAAAACGTCGTTTAACATACGAAGGACAATTCCCCTTGCGCCTTTTTGCTTGAAGATGTTAACACGTTGACGCGTGCCGGACGGCATGACATAACAAAAGTCATAGTCGCTCTTGTCCTCGGAATATTCTAAATTAGTTTCTGTAACAAGTTGTCGCGCATAGCTTTCAAGGTCTTGTTTCGTAAGCGGCGGCTCGCCGTTAATGCGAGACACCTTTCCGTCCACCCTCATTGCGGGCGGCTCGCCCAAAACCAGATGAAGGTCGCTTCCTTTTGCTTGTCTTGTCGCCGTTATTAAACTTTTTATATCCATTAACAAACCCCCTCCACATGCCTATTCATTCTAGTATTAATCGATATTTTCGCTTAAAACCATAGCTTCTTTAATCGATATTATGCCGGCTTTAACAAGGTCAATTGCTTCATCGATGAAAAACGTTTGTCCTCGTTTTTCTTTGAGATAGTTTGTTATATCCGCCGTGTTTCGTTGTGTCACAATCATGTTTCTGATGTTTGCATCGGTCGCGATGATTTCGCAAACCGCGCGACGACCAAGATGCCCCAAACCATCGCATCTTGCACAACCCGGACTGCGATAGAGTTTTGTTGCGCTGGTGTTGTATCGGTTTAAGAATATCTGTTCAACCTGTGTCGGTTCATATTCTTCTTTGCAATGTGGGCAAAGGTTTCGCACAAGACGTTGTGACGCCGTTGCGACTATCGAGGAAGCCGCCACATACGGTTCAACCCCCATGTCGACTATACGCAAAAACGCGGAAGCGGCGCTGTTTGTGTGCATCGATGCCAAAACAAGATGTCCCGTTATCGCCGCCCTTGCGGCTATGTCTGCCGTTTCGGTGTCGCGAATTTCCCCAATCATTATCTTGTCGGGGTCTTGACGAAGAATCGCACGAAGTCCGTTGGCAAACGTAAGTCCCGCGCGGTTGTTAACCTGTGTTTGGTTAACTCCGTCAACATATTTTTCAACCGGATCTTCAACCGTCAAAACGTTGGAACTTACATGCGCAAGCTCTGCAAGCAACGAATAAAGCGTCGTTGTCTTTCCGCTTCCGGTGGGACCCGTCATCAAAACAAGGCCGTTTGGCAACGAAATAGCTTTGCGAAGAACCTTTGCATCTTGGTCGGTAAACCCGAGTTCCTCCAAACGTTGGATACCAAGGCTGCTGTCTGCAAGCAGACGAATAACTATCTTTTCGCCAAACACCGTCGGCATGCTTGCAACACGTGCAGATATCTCTCTGCCGTTGATGTCCATCGAAAAACGTCCGTCAAGCGGTATACGTTTTTCCGCTATATCCATTTCGGACATAATTTTAATACGTGTTATTATTCCGGGCAGAGTTCTTGAATGCATACGCACTATTTCGGAAAGTATTCCGTCGACGCGAAAACGAATTCTAACGTCGTTTGCGGTTGGTTCTATATGAATGTCGCTGGTGTTGCTGTTGTGCGCTTGGATAATTAGGTTGTTGACAAACTGAACAACCGGCGCGTTTCCAAGGCGGTTTTCCACCGCTTCAAGTTCGCTTATCTCAAGCCTTTCCGCCTCGTCCACCACAGAACTCGTAGAGTTTAGCGTGTCGGCGGAAGAACCGATTCTGTTGCGTTCGTAATGCCGCACGATGCTTCCGGCTATGTCGCTTTTTGTCGCAAGGCAGGGGGTAATTATCTTCCCTGTCGCCGTTGCAACCATGCTTAACATGTCATAATCAAGAGGGTCAGAGGTGGCAAGCACAAGCTCGTTTCCTTTGATTCGATAAGGTATAACGTTGTGTTGCATAGCAACATCTCGCGCAAGCGCGGCTATCGCCGTTTGCGGTATTAGAGTATCGGCAAGCGATACATATTCGATGTGGAGAGCGTTTTTAAGAACACGTAAAACAGAGTCTTCCGAAACAACCCCGTTATCAACCAAGATATCTCCAAGTTTTTTCCCACCTGAATTTTTTTGAACCTCAAGAGCGCTTTGAAGTTGAGTCTCGGTTATCAAACCGCCCTCAACCAACATATCTCCTAAACGTTTTTTTTCAACCATATTTAATTGCCTGTTCCTTTCTAAATTTTTTCTATCGACAATTTAATACGTCAATAAATCGGTTTCCATCGTTTGGCTGTTTACATCGACCTTTGGTTGAGCAACTTGATATGTATACTCTATAAACTGTAGCGACATCGTCACATCATCGTAGTTTTCTATAAAGTTTGTTAATATCAACGTCGGGAGAACCATATATATTTCGTCTTTTGCAAGACGATCGGAATAGTCTAAGATGTCGTCAATCGTCCCCGTCACGTTCATGCTTGTCGTTTGGGTAACTATCTCATAATATGCCGGCACTGCCGATATCTCTTCCGGAGTCATCGCTTCCGCCACGAGAGGGTCTTGCGAAATAAGCTGTGAAACGTTGTCGGTCGTCGTCGAACTTGCGCCAAACGGCTCGGAAAGGCTTAACGAATTAACCGCAACATCATATCTTTCCGCCGTGTCTACAAAAAAGTTGTGGACGCTGTAGTTTTCAAAATAATATTGCCCAAGTCCGGACGTTTCGATCTTTTCGTCCAAGTCTTCAATTGCGGCATAAAGTTCTTCGCCTTGTTCAATGTTTGCGTATAGTTTTTGGAGTTCGACGTCCAAAGCAGAAACGCGTTCGATATTTTCGTTGTAACTTTGTATCATGGGATATGAAACAAAGTAGTTAAGTATAAACAAAATCAGTATCGTAACCGCGACTATCAAGATCGTTTGTTCTCGTTTACTCATTTTAATTTCAATTCCTTTTTAATATGTTTTGTGAAGGTTATCAAAAGCCGAGTGCTGTTTTGACCCGTTCTAGTTTATTTCGCAAACTACCGTGAACGAAACTTCGTCGCCCGATTCGCTAAATCCGAAATACCCAACCTCGCTGAAAATATCCATGTTGGTCAAAATCTCGACATAATCGGCGGCTTGTTGTTCCGTTTGTCCAGTACACACAAGGTTGTATGTTCTGTTTGAAAACGAAACCGACGTTATCGTCACGTCGCTTGGGGCTTCGTCTACTATTTCGTTTAACGTGTCTCGGTTAAATTCGCCGACATTTGCAATGTCGGTTTCGAGCGAAGAAATGCTGTGATAACTTTTAAACTTTGAGACATAATCGGCTCGCAATGTACCGTATTCTTCAATAAGCGCTAACGTTTCGGGGGAGTTTAGCTCCTCCTCACGTTGTTCTATTAGGTTTTGCGATTGAAATTCAAAACCAACAAGCACGCCGGCGACAATTACATTTAAAATAACCAAAACACAGGCGGCAACAAGGGCTTTGCTTGTCTTTTTTGTCGAAGTTTTTGCGGCAACTTTTGCGCTTGTTATTCTTTCAAAAAAGTTCAGTTCTTGTTGAGCGGAACACAACATTGCTCCGATTGTGTATACGGTTGAATATTTCTCAAAAATGTCGTCTACGTTTGAAAGCAGTTCACAAGGCAAGCTTACCGCCCCTTTCACAAACGACAAAAGCTGCATATCGGCGCTTTGTCCGTGGACGATAACCTTATCTATTGATTTTCCGGGGAATTTTATGTTTTGATATGAATTTAATTTTTCGATGTTCTGAACAAAGATGTTTTGCGGGTCGGCCGTGTCGTTCATGCTTGCAACAATGTCAAGCGAATCAACAGAACTGTCCACAACGATGTCACGCGTTATTATGTTATCGGGAGGATTTAAAAGGTGTAACGAAATACTGCTACTCGCGAGTTTCGCAAGCGCTATCGTTTGATCTTCAAAATAGCTCTCGATAAACTGTTGTGCTACATGTTGTGACGGGAAAAGAGCAACCGGAACTTTGTCCAAACTTTTTATCAACTCAAAACAGCCGGTCACTATGTTTTTTGGCATAGCATATGACACAAACGTTTGCTTTCCGTCGTTTTCCTCTTGGTCTTTCTCTCTGTCTTTACCGACATAATAATCAACATAATATGTTTCGGGCGAAATATTCGCATAAACTTGAGATTCAACCGCCATTCTTTGTTGCGCTCGGCTTCGTTCTTTATGCAACCTCAACACCGAATAGATAGTCGGCAAAAACGAAAATGTCATAACAACTTTTTTCTCTTCAAACTGTTCAAGTATTGGACTTAAACAATTTTTCAAAACGAGAAAATCAACATCGCCGGAGGCGGTTAGAATTTCGGGTGGCGCTTTAAGCGACACTCCGCTTTCAATGTTCAGCCTTTTTTTTGTTCCGGAAGTAACTACAACATCGATATAATCACCGGAAAAGTCTATACAAATCAAAACTTATACCTACCTTAAATTTAATATTAGATGAAGCTTTATTTTTTTCAAAAACAACACATCTCGTGTGCCACAAGCTATTATGCGGAGATAGTGCTGTATCCGTTATATATCGGAACCATGACCGATATCAATATTAACGCAACGATTACGGCCAAGATGATTAGAAGCACAGGACCCAATATCGACAAAAGCGATTCGATGGCGGTGTCTGACTCGCCCTCGAAATAGTCGGCCGTCGTTGTCAACAATCCGTCAAGATCTCCCGTTTCTTCACCAATTGCAATCATGTTGGGCAACATTCTGTCAAAAACAGCGATATCTTCCATCGCTTGTGAAAGCGCTGTTCCCGAACCCACCGCTTCGGACGCGGTTTCCAGCTTTTCTTGTATATACAAGTTGTCGATAACGTTTGCCGAAAGCCTCAACGTTTCAAGCAACGGCAAACCCGCCGCATACAGCATCGAAAGCGTCGAGCTAAAGCGTCCGGAATATATCATGTTGACCAACTTGCCAATGCCGGGTATCTTGATTTTAACCTCGTCAACAACACGCTTCACCGAGTGGATTTTAAAAACCGACATTAACAGTATGTATCCTATTACAAGCGCAAATATAATTAGAATGTAAAACTCTGTTACAAAGTCAGAAAATCCTATCATAAACCTAGTCAGCGGAGGAATTTCCATGCCGTCAAACATTACAAACAAATCGGGCAAGACAAATCCAAAAAGCGCTATGATAACAAATACAGAAACCAAAGCCAGAAGTTTTGGATATGCCGAAGCGCTTTTTATCTTTCTCGACATCTTTAACTGTTTATCATAATATTCAGACATGCTAAGAAAAACGCCTTCGATGTTTCCGCTCTCTTCGCCACTTTCGACCATATAACAAAGCAACGTCGGGAAACTTTTGCCCTGGGAAGACATTGCTTGAGACAACGGCATTCCGCCACGAACAGCTTCGTATATATTACGGTAGATCTCGGTGTATTTAACGTTTGTAGATGAGTCGATCATAATATCAAGGCTGTTTGTAATGCTCATACCCGCGCCGATCATCGTGCCTATTTTTTTACAAAACAAAATAAGCTCTCTACTTTTAAGTTTTGCAATTGTCTTGACCTCGTTCTGTCGGCTTTTCTCCGACATGTCGTATTCTATACAGGTTAACCCTCGGTCATCGATGCTTCGGTAGAACTCGCTTAAACTAGTAGCTTCCAACACACCTTTAACAATATTGCCGTCAGAATTACGCGCAACATAAGAATAATATTGCAATATTAATCCCCCTTTTTGTTGACTTAACAAAATATAATTTTAAAATGAAGACACTCCAAAAACTCCGTTTTAAAAAACTATCGAAGTTTGTTTTTTCGTTCGGAACCAATCTGCTTTAAACTAATACGTTTAGATGCACGACGAAGTCAAACAACCTGATAGTTTGCGTTCATATACTATTAAAAAAATCGACATATTTCGTACTTTTTTCCTGTTTGTAGTAATTGTATCATTATCACTATAACAAATCAACCAATTTCATCTTTTTTTCGCAAAAATCACAAAAAAAATACCATTAATTGAAGATTTTACACACAAATCCATTGACTTTTTTACAATTTTTCTATTTATTCCAGCCATGTATTGTCAAAAAAATGTCCCGTTGATTAAAAACAACTTATTTCTCACAAATGAAAAGGCTGTGTGTAGAGGCTTTTTCTTTCATATTTATTGTTGTTTACAATAGATATAAGAGATATTATAGAAAATAGTGGCTTTTATTGCAATAAAAAAAGAGAAACCTTTCAAAAACGAAAGGTTTCTAGGGGAAATCTACAAGAATTGAGGGGAATTTGTAAATTAATGGGCGAAAACAGCATAATAAATTAACCACGCAATTATGTGTGGCACACATAGAGTGTATTCCCTAACGACCACCTATTTTAAATATGGCAGCAATGGCAGCAGTTTGGTTTTTGAGGTTTGGTTCGGGCGACGAGAACGGCAAGAACAGAGCTCTGAGCAGAGCCCTTGCCCTACGTCCACCCAATTAAAACCAACAGCAAAACCCCAAAACTTTGTCATTTAAATTGCGGCGTAAGCCGCACCGACATTCCTAATTCCTCATTCCTCATTCCTCATTCCTAATTCCTCATTCCTAATTCCTAATTCCTAATTCCTAATTCCTAATTCCTAATTCCTCATTCCTCATTCCTCATTCCTAATTCCTCATTCCTCATTCCCAATTAAATACAAAATAAAAAAACACCCTGACGGGCGTTTTTTATTTTGGTGCCTCCGGTCGGAATCGAACCAACGACACGAGGATTTTCAGTCCTCTGCTCTACCAACTGAGCTACAGAGGCAAAATTTTATTTTGCATTTAAACAAAAAAATGGCGACCCGGATGGGGCTCGAACCCACGACCTCCAGCGTGACAGGCTGGCGTTCTAACCAACTGAACTACCGGGCCACATATACGACGAAAATTTTGTGGTGGGAGCAACAGGGTTCGAACCTGTGACCCCCTGCTTGTAAGGCAGGTGCTCTAACCAGCTGAGCTATGCTCCCAAAATTTCATCGGCGACGAATAAAATTATATAATAAAATATAAGTTTTGTCAATACAAAAATAGATATTTTTTTTAATTTTTTAAATTTAATTGTTTTATTGTGTTCGTCGCCGATTAATAGTTTTTAATTTTAAACGACTGTGCTGTCGTTTGACACAACTTCACCTTCAACTTGTTCGGTCGGTTGGGCATAGCTTACGGGGCTATCCACATCGACAAAGTCTGTTTGTCCGGTTGTCTGCCTCTCTGATTTTTCGATTCTTTTTAACATCAACGACAAAAATACAATCGCCGCAAGATCTAACACTCCATTGACTATAAGCGATATTCCAATAAACATCATAAGGCTGGTTGCGACGGCAAACGGATTTATAATAGCAATTATGCCAAGCGTTATCATAACCCCGGCAGCTATAAGCGGAGCCCACCACGCCTTCGCCTTAATCCTTGCAAGGTCAATTCCATATTGAAGTTTCATAGCTCCGCCAACTATCAAAATAATCGACAGTATTACGGTCAAAAACGAAGCTAGCGTTTCGGGGCTTACAAGAAAGTATACTCCAAAACCAAGAATAGCCGCGCCTTGAACAAGGCCAAACGAACCAAACGCATAAGACACCCTGCTCGCAAAATATGCACCTATTCGGAAAAATCCCCAGATAGTTAAAACAACTCCAACTGCCCTGCAAATAGCGTTTGTCGAGCTTTCAGGGAAAACCACTATTAATATCCCGACAACGATAACCGCTATGTTGGTAAAGATAAGTTCTCTTTTAATGCTTTGTTTTTGTTTAGCGTTACTTTTTTTAAATATACTCATAATCATAAAACAGCATGAAATAAAATTAAACTCATGCTCCCCTTTCATCTTCAATATTAACACCACACGTGGCAAAAATCAACAAATTTCGCTATCCTCTTTTGAGGTTTTCAAGGTTATACGGTGTTTCTTGATATACGAAATAGTTAAGCCAGTTGGAAAACAAAAGATTTGCGTGGCTTCTCCAGTTAAAAACAACTCCGGCCGTTGGGTCGTCGTTTTTAAAATAGCCGTGAGGAACTTGAATGTCAAGTCCTTTATCCTTGTCGCGGAAATATTCCGTCGAAAGCGTGTCTCGGTCGTACTCCTGATGTCCGAAGATAAATATTCTGCGGCAGTTTTCAGATGCCGCTATATGAACTCCGGCTTGGTCGCTTTTCGCAAGAACTTTAAGTTTCGGCTCGGCTTCGATATCTTGCGCCCTAACCTCGGTGTGGCGCGAATGTGGCGCTTTAAACACCTCGTCAAACCCGCGCATAAGCGGATTTTTTGGGTCGAGAACATCGTGGTCAAACACACCAAACATCTTTTTATCAAGCGGATATTTTTTTATTTTATAATGGTAATAAAGCGCCGCTTGCGCCCCCCAGCAGATATGCATTGTGCTGTATACGTTTTGTTTGCTGTATTTAAATATCTCGCAAAGTTCTTTCCAATAATCCACCTTTTCAAACTCGAGGTTTTCGACAGGCGCGCCCGTTATAATCATTCCGTCGAACCTTTGGTTTTTAACCTCATCAAGCGTTTTGTAAAACGTTTCAAGATGAAGCGGAGAGGTGTTCTTTGATTGATGTGAGTCCATCTGGAGAAACGTAAGTTCCACTTGAAGCGGAGAGTTAGCAAGCACCCTCGACAGTTGGGTTTCGGTTATAATCTTGGTCGGCATAAGATTTACAATACATATTTTAAGCGGCCTTATATCTTGCGACACCGCGCGTTTTTTGCTCATGACAAAGATGTTCTCTAAACTTAACGCCTCATATGCCGGCAGTTTTTTCGGTATTATTAATGGCAAACCGCCACCTCCCCTTTGTTTATATCTAATACTAATCTCTCTTTAAAAGATAGACAAAAAATCTTGGTTAAAACCCATATATCAAAGCTTTCAACTCGATTTTTTATATCTTTTTTTAGACGAGATTAGTATTGGACAATGCGCTTTCAAAATCCGCTTTAATATCGTCTATGTTTTCAATCCCAACCGAAACACGCAAAAGTTCGGGCTTAATTCCGCACGCTATTTGGTCTTGTTCCGAAAGTTGGCGATGTGTCGCGCTTGCCGGATGTAAAACCATCGTTCTCAAATCCCCAACGTGCACCGCAAGGCTTGTAAGTTTAAGGTTTTCGATAACCGTTTCGCCCGCTTTTCTGCCACCTTTTGCGCCGAAACACAAAACCCCCGACGCGCCTTTTGGCATGTATTTTTGTTGCAACTCGTGGTATCTGTTACCCGCAAGTCCGGGATAGTTTACCCATTCGACCTTGTCGTGTTGCGCAAGATATTTCGCAAGCTCCAACGCGTTTTCACAATGTCGCTCCATGCGAAGATGAAGCGTTTCAAGCCCAAGATTGGTTAAAAACGCGTTCATAGGCGACATAACCGCCCCAAAATCCCTAAGCATTTGAGAACGCAGTTTAACCGCAAAAGCCGCTTGTTTAAACGCTTGTGCATACACTAGGCCATGATAACTCGGCTCGGGTTTTGTTAAACCGTCAAATCTATCCGACGCTGTCCAATCAAAGTTTCCGCCGTCTATAACCATTCCGCCAAGGCTTGTCGCGTGGCCGTCGCTATATTTAGTTGTCGAGTGTACAACGATGTTTGCGCCGTGTTCAATCGGTCTGCAAAGATACGGAGTCGCAAGCGTGTTGTCCACTATAAACGGAATTCCGATTTTTTTCGCAACGCTTGAAAATTTCTCAAAATCAAGAACCGAAAGCGCCGCGTTTCCGAGAGTTTCGCCAAAGATAGCCTTTGTCTTTCCGTCTACCAGTTTTTCGATATCTTGCTCGCTGTCGTCTTGGTTAAAAAACCGAACGTCGATACCAAGCTTCTTAAGCGACACGCTAAAAAGATTAGACGTTCCGCCATAGATGTTGCGTGCCGTTATTATGTTGTCGCCCTGTTCGCAGATGTTGAGAATCGTCATGAGCGTTGCCGATTGTCCCGAAGCCGCCGCAACCGCCGCAACCCCTCCCTCAAGCGCCGCCATCTTGTTTTCAAGCACCGCAACGGTAGGGTTTGATATCCTTGAATACATATGGTTGTCGCTTTTAAGGTCAAAGAGATCCGCAACGTCGCAGTTTTGTGTATAACGATATGTCGTACTTTGGGCTATCGGGGCAACATGCGGCTCGCTATTTTCGGGAGAATATCCCGAATGAATACATTTTGTTTCGATTCCTTTAAAATCCATTATTATAACCCTTCCTCTTTTCATTTATCTAGGTTTTGTTATATTCAGTTGTTTTACATCAAAAAATATCCCAAAAGTATCTCGGCGCCTGCTATGATAAGCACAAGGCTTGAAATCGAAAACACAAACGTTTCGGCGCGCTTGCTGTCTATATACGGTTTTAAAACCTTTGAAACTATCGACGGCAAAAATACGCATATTAAAAATACGTTTGGTATAAAATATCTAACTTGTACGCCAAGTATAGATGTCGAACCGAGTGTTGACCATATACAATAAAACGCAGTCACGGTAATTATATATTGGGAGAAAAACAACACTCCTGAAATTATGCTGTCTTTTTTGGTGAAGTTTTTGTTTTCTGTTCCCGAAATAACCAAGGCGGAACAAGCAACCGACAACGGAACAAAAAGCGGAGTTAGCGTTGTTTCAAGATCCAAACTTCCAAACAACCCATGCTGCCCGAGATAATAGCCGTTTTGGTATCCATCCACCAACATGACCATGGCATATCTTATCGGGTTGGACAGGATATATTTAATCTGCGCCGACGTGTTCACCCATTCAAGCTCGGCCGACGGGGGAATTCCGATATTAAACGCCTCGGCATAAAGCAACGAGCCTTGCCAAAACGCAAGCCCGGACAAAACTAATGCAACGAGCAAAAACAACGGCTTAATGGTTTGGTTTTTGTGTTTGAACTCGCGGTTTCCGGCAAACACAAAAAGGGCAAGCGGAAGGTAGGTAGGCTTGACCATAATCGCAAGCCCGAAGGCTATTAGCATAATCAAGATATCCGAAAGTTTTTTTTGATTTTTCGCTACTATCGAGAAAAATATTATAATGCCCGAGAAAAACAACGTGTCATAGTTAACCGACGACGCTATATAAACGGTTATCGGCAAAAGACAGGTTATGACAAGTGCGTTTTTATATCGGTCGGCGTTTTTAATTGAAAAGTATGCTGCCGCGGCAAACATCAAAAGTCCGCCAATCCTCGCCGCATATAACAACACCAATCCGTTGTCGGTGAAGATATCCGCCACAGCCATCAGCGCCGCCGACGGAACATACGGCAATATAAGCTGGACGCTCGTTTTTGTAAGCCGCCCGTCATATTCCGTTAAATATGTTTCGTTATATCTTGCTATGTCAACCGGAACGGTCGAAATTTCTTTGTCTTTTATGTTGTTGACATATTCCGCCGGGAAAATGTCAATTAGATGATTTATGCTGTTAGGAAACTCAAAGTCATATTGAAACGTCAAGTCTCCTTTAGATATCGTGTATGCTCGCTGGAAATGTGATGTTTCGTCGGGAGATTGGAGCGGCGCATTTGAAAACACCATCAAAAGTCCAACCGAGATAATAACCGCCGCAACCTTGCTTTCAAGCGTTTTGAACTTTTCAAATATCAGCCACGCAACAAAATAACAAATCGACACACCAACCAGCGCAAACAACACAATAGATTGTCCAAGTGCATTTGCAGAGGAAAACATCAAACTCGCAAGATAGGAAGCCAACCCAACCGCAGCCGCAACGATGAAGTATACCTTAAACCACAATATTCCATAGCTTTTTCTAATCACTATAAGACCTATCGAAAACAAAGCCATCACAGTCATCGCCCAAAGCAGGGCACGTATAGCCGAGATGTTTTCGATTGGGTTTTCGGTCGGATTAACCGTTACGCCGGAAAACTCGATATCTGTTCTCACAAGCTCTGTGGGATATATTCGAATTTCGTCGATTCTGGTGAAATCGCTTTCGGCTTTGTAACCCTCGTCGGTCTTGACCAAAGGAACCGAAAACGTCCCCTCAACCACCCCCGATTTACCCGTGAAAAACAAAAGTTTCGTCGTGGTGTCCGTTTCGTCGGTGTTAAGCGCAACGTCAATTCGTTTTGCTTTTATACCACCAACATCCAAAATTTCAAAATACGAGTTGTTGGCGAGGGTGTAAAAGCTTCCGTCGTCGTTTTGCGAAAACTCGATCGCTTCAAAATCCCCCACCGAAATCTCAACTCTTTCAAAACCGTCTGTGGCGGCGTTGTTGGTTAACACAACGAGACCCGCCTCGAATATAACCGCAACCGCAACCGCAATTATAACCAACGAAAGCCATTTTAAATTCGCTTTTTTTAACATTATTCCGATAAACCTTTCTGTTTAAGGCTTTGCTAGAACTTTGTGTCATCTAAAAATTTGCAAAAGATATCGAGATGTTTTTGGTGACACAAGGTGCTAAATTTCGATTAGCTCGTCATATTTGAAATCCCTTTTCGCGGTCTTTCCGATAACGTCAAACCACTGTGTCGGCGAGATGCCGTTGCCGGGACGTTTAATCGTGAGGTTTCTTTTGGAAAACTCTTCGCCCTTCATTATATCACACGACGCAACGATGCTCTTGCGCGCAATCTGTTTGTTTTTAAGTTCCGAAACTGTCGGCTTTTTGTCGCTTGAACCCAAAGCTTTTTCGACGTTGCGAATGGCGGACACCATCGCCGCAAGTTCGTGTGGTTCAAGGCTACACGAATGGTCGGGGCCTTCCATAGTTTTATCAAGCGTGAAATGTTTTTCGATAACCTGTGCGCCAAGCGCCACCGCCGCTATCGGTGCTTCTATTCCAAGCGTGTGGTCGGAATATCCAACCGTTCCGGAAAACTTCTTTTTAAGCCCGATAACCGCCTTTATGTTTGCGTCCTCAAACGGTGTTGGGTATTCGGTGTTGCAATGTAAAAGCGTAACCTCTCCGCTACCGTTTTCAATTAGAATGTCGCGCGCATACTGTATCTCGTCCATCGTGCTCATGCCGGTCGAAAGAATAACGGGTTTTCCAAGCGCCGCCACCGCCATTAGAAGCGGAAGGTTTGTAATCTCGCCCGACGGAACTTTATAATATGGTATATCTAACGTTTCGAGGAAATCCAAACTGTCGAGATCAAACGCGGTTGAAAGGAACATAATCCCTTTTTGTTCACAATATTCTTTAAGTTCCTCAAACTGGTTAAACGAAAGATATAGTTTTCGAACCATGTCAAGTTGGTTCTCGTCTCCACCCGTCGTTGTCTTTTGATAGTCTGCCTTTTCTGCAAACTGCGAAATGACGTTTTCCGGTATAAACGTTTGGAATTTAACGGCGTCGACGTTGGCTTTAACCGCTTCGTCGACAAGTTTTTTCGCAAGCTCAAAGCTTCCGTTGTGGTTCACTCCGGCTTCGGCAATAATCAAAACACTCATGAATTTTCCTCCTTTAATAATATGTTATAGTTTGAAAACAGCTCTTTTGTCTGTTTATCGGCGTGTAGTTTTTTTAAAGGTCCCGCTTCTTTGTCCGAAACCCCTTTGAGGTCCAACCTTGATTTAAGAAACCATCGATCGAGAAAGCTTTCCGCCGTTTCAAATATCTCGGCGTTAATCTTTGTACACTCGGCTTTTTTCGCCACCGAAAGTTGAACCGCCTTGTTTAAAATAACGCTTTCCAAACTGTCACGGTCGGCCAAATATTCCGAAAGTTCTATCTGTCCAAACGAGATGTTTCGCATTATAATCTCGTGTTTATACCAAAAAAGCTCTCCCTTTTTTTCATCTTCGAAAAACGGCAGTTCGCCCTTTACCGAAAACGGCACAAACAACGAACGACACGGAACAGAACCAAGCGTCACATAAAACAAACTGTTTTCTGGAACCGCAATAAACCCTCTCGCCGTCACAACGTCAAGTTTGTTTCCTCTGTGTACACAAAGGTTGTCTTGTTGATCTTTGCTTATTTCGTCGTGGGAACGAAGAATCGGTATAAACGTTGTGGGGTATATCCCTTCTGCCGGTTGGTTTTCCGACATCTTGCCAAAGCTGAACCCAAACACGGTTTTTCCGCGTTTTCCGTCTCTTGCATCCACAATGTCTGCATACATTTTAAATCGTCTGACCTGCGAGCTTTTTTGCCCCGCAAACATTCCTTTATAAAACGTCTTTTTAAAGTTCAGTTTTTCATTAAAGTTTGATATCTCATAATTTTCTTCAATTATATATTCGTTGGCTATCGCCTCGATATCTTCGGCTTTTCTTGCAACCATCTTTTGTCCGCACGTCTCAACAAGATATCCGCCCTCTTTGTCCGCAATTAAAAAAGAACTGTCACAAAGTGTCGGCGAAGCGAGCGTGCCGCCGCAACCAACGCTGTGGGCGGACAAAATTTCCTTTATAAGGTCAACCCCGCTAACTGCCGTTTTGCATCTTTCAAGGATAAGCCTGCAAAGTTCTATGCCAAGAATCGAGTCTTGCGAGCCTTTGTTTTTAGACATCACCTCGACGTTGCCAACCGCCACGCCGTGTGAGTTTATTCCGCTATAGCAACCATATCCGTCAAGCGGTTTAACCATAACCGCGGCATACGTTTCGGCGGCTTGCTTGATAGTTACGTTTAACAGTTTCAATTCGGGATTGTTATCCGCGTTATATTTTTTCGCCTTTTGTTTAAAAACTATGTTAGGTTGGTTAATTCTGTCGTTTGCATTTTTCGCAAAAATAACCTTTTGCTCCCTCGTTATCTTTTTTTGAACCATCATACAGTTGCTCATAATCTAAACCCATTTCCTCATTAATTAAACTTTAGTCGTTAGTGCATTAGCTCTTAACCGGCACTCTCGCTTCAAACATTCCCTGTTGACTCATAAATTTTGAAAGATCCTCTTGATACAGTTGTTTAATAACATAAACGTCAAGGTTACGCCTTCCAAACATAACGCTTTCATCGTATGTTCTAAAAAACAAATCGATATCAATAATTCCGCTTACCGCCGCCTCGCAATAGTCCGCCGCAATTGCGTAGCCATATACAAATTCGCCGTTAGCGCTTGTTATATAAACTAGCGTTCCGTATGGGATAACGTCGGGGTCAACCGCCACAAAACCGGGGGAAAGATGCATACCCGATGCGCCGTATATTCCGGGATCAAAGCTATACGCCGTGCAATCTGACGAAAAATATGCCGTCTCATATTCGGTTGGGATACCGTTTTCTATCGAAAGATCGTTCAAAAAATCCTCTGAAAGGGTCGAAACTTTCGCTTCGCTGTTGCCGACAAGCGTAATCGAATCGATTGTGTGCGGGTCATAATCTTCATATATAAGGTTGGTTTCGGCCAGTTCGCCGTCTATTATAACATCTTGATATGTCCTTGTCGCGACGCCGTCTACCATCTCGGTTGTTGCAATATGTGTTATTCCGTTTTTCAAAAGCGGCGATTCGATAGTTAGTTGGCGCGCCGGTTCTGCCGAAGTTTCGGTTCTTTGTTCATAAACAACATCGACCTCTTGGATTATGTCTCCGCTTTGAACCGTTTCGTCAATCCCTTTGGAAAGCACAGCCCCTTCGGGAACAAAAACCTCATTTTCCAAAAGAAGCTCGCCCACCGTCGTTTCGGTGGTATAAACCGTTTTAACCGTTTCGCCAATCGATATCGTAACGGGAAACGCACGATTTATGTTAATGTATGTGTCGTCTCCTTCGTATGAAACGGAAAAAGCGTCTTGTTCTATAAGAACTATGTCGTTTTTCGCGAGATACGCCCCAACGTCGTCCGGAACGGTTCCCGAAAGTTCCGCTATTTGTTGACCGTCCTCGATTATATAAACGTTTGAACCGGTTGCCATAAGCACAATCGATATAATCATTATAAGCCCGGCTATCGCCGACGCAACGATAACCGTCAGTTTCTTTTGCGTAATTTGCAACAATGGTATTTTAGGCTTAACCCCAAAATGCCCGCTCTCGTTCTCGCTGTACGAAGAATAGATATCTTGATAACTCCTCTTTTTAGGAGGGCTAAACTCGTGGTTTAGTTCGTGTGGTTTTTGAATTTCCTGCTGTGGTGAAGATATCCCCTCGATTATTTTTTTTATATCGTCGTTGTCTGAAGCCGCTCCAAAAACACGCGGTGTTTCAACCTTTGCGGGCGGGGGAACGACATCTTTTTTATAAATTCTGTCGGGTGCTATGCCACTTTTTTTGACCGAACGATTGTATTCCTCAAATGGATTTTGAGTTTTTCGTTTTTGTTCTTGTATCTCGTAAGGCGTTTTTGTTGGTTCGGTTTTCGGTTGTGGTTCTTCCGGTGTTGATTGTTCGACAGTTTTCTCTTTCTCCGCGTGAGCGATATCTTTTTTTGGCATATCTTCTGTGAAAGACTTAAAAACCGCAAGTTCTCGGTCGGGCGGCGCGTTTGGTTTAATATCCTGTTCAATCGGTTTAAAGCTAAGCTTTGCTACGTCCGAAAGATTTATAGCTTGTGTTTCAAACATCGGCTTGATTGGGGTTTCTTTTTCACGAATTCTGTTCCTAGCCGTCTTGCTTCCTTTAAACAAAAACACCTCGTCCCCTATCTTGTCGGTGTTTTCCGGCTGTGTCGGCGGTTTTTCGGTTAGAGCAAACCTTTCAAACACAACGGAACCTATCTCTTTTTTTGTGGTCGGCATGTCGATTACGTCGTCGAGAGGCCTTGTGTTTTGTTTCGCTTGTTCTAAAGCCATAAACGCTTCCGATTGAAACGAGCTTTTTTGCGGAACAGGTTTCGGTTTGGATATATCCTCGTCTTTTTTAAGTTGTTCAACAAGTCGTTTAATATCGTTTATATCACTCATCTTGTTGTTTTGTTTTTTTTCATTCATCTTAATTATCCACCACCCCAAAACCGCTTATGTCGCCGCGAACCATAGCCCCAAACGTTTTAACCGTAAGGTTTTCATATTCGGTTTCTTTTTGGCGTATAAACTCTTTTATATTTTGGCGCTCGGAACAGCCGTCTTTTGGGCATTCGCTTTTAACGGTCGGAAGATTTTCTCGCCTTAATGCGTTTAATATCTCTTGTTCTCTACAAAGCACAAGCGGCCGTATCATAGTTATGTCTTTCCGCGAAAGATAAGACACCGGCTGAAAAGAGCCTATTCGCCCTTCGTGGAAAAGGTTCATAAAAAACGTCTCGACCGCGTCGTCCATGTGGTGGCCAAGAGCTATCTTGTTGCAACCGTTTTCGACACAAAGGTCGTGGAGCATACCGCGGCGCATTCTTGCGCAAAGCGAACATGGATTTTTTTCTTTTCTAATATCAAATATAATCTTTCCAAGTTCCGACCTTTTTATAACAAGCTTTATCGAAAGCTTTTCACAAAGTTTTTCTATCTCTTTAAAATCGGTTTCGACGTTGTTAAAACAAGGGTCGATGACTATAGCCACAAGCGAAAAATTTACACCAAAATAACTTTTTATTTTTGCAAGACAATAAAGAAGCGCAACGCTGTCTTTGCCCCCCGAAACTCCCACGGCGACGTTGTCGCCCTCCTCTATCATGTTGTATTGAACACATGCCTTTCGGACACGTCCTTCGATACTCTTCATTAAACCGCCCTTTAAAATTAGTTTAAAATTTCTTTTTTGAAAATAATCTTTACAGGAAATTGTACCATAAAAGGACAGTATAAATCAATGTATAACGTATTAACAGTTACGTTTTTTACCACAACTTATATTACTTGTATAACATATACATTTTTTGAACGAAAAACTATCTCTCCATAGTTCAAAAGAACGTTGTGTAAAACCTCAAGTCCCATATCTTCGCCAAGCTTTTTTTCAAGCGGCCCTACGACTATATATTGTATATCGTATTGTTCAAGTATCTCGCGTGAATGTTCTATATCGTTGAAAAAATAAACCGCCTTGACTTGTTCTTTTCTCTCGTTGATCGCCGCGTCCGCCTCGCCTTGGTTTGACGGGTTGTGTCGCCACAAAAGTTCGTGCGAAGTCTGTCCTATTATAGTCGAAAGACCCGTATATGACGACACCAGCGCATAGTTTGAAAAACTTGCGCCGTACGCCTCGAGTATATTAAACTCGCCTTGTTTTGTTTCGTTGAACCACCTTGCAACCTCGACAACCCCCGAAAGCTCGCCGTAGCTATTCCCCGGTATTTCGGGCGCGTCCATGTTTTCGACATATGAAAAACCGCTGTCGAGACCTTTAAACAAAGTTTCGCTCTGTCCGCTGTAAAACGTTAACCCTTGTTTAAACGAAACAAAAGGATATGTTCCAACTATAACTATCATAAAAACCGTTGTAGCAACGGCAATCGAAGAAACAACAATTTCCCATCTTTTTTTGTTTTGGTCACAACATGAGTTTAAAAGAAAAACAGTCGATTTAACAAGCGCAAAACTAAGTGCTAGCGAAAGCAAAATGAACCCTTGATAGGTAAATTTAAACATCGTGTTGCTTCGGACGTGTCCAAAATATATATCAACAACATAAACTATCTCGGGAACGATTATGAGAACAACCCCATATACCGCAACCGCCGCCATAAATATGTTTGTTGCAAAAAGTCGTTGTTGTCGGTCACGCTTAAACCGTATCGTCATAACAATCGCGAGAACCAAGACCCCGACAAGGTGTGCGCCCCAAACCAAAACAAACTGCCACGGCTCTGTCGTTGTTGGAACAAGTTTAATCGAGTTTGAAAACATCGTAAAGTTTAACGAAAACGTAAGCGCTAGTATGTTTGCTATAGCGAATGCTACGGCAAACATCGCCACTATCTTTAATATGATAGATTGTTTTGTTTTGTTTGTTTTGTACAAGACAACCGCCAAAAACGCTATAATCGAATAAAGCAACACATATACTATCGGCCGGGTTATAAAAACAAACACGGCGGCACACGCCCCGCCAACAACAAACAACGAAACAAGATATAGCCTATTATCGGGGTCGTTTCTCTTTATGTTAAACAAGATAAGACAAAAAAGTATTACACCAAAAAAGCCGGTGTATATAATATAATCCCAATAGTTGGTCATCTGCATAGTTCCAAGCAAAACCCCTGTGGCGACACAAAAAACGCCTATCGGTCGTTTGTCGTCGCCGCTTAAAAAAGCTTTTAAAAGTGCATACATAACGCCTATGAACAAAACCACAAGTATAATGCTTGAAACGTGTGCATGTAGATCTTTAAGTATATATGAATATGCCGGAAATTCGTGGATAGTTTGGTCGCCTGTTTCGGGGTTGTGGCCTATAAACCTTGTCGAATTGAAAAAGTAATAGGTCGATATGTCGCTTTCGCTAGGCACAAATCCCCATTCGACAAGCTTTTTTAAAAATCCGTTTCCCGGGTGTCCCGTGCCATAGAAAAAACTGTGTGCGTTTCCCGAAAAGTTAACAAGGAAAACCGCAACAAACCCAAAAAACCACATAAACACAGTTTTTAGATAACCTTTGATCCTGTTTGAAACAAGAGCAAAAGCATCTTTTGCCACTGTTAAGCCAAGGCTCAGCGTCATTCCACAAGCAAGCGATGCCACCGAAGTCACCGCCATGCTGTAGTTTGCGCTGTATCCGCTTTTTAAAAGTTCCCCCGCAAACGCAAAGATATATTGCCCGAAGTAGTAATAGTTTATTATTTCGCCGGCAAACCATATATCGTTAGCCGGAAGAAAATCGGAACGGCGAATAGCCATTAGATAGCCAAAGTCCATCGGTTTTTCGGTGAAATAAACAAACGGATAGATAGTTCCCGTCGTCGTCCAAAAAACTAAAAACAACAAAAACACAAGCTCTGCCACCGCAAACATCTTGATGTCGTTTGTTGTAATCTCAGTTTTAAAGTTTGATTTTTTCAAAAAAACGAGCGAACCGACACACAAAATAAACACCGCGATTAAACAGCTCAAAAATGAAAATTTCAATATTTTAAGATAGGACAGTTGCCAAAGAACGAGCGCCGAAAGCAAAAGCCCAACCGTTTTCCCAAACAGATATCCTTTGTCGAAAAAATCTTTGAACAAAACCGACATTAACGGAAGCGTTATAATCGAGAAAACAAAAAACAACATCCACCATTTAGCAAGCTCAACAAAATCGGTTTTAAACATAATCACCGAAACGAAAAGCAAGGCCGAGATTAAAACAAATATAAAAAGCAGTTGATTAATATCTTTTCTACTAAAGTTTAAATTTATATTGCTTTTTTTAAAACCTTTAATCGTGTTTTTAACGTCGTGCATATTTTGTCCTTTTGGCAAGTTTAAAATGAAATTCAACTGTTATTGTATCGTTATGTTTGTTTTTTGCGGAGTGAAAAAAAAGAGTTGATTTAGATAATCAACGTCTTTATCCACACCCGTTTCTTGTTGCGAGGGCAACGACTAGTCGGGACGGGGTGCCCGTACCCTACGTCCGTTTTTTGCGTTGTCGGGTGTTTTGAACGGGAGGATAATATCCTCCCCTACGTCCGTTTTTTGTGGTAACGTCAAAATCAACAAGCCACAAACAAACGAAAATTCCACAAAATTATTATTCAATTTCGCCCGAAAGGGCGACAACAACTATTAATCAAATCGTCGCTTTAGCGACCACATTAATTACGAATTACGAATTACGAATTACGAATTATTTTAAGTATTCATCGATAGCTTTCGCCGCCGTCTTACCCGCTCCCATAGCAAGTATAACGGTAGCGGCTCCCGTGACGGCGTCGCCCCCTGCATAAACGCCTTTTTTAGACGTTGCGCCGGTCGCTTCGTCTACGATTATGCCACCCCATCTTTGGGTGTCAAGCCCGTTAGTCGTGTCTTTGATTAATGGGTTTGGCGACGTTCCAATAGACATGATAACGCAGTCGACATCAATAGCATATTCGCTTCCCTCAATTCGGACAGGGCGCGCGCGTCCCGAAGCGTCCGGTTCCGAAAGCTCCATCTTTTCACAGATAATCTGTTTGACAAATCCGTTTTCGTCCCCAACTATTTCGGTTGGACTTGTAAGGAAATTAAACTCTATTCCTTCTTCCATTGCGTGTTCGATCTCTTCCGCACGCGCCGGAAGTTCGTTTGCCGTTCTTCTATACACTATCTTGACGTTTGCGCCAAGTCTTCTTGCACATCGTGCTGCGTCCATTGCGACGTTTCCGCCCCCAACAACCGCGACGGTGTTTGCCTTGAAGATCGGCGTGTCGCTTCCCTCTTCGTACGCTTTCATAAGATTAATGCGTGTTAGATATTCGTTAGAAGAAAACACCCCTTTAAGGTTTTCTCCCGGTATGTTCATAAACTTCGGAAGCCCCGCTCCCGAACCGATAAACACTGCGTCAAACCCAAACTCGCCCATAAGTTCATCAATCGAAAGGGTTTTTCCGATAATTGCGTTTTTCTCGAGCTTAACTCCTTGTTCCAAAAGGTTGTTTATCTCTTTTTCGACTATCCTTTTGGGAAGCCTGAATTCGGGAATTCCGTAAACCAAAACGCCGCCCGAAACGTGGAGCGCCTCGAAGATAGTCACGTTATATCCTTTTTTTATAAGGTCTCCGGCACAAGCTAGCCCCGACGGGCCCGAACCGATTATCGCAACCTTTTTCGCGTCTGCTTTAGGTTTTTCAACCTCTGTATTTTTTTTGTCGAAACAAAAATCTGCACAAAACCGCTCGACACGTCCGATGCCTACCGGCTCGCCTTTAATGCCTCTGACACAAAGCGCCTCGCATTGGCTTTCTTGCGGACAAACCCTGCCACAGATAGCCGGAAGCGAGTTTGTTTTTTTGATTATATCGTAACCGCCCTCGATATCTTCGTTTGCAACCGCCGCAAGAAAAGACGGTATGTCGACGTTTACAGGACATCCGTTAACGCAAGGCTTATGTTTGCAGTTTATGCAACGCTTCGCCTCGCCTACGGCTTGTTCCTTTGAGTATCCAAGCGCAACCTCTTTAAAGTTTTTAATTCTTTCGTGCTCGTCTTGAACCGGCATAGCGGTTTTGTTTGGTGTCATATCAGCCATTATGCTTTTCCTCCTTGATTTAAGAGATTACATTCGTTTCCATGACAAACTCTCTCGCGTTCTTTATATATGGTCGAACGAGACATCGCCTCGTCAAAATCAATTTGATGTGCGTCAAAATCGGGACCGTCCACACAAGCGAACACCGTTTTGCCGCCAACCGAAAGCCGACATCCTCCACACATTCCTGTGCCGTCAACCATGATGGGGTTCATGCTAGCCGACGTTTTAACTCCGTATTGTTCGGTTAACTTTGAGACAAACTTCATCATTATAAGAGGCCCAATAGTTATGACTTCGTCATATTTTTCGCCGCTTTCGATAAGTTTTTTAAGCGCGTCGGTTACAAGGCCTTTTTCGCCGGCCGTTCCATCGTCCGACATCATGACATATCTGTCGCTAACCGCCTTAAACTCGCTTTCGAGAATAACAAGGTCTTTCGACCTGAAACCAACAATCGAATGCACTTCGGTGCCCTGTTCATGCAACGCTTTTGCAACAGGATATGCAATTGCGCAACCAACTCCGCCGCCCACAACCGCAACCTTTTTAAGGCCTTCTATATGTGTCGGTTTTCCGAGAGGCCCCGCAAAATCGCTTATATACTCGCCTTGGTTTTTGGCGTTAAGCCGCTCGGTCGACGCTCCGACTATTTGATATATAATCTGAACCGTTCCGTTTTCGGTGTCGGTGTTTGCAATGGTCAACGGAACCCTTTCGCTTGTCTCATCGACGCGAAGAATGATAAACTGGCCGGCTTTTGCTTTTCGCGCAACAAACGGCGCTTCGATTTCCATAAGCGTAACTGTTGGATTAAGGCTTTGTTTCTTAACTATCTTGTACATCTTAAACTCTCCGTTTTATATATATATTTTTTAATCACACAACGTTATCCACTCTTCCGAGTAATCCGAAAGCTGTTTCTTTTTTTGTTCAAGTTGTTCGCAAAGAAAGGTTAATTTTTCTATGTCTTGCGAAGTTTCTTGGCTGTTGATATCTTTTTCAATATCGCTAGTTTCGGTTTCAAGTTTCTCTATCTCGGTTTCAAGAAAAGAAATTCGATTTCGTTTTTGAGCCCTTTCTTTTCGTTGCTCTTTCGAGTTAGAACTAACGTTTATCTGCTGTTCCGTCTCGCTTTTTTGCGTCTCGTTTAAATTTTCGGATTTTACCGCTTTTAGGTAACTTTCAAATTGAGCGTAGTTTTCAAAAACTTGCGCTTTTTTGTCCGCAAGATACATAATCTTTGCGCTTAAAGCCTCCATAAGATACCTGTCGTGGGTTACCGTCACAAGCGTTCCTTTATAGTCCGAAAGCGCGCTACATACAACATCTTTTGTATATATATCAAGGTGGTTGGTCGGCTCATCCAATATTAAAAGGTTAGGTTTTTCAACCGACAACCTGCAAAATTCAAGCCGTGCACGTTCGCCACCCGAAAGCCCCGTGCCGCTTTTGAAGACGTCCTCCCCCCGAAACCCTACCGCCGCCAAAAGGCTTCTAATCTCAAGTTGGGGCATAGTCGGGTATCTGCCCCGAATGAAATCAAACGGGCTGTCCGTTTCGGTCGTTTTTGGTATCTGGGCGAGATATCCGGGTTTAACCCCTCCCCCCAAAACTATTCTCCCCGAAAACGGAAGCAGTTCGCGTAGAATTGTTTTAAGCAACGTCGTTTTTCCTGTACCGTTTGCGCCGGCAATCACAAGACGTTCTCCTCGAAGCACCGTTTCGGTTATGCCCTCGACAAGAACGTTGTTTCCGGCTTTTATCGAAACATCTTTTAAGCTTAAGACTTCTTTATAAGGTTCGGTTGCCGGAACTACTTCAAACGTAATCTTTTGATGATCGGTGTTTTCGACCTCATCAAGATTTAAACGCGCTTTCATCTTAAGGCGACTTTTTGCCATGTTAGACGTCGAAGCGCGCGTTATGTTCTTTTCATAATATTGTTGGAACTCCTCCGCTTTTTTTTGGTTTCGCCTTAAAAGTTCCTTTTCGCGATCGTTTTTTTGTTTTGAAAGCACAAGGTATTTTGAAAAGTTTCCGGAATATGTTTCGATCTTTTGTCCGATTACTTCAAACGTTTTTTTGCATACGTTGTCGAGAAACTTTCTGTCGTGCGACACGAGAAGCACAGAGCCTTTGTATGAGCAAAGATACTGTTCAAGCCATTCGATAGTCACAAGATCAAGGTGGTTTGTCGGCTCGTCAAGTATCAAAAGATCGGGGTTAAGCACAAGCAGTTTTGCAAGCGAAAGCCTTGTTTTTTCGCCACCGCTTAAAACGCCGGCCGGTTTATCCCATTCGTTTTGTTCAAAACCCATACCCTTTAAAACGCGTTTTATCGTATAGTCAAGGTTATAACCGTCAATCGCTTCATACCGCGCGCTAACTTCTTGGTATTCCTCTAACATGTCGGGGTCGTTTGCCATGTTTTGTTCAAGCTGTTTCATCCTTGTTAAAAGTCGCTCGGCTCCACCAACCGTTTTAACCTCGTCAAATATACTTTTTGTAAGCGAAAATTCACTTACCTGGCTAAGATAACCGGGCAAAGTGTTTTCGGCAAAAACTATGTCTCCGCTGTCGATAGAAAGTTCTCCCGTAAGAAGTTTTAAAAGCGTCGTCTTTCCCGACCCATTAAAGCCTGTGAGCGTTGCTTTTTCCCCTCGATTAAGGCGCAATGAAGCTTTGTCGAAGATTACGTTTGAACCGTATGAAAACGAAAGATTATTAATTTCAAGTAGCATAGATTTAATGTTTCCTAATTTATGTATCAATCTGTTAATAATAATGTATTTGTAAAAATAAATCAATAATATTTAAGATAATTGAATAATTTTCTTTGAACAATTATCATTATAACTTGTATTTATTTTATTTTTCAATTATTATAATGTTATAGGTTCTCTTTAATTTTCTGTATAAAAATCTTCGGAGTAATTATATATGACAACAACAAACAGCCGGTACCTTTACCCCATTTGTTTGATTTTAACCTTTATCTTGGGATTTGAATTGGGAACTTTCCAGTTTTCAACTCTTTCTTTGTCGCACGAATTTAATATCGGAAGTTCAATAACCGGACTCATTATCACGGCGCAGTATCTCGCTATCGTGATTGGCTTGTTTGTCATGAGAGGGGTTTCGGAGTATTTCGGAAAGAAAAAAGTTCTTGCGGTGTTTATCCCTGTTTTCGCGCTCGGTTGTTACATAGCAAGCTCCTCAAGCTCTATTCTAACGTTTGTTCTTGGTATCTTTGTCGTCGGAATAGCGTTTAGCACAGTTGGAATGTTGGTCGGGTCAGTGCTTGCCGACACAAATCCACATGAAAGCAAAAAGCAGGTTGTCATGACACAGTTTTCATTTAGCATAGGCGCCTTTACAGGGGCTTTGTTGCTAGACGAATTGATGGTTAGGGGCTACGATTGGCGCATAGGTTTTATGTTGTGTTCGATAGCGTTTATCGCGCTCTTGCCGCCGCTTTTAGTAACAAAGATAACCTATATACCGGGCGTAGAGTTCGCCGACGCACAAGAACCGAAGCCTAGTCTATTGATGTTTTTAAAACCTAACTTTTTGGTTTTGTTTTTCTCTGCCATGGCATACGGCGCAATAATAACCGGCGCAATATTTTTTGCAAATTCGATCATTGCGGTCGGGCTTAATGTTCCCGAATACGGCGCACTTGCCCTCTCGTTGTTTTGGTTTTCGGCCGCTGTTTCAAGATTTTTCTTTAAAGACAAAAAAGGAGGCGACAAAAAAGCCATCTCTCGAGGCCAGTTCGTTATGGTTGCTACGATGGTCATAATCGCCGTCAGCACAAACCATATCTTAACCTTGATTATGTTTACTGTCGCCGGCTTGTCGTTTGGTCCCGCTTGGCCTTTGTATTTAAACGTTGGCACAAAAGAATTTCCCGACAGTTCGGAAAAAGTCGCGGAACTTTTGTTGATTGCCGCCGGCATAGGCGGAGCGCTTTTCATAACATTTTTCGGAATAATCGCGGATGTGGCCGGAGTCAAAGGTGTATATGTTGCTTGTGCTTTGCTCGCGCTTGTCGTATATGTGACGTTTCGCATATTTAACCCGCCTGAGAAAAAGGCAAAATCTTCCCCCGTCGCAATGCCGGAAGAAAAAAAGAAAAAGGGTTAAATTTAGTTTTAATATGTTTAAAGGGGCTGTGACGAAATTGTCATAATGCACAAAAACTGTAGGGGCGAACCTATGTGTTCGCCCGAAATCAATGGTAAATCCAAGGTTTCGGGCGGTCACGCAGGACCGCCCCTACTACATTTATTGGTCAATTTAACGAATTTTATTCCGTTTCGTCACAGCCCGTTTTAGTGTATCAAAAAAACTCTATTTCTTCTCGCTCGCTTCAAAAAGTTTATTAAGTCCGTTTTGGTCAAGTGTTTTTTCCCCAACCATAACATGTTTGCTGTTGTTGCGTCCGTGATAGTCCGACCCCGCTGTTTCAAAAAGATTGTGTTCAAGACATATCTTTTTCATGTCCAAAATCATGTCGGGGTTGTTCCGCGGATGGTTAACTTCAAGCCCATCGATAAGCCCCATCTTCGCAAGCTCGACACTAAGCCCCAGCGAATCGTATATAGTCGGGTGGGCGATAGACACGACCGACCGCGATTCTTTTATATGTTTAAAAACGGTGTATGCATCAAAATAAATAGGGTCTTCTTTGCAACATCCACTTTTTTTGCCAAACAAAAATTTAAACTCATCGCCATACAGTTCTTTTGTATACCCAAAATCTATAAGAACTTGTATAATATGCTGTTTGAATATCGAGCCTGTCTCTTTTGCGGTATCCCAAACTCGCTCGACCGTCAAGATAGGATAATATTTTGAAGCTTTTTTTATCATTATCTCGCCTGCGCGGTTTCTCTCGTTTTTTGCGTTTTCAATAAGTGGCGAAAACGCTTGTTTTTCTTTCGGAAGATAACACAAAACATGCAGATTTCGTCCGTTAATCGGGTTAATAGCGGACAGTTCTATTCCGGTTATAACACGAACTTTGTCGCCCTCTTTTTCAAAACTGTTAGCAATGGCGTCGTGGTCGGTTATCGCTATTGTGTCTATCCCCGAAACGTGTGCGATGTCCAAAAGTTGTTCCCTTGTCAAAAAACCGTCCGAAGCGTTTGTGTGCACATGTAAATCAGCTTTCATCTTTTTTCCTTTATAATATCATTCTTTGTCGCCTAATTTATGGAACTAGGATAACACATCTTTGTCTTGTTGTTGTTTGAAGCGACAGATTGTGTTATAATTCTACTCGTTGTGTTCTTTTAACATAATACCGATTATACATCTTTGTGTCAATTTGAGAAAAGAAGGTACTTTATTTATATGGTAAAAACAAACTACAAAAGCATAGCCATGCTATTTTTGACGGCATTAATATTCGGAACAACGTTTGTAGCCCAACAACAGGGGATGGACTACATCGGCCCTTTCACCTATATAACCGCGCGGTCGGTTATAGGCGCGATATTTTTGTTTATTAGCGCGTTGCTGTTTGACAAAGCAGACAAAGGTTCAACCGACTTTAGCTTTCGCAACTCACTCAAGCGATTTCAAAACAAAAATCTTGTTGTCGGAGGGGTACTGTGCGGAATCGTTATGTTTACCGCAACAAGTTTCCAACAGGTTGGACTTATGTATACGACGGTTGGAAAAGCTGGTTTTTTGACGTCGCTATACATCGTAATAGTTCCTATATTTGGTCTAATTTTCAGAAAAAAGGTTCATAAAATAATTTGGTTTTGCGTGGCGATTGCGGTTGTTGGAATGTATTTTCTTTGTATGACAGACGACTTTTCAATTTCGATAGGCGATTTCCTTGTGTTTATGTGCGCCGTCATGTTCTCGGTTCACTTTATGCTTTTGGATAAATATTCACCAATAGTCGATTGTGTGCGAATGTCGTGTATACAGTTTGTTGTGTGCGGTTTAATAAGCCTTGTTACAAGCGTTATGTTCGAGACAATCACGCTTGAAGGCATAATTGCAGCTTGGTTTCCAATTATGTATGCCGGCGTTTTTTCAAGCGGAATAGCGTTCACTCTTCAGTCATTAGCCCAACGCGACACAAGCCCGTTTGTAGCGTCGCTTATCGTAAGTTTGGAATCAGTCGTTTCGGTTCTTGCCGGTTTTGTGCTTTTAGGCGAAACGCTCACGACACGAGAGATTACAGGCTGTGTGCTTATATTTGTCGCGATTATCTTTGCACAGGTGCCGGATTACCTTAATTCAAAAAAACTTAATAATAAAGGCTGAGAACTAAAAGAAAGCTCCAACTATCGCCATTTTAGCGATAAATTTAGTAAAACAACAATCCGTGTTACAAAATAAAAACTAGTCGCAAAAAGCAGAAACGGTTGTCATTTTTGACCACCATTTCTGCTTTTGTTTTAACTGAGACAAACTTAAAATCTTTCGTCATGCTATTTTAAAATATAATATATCTTTTTTAACCTTTTAATCTAGTTTTTTAAATATAAACATTCCACAATCATATTTCCCAAACGTAGTTTCCTCTATAGTTTTTTCAAATTCTTCAAACCCAACCGTTTTTATGCAATAGTCTTTTATATATGAAAACTCAACCAGATTCAGTTCGTTAAATGTATCTACTACTGTTTTTGGGTTATACACCCTATGAGAATTAAAATAAATAGCATTGTCGTTGCTTATCGGAACGCTTACATAAAGATATCCGCCTTTTTTTAAAACACGTTGCATGGCTTTCATAGCCTTTTTCCAACTGTCGGGGTCTATTGGGTCCCCATATCTTCCAAGGCCAAAATGTTCCAGAGAATGTAGTGCTGAAATTGACGAAATCGAACAGTCATCAATATTCACAAGATTAGTAGCATCCGCTTCAATAAAGTTCATGTTTTCTATTTTTTGTGGAAGTGGCCTTATATCCAAAACGGTAACATTAATTTCAAAGCATAACAGATGCGAAATGAAACCATCAACCCTCGACCCTATATCATAATGTTCCTTCACTTTGCTTTGAGCAATTTTTTTTGCGATATAAATATCTTGCAAAAAATAGTGGCCGTCTATATCACCGGCTTGTTGATACTTATCGTTAATCATAGGGCACAATTCAACAACAGGAAAATCTAAATCTTTAATTTGTTGCTTAAATTCTTCTGCTTCTTTGTTAAACTCTTTTAATCTTCTCGGTATGATAACATAATTACCGTACAATAGATTGTATGCATTTATCAATTTTGTTTTTAATCCCATATTAACCCTTTTTTATGTAACTAATTTAATTTTAAACCCAACGTGCCAACCCACAACTCAAAGCGCATTGTTGTTTTGTAGCTTTTTCTTTTCACCTACGAAATTAAAGGTAGCGCGAAGTACAACATCAACGCAGAAACAAACAATGTGATAAATCCTTTAATCATAAGACCCAATGTTTTTGAATATCCTTTAGGGGTTATCTTTCCCATGCCGTCCAGTTTTTGTATAATCGGATACAGCTTCCAAAAAAACGTCGCTGTGGTTAAAGTCAACGCCATAAGCGAGACTACTTTTGTCCTCTCGTCTGCCCAAAACAAAACCACTGCCAAAAGTGCTATAAAAATAAGTTTTGTTCCGGCAACCCAAAACGCCATATATCTCGCGAAAAGTTCCTGTTCGGGATCTTTTTTTGCTTCGTGCCAAAAATTAAAAAGCGCAACTCCGTTTCCTTTGTTAAGGTCGGGCACAAAATACAAAACTAAAACATTCAAAGATTCCAAAAAAATAAAAATTCCGATGGCTACGTTTAAAACCAGCATACCACACCTCTTTTTTCGACTCAAATTAATTTATTAAATCTTAACATTTACACCCTTGACTTTTCTAAACTGTGGTTTATTATTAATATTCTAACATAATTATACGCATAATGTCAAACATTCTATGAATATTTATACATCGTTATTAATTGGAAAATATTTCTTTACTCGGCATGGAAGCTCTTACAACTTTCGACAGCTTTTTTCCAGTTGCTAATGTATATTTTTTTCTTGTCGGGGTCGATGTTCGGTTCAAAAACTTTGTCTATCGTCCAAAGCTTTTTAATCTCCTGTTTATCTTTCCAAAAGCCAACCGCAAGTCCCGCAAGATATGCCGCACCAAGCGCCGTCGTTTCTCTTATTATCGGACGCCTTAGCGGTATGCCGAGTATGTCGGATTGGAACTGCATAAGAAACTCGTCGCGACACGCGCCGCCGTCTACGTTAAGTTCGCTTATCTTGGTGTTTGACACCTCTTCGATGCCCCACAAAAGATCCGCCGTTTGGTACGCTGTCGACTCGACCGCCGCTCTTATGATATGTTCAGGTTTACTTCCGCGCGTAAGTCCCATTATCGTGCCGCGCGCGTACATGTCCCAATGCGGAGCGCCAAGGCCGGTGAACGCCGGCACAACATAAACTCCGCCGTTGTCTTTAAGTCCCCCGGCGATAATTCCGCTTTCTTTTGAATCCTTGATTAGTTTCATCTCGTCACGAAGCCACTGCACAACAGCGCCACCGACAAAAACGCTTCCCTCTAAAACGTATTGAGGTTTCCCGTCGGTCGAGGCAGCAAGAGTTGTTATAAGTCCTTTTGTGTCGCTTGCCCTTTTGTCGCCCATGTTCATAAGCAGGAAACAACCCGTGCCGTAGGTGTTTTTACATTCCCCTTTTTCAAAGCATGTTTGGCCGAAAAGCGCGGCTTGTTGGTCACCAACCACCGACGCTATCGGAACCGAAACGTCTTTAATAGTTACATATCCGTATATGTGGCTGCTTGGGCAAACGGTTGGAAGCATCGACATCGGTATCGAAAGCTGTTCGCAAAGCTGTTTATCCCATTCGAGGGTGTTGATGTTGTACAACATCGTTCGCGAGGCGTTTGTGTGGTCGGTCGCGTGGACCTTGCGGTCGGTCAGTTTCCACACAAGATATGTATCGACCGTTCCAAAAAGAAGGTCGCCGTTTTCCGCTTTTTCTCTAGCGCCTTGAACATTGTCCAAAATCCATTTTATCTTGGTAGCGGAAAAATATGCATCAAGCACAAGCCCTGTTTTTTGTTTAATAACGTCTTCAAGGCCTTTTTCGCGTAACTGTTCACAGATATCTGCCGTTCTTCGGCATTGCCAAACTATAGCGTTGTATACAGGTAAGCCGGTATTTTTATCCCACACAATCGTCGTTTCGCGTTGATTTGTTATCCCAATCGCCGCAATGTCCGAAGGAGATATACCGCTTTTTTCGATAGCTTCGGTCATGACTACATATTGCGACGTCGATATCTCAAGCGGATCGTGTTCAACATATCCGGGTTGTGGGTATATCTGACGAAAATCTTTTTGCGCAACTTCCAAAATGTTCTGTTGCTTGTCAAAGATAATCGCCCTTGAACTCGTCGTTCCTTGATCCAATGCGACAATGTATCTACTCATTTAACCACCTCGCTGTTTATCCAGTTTAGAAGCTCGCAGAAAACCTCTTGTTTGTCAAGCTCATTTAAAATCTCGTGACGATCGTCTTGGTATATCTTATGTTTAACGTTTTTAACTCCCGAAAATTTCAGCATTTCAGCCACCGTCACTATATCTTTTCCGAAATTTCCAACCGGATCTTGTCCCCCGGCTATTATGTAAATCGGGGATTCTTTCGAAACGGTGTCAGCCCAATTTTTGCTTGAAACGAACGACATCATCGCCGCAACATCGGAAAAACCGCTAACCGAAAAGTCAAACCCGCAAAGCTCGTCCGCGTCGTACGCTTCAACCACTTTGGGGTCGCGCGAAAGCCAATCGTTTTTAGATTTCGGGTTTTCAATTCTATCATTGTATGAACCGAATGAAAGCTTTTGCATAAGTGCGCTTGTTCCTTTTTTGCCTTTAAACAACGAAAACACTTTTCCGATATATGTTCCAACCGCCGTTATCGATGTTGCGTTTCCTGTTCCAACAAATATAGCGCCGTCAGCGAAGTCTTTGTAAAACGACACATACGCTCTGCACACAAACGAACCCATGCTGTGCCCTGCCACGATAAAGGGTGTTTCGGGGTGATTTGCCTTTATTATGTCTCCCAGAGTTTTTGCATCTTTAACAAGGCTTTGCCAACCGTCTTGCTCGGCGAAAAAACCAAGGCATCCACCATCAGCAATGCTTTTTCCGTGGCCAAGATGATCCGAGATATAAAACGCTATCTCGTTTTGAGCAAGATATTGTGCAAACTCGTTATATCGTTCGCTGTGTTCCGCCATTCCGTGTAAAAACTGTACAACAGCCTTTGGTTTTCCACTTGGCAAAACACTATAGTAATAAATTTCTGTTTTACCGTCGACGCTTTTAAAGCTTCCATTTGTTTTTGTTGTTCCACTGCTCATGTCAAAAACTCCTTTTGTTTACCATTCGTTTTAATGTGTTGTTTTTAATATCTTAAAAAATTGTTTTGTTTGTCATTTTTTAAGTTGACTTAAACCACCCATGTTACAATTCTCTTTGATGATTATACCACTTTATTTGGTTTTAAATAGATTGCAAATTATATGAAATTAATGTATAAATTTTGTGCAAAATATAAAAATTGTAAATATTGCACATAGATAGATTGACTTTGCACCATGTATTTGTTATTATCTAATAAATAATTAATAATAAATACCAAAATATAGGTCTAAAATTATCGCAAAAGTCGATAATTTGGGCTTTGTTTTGTTTAAACAAGAGGTGTAGATGTAGAAAGTCAAAAAGAGGGGGTTCGATTTGATGAAAAGTTATGTCGGCAAAGTTGCAAACAGCGGATTTGCACTGGCAAAGTGTTTTGTATTTGAAAACGTTGTTCCACACATCGAAAAAAAATTAATCGAAAACAGCGAAAGTCAAGTAAAAAAATACTTTGAATCGAAGAAAATTGCAGAAGCTCAGCTCGAGCTTTTGTATAACAATGCTTTGATTGAACTCGGCGAGCATGACGCGAGGATAATCAAGGCTCAGCAACTCATGTTACATGATGTTGAGTTTGACCAAAACGTAATAAACTGTATCGAAACCGAAAAAACTTCAGCAGAATATGCCACGAAACATTGTTTCGAGGAATACTGCAACTATTTTTTGAGCATGGACGAAGAATATTTCAGGGCACGCGCCATCGACGTTCAAGATATTATAAAGCGTCTTATCGGTATACAAAGCGGAAACGTCGCAAAGCCGTTTGAGTTTTCCTCTCCCGTGATTGTAGTTGCAAACGACCTAACCCCAAGCGAGGCGGTTCGTTTGAGCAAAGAAAACGTTGCCGGGTTTATAACACGAGAGGGCAGCGCAACCTCACACACCGCAATAATTGCAGAAATTTTAAACATACCGTATCTATATCAAACTAACATACCAAACTATCAGACACTTGAAAACTCTGTCATAGCTTTGGATGGTTTTTCGGGCGAAGTTTTTGTTGACCCACCCGAAGCAACCGTTCAATGCATAGGCCAAAAACAACAAAAGTTATTGTTCCAAAAGATTAAACTACGCAAATACAAAGATCGAAAAAGCGTTACCAAAAGCGGAAAAGTTGTCGCAGTGAGTGCTAGCATTTCGGGGGCAGAAGATATCCCGCAAACTATCGAAGGCGGCGCCGACGGGGTAGGCCTTTTCAGAACCGAGTTTATGTTTATCGAAAGCGAAGCTTTGCCGAGCGAACAAAAACAGTTTGAGGTTTTCAAAGAGGTCGCCTTGGCGCTTAAAGGCAAAAAAGTCGTGGTTCGCGCGCCCGACCTTGGAGCGGATAAACGCTTACAGCTAGACACGTTTACACACGAAATCAACCCGTCGTTGGGTTTGCGCGGAATTCGCATGTGTCTTGAACATCGGGAATGTTTCAGAACGCATCTCCGCGCCGTCTTAAGGGCTTCATCGTTCGGAAACATTGAACTTTTAATGCCGATGGTCACGTCTGTTAGCGAGGTTGTCGCGGTTCGAAGCCTTATGGACGAAGTTGCTTTCGAATTGGACAACGAAAAGATTTCATACCGACGCCCGAAACTCGGCGTCATGATCGAAACTCCAGCCGCCGCAATAATCGCAAACGACCTTGCAAAACAAAGCGATTTCTTTTGTGTCGGCACAAACGACCTTGTTCAATATACCCTTGCCGCCGACAGGCAAAACCCAATGATGGAGAAATATTATAATCCATCTCATCCTGCTATCACTTTTTTGCTTGAATACATCGCTCGCGCCGCCAAAGATAACAACATCCCTATTGCGGCGTGTGGAAAATTTGTGAGTGAGAGATATCTTGTTAAAAACCTTATCAACATCGGATTTGACGAAATAACCGTGTTCCCCTCAAGCGTCCTTGAAGCCAAGCGATTTATTTCAAAGCTAGATTAGTATTTTGTGTTAACCGAAGCTTGTTATAATTAATTTTTGCTTATGTCATCCGGAGCTTTAATAACACCCTCTTGACCAATTAGAGATTGACTTAATAGGGTAAGTGAAAAACTATATACGTAAACCTTTAAACACACAAAAATAATATGTGCGGCTGTGCATAACCGCCCATATTATTTTTGTGTGTTATGACAATTTGTCAAAACCCCTTTCTATTCTGCCATGCCCTCGTTTTCGTCGTTAAATATTTTTTGTATAATCTCTTCTGTTTTGAACGCTATAGTATATTTAGACTTGTTGGTCAAAACTTCGGTTGCTTTTTTACCAAGACTTTTGTCTGTAACCTCTTTTGTGTCTACTGCGGACGGAACGCAAAGTTGAGGATAAAGCACACACCACCAATTTTCCCCCACCGCTTCCCCAAGTTCGACCCTTAACGCGGTATAGTTTCCGGCGGGGAGCGTAAACTCGCCGTCATATGTTCGCTCTTCAAAAAACATCTCGCACATATACGCCTCAACTTGATAATCAAAGCCATTTTTTGCAAGCGTCTCTTTGGCAAGAGCGGTTATGTCCGAAAGGTTTTTTTCAACGTTTTCGACAGCTTGCTGTTTTGAATTGGAATTTAGTAACCCTTCGGTTTTAGCAAGTATCTCGTCACGAACCTCAAGTTTAACCGCTTGGTCGATGTAATCGTTTGAATTTGCGACGATGTGGACACGTATCGTGTTGTCGCGAACCTGTTGAAACACTCCCGAAAAGCTCGATTGCACAAGGCTTGCGACTATAGTAAAGATTGTTCCCAAAAGTAATGCAAGTTGTTTTTTGTTCATAAAATTAACGCCTCTTCTTTCTGACTAAAGAATTGGCGTTTTTATTTTTATTTATTCAATTTAAAAAAAATTATTTTTCCGAAATTATAGTAAATCCCCTGTCAATACTGCGCGCAAGGTATATATTTTTACAACTGTTTGCAAGCGAGTTTTTACAACGCAAAGCTCTAACCCTGTCTGTGAACACCCCGAAAACCGCCGCTCCGCTGCCCGAGAGCGAAGCCCCAAGCGCGCCATGTTTAAGCAAAAGATTTTTATACTCAACCGTTGTGTCGTTCGTTTCAAACGTATCAAACACGTTACACATAAGCATAGCGGTCAACGGAATGTCTCCTGCCACAACCGCGTCGGCAACACGTTTTGTGTCGGGGCGTTCAAAGCGCTCCGCCTTATCAAACCGCGAAAACAACTCTTTTGTCGGGTTTCCCGTGCTTGGCATCATGACGACAAACCATGCGTCGGAAAGCGGAGAGATTGGAGAAACTATCTCGCCTATGCCGGAAACCCTTGCGGCACCACCCACCATGCAAAACGGCACGTCCGCGCCTGCTCTTTCGCAAAGGTAAAGCAGTTCTTTTTCGGATATCTCGATATCATACAACCTTTTAACCGCATAAAACACCGCCGCCGAATCGGAGGAACCTCCGCCAAGCCCCGCTTGTGTTGGTATTCTTTTTTTTATCTCGATAGAAAGTTTCGGCGCGATTCCATACGCTTCGCAAAGCATGTCCGCCGATTTATACGCAATGTTTCGCTTGTCGTTTGGAACATAACGCGCACTTGTAATTATCTTAATGCCTGACTTGTCGGTCTTTTTAACCGTCACGCTGTCCGACAGGTCGATTGAATGCATAACCATGTCCATCATGTGGTATCCATCCTCTCGAATACCAGTTATGTCTAAAGATAAGTTAACCTTTGCGTGTGCGTTAATCGTTATTTCGTTAAGCATATATAAAAGCGTTCCTTTAAGTTAGGTTGGTAAACGGCATTGTTTACCGTTTATTTTTAGTATATCAAAAACCATAATAATTAGCAATTTAAACAACCTTAAGGGTCTGTTTCAAAATAAATAAAATTCATCAATTTGACGAGAAACGTAGCACCTAGTTAAATCTAACGTTTTACAGCGTTTCTGTTTGCCCCATAGTCTTCGCTTGTATATATTAGCTTTTTATACATATACTTTATAATAGATTAAATTTTAAGGGGGGCGTTTAATATTTGAATATCATAAAAAAAGTTTTTGTTGCAATTCTTGTGGTCGGAGGGATAAACTGGGGACTTTATGGACTTTTGCGTTTCGATGTTATCGCGTTTATGTTTGGCGGAAGTATGCAACTTATCTCACGCATCATCTATAGTTTGGTTGGTGTTTCCGCTGTTGTTACTTTTGTGCTCACATTTTTTCCCGAACAAATCGAACAAAAAATATCGGATAGTTAAACTTTGTAATATTCAATCCCAAAACCGACTATATCTGCAATTCCATTTATGTTGAAATACAAAAGACACAAGATTAAAACCGACATCGCAGAGATTTTGTAAACAGTTTTTTTGAAAACTCTGTCCAAAAAAAGATATACGAGACTTATAAAACTCCAGGAAAAATACCCAACGTATAAAATTAAGTCGTTTAGATCAACCCCCCAACCGCCTATTACAAGGAGCGCTATCGAAAACAACACCCACGCAAAACAAATTCGCGCAAAGCTGTTTTTGTGGTTTAAAACAAAACCAATCACTGCCACAGCAAAAAGGGCGACCCCGGCTATGTTTAAGCTGTCGGTTGGCAGGATTTCAAGGGATATATACGTTTCGGACAATGCGTCTATTCCTGTTTTCGGGGCGACAAAACACCACGCAACAAAATCAAAAAACTGCACTATTTTTGTTGTCGCCGCAACCTCGGTTCGAGAAAAACCGACAAGGTGGTTAACTTGTTCAAACACGCGGAAAAACACAGGGAGTTGACCGAACACAGTTATAAAAGCGAACGTTTTAACCGCTCCGTTAAAAACCGAAATCACTTTGTTTTTAACGCTGTCCCCTTGTTTGGTTAACAAAGGGAACATGTATCCACTTGTTAAAAGCGAGCCTGTCGACGCGATAAAAAGATACTCTTTTCCTTTTAGATCTTCTGTGTAAAAATAGATAAACATCAAAAGCCAAAACACCGAAAAAACATACTGTTCCATGTTAAGGCTGTTTAAAAGGAACGGATAGGAAACGGTGACGGCGATTAAAAACAATGTTTTAACTGAACCCGAAAGCTTCAACATTCTCGCGACGGTTACCATACTTGCGGTGAACAAAAAGACCTGGATAATGTTCATTAGTATAGGATAGCCGGCACGGTCGAACAATAAAAACTCCGATATAAAATGTGCCGTCATCGAAAACGGAAGGGAAAACACCGCAAAAAGCGGATGCCTCAGGTCGTTTTGCGGAGCGTTGATGTCGCTGTATACGTCGGACAACAAAAGGTCGCCCGTGTCGTTTGAAAACAACACGTTATATTGAACCACGCTATCGCCAAACTCGGGCAGATAAAAGATGTCGGTCGAAAGATACAAAACTATTGTTAAAACCGAAAGTGCCCCAAACGTTGTAAAAAGAAAACGTCGTTCGATAGTATCCGACAGTTTAAACCAAATTTTAGCTCCATCAAAAAAGCATTTTATAAAGATATAAAACAAAACGACAACCGCAAATATCGAAAGCCGTGCAATATTTTTGGAAAACTCGATGCCTACAAACGAGATATACTCGTCGGGGTGGTTGATTATAAGCCCTTCGGCAAGCGGAAGAACAAACGAGGAACAAAGTATTATCGAAACAAAAAGTATAATAATATTAATGTCGCTGAAATAAGTTTTAAAAAGATCTTTTTTAAACGTTAGATAGACAAAGATTAATAGCGACAAAACCACAGAAGCTATACAAACAAGATAGTTTCCGCGAAGCGAAAGCATAAATGTCATCGCCGCGGCGGATATTATAAACATTATTTTTAATACTATTAAAAGGAACTTTGTGTTTTTAAACGCTAATCTTGCGCCGTTAAACTCGGCTAAAACCCCTTTTTGTTTTTGTGGTGTCATGGCTTGTCCTCCGAAAAATTCGATATGATAAATATACCATTTTTGATAGATATTCGCAACAAATTAAAATAAGAGTA
>CAYJAY010000018.1:0-47081 GCA_964368445.1 uncultured Oscillospiraceae bacterium
CACAAAGCTCATGTGGTTGCAGCGGCAACGAAAGCCCTGACGTCTTGCAAAGCTCGTGCGGTTGCAGTGGCAACGAAAGCCCTGACGTCTCACAAAGCACATGTGGTTGCAGTGGCAACGAAAGCCCTGACGTCTCACAAAGCACATGCGGTTGCAGCGGCAACGAAAGCCCTGACGTCTCACAAAGCACATGCGGTTGCAGCGGCAACGAAAGCCCTAAGCCGGGAGGTTGTTGCTCGGGCTCTTCTTTGAAACAAGACAAAGAAAGTTTATCATTCCTAAACAAAATGAAACTCGCGTTCACCTATGGATTTGGGGAGTTTCTAGACGAGATAGCGGTTCACTTTATTGTTGGGCTTTTGATAGCGGCATTAATAAGCACAGTTTTGCCTGCAAGCCTTTTCGCGAACTTTTCAAACCCGCTTGTAACGATGTTTTTGATGGTTTTGGTGGGAATTCCAATGTATATATGTTCGACTGCTTCAATCCCAATTGCGGTGTCGCTTATGCTTAAAGGTATCTCTCCGGGGGCGGCATTTGTGTTTTTGTTTGCGGGTCCCGTAACAAACATAGCGTCACTTTTGGTTCTTGTTAAGACGCTTGGCAAAAAAGTTGTCGCAATATATCTTTCGGTTGCGGCGGTGTCCGCTATATTGTTCGGTTTGTTGTTTGATTATATTATCACTGTGTTTGAACTAACCGGAATTACAAGCGCCGAAAGTTTAGCTTCAAACCATCAACATACCCCGTTTTATATGATAGCAACAGCCGTTGTATTTGGGGTGTTGTTGATTAGAAGTATAGTAAAACAAAGAAAGCTGTTGCTCGTCAAAATAGAATTATAAAAAACATTAGCACAAAAACACCAAACAAAAAAGCTTTAAAAGGTTCGGAGGGCAGCGTGTCAAAAAAGGTGCACCCTAAAAAATATCCAACAAAATCGCAATAGAGTTTGTAGGGAGCGACGCCCTCGTCGCTCCGCAAAGTTTGAAGTGGTTTGGTTTTTTGTAGCGTGTTTGAGCGACAAAGACGGAGCGACGAGGGCGTCGCTCCCTACTACTTTGTGTCATTTAAAAGTTTACATGAATAGATTTTCATTTGCCCTCTCAGTCAATCCGAGATTGACAGCTCTCCCAAAGGGAGAGCCGAGGGAATGGCTCTCCCTTTGGGAGAGCTGTCACGAAGTGACTGAGAGGGTACTTGTAAAGTTTTGATTGACACAAAGTACTAGTCCCCTGACAAAAAGTGTTTTAAATGTTTCTTGAAAATTAATTATACTTTTGAAAAAAATAGAGAAGTACGGTTTTATGATACTATAAAAACCCCCCAAACCTTTCAAAGGTTTGGGGGGTTGGTTTTTCAAGGAACTAATTTGTATTAGTCGTAAAGAAGAATAGCGATGTCTTCTTGTTCCATGTTTTCTGCTGAGTAGAATTTGAATCCTGTGTCAACTATCTCTTCAAGAGTTTCGCCCATTGCTGCTTTGTATGCGAGTTCAACAGCCAAGTAGCCGATCATGAACGGATCTTGAGTTATCGAACCATAGAACCAACCGTTAGAAACAGCTGTTTTTTGGTTTGCGCCAGCGTCGAAACCGATAACTGTGAGGTCAGCATATTTGCCGCCGTCTTTAGCAAGTTCTGTTCCGTCTGTTGTAGCAGAAAGGATTCCGCCAACAGAAGCTTCGTTCGAAGCGAAGAAACCGATAAGGTTTTCGTTCGAAAGGATAGATTGTGAAACGTTAGCTGCATCAGCGGGTTCTGTTGTTGCAGGAACTTGAACATTGATGATAACTGCTGCGCCGTCAACAGGCATAGCCCATTTGTCGTGGCCTTCGATAGAAACTTGTCCGGGGAAAGCTTCTTCAGCAAGAGCTGCCATTTGGTTAACAAATCCGTCAGTTCTTCCAACGATCGAGCCGGAAGTTGCGTCTTGTGATTGGCAAGCAATCATAACAGGTGCTTCGGGAGTTGCTGCTGCGAATTTTTCAGCGAACATAGGAGCTGCGAACATTTCGTCTGCTGCGCCAGCGCCAGCTGCTTCGTTATCTGTTGAAGCTGTCGAAAGAACTGTGCCTTCCGGAGCTCCCGGAACGCCCGAGTCAAAAGCAACAACGGGGATTCCTTGTTCTTTAAGATCGTTAAGAACTTCTGTAACAGACTCTGTATCAAGAGCTGCAAGAGCTAATGCGTCCGGTTCTCTTGCTAAAAGAGCGTTAAGTTGGTCTAATTGTTGTGAAACGCTTGTTTCGCTGTCCGGTCCTTGGAATTCGATTTCTACGCCAAGGTCAACAGCTGCTTGTTCAGAACCGGCAAGAACTGTTTGCCAGAATTGATGTTGGAAACCTTTAGACTCGATAGCGATGAACATTGGTTCAGCCGAAGGAGTTTCTGTTGCGTCGGGTGCCGGTGCTTCTTCTTCAGCAGGAGCTGCACAAGCTGTGAAAGCGAATACTAGGGACAATGCGAGCAATAAACAAAGTAATTTTTTCATTTTTTTTCTCCTATTATTTTTTTATATATTGTAACCGAAACTATTGCCTCGGTTGCAAACTGAATTAATACCCACTTGTTTTAGATATAGATTAAACTTTTTTAACCGCAGATGTTTTCTTGATCCTGTAGTTGTCGAGAAGAACTGCGCCGACAACAACTATTCCGGTGAAAAGTGTTTGCCAGTGGGATTGAAGGCCAACCGAGAGAAGTCCTTGGCGAAGAACGCTCATCATAAACACGCCTATCATCGTTCCGACAAGGCTTCCTTGTCCGCCCGACATCGAAGTTCCGCCGATAACAACGCCCGAGATTGCAAGAAGTTCAATTCCGGCGCCTTCTGAGGGGATAATCGAGGTGTATGCCGCAGCGTATACAATTCCACCCATGCCGACGAAAAATCCGCTTAATGTGTAAACGATTAGTTTCCAGTTTGAAACGTTAACACCCGAAAGCCTTGCCGCTTCTTCGTTTGAACCCATAGCAAAGGTATATCTTCCAAGCCTTGTTTTTGTGAGGATGATGTTTGCAATGATTAAAAATCCGAACAACCACAAAACCCCTGTCGGGAAACCTTCATAGTTGTAGAATATGTATTTGAACCAGCCGTCTTCCGTTCCAACTGTCGGATATCTTTGTGTTACAACCTTTGTTGCAATAGCGCCAAGACCCATTGAAATCATTTGGGTTCCGAGCGTTGCGATGAAGGGGGGGAGTTTAAGCTTTGCAACCATGATTCCGTTTATAAAACCGAAAGCCGTTGTTATCGTGACTGCTATTAAAAGCGCAACCAAGATTGGTACGTCCCAGTTGTTGTATGCATATCCGCCGATAAGCGCTCCGCACATCATAACCGTTCCAAGCGAAAGGTCAATGCCGCCCGTTATAATGATGAACGTAACACCGATTGCGAGGAATCCGATGTAGTACGATGCGTTAAGAATTGCGATTGCCGTATCGAGCGAGAAAAATGTATCGCTTGCAAACGCAAAGAAAACATATAGTATTACAAGCACGGCGGGGGCTAACAATTTTTGTAGATCCAACTTCTTTTTAATTAAAGCTTTGTTGTTTTCCATTTTAAAAGACCGTTCCTTATTTTTTTGAAATTTTTCTGCAAGCCGTAAATATGAGGGTTTTGGCTTTAGCCAAATCGTGGCGATATCTTTTGCCACAAAACTCATATTATCGCTGTGTCGCAAGTGTCATAATCGATTTTTGATCAGCATCTGCTATATCAAGTTCGCCGGTGATTTTGCCTTCGCACATTACAATGACCCTGTCACTCATACGAAGAAGTTCCGACATTTCGGAGGAAATCATTATGATAGACTTGCCTTCTTTAACCAACTTGTTCATCAGTTTATATATCTCGTTTTTCGCGCCGACGTCTATTCCTCTTGTCGGTTCGTCGAAAATCAATATATCACAGTTTTTAATAAGCCATTTCGCGATGATAACCTTTTGTTGGTTACCTCCCGAAAGATTTTTAACAAGTTGTTTTATACTTGGGGTTTTTGTCGAAAGTTTTTCCACATATTCTTCGGCAGCAGAGTTTATCTTGGTGTCGTCCACAAACCCGGATTTTGTAAAACTTTCAAGGCTTGCTATTGCGCTGTTTGTTGCAACCGAAAGGCCGAGTGCAACACCATAGCGTTTTCTGTCTTCGCTAAGATATCCAATCCCAAGGTTAACCGCGTCTTTCGGGGATTTAATCGAAACTTCTTTGCCGTTTTTCTTGATTATTCCTGCTATTTTTGGGTCGGCCCCGAATATTGCACGCATAGTTTCGGTTCTTCCGGCACCGATAAGGCCCGAAAATCCAAGTATCTCGCCTTGTTTAAGATTGAAGTTTATGTTGGTTACGTCTACCGTTTCAAGACCTTTAACATCCAAAACAACGGGGGCGTCCGGTGCGACGTTGCTTTTTGTTTTGGGTTCTTCGTAGATAACACGACCGACCATCATGTGTACGATATCGTCGATAGTTGTCTCTTCCGTTTTAACGGTGTCGACATACTGTCCGTCACGCATGACTGTTATTCGGTTGGTTATTCGGAGAAGCTCGTCCATTCTGTGTGAGATATAGACAATTCCGTGTCCGCTGTCACGAAGCTCTTCGATAAACTTAAACAGCTCGTCGATCTCGCGTTCGGTTAGCGCCGCAGACGGCTCGTCCATGATAATAAGTTTTGCGTCGTATGACAGAACCCTTATTATCTCGATCATCTGTTGCTTTGCAACGGTAAGTTTTCCAACTATTGTTTCCGGTGTTAAGTCAACATTGAATTTCTTTAATAACGCTGCTGTTTGCTCGTTCATCTCTTTATCTTTAAGAAACATTTTTCCGGAAAGTTCTCTGCCGATAAAGATGTTTTGGGCTACTGTTAGATGTTGCATAAGGTTTAGTTCTTGGTGAACTATTCCTATTCCAAGTTTCTGTGCGTCTTTTGGCCCTGTTATCTCGACTTTTTTTCCTTCAACATATATATCGCCGCCATCGGCTTTGTATATGCCTGTCAGAACCTTCATCATGGTCGATTTGCCGGCACCGTTTTCGCCGACAAGGGCATGAACTTCGCCCGAGTTTACCTCGAATTTGACGTTGTCGAGAGCATGAACTCCCGGGAAGTATTTTTGAATACCTTCCATTTTGACTAAAACTTTGTCCACTATAATAACCACCCGTTAAATTTAATTGAGTTTTTGCAAAGTTAATCGTTATACTCAATATACACATGTTTTGCATTTACGTCAATAAAAATTACAGATTTGTAACCGAAATCCGAAACGTTTCGTATACTTTAACAAAAAACATGGCGTCCAATTGTGCAACTGTACTTTTTTGTTGGTTTTTCATTAAAAATGCATATTGAAACTATTATAAATGATATCAAAGTGTCCGTTTTACATCTAGTTTTTGACATAAAATAGTTTTTTATGTGATAAAAATTGTTGACATTTGGCGGATTTATCACTATAATCAAAACATAAAATCAAATTTTAAGCGAAACGTTTCGGTTTTGTGAAGATGCAAAAAGAGCTATTATATAGTAATTTATATATCAACGATAAAAGGGGTGACGTCGGTGAGCTTAACGATGAAAGATATTGCAAAAAAAACAGGTCTTGGGCTTGCCACCGTCTCGAAGTATTTCAACGGCGGAACGTTGCGAGAAGCCAATCGTGTCGCGATTGAAAAGGTGCTTGAGCAAAACGACTATACGATTAACCAACTCGCAAGAAGCTTAAAAACAAAGCGAACTAGGACTATAGGAATTGTAATACCGAAATTCAGTTGTATATTTACAGTTGCTGTTATAACAGCAATACAGGAATATTTAAGAAGCAAAAGTTACGGTGTCATAGTTTCGGAAAGTGGCGACAGCGCGAAACAGGAAAAAGAAACAGTCGATTTCATGATTAACAAGATGGTGGACGGCATCATATGTATGTCGATTGATGCTTCGGGTAAAAGTCTTGCAACGGCTATCGAAAAAGGTGTACCGGTCGTATTGTTTGACCGTTATATAAAGTCCCTTAAAAAGAAGGCCGACATGGTGGTTATAGACAACAAGGCGGCGGCAGAGGAAGCTATTTCTTTTTTAATTGAAAACGGACACAGCAAAATTGGGGTCATAACTGGGCCGCGAAATGTGAATACGGCTAGCGAACGCGAACAAGCATGTGTTGAAACGCTTGAAAAAAACGGAATTAAGCACAATTCTGATTTTTTTATAAACGGCAAATTCGACATAACCGAAGGATATAAAGCGACCAAGAAACTTTTGTCGTCGTTTCCCGAGATAACCGCAATATTTGCGACAAACTACGACATGACGCTTGGAATGTTTATGGCGTTAAACGAACTTGACGTCTCGATACCCACAGACCTTTCGGTCATAGGGTTTGACAACTTTCAGTTTTCCGACGTTTTAAAACCACGACTCACGGTGGTTCACCAACCAAGCGAGATAATAGGAAAAAAAGCCGCCGAACTTTTGTTGGAACGACTTGAAACGCCCGACAAGAAAGACGCCCCAACCTCGATAACAACGCTGTATGCAACGATTAAACACGGAAAAACCGTATCTAATACTAATCTTTCATTAAAAGATTGACAAAAAAATTCTGGTGAAAAACTATATCTTAAAGTTGCAAGCTTGATTTTTTGTATCTTTTTGTAGTGGGGATTGGTATAAAATATAAAAACATTTATTATATAAGGAGCGTAAATTTATGAAAATCGGAATTAGACCAACTATCGACGGACGTGAACGCGGAGTTCGCGCATCGCTTGAAAAACAAACCATGGACATGGCAAAGATGGCGGCAGAGCTTATCTCGTCCAACCTTCGTGACCGTGACGGAAACCCCGTCGAATGCGTCATTTCAGACACCTGCATAGGCGGCGTTGCTGAAAGTGCTGCTTGCGCCGAAAAATTTGCAAGTGTTGGCGGAGTTTGCGCTACACTTACAGTAACTCCTTGCTGGTGTTACGGCAACGAAGTTATGGACATGGACCCGACAACTCCTAAAGCAATCTGGGGACTTAACGGAACCGAGCGTCCCGGCGCTGTGTTCCTTGCGGCGGTCAACGCGGCATACACACAAAAAGGAATTCCCGTATATTCTATCTATGGACGTGAAGTTCAAGACGCAACCGACAAGTTTATACCGGAAGATGTAAAAGAAAAAATTCTTTCGTTCGCAAAAGCTGCGGTTGCCGCAGGCGAGATGAAAGGAAAATCATATCTTGCAATCGGTGGCGTTTCGATGGGTATTGCCGGTTCGATAGTAAACCCCGAGCTTTTTGAAAAATGGCTTGGAATGAGATGCGAATTTGTCGACATGGTTGAAATCGACAGAAGAATTAAAGAAAATATCTATGACAAGGGCGAATATGAAAAAGCTCTTAAATGGGTTAAAGAGAACTGCAAAGAAGGACAGGATTTCAACGCAGAGCAACACACAAGGGAACAAAAAGACGCAGAATGGGAATACACCGTTAAGATGGCAATCATCATCCGCGACATGATGATTGGAAACGAATGGCTTATGAACAACGGTTTCCGTGAAGAAGGTCTTGGCCACAACGCAATTGCTTCGGGATTCCAAGGTCAACGCCATTGGAACGATTATCTCCCCAACGGAGATTTCTCGGAAGCTATCCTTTGCTCGTCGTTCGATTGGAACGGAATTCGCCGCCCCGAAATCGTTGCAACGGAAAACGATTGTCTAAACGGAGTTGCAATGCTTTTCGGACATCTTTTGACAAACACAGCTTCGATGTTCTCAGACGTAAGAACGTTTTGGAGCAACGAATCGGTTAAACGCGTGACGGGAAAAGAACTTCCCGACGAAGCAAAAGCCGGAATAATCCATCTTATCAATTCGGGCGCAAGTTGTCTTGACGCTTCCGGAAAACAAAGAAAAGACGGAAAACCCGCAATGAAACCGTTTTGGGATATCAGCGAACAAGAAGCACAAGCTTGCCTTGATGCAACTGTTTGGAGCCCGGCAAACGTCGGATACTTCAGAGGCGGCGGATTTAGCTCGACATTTGATAGCGAGGGCGGAATGCCTGTCACTATGTGCCGTGTCAACTGGGTTGACGGCTTAGGCCCCGTTTTGCAGTTGGTAGAGGGTTATACTGTTGAACTTCCCGCTGACGCACACAAAACGCTAACCGACAGAACCGACAGAACTTGGCCGACAACGTGGTTCACCCCCGTTTGCACAGGGGAAGGTGTGTTTAAAGATGCATACTCGGTTATGGCTAACTGGGGCGCAAACCATGGCGCTATAAACTATGGACACATCGGACACGACTTGATAACGCTTTGCGCAATGCTTAGAATCCCTGTCAGCATGCACAACGTTTCGGACGAAAGAATCTTTCGCCCGCATTCGTGGGCATCGTTTGGCACCAAAGACCTTGAAGCTGCTGATTACAGAGCTTGCACAAACTATGGTCCGCTTTACGATAGAAAGAGATAAAATCAAAAGCAACTAAACAAATAAAATGCGGTCAAAAACATCCGTCTTTCGGTTGTTTTTGACCGTCCGAATTTTATATAACATCAAGATAAGTCAACTTACCTATTGTGTTTGTGCAAAATGCAGAAGCACAATTTTGTGACAGGGGTTTTTCGACAGTCTGAATAATTTGTTATTCAGGAGGTTTTATTTACAATTTACAACTTAATGATTTAATGATAGAATAATATAAAATTAAAGGAGACACCAACATGTTAAAAGGAATTCCAAGCATTATATCACCGGAACTATTGAAAGTTCTTCAAGAGATGGGACACGGAAGTGAAATATGTATAGGTGACGGAAACTTCCCCGGCGCACAGTTTGCAAAACAAAAGGGTGCAATAATTGTCCGTGCCGACGGACACAGCGGAACAGACATAATGAAAGCAATTCTCACGCTTATGCCGCTTGACACATATGTCGATTGTCCCGTAAAACTTATGGAAAAAGTCCCGAAAGATACGGTTGAAACACCTATTTGGGGCGAATATGCCGACATCATCTCGGAATTCGACGACCGCGGAAAAAATGCAATTCAACATATCGAACGGTTTAAGTTCTATGACCATGCCGCCGATTGTTATTGTATTGTTCAAACGGGCGAAAAAGCGCTTTACGCAAACTATATACTTAAAAAAGGCGTAATAAAATAAGTATTTATTATACATTAAAATAAACCGGATAGGGATTGCCCCTGTCCGGTTAAGCGTATCAAAAAAGCTCTCGCCAAAAAAACTATATAAACAAAAAACAGGGACGGTCGAATTCAATCGTCCCTATAGTGGTTAATACTAAAGTTTAATAGAAATCTCCTTGCAAACAAACTGCAAAAAGACAATGCCTTTAATCTAGCCGATTAAAGACACAACGTTAACAACAAGTGTAATGACAAAAAAGATAATTGCGAAAATCTTTGTTAGTCGTGCAAGTTTAGCGTCATTAGCTTTTGCTTTTCCGCGAGCATCGTTGTATGATCCGCCGCCGATAGCGCCCGAAAGGCCGCTTCCTTTGCTGCTTTGAAGCATAACCAAAATGATTATAATAACACAACTTATTAAAAGTGTAACACCTGCAATAATTTCAATTGGGCTCATATCCTACCTCCAAAATATATAACATAGTTAATATATCACAAATCGGTTGAAATAGCAACAATTTTCTAGAGTTTAATATTTATTTTTTTTAATGCTGAAAAAACAGCTACCCTCTTTTACAGGACACTTTAATATGATTAGTGAACGATTTAAACAAAAATACTCTATTAATCTAGCAACTGTGAACATTTTATGAATGAGAAAATATTTTTTTAATACATTTGCATAAAATCGGTTGACATTTAGTGCGAAATATAAGATAATCATACTACTCGATGTGAATATTGTCGATTTATGTATATCGAACGATAATCGTTCACATTGAAAATAAATATTTTATTCGGCAGATATTTAAAAAATTTCACTGTCGTATAGGAGGAACTTTGTATGTCTGAAAACAATCTATCCCCCGCAAAAAAGAAAGGGTTTCTGAACTTCGTTGAAAGTGTCGGAAACAAACTTCCGCACCCTATCGCGCTTTTTGGAATGCTTGCAGCAGCAGTTGCAATTATTTCAGCAGTGTGTGCGGCTCTTGGTGTTTCCGCAACAGGTATGCTTGTAAGTGGTGGAGAGCTTCAAGAAACAACCGTAACCGCTGTAAGCTTGTTTACCGGTGAAGGAATAGCGTGGATGCTCACATCTGCTGTTAACAACTTCACAACGTATGCGCCTCTTGGAACCGTTTTGGTTGCTATGCTTGGTGTTGGCGTTGCAGAACAAAGCGGACTTTTGAACGCGCTTTTGAAACGCACTGTTCAAGTTTCACCAAAAAGAATAATAACCCCCGTTGTTGTGTTCTTGGGCGTTATGTCCAACATCGCTTCGGACGCAGGTTATGTTGTTCTTATTCCACTTGGCGCTATGATCTTCAGAGCATATGGTCGTCACCCAATGGCTGGTATCGCCGCAGCATTTGCCGGCGTATCGGGCGGATTTTCCGCTAACCTCTTGGTTGGTACACTCGATCCACTACTTGCCGGTATATCGCAAGAAGCAGCTTCGATAATCGACCCGAACTATGTAGTTAACGTTATGGGTAACTACTACTTCATGGCAGTTTCAACCTTTGCTATTACTTTACTTGGTTGGTGGATAACCGACAAGATCGTTGAACCGCGTCTTGGAAAATATGACGGAACGCTTAACGACGCAGAAGACGAAAGCCTTGGTGAAATCACCGACGCAGAGAAAAAAGGTCTTCGCAATGCCGGAATCGTTATGTTAGTTTTCATCATCATTTTGGTTGCTATAACAATTCCCGCAAACTCGTTTATGCGCAACGAAAACGGCGAAATCCTTGGTAGACCAACTTCGCCGCTTATCAGTAGCGTTGTTATCCTCATAATGCTTTTCTTCTTCCTTCCTGCAATAGCTTTTGGCAAGTCGACAAGCAAATTCGGCAAAGGCACAAAAGACGTTTGTGTGGCGCTTGGAAAATCAATGGCAACAATGGGTGGCTACATTGCGTTGGCATTCGTTTCTGCTCAGTTTATCCAATACTTCTCGTATTCGAAACTTGGCACAATCCTAGCTATCAACGGCGCAAACTTCTTTGAAAGCATTCAACTTGGGCTCATTCCAATCATGGTTCTGTTTGTTCTGTTCTCGGCGTTTATCAACCTGTTCATGGGTTCGGCGTCCGCAAAATGGAACATCATGGCTCCTGTTTTCGTTCCGATGTTCATGTTGCTTGGCTATTCGCCGGAACTGGCCCAGCTTGCTTTCCGTATCGGCGACAGCTCGACAAACATCATCACCCCGCTAATGACATATTTTGCAATTATTGTTATAACTGCTCAAAAATATGACAAAAAAGCAGGTATCGGAACGTTGACGGCTACCATGCTTCCATACAGCATCTGCTTCCTAATTGCTTGGACAATCATAATGGTTATCTGGTTGCTCATAGGCTTGCCGATAGGTGTTGACACAAGCATCTACTACACACTTGGTGCTTAATAAATAACTAAATATCAAAAATAGCATTATGCTGTTTTCGGGGGCGTATTGCGCCCCCGTTTTTGTTAATTAAATATTTAAATAACTATGTAGTATAATAAAAACAAAAAGGAGTTTTATATGGGCAACATTGATAGACAAAGTTTGATAGATCGTTTAATGGCATACGTTCAAATCGACAGTGAAACGGGCGACGAGGGAGAGATGGCGAAATGCCTTGTCGAGGATTTCAAAGCGCTAGGTTGCGAAGTGTACACCGACGACATAAAAGAAGTCGCAAAAACTACCGGTTGCAACGTCTATGCAACGCTTAAAGGAGACGAAAGCCTAGACCCGATCATGTTCAGCTCACACATGGACACCGTTGTTCCCGGAAAAGGAATTAAACCGCGTATCGACGACGACGGATATATCCGCTCGGGAGACGACACAATTCTCGGCGGCGACGACAAAGCCGGAATAGCGGCTATAATGGAAGCTATGAAAGCCGCTAAAGCAAAGGGTGGACACCGAACGGTTGAAGCGGTTATAACGGTACGCGAAGAAAGCGGAATGTTTGGAGCGAAAAATCTTGAATATAGCCGCATTAAATCAAAAAGCGGAATAGTTCTCGATTCAAGCGGAGGACCCGAACATATCATAACGGGCGCGCCGGGACAAAACAAAATTTCCGCCGTTATCATAGGCAAAAAAGCACACGCAGGGGTTGAACCGGAAGCCGGCATTTCCGCAATTGAAGTGGCGGCACATGCTGTTTCTAACATGAAGCTTTTACGTGTAGATTTTGAGACAACGTGTAACATCGGAACTTTTTCCGCAAGCGGAGCTACAAACATTGTAACCGAAAGGGTTATACTTGAACTCGAAGTGAGAAGCCGTAGCACAGAAAAGCTTGAAGCACACACAAAACATATTGTTGATTGCATGAAAGAGGCTTGCGAAAAATTTGGTGGCACGCTTGAACACACTGTAGCGACGAGCTATCTTGGCTATAATTATGAGGACGACTTTCCATTGGTTCAAAAAGTTGCAGACGCCGCAAAAAAACTTGGGCTTTCCCCCGAATGCAAAAAGAGTGGCGGCGGAAGCGACGCGAACATATATAACCTTAACGGCATAGAAACGCTTAACCTTGGGGTTGGAATGGAAAAGGTTCACACCACAAACGAGCAACTCAGCATTGAAAAGATGGAAAACGCTTCAAACCTTTGCTTTGAACTGATGATGTAGTTGCATAAAATTAACTTTGTAATTTTTTAATGCTGAAAAAAACAAAGAAAATTTAGATACAATACTGTAAGATTATTTAAAATGGATAAAATCGGTTAAATTTTTCGTTTTTTGAAGAAAATTAACCGATTTTTTATATTTAAAATGTTGACTTTTTATTTTTGTTTATTTATAATTTTTATGGACGCAATGTCTTGATTTATATTTAAGAGGTTTATCAATGAAAAACAACAACAAAGGTTTTACGCTTGTAGAACTTATTATAGTAGTTGCGATAATTGCCGTGCTTGCGGCGGTTTTAGCTCCGCAATATCTTCGTTATGTCGAAAGGGCAAGACAATCTAACGACCTACAGGCGGCAACAAATCTTATGCGTGCGGCGACGGTTGCGGTTGCCGACCCGAAAAGCAACGTTCCGTCGGGTGTGTTAATCGAGGTTCTTTGGGCAACGGGCAACGGGCCCGATCCTTCGCATTATGGCGGAAAGCTTTATATACGTGCTCCGCAATCTGTCAGAGTTTCGGAGTTTTCGGGAAAATATCCGGGGCTTGCAGATTCATCCTCGCTTAAGCATCTCCAAGAGATGATTATAAGCATAATGGGCGCGGACGGGCTCCAAACCGATTTCACGGGTTCGGGGGCTGTTGGTGAGATAGGCGATGCACAGTCCGAGGTTGGAAACAACACAAGTTTCTGTTTTCATATAAACACCTTGAATGGTCAAATAGCGCTAGCCGGATATTCTCAAGATGGTGGAACAGAGATAAACGAGTGGATAGATATAATCGGTGTGGACGCAATTCCGGCACCATAATTCATTGTAAATTCTAAAAAATTATAGGAATAGTTTTTTATTTGCCCTCTCAGTCAATCTCGAATTGACCGAGAGGGTTTTGCAAACTTTTAGATTTAATTTAAATACTAGTTGTCAACCGGATATAAAAACAAGGTGTGGCAATTGCGTTGATTAACTTGTTAGATATCTCCCCCGTCATCGGCGGGAGATATCTAACTCAACTCTATTTGTCCATTCCCTAAAAACAAGATTATTAAACCGTTTTTTACGTTTTTTGACGTGAAGGGCGGTTTTTGTTTCGGATTGATGTACATATTGTAAAGAAATTTAATTCCTATTGACTTTGTATCGATTATTATATTTAATTAAAGAAACAACTATATGAAAATTTTCCTATTTTAAACTTTAATAAAATCAAATTGAATATATAATTAATGGGGTAAGGAAAATGGACGAACAAAATGTATTGCGGAACTTTAACGAAAGATTGCAACAACTTGTACAGGCAGAAATTGAAAAGAAAGGTATAACACAATATAAACTGGCGGACGCTATCGGCTTACAAAATGCCCAACTCAGCAAATATCTAAGCGGCACGACCGAACCCAAGATAACTGCGCTTGAAAAGATAGCAAGTTATTTCAACGTTTCGGCGGATTATATGCTTGGGAAAACAGCGACTAGGGAGAACAGTCCAAAAAAAAGAATGATAACGCGGTATACCGGATTAAACGAAGAGGCGATTAACAACCTTGAAAACGCCAAGTTCAACAGCGAAATCGAAGCGGAGGTCATGCCGGCGCTTTTGACATCTACCGACGTTATAAATCTTGTGCTGTCAAACTGTGCGCCATCGGTTAATCTGCGAAGGCATCTAAAAGATTATCTTAACTATTCGGTCGACAACTCAAGGGTTATAGAGCTAACAAAAAACGGCGAACTTTTCACAAAACAACGAACCAACAAAACGTTTGGCTTTTCGGTCAACCAAACGTTGACAAGCGAAGTTGTCGAGGAGTTGTTTTATAAACTTGTCGCGAAAGACATCGAGAAGATAAAGACGGTTCATAATAATGAGAAGTTGAAAGAAACGGAAGTTCGAAGTTAATAATCTGTTTTTGTATCTTTGTAGAGGGGGTTTCAATCTCTGTGTCAGATGTTAGATAGACAAGATAGAGTCTTAAAAATATAGGAACAACCTAATAAAAATGAATAGTAATAATCGGTGGCTACTAAGTCGCCGTTTTTTTATTAATGAACAAAACCGAAAACATGAATAACTTAATTTTGTGCCATTGAAACAAGTTGTCTTAAAACAATGGTTGTTTTAAACGAATGCATTAAATGTTGTGTTTAACCGCGAGTTCTTTTTTGAAATCGGAAAAGTCGTTTGGAAAATAGAGTTCTACGGCTTTTAAGACGGCGTATCTAATTTGGCTTTTTGTTCCGATGTTGTTAATCTCCATGATGTGTTGTGCTTGGTTTATGACAGGAAATATAAGTTTTTTTGAACGGTTATCACAGTTTTGTTTTGCTATTATATACGAAATTTTTGCCGTTTCAAATAAAAGCTTTTGTCTTGAACTTGAGTCGACGATGTTTTTGTTTGAAACAAGTTTAATGTCCGGAATAGTTTTTTTAACGGCGTTGGTTTCGTTAAAGATCTCGAAAAGATTGTTATCTGCGTCGAAAAACGTCGCTATCCCGACAGACAAAAGAATTATGAATATAGATATAAAAGAGATTTCATTTATCTCTTGGTTTGCCAAAAGTACAAAAGAAATTATTAAAATTAATGTTAAGACTATGATGATAATTTTTTTCATGTGCCCTCCAAATATAATAATCAAACTTTCAAGACAGTTTAAATATATTATGCGTAAACATCGACTTTTGATACAAAAAAAGCCGACAGCAATTTTAAAGCTGTCGGTTTCAGATTGTCGAAAGCCGTGTTACAAGACCCAACCTTTTGATTTTAAAGCTGGTTTTCCATCGACCAATCCCGAAGGCGCTCGACTTCGAATTTGTTTGAAGATTTATATACTTTTTGGCCTTTTTTGTTTACAACTATTTCACCGTGGAGCTGTGGGTTAATCGGTACTATTTCTTCGTTTGTAAGTGGCTGTTGTGGCGGTAGTTGTTCAAATGTGTTTGCTAGATCCTTAAATTCATAATATGTCATAAAAAAACCTCCCTTAAAGCAATTCTACCCAAGGAAGGTTAATTTTATTCATACTATTTTTATTATAAGTAGCTTTAATTTTAAGAAATACTACGTTTTTGCACAACCGGTGCAAAATGCCGAGTGAAACGAGGTAAGGAGTATTTCCATGAGCTTCACCGAAGGTGAAGATTATTTACTCGTCGTATATACTTTTAGAACTGTCGGTGGCTTCATCCGAAATTTGCTCGTCGTCAACTTCTATAATCTCGGCATCTTCGCTGCGAACACCCTCTGATTTTGCTTTTTCTGCCTCAATTTTTTCCTGTTTCGATTTTTTGTAAAACTCGATACTTCTTCTGACCATTATGAAAAACAAGAAAACAAAAAGAACCGTTATTCCAAGCATAATCCATTGCAAAGAGGTGAACGGGCCTTCGTGAGCCAAGAGGGCAGTTGTGTTTGTGTAGATATAGTATGCGATTAAACCGGTTAGTACATAAGAAAACATAAATCTTCTCCTCTTTTTTATACATTTTAACAGAAATTTTGTAGGTATGTCAACAATACTTCAACAATCATGGTCAAAAAAGTTGTTTTAATTGACTGTAAAAGGCTATTATATTATAATAAGGTTTAAGTATAATTCATTGTTAAATAAAATCGGAGGTGACGAGTTGAGAAAAGTAGTACTTTTGATGACTGTTGCCTTTTTTTGTTTTGCGTTAAGCGGGTGCACCTCGGCGCTTATAGAAGACCTGCTAGAAGCCCCGTCGCTTACGGCGGATCAAACCGCAATTATGCGAGAACTTTCCGAGATAACAACCGAAAAGGTGGTTTTGAAATATCCAACTTCCGGAACAATTCGTGCGCCGATACAGTTTGTAGACCTTACGGGGGACGCGAAAGAAGAAGCTATTGCGTTCTTTTCGGTTCCGGCAACCGGAATAATGACAAGGATTGCGGTTTTGTCGCAAAATGTATCGGGCGAGTGGGAGGTTCTAAGCGAGATAGAGGGAGCGGGAACCGATGTCGTGTCGCTTAACGCGATAACGCTTAAAGATTCTAAAGTTAATTATATTTTGGTTGAATGGGAATCGGTTAGCATAAACGAAAGAAAGGTGTCTATATACAACTTTTTGGAAGGCAATTTAAACATTGGTTTTGAAGAAAGATGTTCCGACATTCTTTTGACCGATCTTAACCAAGATAAATTTACCGAGTTTTGTTATATAGCCGAACCGCTTGTTCCGGGTGTTGCGAGGATATACCTTGTAGATTTTAAAGACGGGAAGTTTCAAACTATTGGAGAACATTCGCTTGAAGGCACGCTTGGAAATTCGAGCATGGTTTATGGTAACTTAAGCGACGGAAACCCGGCGGTGTTTGTCGACCAAACGGTTGAAGGGGAGATGCAAACAACCGAAGTGTTTATGGTTTCAAACGAACAATTTATTCGAGCGGATTATGTCGACGAATACGATATATCGTCCGTTGCGTTAAGAAAAAACACCGACGCCGGAACGATGACGTTTTCGCCCGACCTTGTGACATACATTCCCTCTGCCGCTGCGTTGCTTGAAACTATGCCGTCGCGCGACATCTTGACATACTGGTATTCGGTAGGTAACGGGGAGATAGAATATGCCGCGAGTTCCTACTATTCGAGGGAATACGCATACAACCTCACGATACCGCCAAGTTGGGTTGAGTTTGTGACGGTTACGGTTAACGAGGAAAACACGCGAAAACTTCAAATGTTTGATATGCGACCAACCGAACAAGACGACGAGCAACAAGGTCCCCAACAGATGCCGATATTGTTGCTTGAGCTTGAGGTTTTGGGTCTTGGCGAAGATTCGACCCATCTGACAGAAAAAGGTTTTGAAATGCTTTCAAGCCAAGGAACATATAGATACTTTTTTAAATCATACGGTACACAGGAAGAAACAGAGTATATTAAAGATTATTTTTCGATTTCATAAATATTATAATTAATCATGAGGTTTAATATGAAAAGAATTCTTGTTGTTGAAGATGAACAATCCATTCGCGATCTGCTTACGCTTAACTTAAAGCTTGCGGATTATGACGTTGTTTCAACCGACTCAGCGGAAAGTGCTGTCGAGGTTTACAACAAAAGCGAACAGAAATTTGATGTTGCTCTTTTCGATATAATGCTCCCCGGAATTAACGGACTTACACTTTGTGAAACCATAAGAAGAAAAGACAACAAGATAGGGATACTCATGCTGTCTTCCAAGTCGCAAGAACAGGATAAAATTGCGGGGCTTTCGATAGGCGCGGACGATTATGTGACAAAACCGTTTAGCACGGCCGAACTAATCGCAAGGATAGACGCGGTTTACCGAAGGTGTGCTAGCATAGATGTTTCCACTAAACAGGACGTAAAAGAGATTAAATGTGGGGAATTTGTGCTTGATGTAAGCTCTAGAACCCTCACAAAAAACGGTCAACTTCTCGATTTAACACAGGTCGAATTCCAGATTATGGAGATGTTCATGGAAAACCCAAAAACCGCCCTCGACCGTGACAGTATCTTGCAAAAGGTATGGGGCAAAAATTACTTTGGGGATGTTAAGATAGTCGATGTCAACATACGTCGATTAAGAATGAAGATAGAGGATCAACCTTCCGAACCCAAAAACATTATGACTATTTGGGGCTATGGATATCGTTGGAACTCGTAAGACGGCGGAATATGACAAACATTCAAAAACCTTCAAAATTTAAAGGTATTACGTGGCGATGGGCGATGGGTAGCTTGTTTTATATCATCGTTCTGTTGTTTGTTGCCATTTTTGCGATTTCGTATTCTATGCGTGAAAACTACTACAGCGCCGCAGTTCAAGCGCTTGAATATCGCATTATGCTTACGACAAACGCAATTCCAGCCCGAACACAAGCGTCAAACTCTGACCGATATCAATATATATTTGACCTTGTTGAGAATTTTTCCGAAAAAGAAAAGTTTGAGTTTAGCATTCTCGGATTTAACGGAAGAACAATTGCTTCTTCAAGTGGGTTTCTTTCGTCCACTGATGAATATTTAGACGTTATTCCGGTTGAAAACAAACTTTCGGTTTATGAAGGTTACAACGTTAAAGAGGAACACATTATTGCGCTTACAGTTCCGATGATGGAACCTGCCAACGAGATATATTATGTGCGGATTATAAGCTCGCTTGAAAACATCGACCAAGAACTTTTAGAGAATATCCAGCTTTTAATTTTAGCAGGTGTGTTGATTTTGGCATTCAGCATCTTTTCGGGGGCGTATTTCATCCGTTCTATAGTTATGCCGATACGAAAGATAAGCATGAGCACAAGCACGATAGCAAACGGAGACTTTGACGTTCGTCTGCAAAAGAAACACAACGACGAGATTGGAATTCTTTGTGACAACATAAACGACATGGCGGTTAAGCTTTCGGAGGCAGACAGGGTTAAAAATGAATTTATCTCGTCGGTGTCGCATGAACTTAGAACGCCGCTCACCTCGATAAAAGGTTGGGCCGAAACCGTTCTTTCGGTTGGAAGACAAGACAAAGAAGTATACACAAAGGGAATGAAGATAATCTCGCGTGAAACGGACAGGCTTTATCTCATGGTTGAAGATCTGCTTGATTTTTCAAGGCTTAAAAGCGGCAACTTGACGTTTGAAAAGGACTACATCGATATAATCGCCGAGCTTTCCGACGCGGTTTTAACGGTGACCCAACAAGCGTGTAGACTTAATGTAGACATAAGTTACGAAGAACCGCCCGAACCCGCAATTGTTTTTGCGGACATAAACCGCATGAAACAAGTATTTGTCAACATTCTTGATAATTCGATTAAATATTCCGCAACCGACGGAAAGATAAAAGTTGATACCGAAATAAATGAAAAATCCGTTGTCATTTCGATAACAGACAACGGAAAAGGAATTCATCCGGACGATATAGAAAAGGTTACCGAAAAATTTTATAAAGGAAGCAATTCGGTTAAAGGTTCGGGAATTGGGCTTGCGGTTGTAAGCGAGATTATAGAAGCACACGACGGCACGTTTTGCATCCAAAGCAAGATAGGGGAAGGAACCGTTGTGAAGGTTGAACTCCCCATAAACGAAAAAGCGTTTGAAACATAAACGCATAATTTAGCCAACAGTTAAGAAAGGAACACCCAAAATTAATGAATAAACAACCCTTTAAAACTTCGATAGGCGGACAAGCTATCATCGAAGGCATAGTTATGAAAGGTCCACAAAAAACCTGTATAGCGGTACGAAAGCCGGACAAAGAGATTTTCACCGAGGTGTCAAATACCAAGCAGAATAAATTCAAGAACATTCCGATAGTCCGAGGTGCCGCGGCTATGATTTTAAGCCTTATTGAAGGATATAAATATATAATGCAATCGGCGGACATCTCGCTTTCAGAGGAAGAAGAGGACAAAACAAAGTTCGACTTGTGGCTTGAAACCAAGTTCGGACAAAAAGGATACGACGCTATGATGATGCTTGCCGCAGTTTTGGGTGGTGTGTTGTCAATCGTGTTGTTCATGGTTTTGCCAACCTTTATAACAGGTCTTATATCAAACGTTGCTCCGATTGAAAACTACATGGCGTTAATTGAGGGTGGCTTAAAGATATTGATATTTATAGGATATCTTTTTCTTGTGACAAGGCTTAAAGATATTAGACGAGTGTTTGAATACCACGGAGCAGAACACAAAACGATTGCGTGCTATGAACATGGCGAGGAGTTGACGGTTGAAAACGTCAAGAAACATTCAAGGTTCCACCCAAGGTGCGGAACATCGTTTTTGTTTATCGTGGTTTTGATAAGTATTATCATGTTTTCGTTTGTGCCGTGGGGAAACACGTTTGTGCGCGCGGGGATCAAAGTTGTTATGCTACCGCTCGTTATGGGGTTTGCATACGAAGTTATAAAATATGCCGGAAAACACGACAACGTGCTTTCGTCGATACTTTCGGCTCCCGGAAAATGGGTACAACGGTTAACCGCATTTGAGCCGGACGAAGGACAAATTGAGGTTGCGATTGCCGCAATGACAAGCGTTATTCCAAACGACGGACAAGAGGAAGCTTAAGGTGACGGCGAAAGAGTTATATAAAAATATTAAAACCGAGCTTCAAAAAACGTTAGGTGAAAACTCTAACGAGGCTCGGATTTTGTTTAGAGAATTTTGTGGTTTTGACCCTGTTGCGTTTGGGGAGAAATCGGTGCCATATGACCAAGAAACAAATCTTATAAAAGCGGTTCAAAAACGTAAATCGGGTTACCCATTGCAGTATATAATAGGCTGTTGGGATTTTTTTGATTTTGAGCTTTTGGTGGGCGAAGGGGTTTTAATTCCGCGCCCCGATACCGAAGCTGTTGCACAAAAAGCAATCGATCTTTTAAAACAAACAGACAGTAAACAAGCCCTTGACCTTTGTAGCGGAAGCGGTTGCATAGCGATAGCGATTAAACGCGCCGTAATAAATAGCGAAGTTACAGCGGTTGAAATCGACAATAAGGCGTATTCATATCTTTTGAAAAATGTCGAAAATCTGGCGAGCGGCATAAACTGCATAAAGGCAGACGCTCTTTTGTATTGCGACGACTTGCAAGACGAAACGTTTGACGTGATAGTCAGCAACCCGCCGTATGTGTCGGAACAGGAATATAGCGCACTGGAAAAAGAACTTTTTTTTGAACCGAAAAAAGCGCTTGTTGCACAAAACGACGGATATTTTTTTTATCAAGAGTTTTCAAAGCTATATAAAAACAAGATAAAAAAGGGTGGATACCTTGTTTTTGAAATAGGTGACTCACAACTTGAAAAGGTGTCGGAACTGCTTTTGCAAAATGGATTTTGTAAGGTCGAACATATAGAGGATTGTTTCAAAAATGTTCGTGGGGTTTTTGGGCGAAAAGTGTGAATATATGTTTGTAATTAAAAATTTGTTATGATATAATGGTTGTGGATAAAAGAATTTTGGAGGGTGAAAGATAAATGGAAAACAAGAAAAAAGCTATTGACACGGCGATGGCTCAGATAGAAAAACAATTCGGAAAAGGCTCGATAATGAAACTTGGGCAAAACGCAACGATGAACGTCGAGTCTATCTCGACAGGGTCGTTGTCGCTTGACATGGCTCTTGGAATTGGGGGGCTTCCGCGCGGAAGAATTGTCGAGATATATGGCCCTGAAAGTTCCGGTAAAACAACCGTTGCGCTACATGTCGTTGCAGAAGCACAAAAAGCCGGCGGAGAAGCGGCGTTTATCGACGTTGAACATGCCCTTGACCCTGTTTATGCAAAGGCTCTTGGCGTTGACATCGACAGCCTTATTGTTTCGCAACCCGACACGGGGGAACAAGCGCTTGAAATTTGCGAGGCCTTGGTTCGTTCGGGCGCTATCGACGTTGTCGTAATCGACTCGGTTGCGGCGATGGTTCCAAAAGCCGAAATCGAAGGAAATATGGGGGACAGCCATGTCGGTATTCAAGCTAGGCTTATGTCGCAAGCTCTTAGAAAACTTACCGGTATAATTTCAAAAACAAACTGTATCGCAATTTTTATAAACCAGCTTCGCGAAAAGATTGGGGTTATGTACGGAAACCCCGAAACAACGCCCGGCGGTCGCGCGCTTAAATTCTATTCTTCGGTTCGTCTTGATGTAAGGCGCATAGAATCGCTTAAAGTCGGCACCGACATAGTCGGAAACCGCACAAGGGCAAAGGTTGTTAAAAACAAGGTTGCTCCTCCGTTTAAAGAGGGCGAGTTTGATATTATGTACGGCGAAGGCATATCAAAGGTCGGCGAAGTTCTCGACCTTGCGACAAAGCTTGACATTGTCCAAAAGTCGGGCGCATGGTTTAACTATGGAGAAACAAGGCTAGGACAAGGGCGCGACAACGTAAAACGTCTGCTTTCGGAAAACCCCGTTATGCTTGCCGAAATTGAAAAGAAGATTAAAGCAAACAAACAAAAACTTGCTGATATGGGCAAACCGAAAAAATCTGCCCCGGCGGCACCTGTCACCCCGATAACGGTAACGCTTGACACCAAAGACGAAAGTTCACTTGATATCGAGGTTGAATAGTTTTGGGAGCGTTAACCATAACCAAAATAACAGTAACAAAAAAGGGCAGATATGCCCTTTTTTGTGATGAAGAATTTCTTTTTTCGGTCGAACAGGATGTTTTGATAGATAACAAAATCGAAGTCGGAACTAGGCTTGATGAGTTTTCGATAAGCGAGATACAAAAACAAAGTTTTGAAACAAAAGCAGTTAACAAAGCGTTAAGGCTTGTTGGAATTCGAAACCATTCAAAGAAAGAGCTTGTTAAAAAACTGTCGATAGATTACGACCTTGAAACCGCAAAAAAGGCGGTTCAAAGGGTGGAGGAGTTCGGATATCTTGATGAAACCGAGTTTGTCGAACGTTGTATCGAAACGGTGTTTAATCAAAAGTTTTTTAGCAACGGTTTTGCGAAAAGTTATCTTTTGGAAAAAGGGATTGACCATAACGATTATCCGGATATAATCGAGCCGTTTTTTGATGCAGAAAACGAGCGGCTTTTCCGCTTGATTGAAAAGAAAAGATATACCGAGTTAACCTCAAAAAAACAATACGAATCGGCTAAATCTTTTTTGTATCGAAAAGGTTTTCCGATTAATTTAATTAAACAGCAACTTGAACAGTTCTATAATGAACAAAACGAACAGGAGGAGTTCTATGAATAACAACGTTTATTTCATCTCTTTAGGTTGTGACAAAAACAGGGTTGACAGCGAAATTATGATTAACCTTTTATCAAAGGGCGGATTTGAGATAACAAAAGACCCAACCATCGCAGATTGTGCCGTTATAAACACATGTGGGTTTATCGAGGTTGCAAAAAAAGAAGCGGTTGAAAACATCTTCGATATGGTTAGAGTTAAACAGGACGATAAAACTAACCTGAAAGCTATCGTTGTTACAGGTTGTGTTGCTCAAAGGTATAAGCAAGAGGTTTTGGAACAGATTCCCGAAATAGACGCGGCTATAGGGCTTTCGGAAAATCACGACATAGCTAACGTTGTTAAAAAAGCTTTAAACGGCGAAAGATACGGAAAGTTCGATATTCCCGAAAAGCTTGTTATAGAAGGCGAAAGAATGCTTTCGACCCCTAAACATTTTGCATATCTAAAGATAGCGGAGGGTTGCGACAACCGTTGCACCTATTGCGCCATTCCCGCGATACGCGGAAGATATCGAAGCCGACCGCTTGAAAACATACTAGCGGAAGCAAAAGAGCTTGTTTTTGGCGGTGTTAAAGAGCTTATACTTGTTGCTCAAGACACGACGGCGTATGGAAAAGACCTTGAAAACGGCGAAAATTTATCAAAGCTTTTAAAGGAACTAGACAAGATACAACAGCTTAAATGGATACGTGTACTTTACACTTACCCCGATAACTTCACCGACGAGCTTATCGAAACGATGGCAAATACAAAAAAATTCGCAAGGTACATCGACATGCCGTTGCAACATTGTAGCGGTTCGGTTTTGAAAAGAATGGGGCGGTTTGGCGACCGGCAAAAGCTGTTTGATTTGATTAAAAAGCTAAGAGAAAAGATTGACGGAATAACGCTTAGGACAACGTTTATAGTAGGCTTCCCGGGCGAGACGGAACAGGATTTCAACCAACTATTGGATTTTGCAAAAGAGGTTAGGTTTGACAGAGCCGGTTGTTTCGAGTTTTCCGAAGAAGAGGGAACGCCTGCGGTTAAACTTTTGCCCAAAATCGAAGAGAGCGAAAAGGTCAGACGAGCCGATATCTTTATGCGGGAACAAGCCGAGATTATGTTTAAAAAGCAAGAGGAGCGTATCGGCACAACCGAAACGGTTGTGTGTGACGGTCAGTACAGCGAAGACGGGTATTACATCTGTCGAGCCCAAAGCGACACTCCGGAAGTGGACAGCGTTGTGTTTGTTAAAAGCGAAAGCGAGATTAAAAGCGGCGAGTTTTTAGAGGTTGAAATAACAAGAGCCGAGTTGTATGACGTTTTTGGAGAGGTTTAGCTACAAGCAAAACAGGTGAAGGGAATAGTTGATAGTTAATAGTGAATAGTTAATAGTTAATAGTGAAGGTGTCGCTAAAGCGACGAATTTAATTTTTTGGTCATTTTTTTAGCTTTTTATTATTCATTATTCTTTTTAACCTTGTGCTTTCGTCGAAAAAAAACTATAATATAGGATATACTTATATAAAGTATAAAAAGATTAGAAATAATAAAGAGGTTATATGAACTTACCAAACAAACTCACAATTTTAAGAATGTGTCTTGTGCCGTTCTTTATCTTTTTCGCTCTGATGCAAAACATCTCGGGAAACTGGCTTATTGCCGGCATTATCTTTATAGTTGCCGCCATAACCGACTATCTCGACGGAGCTATTGCACGAAAATATAACATAGTAACCGATTTTGGAAAATTCATGGATCCGCTTGCGGACAAGGTTATGGTGGTGTCGGCGCTTATTGTTTTAATCCCGACACAGATTGTGCACCCCGTTGTCGTAATAATAATAATTGCTCGTGAGTTTGCGGTTAACGGAATACGTATGCTTGCGGCAAGTTCTGATGGGAACGTTATTGCAGCAAACTGGTGGGGCAAGGTTAAAACGGTGCTTCAAATTGTCGCCGTTATTCTTGCGTTTTTGGTTCTTCATCTAGACTCTGTAGTAATTTCACCGTTGGCTTCTTCAACCTATAGTTTTCCGATGTATTATACAGTTTTAGTTATAGTTTCTTACTATCTGTTTTGGGCAGTCGGAATTTTTACCGCGATTTCGGGAATTGTTTATATAAAACAAAACAAGCAATACATTGACTATAGAAAATAAATAAATTAAACTTTAGTTTTTATATAAGAGGAGAAAAAATTTTGGTTGTCTATAACACGTTAAACAGAAAAAAAGAAGAACTAATACCAATCGATAACGAGATAAAAATCTACGCTTGCGGGCCTACTGTATATAATTTTATACACATTGGAAACGCGCGGCCTATCTGTGTGTTTGACGTTTTGAGAAGATATCTCGAATACCGCGGGGTTAACGTTAACTTTGTCCAAAACTTCACCGATATCGACGATAAGTTAATAAACAAGGCAAACGAACAGGGAACAACGGTTGAGCAGGTCGCGAAACAGTTTATAGAAGAATATTTCACCGATGCTGATGGATTAAATATTCGTAGAGCCACAACCCACCCAAAAGCGACAGAAAACATCCAAGAGATGCTTGATATAATCAAAACACTAGTCGACAAAGGTTTTGCTTATGCAACGAGTTCGGGCGATGTTTATTTCAGAAGCAAAAAGTTTGAAGAATACGGAAAACTTTCTCACCAACCTCTTGACGATCTCGAAGCGGGAGCGAGGATTGGGGTAGGAGAGCAAAAGGAAGACCCTATGGACTTTGTTTTGTGGAAATCAGCAAAACCGGGCGAGCCTAAATGGGAAAGCCCATATGGCGACGGTAGGCCCGGTTGGCACATCGAATGTTCCGCGATGTCGAAAAAATATCTTGGAGAAACGTTTGATATCCATTGCGGAGGGCAAGACCTAATCTTCCCCCACCACGAAAACGAGATAGCGCAAAGCGAATGTTGTAACGGCAAAACGTTTGCGAGATATTGGATGCACAACGGATATATAAACGTCGATAACCGCAAGATGAGCAAATCGCTCAACAATTTTTTCACGGTGCGTGAGATAAGCGAGGTTTACGGCTACGAGCCGATAAGATACCTTATGATAAGCGCACAGTACAGAAGCCCGATAAACTATTCAACCGAAGTTTTAGAACAGTGTATAGCAGGGCTTGAACGGCTATACAACTGCCGAGACAACCTCGATTTTGCTATCGAAAAAGCGAACGACGAGGGCGGCGAAACGCTTGTTAATATAGCGAACGAGAGAAAAGCACAGTTTATCAAAGTGATGGACGACGACCTTAACACCGCCGATGGCATTGCGGCGCTTTTCGATTTTGCAAGGGATATCAACAGCGCAAAGAACCAAAACAAATCGTCGCTTGAGTATGCCGCGAACATGTTTGACGAACTTTGCGAGGTGCTTGGCATTTTGTATAATCGAAACAAAGACGAGATACCAGCCGATGTTTTGGAACTTGTCGAGCAAAGAACCGCCGCAAAAAAAGCAAAAGATTTTAAAACGGCGGACGAAATTCGCGACAAGCTTAAACAAATGGGATATGTGGTCGAGGACACGGCGGAAGGCCCGAAGGTTAAAGTGATATAATTCTTTTTGTCTTATTTTAAATATAAAAACATGACTATTCAAAGTATAAAAAATCTTGCTAACGTCAGTCGTTTGATGCTAGCAAGATTTTTGCTTTGTATATAAATTTGCCACGGCAATTAAAATCTAAATGCACCTGCCAAAGGCAGATGCGCAATATATGTTTAGAGGTAAGTGTGACACGACCGGTATTAATATCAATTTCAGATTATTAAACATGGAATTTTCATGTTATAGTGTTTGTATGGGATTATTAGTTGATTGTTTATTGTGCTGAAAAAAAAGAAATATTAAACATTTTAGTTGTGAGAAACCAACATACTTTTCGCTCGTTGGTTGTGCATTTATACAAACTGTGATATTTGCCTTGACAAATTGTAAAAAAAATATTAACATTCAATAAAATAAATGAACCGGTTTACGCTGGCTGAAGGTATTATGAAAAAAGTTGGTTTAAGGGATGTTGCAAGGCTCGCAGGGGTGTCTGTGGGGACGGTGTCTAAATATTTGAACAATACCCCTATTAGCGAAATAAACAGATGTAAGATTAAAGAAACAATTGAAGAGTTAAATTATGTCCCCAACATAAACGCGCGCAAGCTAGCTATTGGAAAATCTTTATCAATTTTAATTTACATTATTGTTGAAGAAGTAATTTCAGATTCGACATGGTTGCACGAGTTGCCAATAATTCAAGGAATTAATGCCGTCATTCGAAAGACAGAGTATAAAATAGAGCTTGAAATTGCATCGGTAACACAAAGTAGCAATAATTTTTTTAACTTAACAGAGAGTATTAAAAGCTGTAATTTTGACGGAATCATTATAATTTCATCGTGGGAAACAGACGAACAAATAAGAGAACAATTGCAGACTACAAACTTTCCTCACATAATTATCGGAAACTTTGACGAGGAAACCGCGAAAAACACAATAGATTTTGACAACTACGAACCAGTTGCAAAGATAACGCAATCGATTATCGACAAAGGACGAAAAAATTTCTCGATGATTGCGGGATATCAAGAACAGTATCATACAAAGATGCGTGTTAAAGGTTTTGTAGATACATTGAAAAAAAACCAACTAGAACCAGAGAACTTGTTCTATTCCGACTATAGCATGGAAAGCGGAGAATTTTTTGCAAAGAAAATTTTAGAAAGAAATCCAAAAACCGATGCTATTATATGCGGGAACGATTATCTTGCCGCTGGAGTTTATAAAGCATTAAAAGAGGCGAATATGACGCCGTCGCTAGATGTCTCGGTTTGTGGTTTTGACGATAGTTTTGTATCTAAAGTAATAGAACCTGTGCTTACAACCGTAAAGATAAATTCATATGGAATTGGAACGCTTGCGGCGACCGAACTTTTAAAACAACTAGCAAACAGTAGCTATATAACAAAAAACACTTTTGTTGAAAGCCAAGTAGTTTGGAGAAGCTCTACTTAAAACTAATTAACCATGCTTCAACATGAATCGGTTCAACCAAGTGGATCGATTAAAATTTTTGAAACAAGTAGCTTATAACAAAAACTTCGTTAAAAATTAAGTAGCTAAGTGAACCACAAACACTAGTAAACCGGCAAGGCAAGTCAATTTATGAACCGGTTCAATCAAGTCAATTATTTTTTATTAGATAATAAATAATATTCAGTTTTAGGAGAAAAAAATGAAAACAGTAGAAAGAAAACAAATATCAACACTTCCAAACATTGGAGAAAAGGTGGATTTTTCAGAGTATCCAGTTATGACGGGTGAAGATTATTTAAAAAGATTAAACAGAGCATTTGAATTGTTACCGGCCGAAGCAACACACCTTTTTGTCTATGGTGACCGCGAACATTTCTCAAACATTGAATTTTTAACAGGATATGATCCAAGGTTTGAGGAAGCGGTTTTTATCTGCGAAAGAGGCTCGGTTCCGACGTTGATTGTCGGCGACGAGGGTTGGTGTTACGCAGGCAAAATCCCTTATGAAATTAACATCGAAATTTGTCCGGTTATGGGGCTTCCGGGTCAACCGCTTATGACCGACAATAGAATTTCTGATATTCTCAAAAAGGTTATAAAAACTTCCGACGCAGTTGTTGGAGTTGCCGGTTGGAAATGTTTCAACAATTGCAACTACAAAGATCCTTCAAAAATATTAGACATTCCGATGTTTATCTTGGAAGAGCTTTTGGAAGTTGTTTCAAAAGAAAATCTCTTTAATGCAACAAGCATTTTTATCAACGTGGACAACGGCCTTAGAGTTGTTCTTGACGCAAAAGATTTAGTAATTGGTGAAATCACCGGTACAGAATCGTCAAGAAAAACTTATGATGTTATGAAAGCTTTAGCAGAAGGACAAACCGAACTTGAAGCATCTCAAAATTTGAATATCGATGGATTGCCTTTGATCACACATCCGAACATCAATTTCGGCGAAAATGTTTTCTTTGCGTTAAGCAGCCCAACGGCACACACAAAACTAAAAAAAGGCGACGTTGTTGGAGTTGGAATGGCGTACAGATATTCGCTTTGTCACAAAGCTTCGTTGTATGTTGACGGACCGGAAGATTTGACACCAGAGCAAGAAGAGCTGTATGACAGATACTTTAAATCGATAACCGCTTGGTATGAGGCGCTTAAAATCGGAGCTAAAACAGGCGACATCTATGATGTGGCAGAAAAAGCGATTGGTGGGTTTGAAAGTGCTGGAGTTGGCCTTAACCCCGGACATTTGATTCACACAGACGAATGGACGCACACACCGTTTATAAAGGGAAGTAACTCAACGATCAAATCGGGAATGATGATCCAGTGTGACTATATGAGTACACTTAAAGACAAAAATTTTGGGGCTCATGCTGAAGATGGAATAATGATAGCCGATAGCGAGCTTAGAGAAAAAATCAAAGCAATTGCTCCAAAATCGTTCGCAAGAATATTGGAAAGACAAAAATTCATGCGTGAGCAACTTAACATCAATATTGATGATTGTGTTTTGCCGACATCCGACATACCAGCTTTGCTTTTCCCATATCTAAAGAATATTAATATAGTTTTAGCAAACAGCAAATAGCGAAGAGCACAGAAAATTAAGGGAAAAGAATAATGAACAATCAAGAGTTTTACAAAGATTTACAACAACAGGTTAGCAAGTTTGATGCTCATAGATCGGAAATTTGTTCGTCTATAGAAAAAATTTCGAACTTGAACATCCAAAACACCTCGATTCTAACCGGAATTGCAACATCACTCTCGGCATGGAGAAGCGCACATTATTTGATATCTATGCAGATGAAAGATGCACCAATACTTGTGAATACCTGCGATCTTTTGGATTATTTCTATCCGCAAGACATCGATGATAGAGCTCTATTTATAATGAGCAGATCGGGAGAATCGGCTGAAATTGAGCGGCTTATAAAAAAGATTTCAAAAGAAAGAATTGTGGTTGGAATTACAGAAGGAAAAAATTCAATGCTTGCGACACGTTCAAGCGCTGTTTTGACATACAAAGCGGACGAGCAAGCGTTCCCAAACACCATATCTTTCACAATATCTCAAATTTATGCCCTTGCAACGGTAGTTGCACTTGGATACAAGCCAACTAAATCGCTCGATGCTTTGCTTCAAGAGTTGTGTTTGGCGGGAAAAGAGTTTGACAGTAATATAGTGGTAGACAAAAAAATTGGAAAACTTTTAGCAAATGCTAGCGCTATAATCGTTGAAGGACAAGGCCTCATGACAGGGGTTGTCGAACAGTATGCCCTCGATTTCCACGAAACACGTGCTGCCGGCATTCCGGTAGTTGGTGGAATTATGAGACATGGTGTGATCGAACTCACCGAGTTGGAGGGTGTAGCAACAGTTATGCTTGTCCCAGACGATGACATAAAACAAAGAAAATTCCGATTAGCACAAGAACTTTTTAACGCCGGAAAACCGGTCGTTGTGTTAACCGACAGCGAAGACTGCGTCGACTATGATTTCCTTAAAGTTCAAATACCTTGCGTAAGCGAAGAGTTCAAGAGCGTTTTGTTTTCGATGGGAATGCAAAAAATATATGCAAGCTATATCGAACAAAAGGGTCTCACATCTTTAAACCCGGCACTTGTTGGAAAGGTGACAAGAGAGGAATAAAAACTTGAACAATTCAATCTATGCCATTGGTGATTTAACGTTAGATATCCTCTTTAAAGATTTGTCATCAGACAATTTGCAATGGGGAGAGGAAATTGAAACAGCAAACATTCATAAGCGTGTCGGAGGTAACATAGGAAACATGGCGGTTGGAGCCAGTTTACTTAACACCGTTTTTAAAGTAGTTGCGGATATTGGAAACGACCAAAGCGGAAGATATATTATAAAAACCCTCGAAGCGATTGGTGCCGATATCGACAACGTTAGAATGTCTGACAGGATTGCGACAAGCGAGTCATACATTTCGGTTCGCAGCGACGGAGAAAGGTTTATACAAACAAGCAAAGGAAGCCTTTCCGATATAGATGTTACGTTTGAAGATGCACTTGTTCCGACATGTAAAGCCTTGTTTTTGGGCGGGTGGTGTTTGCCACCAAGAATAAAAAAAGAACGATTTATCGAAAAAATAAAATCTTGGCACGATAGGGGAATTGTCGTTTCTACTGATTTGATTTGGTCGGATGAAACGTGGAATGCAAAAGATGACCTAATTGAATCGTTAAAATATATCGACATTGTTATAATGAATGAAAAAGAGCTTTTGAAACTTACAGAGACAGAAACCAGAGCCAAAGCAGTTTCAAAAATAAAACAAATGCTAGACTTTAGATTGCGAAAAGATGCTACCATAATTGTAAAGCTGGGCTCTAACGGCGCAATGCTTATCGATTTGAACGAACTTCATTATGCAAAAGCATATCGATGTGTTCCGATAGACACTGTTGGGGCAGGTGATTCGTTTAATATAGGTTTTTTACACGCAAAATATCAAATGCAGTTGAACGACATAAAAGCAGTTCAGTTTGCGACGATCTTTGCATCACTTTTTATAAGCTGTCAAGACAAACAATTAATTACGCAAAGTTCAGTTGAAAAAATTATGGCAGTTATATAACTAAAAATTTATTACTATTTGTTATTTTAGAAAGAAGAAGATTATGTACGTTCCAATACTTAATGAAAATCGATCAGGCGTTTTTGATTTGGTTAGATATGGTTATGTTTGTATTGTTGATGAAAATTCAAATGTGATTTATCAAGCAGGCGACAGCGATGATTTTGTTTTTTATCGTTCTGCATCTAAGCCGATTCAAGCGCTACCGATTATTCAAATGGGCCTTGACAAAAAGTATGGTTTGACAGATGAAGAAGTAACAATTATTTCAGGCTCACACGTTGGAATGCCGGTTCATGAACAAGTTATTTTGTCAATCTTGAAAAAAACTGGGTTTGAAGAAGACATGCTTGTCATGAAAGAAACGTTTCCCACACATGTTGCAAGCAACGAACAGCGCATAAAAAAAGGCCTTCCAAGGAGAAAAGCTTTTCATAACTGTGCCGGAAAACACTGTGCGTTACTTATGATACAAAGGGAACTTGGGGGAGACCCAAAAGATTATTGGAAAACCGATTCGCTCGCACATCGTGAAATCGAAAACGTAATTAAAGAGATGAGTGAAGTTGACGAGGTCAAAATCGGAATTGATGGCTGTGGTGTTCCTGTGTTCTCTGTACCGATTAAAGGAATCGCAAATGCATATAAAAATATGGCGTGTATAGATACAATTAAAAATGAGAGTTTAAGAAACGCGGCGCTTAAAAATTCTCAGAATATTGCTAACTATCCTGACATGATGCGCGGAGAAGGGTATCTTTGCTCTTTGATTAATTATGATCCAAACATTGTCGGAAAAGGCGGAGCTAACGGTGTTTATGGTTTTGGGTTAAAAAAAGAAAGACTTGGGGTTTCCTTTAAGTTTGTTGATGGAAACGAAACATCATGGCCGTTCTTGATTTTGGAAATTTTGCGATCAATTGGAGCGCTGTCAGAAGAAACAGAAAAAAGATTTGAAGTATTAAGTCCAAAATATTTTACAAACGACAACGACTTAGTAGTTGGAGAACGAGAGAGTTTAATTAACATCTCTATATAATTTGAAATACAATAGCAAAAGCTATGTATATAAAAAAGGAAGGATTAAAAAAATGAAAAAGTTTTCAAAAAAAGCAATCGCACTAATGCTCGTACTAGCACTCACTTGTCTAGTGTTTACAGGCTGTGGAGCACCCGCAACAGGAGAGGCAACAGAAGTTGCTGCACAAACATCTAAACTTCAACAAATTTTAGATGCTGGCAAAATTGTTATCGGTGTTAACCCTCCGGGAGAGCCAATTTGTTTCTATGACGACGAAGGCAACCTAATTGGTTATGATGTTGACTTTGCGTACAAACTTGGCGAAACACTAGGCGTAGAAGTTGAACTAGTTGAAGTTAACGGCGAAACACGTATGAGCTATGTTCAAACAGGAAGAGTTGACGTTATCTTTGCAAACATCACAGGAAACCTTGAAAGAGCAAAGAGCATCAATTTCTCGATACCATACCTTCGCACAGGTATCAAAATGCTAACAGCAAAAGATTCGCCTTATAAAACAATCGAAGATCTCAATACACCGGACGCAACTGTTTGTTTGGCAGTTGGAACAACGATGGAAGCCCTTGTTCTTGAACATGCTCCAAACGCAACGATAGTTTATGTTGAATCGGCACCGGAACAAATCCTTAACGTTAAAACAGGCAAAGCAGACGCAATGTTTGAAGACGGAACAGCGGTTGACTTTGCTGCCGGTAAAGACGACACACTGGAAGCTCAAGCAAAAGTTTACACCTCAGACCCAATCTGTGTCGGATATGCAAAAGGTGACGCCGACCTCGCTCGCTACATCGATATGTTTGTTTCAAACATGATTACATCGGGTTGGCAAGCAGAAACATATGCAAAATGGTTCGGTTCTGAATACACAGGTACTTTGAATACTCTTTGGTAGAATCTAATTAGGAATCTTTAATATTGTGTGTGGAGGATATCTCCTTCACACACAATGTTATCAAATTTGCATATAGGTGGTACAGTATGTATAAGCTTAACTTTCAGTTCTTGCAAGAACCGATATATCAAGGATATTTTCTTGAAGGGATAAAAAACACAGCAATTATTTCGTTTTTTTGTATCATTTTTGGTTTTTTGATTGGACTAATTATCGCGCTTTGTCGTCAATCAAAACTTAAACCACTGAGGATTTTCGGAACGATTTGGGTGGATTTTTTGAGAAACACACCATTTCTTGTTCAATTGTTTTTTGTTTACTATGGGTTGCCGCAAATGGGAATCGACACAGACCCCATTTTGACAACAATTATTGCTTTAAGCATAAACACGTCTGTTGGAAACTGCGAGGTTATCCGCGCAGGACTTATGGCCGTTAAAAATGGTTATTACGAATGTGCAACAGCTTTAGGTTGCAATCAATTTCAAACATTTAGGTTTATTGTTATACCTATTTCTTTACGAGTAGCGTTTAAACCACTAGTCAATAACTTTGTAAACTTGGTGCTTACAACATCGGTGGCTTTTTCGGTTTCTGTTATGGAACTAACAGGGGCGGGAAAAGTTACAAATGGTCGTGTAGACAAGCCTTTTGAAATATATCTATTTATCATGTTGCTTTACTGTGTTTTCACATTTTTTATCTCGTTTGTATCTAAAGCAGTAGATAAAAAAATCTCAATCAAGTTGTAAGGAGGGAATATACATGGATGCACATCAATTTGGGCAATATTCAAACTTTGTATTTAATGATATAGTGCGTTTGATGGAAGGTGCGGGAGTTACACTGACAATAACACTGACCTCTCTCTTTATAGGAACTGTAATTGGGGCTATTTTGGGAATTATTCGTTGTTCAAAATACAAAGCAATCAACGTACTACCGTTAATAATAATCGAACCTTTGAGAAACTCGCCGCTAGTTGTACAGCTGTTTTTGGTATACTTCGGGTTGCCATACGCTGCCGGCATAATGCTGGACCACTATTCGGCGGCAATCATAACTCTTTCGCTTAATACTGCTGCTTTTTTTGCAGTTTTGATGCACAATTCGATTATTGCAATTCCTCGTGCTCAATGGGAAGCCGGATATGCTCTTGGACACAATGGGATCTCAACAAGCAAAAATATCATTTCACAACAGGTATTCAGGTTGCTTATTCCACAGGCAATCACTCTATATATAAGCCAGCTACAGTGTTCTTCGGTTGTTGCTCTGATTTCGATGCCGGACATCACACGCACAGGACAGATGCTTTCAACACGTACAATGCAACCATTTCTTATTTGGGGATTAGTGTTCTTGTTTTACTACGTTATTTCATTCCCTCTTGCAAGGTTGGCAAGTTACTTGGAACGTCGCGTCAGTTTTAACCACTAAAGCCAACAAGCTTTCTGTTTCGGCACAATTTAACAAACAAAATATAAAATATCGTTAATAAGATGAGGTAAATATATGGCAATGATCGAAGTAAAAAACATAACAAAAAGTTATGGAACAAACACTGTGCTAAGGGATTTTAGTGTCGATTTTAACCAAGAAGGGGTTACGGTGCTACTAGGTCCCAGCGGAACAGGAAAAAGCACACTTTTAAGATGTATCAACGGACTTGAAAAGTTAACAAAAGGTGATATTCTGGTCGATGGAATGTCTGTAAATGAGAAAAAGAATTTAAAACCTATAAGATTAACTTGCGGAATGGTTTTCCAACAAACTATACTTTTTCCACATATGGACGTTCTCGGCAATTTAATCATGAGCCCGGTAAAATTGCTTAAAAAACCAAAGGTCGAGGCAATTGAAGCTGCTGAATACTATTTGAACAAAGTCGGTTTGTTTTCTAAGGCTCATTCACAGCACAACGAACTTTCGGGAGGAGAACAACAAAGAATTGCAATAGCAAGAGCTTTGATGATGAATCCAAAAGCATTGTTGCTTGATGAAATCACATCGGCGTTAGATCCAGAGATGACACAAGAGGTTTTGGGCATTCTAAGAGAACTTGCCGAGGACGGAGTTTGCATGTTGTGTGTTACACATGAAATAGCGTTTGCAAAAGAGGTTTCAAATCGAATTTTGTTCCTTGAAGGCGGTTCTTTGGCGTGCGACTGCGGAAAAGACGAATTCTTCACAACAGAAAGAAACAACAACGAAAGAGTTCAAAAATTCTTAAACCACATAGGCGCGTAACTATTAAATATAATTGGAGGGCTTTCTATTATGTCGGATGTTTTATTTGAAATATGCTGTGGTTCGGCGGAAGACGCTATTCAATCATGGCGCGGTGGGGCAAAACGTGTTGAATTAAACAGTGATTTGTTCCATGGAGGACTCACTCCTTCGATAGGGTCATTAAAACAAGTTAAAAAAGTAGCACCGGATCTTGAAGTTTTATGTATGGTTCGGCCAAGAGAAGGTGGGTTCAACTATACCGAAACTGAATTTGAAACGATGATTGAAGATGCAAAAGCGTTTATTGAAAACGGTGCTGATGGAATTGTTTTTGGCTTTTTAAATGCAGATGGAACTGTGGACGTCGAAAGAGTTCGCAAATTCATGTCTGTTATTGATAGCAAAACAACAGTCTTTCACAGAGCAATCGACGTTGTACCCGATGTTTTTGAGGCGTTGGATATTCTTATAGATATGGGGATTGATCGCGTTTTAACAAGCGGTCAAAAACCGACAGTCCCAGAGGGCGCACAAACTATCAAAGAGATGATTAAACATGCAAATGGGCGCATTAAAATACTCCCGGGCGGAGGGGTTACTCCGCAAAATGCAAACTGGTGTAAAGACTTTATGGGTGTAGATGAACTTCACTTAGCGATACACAAAACTCATTTTGATACAAGTGCTTTGGGAAATCCATCGATTTATTTCGGTGGTGCAGTTTATCCAAGAGAAGATTGCTTCCAAATTGTAGATTCTCAAGATATCAATAACTTAATTACTGATGTGAACTCTAAATAGAAGTTCTTAAAAAACTATATATATATCTTTTCAAGCAAAAACATAAAACAAGCAAAACAAAGAGATTGCATTTTTAAGTATAAAGATAAAAAACGAATCTGCATACTAAACATTTATTATAGAACACAAAAAACACGAGGCGGTCGATATGGCCACCCCGTGTTTTTTTGTGAACAATGACAGTTGCAATCATCAAAGGTTTATAAACAACATCGTGATGATAACTGTTAAATTCAATGTTTATTTAAGCGCTTCGGAAACTGCAACCGCACAAGCTACGGTAGCTCCAACCATCGGGTTGTTACCCATTCCGATAAGACCCATCATCTCGACGTGTGCCGGGACAGAGGACGAACCGGCAAACTGTGCGTCGCCGTGCATTCTTCCCATGCTGTCGGTCAAGCCGTAAGAAGCGGGGCCTGCGCCCATGTTGTCGGGGTGGAGGGTTCTTCCGGTTCCGCCGCCCGATGCAACAGAGAAATATTTAACCGAGTTTTCGGTTGCCCATTTTTTATATGTGCCGGCAACAAGATGTTGGAACCTTGTTGGGTTTGTCGAGTTTCCTGTTATCGAAACGTCAACCTTTTCAAGTTTCATGATTGCAACGCCTTCGAGAACATCGTTTGCGCCGTAACATTTAACCGCCGAACGTTCGCCGTCCGAGAATTTAATCTCTTTAACAACCTTAACTTCGCCTGTTCCAAAATCGAAATCGGTTTCAACATATGTGAATCCATTAATTCTCGAGATTATGTAGGCGGCGTCTTTTCCAAGGCCGTTAAGGATTACGCGAAGGTTAGATTTTCTTGCTTTGTTGGCGGTTCTCGCGATGCCAATAGCGCCTTCTGCCGCCGCGAAAGATTCGTGGCCTGCAAGGAAACAGAAACAATCTGTTTCGTCGCGAAGAAGCATAGCGCCAAGGTTACCGTGGCCGATACCAACTTTTCTTTGTTCCGCAACGGAACCCGGGATTGTGAAAGCTTCGAGGCCTTCGCCGATGACTTCGGCGGCCTTGTCCGCTTGTTTAACGCCTTTTTTAAGTGCTAAAGCAACACCTAACGTGTATGCCCAACATGCGTTGTCAAAAGCTATCGGTTGAACGCCTTTAACGATGCTTTCAACGTCGATGCCTTTGCTTAGACAAAAATCTCTTGCGTCTTCCATAGAAGCAAAATCATTTGCTTTAAGGAAAGCGTCAATTTTGCCCATTCTTCTTTCTTTGCCTTCAAAATTAGCCATTTATTTCGCTCTCCTTTCTTATTCTTCACGGGGGTCGATGTATTTCGCCGCCCCGTCGTATCTGCCGTATGTTCCGATAGCTTTTTCGTATGCTTCGTTAACGTCCATACCGTGACGGATGTTTTCAAGCATAGGACCTAGTTTAAGGAACTTGTATCCGCAAGATTCGCCGTTTTCGTCAAGAGCAACCGAGAGAACGTATCCCTCTGCCATTTCAAGGTATCTAACCCCTTTTGCCGACGTCGAGAACATCGTTCCAACTTGCGATCTTAAGCCTTTTCCGAGGTCTTCAAGCGAAGCGCCGACGGGAAGACCGTCTTCCGAGAAAGCCGTTTGGCTTCTTCCGTAAACTATCTGGAGGAAAAGCTCTCTCATAGCGACGTTTATTGCGTCACAAACGAGGTCTGTGTTAAGAGCCTCCAAGATAGTTTTGCCGGTCAAGATTTCCGCAGCCATAGCCGCAGAATGTGTCATTCCGGAACATCCGAGAGTTTCGACAAGCGCCTCTTCGATTATTCCGTTTTTAACGTTAAGTGTAAGTTTGCAACAACCTTGCTGTGGTGCACACCAGCCGACTCCGTGGGTTAGGCCGCTTATGTCTTTGACTTCATAGGCTTTGACCCATTTTCCTTCTTCAGGTATGGGCGCAGGTCCATGTTTCGGGCCTTTTGCGACGGTGCACATGCGTTCTACTTCATGTGAGTAGTTCATAAGATATACATTCCTTTCTTGATGTTTTGGGCAGTCTTGCAACTCCGTTTAAAAGGCAAAACACAATCTGGTTTGAGCGTTGTTTTGTGCCAATAGCACGGTAACCCAACTAAACTAAAGTTTCAAATCTGGTTTACAAATAAAAGCAAAAACTTTAACCTTAAATAGTATACTGTAAAACGACCTTTGTTTTCAATAGTTATTTGTTGATATTTCGATAATTAATTAAAAAATTTTGTTTTTTAATGTTCATGCATCAAACTTTGAACAATTTCTATGTCTGCCGGCATAAAATCAAAATCTGAAAAGCTGTCTTTTGTCGCCCAAACTAGTTTTTCGTGCACATTCAATTGTATCTCGCCCGAAACGATATCACAGTTGAAAAATGTAAACGGAACGACAAGGTCGTTTACATGGTAAAGCGTTTGTTTATACACCGAAACAATTTCAATTTCAACGTCAAGCTCCTCTTTAATTTCGCGTATTATACATCTCTCGATAGTTTCTCCCGGCTCTTTTTTGCCGCCCGGAAACTCCCATTGCAACGGGCAACTGTCGTCTTTTGAGCGTTGACACAAAAGAAATTTTTCGCCATCTTTAATAATTGCCGCCGCAACTTCGATCAAACAAATCGCCTCCTTTTCGCCTTTATAAATGTTTAATTTTAAAGTCTACCGCGGTCTTTCAAAAGGCTCTCAAAACTTCTGTTATATGTTTTTTCCCCTTGTTCGCTGAAAAAACAAGCCGGAAAACCATTTGCTCTGTGGTGGGCAACACATTCGCAACATTTGCCATGCCGAGGACATGACGATGTGCAGGGACATTTGATGTTTTTGTTGTGTTCACAAGACATTTTTATCACCATTCCTTAAATTTTAAATTTTGTTGTAGAATAATTATAGCATGTAAGGTATAATATTTAAAATAATATAAATGTAAATTTTATGTTATAATTAAAATAAAATTTTAAATTATAAAGGATTGTTAGATGTGAAAGTATTACTTGTAAACGGAAGCCCAAATAAAGAGGGAAGCACAAACCGTGCTTTAATCGAGGTTAAAGGGACGCTTGAAAAAAACGGAATTGAAGCGGAGATATTTTGGATAGGGAAAAAACCGATATCGGGCTGTATCGCATGTCTTGCGTGTGCAAAGCTTGGGCGTTGCGTTATCGACGACGTTGTGAACGAGTTCAACCAAAAAGCTCTTTCGGCAGATGGTTTTGTGTTTGGCTCGCCGGTACATTACGCGTCGCCTACCGGAGCGATAACCGCGTTTATGGACAGGGTTTTTTATTCAAATGTTGTGGGAAGTCGCGTTTCGGGGCAGGATGCTTTTTGCATGAAACCGGCGTTTGCTGTCGCCGTGGCGCGCCGTGGCGGAACAACGGCGGCGCTTGATATGCTTAATAAATATTTCCTTGTAAACGAGATGCCGGTTATCTCGTCGAGATATTGGAACATGGTTCATGGGCTTAATGCCGAACAGGTCGAACAGGACGGAGAGGGGCTTCACACTATGCGAACCGCCGCAAACAACATGGCGTGGTTTTTGAAAGCAAAACAATGTGCGATTGAAAACGGCGTTCAACTTCCCGAACGTGAGAAAAAGATAGCAACGAATTTTATAAGATAGAGAATAGAATGATTGTTAAACAACAACCACTTAATTAAAATTTAAATATCATGGAGTAGAAATGAAACTTGGAATTGTAGGGTTGCCAAACGTAGGCAAAAGCACACTTTTTAACGCGATAACGGGAGCGGGCGCGCAAAGCGCAAACTATCCGTTTTGCACCATTGAACCAAACGTTGGGGTTGTTCCGGTTCCGGACAGCCGGCTTGACTGGCTAAACGAACTGTATAAAGCGAAGAAATATACACCGGCTGTAATAGAATTTGTCGACATTGCCGGGCTTGTTAAGGGCGCGGCAGGCGGCGAGGGGCTTGGAAACAAGTTTTTGTCGCACATTCGCGAGGTCGACGCGGTTGTACACGTAGTTCGCTGTTTTGAAAGCTCTGATATTGTCCATGTAGACGGGTCGGTCGACCCTCTTCGTGACATCGAGGTTATCGACTATGAGCTTATCTTAAGCGATATCGAGATAGTCGAAAGACGACTCGACAAAACTAAAAAGATTTTAAAAGCAGACAAAAAAGCTGCTGTTGAAGTCGAGTTTCTTGAAAAATTCATCGAATATCTTTCAAGCGGAAAAAATGCGCGAAACTTCGAGACCAAAGATGACATCGAACAGGGCATAGTTGACGAGATGCCGCTACTTTCAAACAAGCCGGTTATATTTGCAGCAAACCTGTCAGACGACGAACTTTTTGACGGGCCGGAAAAAAATCAAAACTATCAAAAGGTTTTGGCGCACGCAAAGCGAGTCGGAGCTGGCGTTATTCCTATCTGCGCAAGGGCAGAGGAAGAAATCTCACAACTCGAGGGCGAGGAAAAACAAGAGTTTTTGAAAGAACTCGGAATTGAAGAAAGCGGACTTTCGCGGCTTATAAAAGAGGGTTATTCGCTTCTTGGTTTAATCTCGTTTTTAACTGCGGGCGAACAAGAGGTTCGGGCGTGGACGATTACAAACGGAACAAAAGCTCCGGGAGCGGCCGGAAAAATCCACACCGATTTTGAACGTGGATTTATACGCGCCGAGATAGTAGCATATGACGACCTTTTCGAATGCAAAACGATGGTTGCGGCGAAGGAAAAAGGCCTTGTCCGAAGCGAGGGTAAAGAATATGTAATGAAAGACGGAGATGTAACCCTTTTTAGATTTAACGTTTAAACGAATAGGTTTATGTTTTTTGAAAGCTTGTTTTTTTTAAAAATGTTTTTATTAATATCGGTAAACGAAAGCTGAATAGTTGTTTTTTATAAAACAGTTATATAAAAACAATAGACAAAGAATTAAAAAAATAGTTGACAAAATTTTTAAAATGAAATATAATTACTTAAAATTGTTTTTTGGGAGAGAATATGCTTTTTAATCTTTCGGCGATAATTATAGCTATAATTAGCATTATCATTATTATTGATAATGTTTGTTTGCGCGTTGCCGAAAAAAAGGTGTAGAAAAACTTTTTAAAAAAAAGTGTTCGACCTTGCGGTATGCGCCGCAAGGTCTTTGTTTTTTTTCAATAAAAATTTAATTATTAAATAAGCTATAAAACGAAAGGGTTTAAGATTATGGAAATGTCAAATAGTACACTCGAAAGGTTAAAGGGACTGCGCGAAGAGTTTAACATCTCAACCGCCGCAATGGCGGAGGCTTGTGACGTCAGCGAAGCGGAATATCTAGCATACGAAACTGGGGAAAAAGAATTTTCCGTCACGTTTTTGTTTAAATGCGCAAACCACCTTGGGGTGGACGTGTTTTCGATTGTTTCGGGGGACGAACCACATCTTTCGGCACTCACCGTGACAAAGAGCGGCGAGGGAATGCCGATTAAACGTCGAGAGGGGATGGACTACAGCCACATAGCGTATCTGTTTAAAGACAGGTTGGCCGAGCCGGTCGTCGTTACCACAAAATATTCCAAGACGCTTGAAAATTCCGAAATTCTAATGTCTCGCCACGGTGGACAAGAACTTGACTATGTGCTTTCGGGAAAACTTCGTTTTAAACTCGAGGACACCGTGACCGAACTAGGCCCCGGCGACAGCGTTTTTTACGATGCCAACAAGCGCCATGGAATGGTTGCGGTAGGCGGCGAAGATTGCAAGTTTCTTGCGGTTCTTATGAACGGCGACCCAAAACAAAAGGGTGAAAACCTCGAACCCGAGTTTGAAGACACCGAACTCTCGCCCGAGCGTGAAAATGACACAAGGGTTTATAAAAAATACATAACGGAAAATGTAAACGAAAAAGGAAAATTCAAAGGCGCGACGTTTAACATTCCGGAAAACTTCAATTTTGGGTATGACTGTATACGTGCCGTGGCAGAAAAATCTCCCGACAAACGTGCCATGCTTTGGGTGTCGGCAGATGGCGAACAAAAGACATTTTCATTTTCCGACATCGAAAGATATTCAAACAAAGCGGCAAACCTTTTTTTGAGCCTTGGAATTAAAAAAGGCGACAAGGTTATGCTTGTGCTTCGACGACATTATCAATATTGGTTCGCAATCTTGGGTCTGCACAAGATTGGCGCGATAGCAATTCCGGCAACCGATCTTTTGACACAAAAAGAGTTTGAATATCGCTTCAACACCGCACTGGTAGATGCCGTTATATGCACCGGTTTTGGAGCGTCTTCGGGCGAGATTGATAAATGTGAGGCGGATTATAAAGATCTTCGCGTTAAAATGATGGTTAACGCAAAGACGTTGCCAAAAGGTTGGGTTGATTTTGACGAGCAACTCGAAAAACAAAGCGACAGTTTGGAACGTGTCGAAACGCACAGAGACGATTTTATGCTTATGTATTTCACGTCGGGAACGACGGGATATCCGAAGATTGTAACCCACACGTTTGCGTATCCTATGGGACATGTTGTGACCGCGAAGTGGTGGCACATGGTAGAGGAAGATGGGCTTCACTTCACCGTATCCGACACAAGCTGGGCGAAAGCCGCGTGGGGCAAACTATATGGCCAATGGTTGCTTGAAGCCGGAATATTCGTGTGCGACTTCGAGCGTTTCAACCCTGTCATGTTGTTGCCGATGTTTAAACAATACGGAATAACTACGTTTTGCGCTCCGCCGACAGTGTTTAGGTTTTTCATAAAAGAAAACCTTGCAAACTATGATTTCAGCACCGTTAAACACACGACTATAGCGGGTGAGGCGCTTAACCCCGAGGTCTATTCCCAGTTCCTTGGAATGACAGGTCTTAAACTTATGGAAGGCTTCGGACAAACCGAAACCACCCTTTTGACCGCAAACCTCTATGGAACAAACCCGAAACCAGGTTCGATGGGCAAACCTAACCCTTGTTTTGACGTTAGGCTTGTTGATTTAGATGGAAACGACGTTGCCCCGGGCGAGACGGGCGAGGTTGTTGTCAGAACTTCGGAAGCTGTTCCGACAGGACTTTTCAGCGGATACTATCGCAACGAGCAAAGAACAAAAGAAGCGTGGCACGACGGATTATACCACACAGGCGACATGGCGTGGAAAGATGAAGACGGGTTCTTCTGGTTTGTCGGACGCGGAGACGACCTTATAAAATCCAGCGGCTATCGCATAGGGCCGTTTGAAGTTGAGAGCGTTTTAATGGAGATGCCTGAAGTGCTCGAGTGTGCTGTTACCGGAGTTCCCGATCTTGAGGGTTCAAGGGGACAACTTGTAAAAGCGACAATCGTTTTGGCTAATGGATACACCGCTTCAGAGGAGCTGAAAAAAGAGATCCAAACATATGTTAAGGAACACACAGCGCCTTATAAATACCCAAGAATAATAGAGTTTGTCGAAAGTCTTCCAAAGACGGTGAGTGGAAAGATCAAACGCGTTGATATAAGGGCGAAAGACGACAAAGCAAACTAATATAAAAATAATATGGGCGGTTCTGCATGACCGCCCATATTATTTTTGTGTGAATTCAAAAGTTCACATGATTTTTTTTATTTGCCCTCTCAGTCTATCTCAGATTGACTGAGAGGGTTTATCTTTTAAATTTTCTTTTAATTTTATGAACTATCTGTTTTGGGATTTCCGAAAACGGAAGCTCTTCAAAGTTTCCGACTTTAGATTTTTCAACAAGTTTTGAATAGTGTTCTGTCAACGCTTTTCGATCGTTGATAGCGTATTCCAAAGCACCCTTTAACTCGGCAAAAACAACGCTGTCAACAGAGCTTTTACAAACTTTTTCAAAATCTATTAAAGCCGATTGATATATTAAATGTTCTCGTCCGTTGTGTTTTATTCCCCATTTTTGTTCAAATCTTTCGAGGTTAAGCAACAGTATATCGTTTTTTTCCAAAACTTTTCCGAAAGAACTTTCCCCAAAATGATGTATGTAACAGTCTCGTGCCACAACGCTTTGAATACCGGCGTTGTTAAGCCTTATCGAAAAATCATCGTCCTCAAAATATCCCGGGAAAAATCTCTCGTCCAAAAGACCTATCTTTTCAAAAACCTCGCGTTCGACCAACATCGCAAACAACGACATGTGTTCAGTTGTCACGGAAAAATCTTTGAAAAGGTTGTACCGACGTTTTGCTATATCAAAAACAAGCTCGATAGCTTGCTCGTTTTTTTTAACCTCGACGTCACAAAACACCGTTTGAAACCCACCGCCGGCATTCGAGACGGGGACAGCGACAGGTTTTTGATGTTTCAAAAGGTTTTCAAGCCAGCACTCAGACACGACGGTGTCCGCGTTAAGAAACATTATATGGGTGATGTCTTGTTGCTCGAGCAACGCTTTAATTCCGACGTTGTTTCCGCCCGAAAAGCCAAGGTTTTTTGGAAGATGGATAAACAAATCGTCGTGGTTTTTTCTTTGGTCGCAAAAGTTATCAAAAAAAAGTTTTGCTTGCGTTTTAGAACTTTCGCTTGAGCCGTTTTCCACCACGACGACGCGGTTTAAAATGTTTGTGTTAGCCTTTAAAATGGATTGTAAACATATATTAAGTTCATGTTCACAATTATAGTTTAATATTAAAATGCCGACGGTTTTGTTCATTTTAACCTATGTCCTTTGTAAAAATACCTATTCGGATTGGTCGGTGGAACTGACTTCAGACAAATTTTCGTTTTGGTCGACTTGGTTTTCAATGTTTACAACGAGTGGCGTCGTGGCCTGTTCCGAATAAGCAGACGAAGCGTCGTTTGTGATTGTTCTTGTTTCCGATTGGTTTCTCAACATGTCGTCTCTCAATATGTCTTTATAGAACACGGCAAGCGTCGCTTCTTGGTATGGAATAAGCCAAAGCAGGCCAATACCCAAAGTTAGCACGCAAAGAAGCGCCCAACCTATGAAACTGAACCCTAAGCAAAACAGCCTCCAGCAGTTGCCTTTCATAAGCCTGTTTGAAAGTTTAATTGAATCAAAAGCCGATAGATTGCTGTTTGAAGCCAAAAGATATGTAGACAAAATCATGCGATACGCCGCTATGATAGACGGGATTAAAAGAACTAACACGACAAGCATGATAGCCCATATAAACGATGAACTGTCAATGCCGGTGAACGCCCACATCACAACAGTGACTATAAGAATTATTACCGGAATTAAAACAAAAGCAAGTTGTATGAGTGAGCTTATTAAATTAAGCAAAAACGCTTTGCCAAACAAAGAAAAGCCCGAAAATATATCGGAAAATTTAACAGGTCTTTCCTCGGCCAAATTAAGGTTGAACCGAGCATAACCCAACTTCATAGGCCCCGAGACGACAAACAAAGCGAGGGAATAAAGCGCGAGAAACATAAAAACAATCGCGATAAATCCCATGATTATCGCGGCCGATTCGGGCCCCAATGTTTCGGAAAGACCGGATGAATTGGTGATGTTTTCGCTGTATTGACTTCCGGCGTTTGACGAATATCCCCCCGAGAAAATTCCGCCGCCTAGCAGCGTAGCGACAAACCCGGACCCGACCGCAACGCCCCATTTTCCTCTGAGGTTTTCCCGGGCTTTTGCCCGGCATTCACTTGCAACTAACATAATATTCCTCTTTTCAAAATTTGTTATCATTAAATATTTTATCATAAAAAGTTTGTTTTGAACATACAAAAGTAAAATTTAGGAATTATAATAGATATGGAGCAACAAAAATATTTTTTTGTTGCTCTTAACGGTGATTTATTATACAATATAAATAAGCTTCACCTGCGGTGAAGCTATTGGAAATACTCCTTGTCTCGTTTCACTCGGCATTTTGCACCGATGGTGCAAAATCGTAGTATTTCTTTAAATTGAAGACTTCATCAAATATAAATAATCCGCAGTGTAAAACTTTTTATAGAAACGTTTTTTGTCAGGGGACAAGGGGGAGTTTCGATTCTCCCCCTTTGCCCCCCGACAC
>CAYJAY010000019.1:0-42545 GCA_964368445.1 uncultured Oscillospiraceae bacterium
TACCGACCCCCGGTTTAACCGGGGGTTTTGTCATGCCTATTCGGCGCTAAAAAAATCGTCACCCACTTAATCAAGTGGGCGACGACGTGGAGCTTGTGGACGGATTCGAACCCCCGACCTGCTGATTACAAATCAGCTGCTCTACCAGCTGAGCTACACAAGCAAATATTTAAAGATATTAAACGTGTTACTTTTACGTGTAACATGTCACCGTGCTATACTATTTTATATATTTTCTCTGCGTTTGTCAACAAAAATTTTCAAATTAACAAAAATGGTGAATTTTTCATATATTTAGGATAACAATAGTTATAATCTAAATTATGGAGATTTAAACAGATGAAATACAACAAGCAACAAAAAAAGATGTTTATACGTGACTTTTGCAAAGGCTTTTTTATTACGCTTGCGGTTATAATTCCGATGTATGTTGCGGCTTATTTTGTGCGCATTAATAGCCTTGTCGAAACCGAGATTGTGCCCGACGTTGTTCCGGGCGCGGCAGAACCTTCGCACGAAGTTCCTTTATCAAATGATTACAACCTGCTTGTCATGGTGGAAAACATCGACAAGGCGGTCGAGGAAGTTTTGCTTTTACGTTTTGACACACAAAACGAGATGATTAAATCGGCGGTATTTCCGCAAAACACCGTTTTGCTTATAAATAAAATGCCAAGCACTGTTTTGGAAATTGAACAGCAACTAGGACCTTTCGCAGTTAAACAGGCGCTTGAAGAGACGTTTAGCATTGAGGTTAACGGTTATGTTTCGCTTGATTTTGATTCGTTTTTATATGCGATAGATCTTTTCGGAAGGTTCGATTATCTTTCGCCGTCCGAGATAGAATATACTGCGGCAAACGGCAATCGAGAATATTTTTTACCACAAGGTCAAAATTCGATCTCTGCAAACGATGTTGTGAACATCTTAAAATATAGCCGCTATCAAGATTTCGAGCGCCTTGAACTTTCGGAAAAACTGGCCGAAGCGTTTTTCATGTCTGCAATCGACGCCGATTTTGGGGAAGTTGTGACGCGGATATACCAAAAAAGATGCAACTATTTTTCAAGCGACATAAGCGCAGTTGGAATGGAGATATTGGAAAAGTCGATAGACAGCGCCGCCGGTTCGGGAGTTTTCCAAACTGTTCGAGTTCCGGGAGATTTTTTTGAACAGAGATTTGAACTTTCGGATAGTTCAAACCAAAAAATCTCGCAAAACTTTACAAGCGAGTGAAATGTGCTAGTTAAATTCTAAAACCAAGATATGCGCAAAACCCACCAACAACCTTTCGGAGTTTGGTGGGTTTTATCTGTTTTACAGATGATTATAATCGTTTATTATGAATTCTTTTGAACAACTTCGTATGTATCACGCGCTATCATAATCTCTTCGTTGGTTGGGATAACCATAACTTCAACCTTGCTGTCCGCTGTTGAGAATATTCCGCCAACCGAGTTTGCTTTTTGGTTAAGCTGTTTGTCAATTTTAATTCCGGCAAACTCCATGTCGCTCATGACGTCAAAACGAAGATCACCCACGTTTTCGCCTATGCCGCCCGTGAAGATAATCGCGTCAACTCCGCCCATTGCGGCGATGTATGAACCGATGTATTTTTTAAGTTGGTGGTTAAGAATTTCGACGGTTAATTTTGCTCTTTCGTTTCCGTCCTGTGCCGCTTGGCGCATAACACGCGAATCGGAAGAAACGCCCGAAACGCCGAGGAAACCGGATTTTTTGTTTAAGATATCGTTGATTTCGTCGGGAGTTTTGTTTTCTTTGTTCGCAATAAATGTGACGATAGCGGGGTCGATGCTTCCGCTTCTTGTTCCCATCATGAAACCGTCGAGCGGGGTGAAGCCCATCGTTGTATCGAAGCTTTTTCCGTCTTTAATCGCGGTTATCGAACTTCCGTTGCCAAGGTGAACCGTTATTATCTTTGAACCTTCGGCCGGTTTTTTCGATTGTTCAAAATATTTCAAACTTACATATTTATGGCTCGTTCCGTGGAAACCATAGCGACGGATTTTATATCTTTCGTAGTATTCGTACGGTATTGGGTATATATATGCTTTTGGGGGCATTGTGAGGTGGAACGAGGTGTCGAACACCGCAACCATAGGAGTTTCCATTCCGAAAACTTCTTGTGAAGCGCGTATAGCCGCGACTTGGGGCGGAATGTGTAAAGGTCCTAGTTCCTTTAAGCTTTCGATAAACGCGAGCGTTTCGTCGTTAATCGGTTGCGAGTCGAACCAAGTTTCGGTTCCGTATAGAACCCTGTGGCCGACCGCGCCAATGTCCGAAAGGTTTTCGATAACCTTTCCTTCGCCCGTCGTCATTATGTCGAGCATTGCGGAAAACGCTTCGGCATGTGTTTTAAACGGTAGGTTTTTTTGAACGACAGGTCCGTTTGTCACAACGTGTTTGATGTTGCTTCCGTCAAGGCCGATTTGTTCGCAAAGACCTTTTGCTTTAAGGCTTTCGTCGTCCGAATTGATAAGCTGATACTTGATGCTGCTGCTTCCTGCGTTGATTACAAGAATGTCCATTTTAATCTCCCAAAATTTATTTTTATTTATTCTTATTGTGTTTTGACATTTGTAAGCTCTATGATGTATTATTATATATAATAAATAAAAATAATTCAATATAAAAAAAGAATTTTTAAGAGGTAGCTTATGCAGATATGTGGGATAGTTGCAGAATATAATCCTTTTCACAATGGACATAGATATCAAATTGAGCGGTTGCGCGAGCTTGGGGCGACGCACATTGTCGCGGTTATGTCGGGAAGTTTTGTTCAACGAAGCGAGCCGGCTATATTTCCAAAGTTTGAAAGGGCGATGACGGCGGCGCGAAATGGCGTTGACCTTGTTATCGAGCTACCTGTCGCCTACGCCATATCGTCGAGCGAACGTTTTGGATTTGGCGCGGTGTCGGTTCTTGACAGCCTTGGTTGTGTAGACAAGCTTTGTTTTGGTTCCGAAGCCGGGTACATGGACCCGCTTGTTGCGGCAAAAGAAGCGATTGCCGACCGTAAAGTTCAAAAACGTACGTCGGAGCTTATGGAACTAGGCGACAGCTATCCAAAGGCTAGACAAAAAGCTATCGAGGTTTTTTATCCCGATATTGCGGACGTTGTAAAAACCCCCAACAATATATTAGGCCTTGACTATCTAAAGGCTATCGACCGCCTTGCAAGCGAAATTGAACCGATGACAATAGGAAGAAAATATGTCGAACACGATTCGATGGAGGTAGTGTCGGGGTTTGCTTCCGCAAGTTTTGTTCGAAACGAGATATACCAAAAAAACGACATCTCAGCATTTGTTCCGATTGCGACGAGAAAAGCATATTTTGACGGAGCGAAAAACGGACGTATAAGCCGAACGTTAAAAGCTATTGAATCGGCGGTTTTGTTTAAACTTCGTCTTATGACGGTTGCCGATTTCAAACGTTTGCCCGACAGCGAAAACGGATTAGGCGAGCGCCTTTATGCCGCAAGTTGCATAGCCTCAAGCCTTGAGGAACTGTATGATCTAACCAAAACAAAATGCTTTACTATGTCGCGCGTCAAACGCCTTGTGCTTTATGCGTTTCTTGGGATAGACAAGACGTTTTTTGACTACAGCGTTCCGTATATCCGTGTTCTTGCGGTTGGCGAGGGTGGCGAAGAGATACTTTCGGCGGCGGACAAGAAATGCAAACTACCGATGTCCCAAAGCCTTATAACGCTTTCCGAAACGTCCGCCGCCGCCGCAAAGTTTGCAAAAGCCGAAGTCATGGCGACCGATATATATAACCTAACGCTCTACCCACGCGGAAACACGGGAGAAGATTTTAAACAAAAACTCTTTAGATTAAGCAAGGAACTTCCAATTGATGAAAAAGATTTTAACGACTAAAAGCCAAAAAGAAACGGAAGATTTCGCGAAAGAGTTTGCGACAACGCTAGGGCCTTGTGACGTGGTGGCTTTTTTCGGCGATCTTGGAGCGGGCAAAACAGCGTTTAGTCGCGGTCTTCTTTGTGGCCTTGGGTTTTTTGGTGATGTGACTAGCCCTACTTTCGCTATCGTCAACGAATATCAAAACCAAACCGTCAAGGTGGCGCATTTCGACATGTATCGAATATCAACCGAAGAAGAGCTTTTTTCGACGGGATATTACGACTATCTCGAAAACTGTATTTTGTTGATCGAATGGAGCGAAAACATAGTTTCGTCGCTTCCCGAGAACCGAATTGACATAACGATTTCTCACGACGGCGAAAACGAACGAGTTTTTGAGATAGAGGATAAAAGAAAAATTGATTGTTAATTCAAATTAGAAAAACATATTCTCGAAAGGATATACATAAATCATGAGCGATAATTCGACCACAAACGGAAAATTTGTGTTCAAAAAAGGAGATGTTTCGCCAACAGCAAGAACGTTGGAGAGCCTTCCCCAAACGATAGAACCCGTCGTCTCGACAATGGCAACGCCCGCCACAAAGACGGTTTCCCCCGCGAGTTTGCCCCAAAGACAACGGCAAGAACCCAAACAAAAACTTGGGGTGGGAGAAGGGATATTGGCTTTTTTCGTTATGCTTTTACCGGTTGTAGGGCTTGTGTTTGCAATCGTTTGGGCGGTATCGAAATCTGTTAAAAAACCCAAGCAAACGCTTGCGCGTTTTATGTTGACGGTTGGAATTGGGGTTTGTATACTAGGCGGCGTTATATACTATCTTTTGATATCAAGTGAAATAGTTGGAACTGTTTTTTTCATTACTTAAGTTTTAAGCTTGTCGGCATTGTCGACGTTTTAATTTTCAATTCTCAATGAAAAAGGAAAGGTGTTTTTTATGCGTGCAACAGGAGTAACAGCAAGGGGGATTATGACCCCGATTTTAAAGGAAGGAGACGACCTTGTCTCGACCGTTTGTGAGTCGGTAACAAACGCTGCCAAAAGCGAAGGATTTTCGTTTAACGACGGAGATATCGTGGCGGTGACCGAAGCGGTTGTCGGAATAACACAAGGAAACTATGTAACTTGTGAACAAATAGCGAGTGACGTTAGAAAAAAATTCAACAACCAGCCGCTTGGAATTGTGTTCCCGATTTTAAGCCGAAACAGGTTTTCTGTTCTTCTTAAATCGATAGCAATGGGAACGCCAAAACTTTATATCCAGCTAAGTTTCCCACACGATGAAGTTGGGAATTCTTTGATTTCATATGAAAAGATGGACGAAAAAAACGTCAATCCCTATAGCGACAGTTTTAACGAAAAACAATTTCGTGACATCTTTGGAACCGAAACAGTTCACCACTTTACAGGGGTTGACTATATAGAGTTTTACAAAAGTCTTGGTGATAACATCGAGGTTGTTTTTTCAAACGACCCAAGATATATCTTGAACTATGTCGACAACGTTTTGGTTTGTGACATACACACACGTTTTAGAACCGAAAAATTCCTTAAAGGTTCAAACAAAAACCCAACCGTCTATCGTCTTGATAACATACTAACCCAACCGGTAGATGGCAGCGGATACAACGAAAGATTTGGGCTTTTGGGTTCAAACAAGGCGACCGAAGACAAGGTTAAACTTTTCCCGCACAGCACCGACGAATTTATTGAACAACTCGCCGAGCGCCTTAAACAAGCCACTGGCAAACAGATTGAATGCATGGTTTACGGAGACGGTTGTTTCAAAGATCCCGTTGGGGGGATTTGGGAGTTTGCCGATCCTGTCGTTTCGCCGTCCTATACAAAACGTCTCGAAGGAACACCAAACGAGATAAAGATTAAGTATATCTCGGACAACGTTTTGAGCGACCTTAAGGGCGACGAGCTTATCGAGGCGATGAAACAAAAGATAAAAGAGAAAGACGAAAACCTTGTCGGCAACATGGTTTCGCAAGGAACAACCCCAAGAAGATATACCGATCTTTTGGGAAGCCTTTCCGACTTAATAAGCGGAAGCGGCGACCGAGGAACGCCTGTTGTTCTTATACAAAACTATTTCACAAACTACGCGAGCGACTAGCACGGTTCATGTTGTTTTGTACAAAATGACAAAATGCACAAACCCCAATGGTGGAATGTAGGGGGTACAGTCCACCATTGGGGTTTGGTTCGTGACGACAAGGACGGAGCGACCACACATTCTAGCCTCGGCTGTTGATTTACATTTATGTCGATTTTTTTCGGCTTTTCCTTACCACATCAAGCAGTCTACCTTGCCTTGTTTAATTTTGCACTTATTATATTCCCACGCTTTTACACAACAACTTAATCTTGATATTCTTTCTTATATTCTTCAAGTTGCTTAACGTTTGATATAGGCTTAAACCAAACTTCTTTGCCGCCTTCATCTATAACGGCGTAGATATGCCCCGAACCGTCGTAGTAGTACGCGAGATTGTCTTCAAACATCTGTGAAAATCCGTCTAAAAATGCTTGGTTAGATTTTAACACAAAAACAAAATCAACATTTTGTTCACGTAGATAGTCGGAAAATGTTTCGGGGGTTGCGTAGATAGCGTATGGATATGTCATCTCGTCTTCAAGAGAGTTAACAAAGTTTCCGCCCGCCATCGTCTTAACGGTGTAGCTTGGCATAAATTCATAGTTGAAAACAAACCATTCTCCGCCGTCCGATTCTTGACAGACAAGATAGAACCTGTCGTCTTTTTCAAAGTAGTCGCGATATTCTATCGAATAGTTTCTAATAAGATTTCTAACCCCGTCGATAGTTACGTCGACCGTTTTGCTCGAGATATAATAATCAGAAAAAAGTCGTGTGTTCATCGTGACGGTGGTGTAAAGCGAAAGCGACATCACAACACAAGCAAAAGCCAAGTTGAATTTTTTGAAAAAAGCTTGTCCCATTGGAACGGTGAAAGCACCGACTGCCGCTATCATCCAACCTATGCAGTAGCTTGACATATATCTTCCGTAGGACGAAAGATCATAGAACTGGGTATGTTGGAAAACGGCGGTGTAGAGATATGCGTGAAAAAGATAGTATGCGGCAAACCCACCAAGCAACAAAAACGAAAAGACCGAAACCCTTATCGCGCGTTTTTTGTTGGCGGTTAACGCGGCACAGATTAGTGGCGCAATAGTAAACACGGCAATCATAACGATAACCGTTCCGAAAGCTATCAGTTTATGTGCGAAAAGATGGTCCCACATCTTGTTGAGAATTTCGAGAAAATACGGATCTTTTCCGGTTAATATCTCGACAATGGAATATTCATATGGTTCGGGTGCTATGTTAAGCGAAACGGTCGAACTTATGTGTAACGACCAGATTCGATATGTCGCGAAGATAGCGACAAACGGCGCGAAAACTGTGGCGATGTTTTTAAGAATTTTATAAAGTTTTGTTTTTGGATCTTTAAACGGATAGTCGGACGAAATAACCATGTCAACCGCCATTATGCCGGCGGCAACAAATCCGAGAGCTAGCCCCATGTCTTTTATGAGCGCAAGCAACACAAAGAGCGCTATAGAAACGAGATATCGCGCGGTTTTGTTTTCGGTTTTTTCGTTGGCGAACCAAGCAAGCAAAACGCCGCCAAACACAAACCCAATAGGAACATCGGAATATGACGAAGCAAACAGCGGAAGACCCTCGAAGCTTTCGAGAAAAGCGTATATCCCGACGACCGAAAAGACCGAGAAAACGACAAAAGGAACAATGTTTTTCCATTTAACACGCGAGAACAAAACGGTCATCGACGCCATCATCAATATGTCATACGCAAGATAAACGCGCCATTCGACAAAGTTGTTGTTGAAAAACAAGTTGAAATAGCTCCAGATAGGCAACGCCGGAAGATATGAGATGTTGACCATGCTGCTTTCAAACATGCTATATAACATGTCGTTGGTTTTTATAGCTTTTGCGGCAATGCCCCAAAAAGAAAATTCGTCCCAAACTTTGAACGCGGCGTTTTTGCTTTCGAGAACAATAAAGAAGTATATACAAGCCGCGATGAAAAACACGGTAGCCGGAGTCAAAAAGTTTGACAGAATATCTTTAATCGGGTATTTTTTAAGCGCGAAAACATAGATAATTGAAAACAACGCAAAAGCCGTTACAACGTATCCTCCGACAACAATCAGGTTCATGAATGCAAAAGCCAGCATCGTTATAACGATTAGCGCTATCGACAACAGCGGCCCTGTCGCCGAGTTAACCTTAAAACGCATCGTGAAAAACAACGATATTGAAAGCATTATTAAGACTATCAGAATAAAATCCATAAAATTCTCCGATGAAATTTTTTTAAACTGCAACACGGGAAAGGTGTTTTAATTGTTACTCATAAGTATATCAAAATCATCTTGTAATATCAACTTTTGTACCCTGATGAGGGTGGATAGTGGCGTTGATTTTGTTTTTAGATTGTAAGCAATCGCTCGTTTTCTTTAAGTATATTTGTAAGAGGGACGCCCATTCCGTCGACTTCTATGTCAAGTGACTTTAACTTGTCTGTGACATCGAACATGTTTGCGCAAGCAATACAAGCTTTAACCACAACGCCTGCGTGTTGCGCTATTTTAATTCTTTCTTGAATGTTTTTGTCTTGGGCAACAAGCTTTGCGGTTGGCCCCCAAATAATTATCTCAATTTGGTCAAACCAGCTATTTATCTTTGCGTTGGTCGCATACATAAACACCATCGAATGTGCCGTGTCCGGGTTGTCGTTCACCCACAAAATATTAAGTTTACTGTTCATTTTTTCTCCTTTTACAAAAAAAATTTAATTTATTTTAACATAAAAGAGCAACGTAAGATACAGTTTAAGTGTAATGTTTGTGCCGCTTGGTTAAAATTATGTAGTTGAATTAATTGCGCATAAAAGGCAAAAATTTCTTCAAGCCATCCATTCAATTAAAAAAACCGTCCCTTTAATCGGGCGGTTTTTTCATCTAATGAATAGAAAATAACTAGTTTGCCAAAAGGTCGGATATTCTGTGGAGTTCATAGTTGAAATCTTTTTTCATACTTAAAGCTTCGCCTATTTCAATCGATTGAACTTTTGCGTTGCGGTAGATTATAACTTGGTTGATATCGCCGTTAATAAGCTTTTCAACCGCATAAAGTCCCATTCTCGACGCCATAACCCTGTCGCGTTGCGACGGTCTTCCGCCACGTTGGATATATCCCAAGTATGAGTCGCGGCTTTCGATTCCGGTTTCTCTTTGAACCGTCTTGGCTATGAAATCACATCCGCCGACACCTTCTGCAACAACGATGATGAAATGGCTTTTTCCTTTGGTTGCGTCTTCGCGAATTCTGTTGATTATGTCTTTCATCTCGAACGATATCTCGGGGACAAGCGCGATCTCTGCGCCCGTCGCAACCGCCGTGTGGACCGCGAGGTATCCTGCGTGTCTTCCCATAACCTCGACGACGCTGCAACGTTCGTGCGATGCTCCGGTGTCCCTTATCTTGTCGATAGCGTCAACCGCGGTGTTGAGGGCTGTGTCAAAGCCGATAGTGTAATCGGAACATCCGATATCGTTGTCGATTGTCCCGGGAATGCCCATGACAGGGAAACCGCTGTTAGCGAGGTCACGCGCGCCCCTAAAGCTTCCGTCGCCGCCTATTACCACAAGCGCATCGATTCCGGCTTCGCGCATGTTGTCGATAGCTTTTTGAACCCCTTCTTTTGTCTCAAACTCTTTGCTTCTCGCAGTTTTAATAACCGTTCCGCCGCGGTTCATGATTCCCGAAACATCGCGGTATTGCATCTCTTTGAAATCTTTCTCAAGAAGACCTTGATAGCCGTTCATGACGCCGATAACCTTTTTTTTGTGGTGAAGTCCCGCACGAACAACGGCACGAATCGCCGAGTTCATTCCGGGAGCATCTCCGCCGCTTGTCAAAACCGCGATAGTTTTAATATTGTTTTCCATTTCTAAAACACCTCTTTTAAATTATTTTAATTTTAATATTTTTTTGTTCTATATACAATTAGCCAAACATCTACATTATATAACACAAATAATAAAATTACTACCGAAAATAAGTAAATTTAAAAATTTAAAGAAAAAGTAATACTATGATTATTTTTTGTAGTAAAATTAGTATAAAATGCAACATTAAAATCTATGTCTCTACTTATAAGGGGGATACCATGCAAACCGAATTTTCCAAAAGCGAAATTAGACCGGCGATTAAATCGCGAATATATAAAAAATCCTATCCCGAAAACTGTCCGTTTCCGCTTAATGAGCTTGTGCTGTTAAATGTAACGCACATAAATTTTAATGGCAAAAAACAAAAAGGCGAGCTTATCGTAAGCCGTAGAATAGCGGACGACATGCTTTTCATATTTGAAAAACTGTTTGAACAAAGATACCCGATAGAAAAGATACGCCTTATCGACGACTATGACGCAGACGACGATATATCGGTTGCAAACAACAACAGTTCGGCGTTTTGCTATCGCACAATATCGGACACCACAACAATCTCTAACCACGCATACGGCATAGCGGTCGACATTAACCCGTATTATAATCCGTATATAAAAAACGGCAACATAGCACAACACGTCAACTTCGACTTCGCGTTTAACCGAGAAACAAACAACGAGTATTTTATCAAAAAAAACGATTTTTGTTACAATCTTTTTAAAAGTCGCGGTTTTAGTTGGGGTGGAGATTGGGGTAATAAAAACGAAGATTACCAACATTTCTACAAAGAGCTAAGCGAAGTCTATTTCGACCTTGATGAGGTTTTGACAAAAACCGATATTTAATGTTTGACGAGAAGTTTTTTGATACAATCTAAAATAAAAACCACCGATTGTAAAACCGGCGGTTTTGTTATATTGATAGTTCGGCTTATATAGTCAAATCATTTTAAAATTCATGCAGTTTGACTGTTAAGGTTTGGTTTAAATGCGAATTCGACTTTGTACGATAGTGCTGTTGCTTTTCTTCGTACATTCTTTGGTCGGCAATCTCGATATGTTGTTCAAGTTTTGAAACATCGGTGCTAAAATAATCCCCTATCGAGATCATAAGATTGTCTACCTTTGTGAGCTTTTCGCGAAGCAAAGCTATCTTTTGTGCAAACTCCTGCTGGCTTGTTTGACCGTCCAAAACGACAAACTCATCGCCACCCACACGATAGACCTTGCCGGGGAAAGCATCTTTGAGAAGATCTGCACATCGTATAATCAACTCGTCGCCATATTTGTGTCCACTTATGTCGTTGACGAGTTTAAGGCCGTTTATGTCGACAAATATTATCCCGACCGACGGCACAGAGTTTTTAACAAAGTTCTCCACGTCGAGCGAAAAGCTATATCGATTTTTAAGGCCTGTCAGCTCGTCTATCATACTTAAAGCCTTAAACTTGTTTAAGATATATTGCCGACAGTTGTTGCGGTGGTTTTCTCCGTGCGCTAGCGCCGTCACAAACTTTTCGCAACTTCCATATCCACAAGAAAAACAGTTAATGTTTCGGTCTCCCTCGGTTATTTTCCCTATTCTTATGTAGAAGTTTTCAAGGTCGACCTTTTCCGGCTTTTTATATGCCGCGCTTTTGTCGGTGTACTCGCGGTAGAAATCTTCTATGTTAAGTTGTTTTTCAAACTCTTCCATAATCATTTTACCGGCTTGTTTGGTGACAGTTTTTTTCGCTTTGTTTATTACAAAATCAATGTTGTTAATTCGCGCGTCTTTGTTTGTTCCGGTTCCTACGTTGCAACCATGTTCGCAGTTAAGCACGTCCAAAACTGTCGGCACGGGCAAACCCTGTTCGATATCGTTTACAAACTGTTTAAAATATCCCTCTAAGTTATGTATACCCTCGATTTGTTTAATCCAGATATCTTCTCCAAGATAAAACCTCACGTTTTCGGTTAGTCCCCCCGGCCTTGAAAACGCAAATCCCCACGAAGTGTCAAAGTTGTCGTATTCATATTCGGGGAAATCGGAAAGGTTGATGTTGTTTTTTTCAACATAGCTCAAAAATTTTGAAAACGTAATATTATAATCGATATAGCCTTTTGTGTTGTCGTCCTCACACTCGCGCTTTTTGCCTATGCAAGGGGACAAAAAAGCGATTTTATCCTTCACATTTTTATACTTTTTCAGATAAATGGCGGTACAAACAACTGGACTTTGAACCGGGGAAAGGTTGTCGATAAGCTCGGGGTGATACTTTTCGACAAAACTAACAACCACGGGACAAGGTTGAGCAATTAGCCCCGAAATATCTTTCTCCCTCAAAAACTTAACATATCCAAAAGTGCATATATCCGCGCCATACGAAACATCGAAAACCATTTTAATTCCGCGCGACTTCAAAAAGCCAAACACTTTTTTAACGTTTTCAAAATTAGTCAACGCCGACGGCGCCGCAACAAGGGATATCTCTTGTCCGTTTTCAAGGTCTCTAAAAAACCTTTCGGTGTCGTCTTCAAACTCTCGCGCCTCATGGTCGCAAACCGAAAAACATTCACCACACGAAATACAATAGCCTTCTTTTATAATAACCTTGCTTTCATCGTTCTCCCAAATCGCCTTGTTTGCTTCCACAGGACATTTAAAGATGCATTTATTGCAACCCTTACAATGTTTTTCACTTGTATAAATATAGTTATTATTGTTCATAACAGCATACCATTCATTGATCAAAAAAATCGAGTTAAGTACTAATTCAGTTTAACATAAATTAGTGCTTAACTCAATCGATAACGATTACTATTTTGGAAATTTTTATGAATTAATTTTAAACATTTTATAAGGCATAAAACAATATTCCGAAAAACTGCGTGAGGCTTCCCGCAAACACAAACACGTGGAAGATGTTGTGGGCATATTTTCTTTTCTTTCCGATGCCATAAAGCACCGCACCAAGTGTATATAAAATTCCGCCCACCAACATAAACAAAAACCCGTTAAGCGTGAGCGCTTCGAGCGCGACGTTTGCAAAACCAAGTATCAACCATCCCATGCATATATAACATATCATAGAAAAAACTTCGTATTTTTTTATATCAATGGCGGTTAGCGTTGTGGCAAGCGCTGCAAGGCCCCATTCAATTCCAAACAACGTCCAGCCGAGTGGCTCGTTAATCTCGCGCACAGCGCTTAACGTTATCGGCATGTATGTTCCGGCTATCAAAAAATATATCGCGCAATGGTCAAGAACTTGAAACACTTTTTTCGAGGTTTCATGGCGAAGCCCGTGGTATAAACTTGACATGGTGTAAAGCATTATCATGGTTGATCCATATATCGCGCTTGAAACTATTCCGTATACATTATCGTTGTACGCGGATTTTATGACACACAAAACCAACACAACGATACCAAGCGCCCCACCAACTATGTGGGACACCATGTTGAAAAGTTCCTCTCCTTTGCTGTAGTTTGGCAGTTTGCGATCTGCAAGCTTTGTTCTCATTCGTTAGTTCCCTTCCGTTTTTCAAACGTAACAGTGTTGACAATATTGACATAATCTCTTTTTTTAATTATAATGAATTTTAAAAAAAGATACAAGTGTCAAATTTTAATCTTTGGTTCAAAATTAAACTAAAGTACGATTTTTGTATTGATAACGAAAGGGTGTTTACGGTTGATGAAAAAACAAAACAGGGGAGCAATTAAATCTAAGGCGGCTATCAAGAGGGCGTTTGTGACGCTTCAACACAACGAAGACGTGACAAAGGTTAAAGTTAAGGATGTTCTAGAACTTGCAGACATAAGCCGTGCGACGTTCTACGCCCACTATCGCGACGTCTATGAAGTTGCGGAAGAGATCGAAAACGAAAACATTAACGCGCTAATGGAGTATCTTAAGACCGATAAAAATGTCATGCTAATCGATAATTTCAGGCCGTTTTTAAACCGTGTTTTTGCCGCAATTCAACGCAAAGAAGACTACTATCGAATGTTGTTTCTTTCACAGAATGCCGATAGTTTTTTGCGAAAACTTAGAAAAGCGTTTGTCGATTACATGATGGCGGACACCGAAATCGTTAAAACGTTTCGCAACGAAGAGGAAGCAAGGCTTTTTTTCTCGTTCATAGCTTCCGGAACAACAAACTTGCTCCAAGACTGGTTTGGAAACCAACACAACCTCACTTTTGAGGCGTTGTCCTACGTGTTGAGCAACTGTTTTGTAAGTTGCGTAGATATAATGCGCCGGTAGTGCCTTTTTACACTGTAACAATAAACTGTGATATTTCGGGGACGACGTTAAACCTTGCGGAAATTTTTGTTGTTCCTATTCCCGTGTTAACATATAGATATTGTTTGCCCTCTTCAAAAACAGATAGTCCGCTTGGGTATTTCGACGCAAGAAGGGTTGCTTCAAGCGCATATTCGTTTATAAACGGCAAAAACGGAATGTCTATCTGCCCGCCGTGGGTGTGCCCACACAATATCAAATTATAGTCTTGTATAGGATAGTTTTCCACAACATCCGGTTCGTGTGACATAAAAACCGCAAAATCAATCTCTTGATAGTCGTCTTGCGGCATTTTGGGGTTGGTGAACAACGAATCGTCGAGACCGGTAAACAAAACTCTTTTTCCGCTTGTCGTTTCGTACACCTTGCTTTGGTCGATGATAACGTCGAAACCTCCGCTTATCATTATATCCTCGTAATAGTTAACAGCGCCGCCGCCATAATCCCGGTTTCCGCGTATCGCTATCTTTGCAATTTTTGCACTAATGCGCGACAGCTCGTCTATAACCGCCCTGTCGTCTTGGTCGCTACTGTATTTGTCGTACAAGTCGCCTGTGAACACCACAAAATCGGGGGAAAGTTCGTTTATCTTACCCACAACTTTTGAAAAATCCTCCGCCGTGAAATCATCTTTTATATGGGTATCGGAAAACTGAACAATCGTGAAATGATTGTTCGAACTTCCGACTATATCAATGTCTATCGTGTTCACCGTAAGACGATATGGTTCAATCTCAAAAGCATAGTATGCACACGCAAACGCAATTATCGAAAGCGTTGCAACTATCGAGAACAAAAACAGAAAAAACTTAAATATACCTTTTAACAGTTTCATATAAATGCCCATTCCTTTTTTGATGTTTTGGGCGATTTTGCCACACCGGTTTTTTTTGTGGCAAAATTTCGGTGGGCATATTGCCGAAAAGCACAAAACTCACGTTTGAAACATTGTTTCAAACTACCACCTACCTTTGTATAGGTCTTTAACCACGTGTTAAACATGTGGAGTTTTAAAATTAAGAGTTAATAGTTAATAGTGAAGGTGTCGCTAACGCGACAAATTTAAAAGCCGCTTTAACTTTTCTCTTTTAAGTATTTACTGCAAGCGCGTTTTAACCTTGCTTAACACGTATTCTTAATAATATAACACATACAACTGCAGATATACCATGAACAAACTATTAATATTTAATTAAATGGTTAAAAATTGTCTGCCAAAAATTTGTCGACCGCTTCGAAATACAACTGTTTATGCCTGTGGATAGAGCCGGCATGGCCCGTGTCTTCCATTATCAAAAGTTCTTTTTTGCCGGAAAATTTTTGGTGCATCTTGATTGAATCGTCTACTTTGGTTACCCTGTCGCGGTCGCCATGGATAAAAAACACAGGGCATTCAATAGCGTTTATGTTTTCAATCGGAGATATCTGTTTGTAGCTGTGCTTAAACCTTATCTTGTTTATAAAATCCGCAAGGTATAAAAACGGAAATTTGGGTAACTTATAGTCTGCTTTAAGGCGATATTTTGCCTCGTTATAGAAATCGCAAAACCCACAATCCGCAATTATAAACGATATTCTTTTGTCAAACTGCGCCGTCATCAACGAGGTTGAAGCGCCCATTGATTCGCCGTGTAGCCCTATAACGCTTTGTTTTCCAACGCGATTTTCCACCCAGTCTATAAACTTAACAAGGTCATGTTTCTCATAGTAACCCATCGAACAACTGTCTCCGCCGCTTTTCCCGTGGAACCTGTGGTCGTACATTAAGACGTTGTAACCTCTTGAATAAAACAGGTTGAAATATCGCATAGAAACAGGTATGTTTCCTGTGAACCCATGTACAAGGATAACGCTTTTTTTTGAACCTTTAACCGCCGCCCACTTTGCAAAAAGGTTGTATCCAAACTCGGATCGAAGCTCAAAATCCTCGAACTCAAATTCGTCAAACGCCGGTATTCTGTCCTCGTCCGACGAAAGTTTTTGATAAACTTCGTCATACGTCAAAACTTTTGGTTTTGCGGTATAGTTGTTTATCGTGTATCCCACAAAAAACGCCCCCGCCGCCAAAGCCAAAACTATCAAGATTGCTATTGTTAAAATTGTCATGTTCGGTATATCCTTTAGCAAAAAAATTATTAACACTTTGAAATTTAATTGTTCTTAACGATTTGATTATATATTTAAGGCCTAAAAAAGTCAATGATGTAACAAAAACAAACAAAGACAATAATATGTTATAATAAAACTATTCTTTCAACAACATGAGGTTGCTATAAATGAAAACAATGTCAAAGAAAAAGTTAAAAATATTTTTAATCTCGATTTTGGTGGTCGTCTTGGTTGGTATCGCCGCTGTCGTGGTTTATCTAATCACACCCTACCCCGTCGAGGATCAAGCGCTTGAAATATTGAACCAAAGCGACGTTGTATCGCGCGAAGGCGACATCATAACGATAAGCAGCGGCGAAACCGAAACCGCCATTATTTTCTATCCCGGCGCAAAGGTTGAAAGCGCGGCATATCTTCCGTTGTTTGAAAAGCTTGTCAAGCAAACGGGGATCACTTGTTATCTTGTCGAGATGCCGTTTAACCTTGCGGTTCTCGATTCCACAAAAGCACAAGAGGTTATAAGCCAAAATCAAGACATTAAAAATTGGTATATGTCGGGGCATTCGCTTGGCGGAAGCATGGCGAGCGCCTTTGCTTCGGACAATCAAGATATTATAGACGGTGTTATTGTGATGGGATCGTATGTCTACGGCGAGTTTCCAACCGAAAAGTCGCTCACAGTTTATGGCACGCTAAACGCCGAGATAGCGAACGGCATAGACTACACAGACAACATCGTTATAATCGAGGGGGGAAACCACGCCGCTTTTGGGAACTATGGAAAACAGCTGGGCGACCCCGTCGGGGAGATAACCGCAAAACAACAACAAGACGAAACAATCTTGGCGGTTACAGATTTTTTGATATCGCAAAACGCGATATAACGACATACAAGAAATCAAAGCAATGCAAAGCATAGCAAAGCATAGCATAGCAAAGCAAAGCAAAGCAAAGCAAAGCAAAGCATAGCAAAGCATTGCATAACATAACAAACGGGAGACAGCAAACGCTACCTCCCGAAATTTTTGATTTTTATCTAATTCTTAATTTTGCCTTTTATGCTCTGTCGCTTCCAAGGAAGAAAAGTGCTATCGTTCCGGGACCGCTGTGGGAACCAATGACCGGCCCTACGTGTCCAATCTCGATGCGTTTTACTCCAAACTTTTGTTTGATTTGGTTTGCAACATAGTTTGCGTCGTCTATGCAATCTCCGTGGCTTATAAATATAATTTGGTTCTTAATGTCTAATCCTTTACTTTCAAGCCTTTTGACAAGTCCGTCAAGGCTCATGTTTCTTCCGCGAACCTTTTCCATGGCAACGAGATGACCCTCGTCGTCTACATGCAAAATAGGTTTAATTCCGAGAAGCGTTCCAAAATAAGCCGCCGCTCCGCTTAGTCTTCCGCCACGTTTCAAAAAGTCTAGGTCGTCAACCGTGAACCAATGGCACATGTTAAGGCGATTGTCTTCCGCCCATTTTGCCACTTGCTCAAGCGAAGCTCCGTTTGTAATCTGTTCCGAAGCCAAAAACGCAAGCAATCCATAGCCAAGGCTTGCAGACAAACTGTCGACTATAACTATCTTTCTTTCAGGATATTTTTCCAAAAGCTCGCCTGCGGCAATCGTTGACGCATTGTAGCTTCCCGAAAGGCCGCTACTAAACGCAAGGTAAAAGATATCTTTACCTTGTTCGAGATATTTTTCAAAATATTCTGTGTACGTTTCTGTGTTAACCATGCTTGTTGTTGCCATCTTACCGGAGCGTAACAACGTATAGAACTCGTCAACCGCCATTTCGGTTTTATCTATTGTGTTTACATAGTTAGTTTCATCAATTGTAAAGCTTAGGGGAACAAGTTCGCTTATAACTGTTTTACTTAAAATTTCACTTGTAAGATCCGAAGCTGTATCAGCTAGAAAAATAAAGCTGCTCATGTTTATGACCATTCCTTTCTTAATTTTGTGCAGCTTTTTTCACATAAGTTTTATTGTGAAAAAGGTTTGCCTTTCGTATTTGGCAAAAAGCACAAAACGATGTTTGAAAAATCTTAATTTTTCAAACTTGTTTATTCCGTTTTGAAAACATTTTTAATACATATTTAAACCGCCTAACCATACTGTCAGAAAAGTTTTCATCTATATAGTGAAATGCTTGGGAATTATATAGATAATGCATATTTATTTTATACTAATTTTCACAAATTTTCAACTAAAATAAAAAAAATATTATTTTTTTTCGTTTTTCAACAAAAAATGTTTGATTTTTATTTTTTAATGTGGTATACTATTTAAGCGGTTTTATATTGGGCTGTCGCCAAGCGGTAAGGCAACGGACTTTGACTCCGTCATTGCGATGGTTCGAATCCATCCAGCCCAGCCACGTCGTCACAAACTTCACTTAGTTTGCGACGACTTTTTTTTGTAAAAATATAAAAGTCATCGCGCACTCCGTTTCGTTGCTCCTCCTTTTCCGCCCAAAGGCACGCTTGGTTTTGTATCGTCGGTGCAAAATGCGAAGTGAGACAAAAAGTATTACCATAAGCTCTGCCGTTAGGCGGAGTTTATTTATTTTATCCATGCCTTGTGGCAAAGATTCATGCAACAAAAAAGAAGATACTAAAACATTATACGAAAAAGTTTTGAAAACATCTTTTCACAAAAGAACCACTAATCAAGCTTTTTGCAGTATACAGTTTATAAAGCGCAAAAAGCGGAACGGGTTTTTAGGGCGTGTGTCGCCCTAAATCGTTGAGGGGGTTTTGGGGGTGTCGGGGGACAAAGGGGGAGATTCGAAACTCCCCCTAGTCCCCTGACAAAAAAACGTTTCTATACTGAGCTTCACCTTTAGTTTGCTGTTCGGTTGTTTGCCATCTCTGTCAATCCGAGATTGACAGTCTCGCCATTTTAGGGAGAACCAGAGGGTAAGTCTTTCATAAACTTCAAATAAATATTCCTTTTCCATAAAAAACCCAAGTCTTTGTTTTGGCAAAATATCTGCCAAACAAAAGTCTTGGGTTTGTTTTCTTATTTGTCTTATTGCATAAGCGTTGATATCACGACAGAGTTCAAACAGTTTTTCAATGTCGCTTCGAGCGTTTGAAGATGGTTGTGAACGGTGCAGACATCGCCCTTTTTTTCTTTCCAACTACAGTTAAAATCCTCGGCCATGCAAGCGTTTATGACAAGGTCGTCCCCTGTTGCTTTCATGATGTCGAGTAATGTGACTGTTGAAAGGTCACAAACTATATAACACCCGCCCGTTCGACCTTGTTTTATCTCAACATAACCCGCATTACAAAGCTTTTTGGTTATTTTATAGATATACTGTGAAGGAATGTGTTGATCTTCCGAAATATCCTGCATCTTTTGGGGCGATTTCTCCGAAAGACTTCTTAATATTCTTAAAGCATAATCGGTTTCTCTGTTGATTAACATTGTGGTTCCCCTTAAACAAAAATGTATTGATACTATTATACTCCAAATTAATACTTGAGTTCAAGTTAGAATTGTTAATTACAGGTTTAAAAAATTTTCATACATCAACTGTTTTATAGTATATTAATACACTGCATACTCATAAGCTTCGGCAACCGGCAGGCCTGTTTCGTCCCAAACGTGGTCGGTTTCGCGCATAAATTGGTCGGTCACGTTAAAATAGTTATGGTCAACATACACCGAACTGTTGGAATCGTTCCACGTCACATCTACGTTATACCAACCGTCGTCAAGTTTAACCTTGTTCCACGCATGTGGGTCTCCGTCCTTTGTTGCGACGGTGCCGGTAATTGAAATACACTCGATTTCAAGCAGATCCATAAACAACTGGAACGTCGTTGTATATCCGTAGCAGATAGCTTTTTTGTTGTAAAGCAAACCATATGGGTTTTCGTTGTTTGGGTCAATCTCTCCCTCGAACCATTGGTTGCTTGCGTCCTCGTCATACTCTGCATGGGTTATAATCCAATCATGAATAGCAAGCTCTTTTTCAAAATCAGTCATGTCGTCGGTTATCTCTTTTTCGATTATATCGACACAAAAATCCAATATCAGCTGGTTCATTTTTGATATTTCCGCATAATCGTCCGTCTGCCATGTAGTGAGAATCGATTCGGGATCATACTTGTCGTCGTCGTCCACAACATCGTCTTGGTATTTAACAGGGCCTTGCTTAGGTCTTCTAAGTTTTGTGTCCGATTCGCCTAAAATAAGGTCGAGCGTTTCGGGAAGCTTTGGCGGTTCGCTTGTGAAGCATTCAAAAAAAGCCTCGGACATCGCCTCGGGGTCTGCGCCAATCATAAGCGCAACATATCCACCCCTTCGGACAACCTCGCCTTGTTCCGCCAAAAAAGCCTGTTCCGGCAGATATCCTATAAAATCTTCAGCTCTTTTTTCGACATATTCTGTCAAAGCTTGCTGTGCCGTTTCGGCTATCGACTCGTTTTCATAAACCAAGATTGCTATCTCGTTGGCGAGCGCCGCGTTAGGATAGCATATGATGCCGTCTGACAATCCGTTGGTTGTTATTCCATAATAGGTGTCTAGATACTCGACAAAAAATTGTTCCGACCTCGGTATAGGATAGATGTCAGGAAGGTCTGATTGGGTTGCAAGCACAACCTCGGCTAGCTCTCGCGGAGAATATTCTGTTGTCGTCTGCTGCTCGCTACAAGCGACAAAGACAAGACATATCGCGGTTATAACAATAAAACATGCGATAGATTTTAGCTTGTTTTTTATCATATTGTCAACTTTCTATAGTATAAATTTTTGCCTAAAAAGCAGTATATAGATTTCTATGTTTTTCGACACAAAACTATTACATTTTTAAATATCATTATAATATAATACATAATTTAAAACAATGTTTAATATGTGGCAAAACTATGGCAAAACTATTAAAACCTCACCAAATACATCCAATATACCTAAAATCTAACGTTTAAAATATTTGTTTTTTTGTTTTATATGTCATATTTAGCCAGCTAAACTCTTGCGCGATATTCGCTTGGCGTTACGCCGACAAACCTTTTAAAAACTTTTGTATAATAGCTTTGGTCGGAAAACCCAACCGCCAACGCTATCTCGGCGAGCGTTAGGTCTCCGTAAATTAAAAGCGCCTTGCTTTTTTCTATCCTTATTTCAGAAATATATCCCACCAGCGTTTTGCCCATATCTTGATGAAAAATTCTGCTTAAGTGATTTGGGGTTAACGACACCATTCCGGCGAGTTGTTCAAGTGTGATTTTGTCATAATAATTTGTATCGATAAAGTTTACGCAACGACTGACGGCGCCTTTGTGCCTTAAATTTTCGGGAGTGAAAATAGTTGTGAAAAGCGAGGTCAACCGTTTGGACAACCAATAGCAAAGCTTGTCCCAATCGTTAAACCCGTCTATCTCAACAATCCCTCGGTTGGTCTCTTCCAAAATCCATTGCGGAGCGGTTCCAACCTCGACCGCCGCCCGCCCCATCAAAACCAAAAGTTGGGTTATTCGTCCTTTAAGTTCCGAAAGGTTTCCGCTTGTTAAAAAAAAGATGTGCCCTAGAAGTTCGTTTAAAAGTTCATGGGATTTTTGTTTGTTCCCTTTTCGTATCTGTTGTAGCAACGCCGTTTCAATCTCAAGCGGATATGGTTTTTGCTTTTCCTTTTTAGAAGACAAAACATATTCGCTTATGCTGCTTTGGATAGACTCGGATTCCTGTAACATCCTTAATCGGTTACTTTCGGACAGGTTGCCGACAAAGCTTGTCGCCATAAAAAGAAGCGTAGACATCTTGTCGACACGCGAAGGAGATATATATCGAACCGCGTCAAGAGTTTTGTCGATATCCGCTTTTTGTTGCGCCAAAAGCCGGCTATATCCCGACAGTTCAAGCTCCAAAAACTCGTCTTTCTCGACCATTAAAAACGGCCCGACAATTATGTTTGCAACAACCGAAACTTCCCCCAAAATCGGAGACGCAAAATACGCAAACCCCAACGGACAGTTGTAGATATATTTTCCCCCAAACCTTTCGGATTCGCTAAACCCTTTAAGGTTGGGCAACGAACATACCTCATCCGTCCTGTTTAACGTCCTGCATATCAAACAATCGCTACACACAAAACCTTTCTTGTGTAACATATCGCCGTTTCTCTCGGTTACATAACAACCTATCTCGGTCGTTGCAAAAAACGCTTCTGCCGTCGCTATAGTCACTTGTTTGTCGATCTGTTGAATTTTTTGCATAAATCCTCTAAATTAATTATTGATTTTTTATTGTATGATAGAATTTTACCAATTAACGCAAAATAATACAAGAGTTAAATTAAAAAAAAATGTATTTTTAAATCATCACAGGCGAAAGCCAAATTACGGAGGACTTTAAAAATGAGTATATTAATGGAAATTTCTGAAAATCTACAGATAGGCAAAGCAAAGATAGTTAAAGAGTTGGTGCAAAAAGCTATCGACGAAGGACACGGCGCAAAAACTATTCTTGAAGAAGGTTTGCTCCACGGCATGGGGATAATCGGAACTAAGTTTAAAAACAACGAAGTTTTCGTTCCGGAAGTTTTGGTTGCGGCAAGGGCTATGAACCAAGGCGCAAGCCTTTTGAAACCACTTCTAACCGAAGCGGGCGTCGAGGCTACCGGAAAGGTTGCTATTGGAACGGTTAAAGGCGACCTTCATGACATCGGCAAAAACTTGGTTAAGATGATGATGGAGGGCAAAGGCCTTGAGGTTATCGACCTTGGAACCGACGTTGAACCCGAAGCTTTTGTTGCCGCGGCACAAGAACAAGGCGCTCAAATAATTGCGTGTAGCGCGCTTTTGACCACAACTATGACCGTTATGGGAGACGTTGTCAAAGCGGTTGAGGACGCTGGCCTTCGCGACAAAGTTAAAATCATGATTGGCGGCGCTCCGATAACCGAAGCATTTTGCCAACAGATAGGCGCGGACAGCTACACCCCCGACGCGTCAACCGCCGCCGATACTGCGGTTGAACTTTGCAAAGCTTAAATTTTGTATAAAGGACTATAAACAATGACAGGTAAAGAGATAATTTTCAGCGCTCTTCGCCACGAAACAACTAAGCGAGCCCCTTGGGTTCCGTTTGCCGGAGTCCATGCCGGATTTTTAACGGGAGCGGATGCCACCGAAGTTTTGTGCGACGAAGAGAAACTCGTTCAATCGCTTTTGGAGGTTAACCGCCTATACAAGCCGGACGGTCAACCCGTTGTGTTCGATCTACAGCTTGAAGCCGAGATTTTAGGTTGTGAACTTCGTTGGGCGAAAGACGGCCCTCCAAGCGTTGCAAGCCACCCGCTTGAAGACACGATGACAGTACCTTGTGATTGCACGTTACCAACCCCCGAAAGCGGACGTATGCCGCTTGTGTTGTCCGCCATGAGAAGAATGAAACAAGCTGTTGGCGACACAACCGCGTTGTATGGGCTTTTTTGCGGACCGTTCACCCTCGCAAGCCATCTTCGTGGAAACGATCTTTTCATGGACATGTATGACGACGAAGAGTATGTGGAACAACTTATGGAGTTTTGCGTCAAATGCGGAAAAGCGATGACCGACATGTTTGCCGACGCCGGAATGGATGTCATTGCGATAGTCGACCCGTTGGTGTCTCAGATATCGTCGGATCATTTTGAAACGTTCCTTTCAAAACCATATACCGAACTTTTTGAATACATCAAACAAAAAGGGCTTTTCTCGTCGTTCTTTGTTTGCGGAAACGCAACGCGCAACATCGACGTAATGTGCCAAACAAAACCCGATTCGATTTCGGTCGACGAAAACGTCGATATATTTGCGGCAAAAGAGATCTGCGACAAATACAACGTTGCGATAGGCGGAAACATTCCGTTGACGTCGGTTATGCTCCACGGAACGCAACAGGACAACATGAAGTATGTCGTCGACATGCTTTCAAAGATTGGCGAATACAAAAACATCATCGTTGCGCCCGGTTGCGACATGCCGTATGCAATACCGATCGAAAACGTCATAGGCGCGACACAAGCTGTGCTTCAAACAGACGACGTTGCAAAAATTATCGAAAACTATACTTCGGAAACGTTCGACATCGAAGTTGAACTTCCCGATTATCAAAATCTTGAAAAACCGCTTATCGAAGCGTTCACCCTCGACAGCCTAACATGCGCCGCATGCACATATATGTGGGGAGCGGCAACAACTGCAAAACAGACGTATGGCGACAAGATAGATATAGTCGAATATAAATTCACCGAAAAAGAAAACATAGCACGTTGCCAAAAGATGGGGGTTTCGAACCTTCCGTCGATATACGTTAACGGCGAACTCAAATTCTCGTCTATAATTCCAAGCAAACAAGAGCTTGAAAGCGTGATTGACGAGGCTTTAGCAAAACTCGCACAAACGAAATAAAACAAGGTGAAGACGGAACATGAGTGATTTCTATTTAATAACCGGATTTTTGGGGGCAGGAAAAACAACGTTTCTCAAAAATTTTATAAAGCAGTTTGCTTCAAAAAAAGTTTATTTAATCATAAACGAATTCGGCAAAGAAGGCGTCGACGGAGCGTTGCTTAAAGAGATTGGCGCGGTATTAGAGGAGGTTACAAATGGTTCCGTCTTTTGTTCTTGCCGGCTTGACAAGTTTGAAGCGGTTTTAAACGACGCGGTTTTGCAAAAGCCCGACGTTATCATAACCGAGGCTAGCGGTCTTTCCGACCCGACCAACGTCAAAAAAGTTTTAGGCGGTTTCAAAGACATCAATTACAAAGGTAGCATTTGTCTTGCCGACGCGTTGCGGCTTAACAAAGTTTTTGAAACGGCGACTGTGGTCAGGCGACAGCTCGCCGTTTCCTCCCTTGTAGTTATAAACAAAACCGACCAGGCAACACCTAGTCAGATTGAACAAACGAAAAAAATCATATCAGAAGTTAACATGGCGGCAAACGTGACTCTCACACAGTTTGGAGCTTTTCAAAAAGAATGGTTTTCGTTTGTCTCTCCCGACATAGATGTCGAGATGTTGTCGTCCGCTAAAGACATAACTTTACAATCGATAACGCTTAGCATCTCTCCAAACATGGATAAAAAATCTTTCGAGAGTCTTTTAAACATGTTGTGCGACAGCACCTATCGAATTAAAGGGTTGTTGACTTTAAACGGCGAAAAGTTTATAGCCGATTGTGTTGGCCCCGACGTCAAAGTTTCGAGTTGGCACGGCGAAACCAACAACAACGTCGTCTTGCTTGCCGGAAAAGGCATGGCGCTAAGACATGCTGTGAAAAAAGCAAAAGAATGGTATCCGGGATTTATTGAAATTTTTGCGTAATTTTTTTGCAGAAACTTTTATGCATGCTGCGGCAAGCAACTTAAGAGAATTTTTAGAATTGGAAAGCTTGTCTTACGTAAACTCCCTCCGTCAAAATCAAAGATTTTGCCACCTCCCTCTCGGAGGGAGGCTAACTTAGCCCTCCTCATTGAGGAGGGTGCCGGTCGCAACCGGCGGGAGGAGTAATTTTAGGATAATTCTACAAAGTATGTACTTGTGAAATTCCTTAAGTTGCTTGCAGAACCCTTGCCCTACGGTTTGGTTTTTTGGGCAATCTGTGAACAGAGTAAATTCAAACCTCTACTACTTTGTGTCAATCAAAACTTTACAAATACCCTCTCAGTCACTTCGTGCAGTCTCTCCAATTTGAAAACCTTTGGTTTTCAATATAGGGAGAAGCCAGTTTTCGCCTCTCCCTCTGGGAGAGGTTCCGGTCGCAACCGGCGGAGAGGGCTTTTTTGTTGCTTGATGTATTTGTAAACTTTTAGATTTAACAAGATACTACGGCAATCAATTGTAATTGTGTTCAAAAAAGGAATGGTTATAAAGATGCAACAAAAAAAACTAGACGAAATCTGTGAACTGATAGAAGGGTTAGGCGCGTTTAAAGTCGGCTATGCTCCGATTGGCGACGTTGTGTTTGACAAAGGATATCGAAAACTTTGCGAGTCTAATTCGTGCGGGAAATACGGAACAAACTGGATGTGTCCGCCCGATGCCGGTGATATAGACGAGCTTATAAATCGCGCAAAATCGTTTGAAACGATAGTTGTCTACCAGACAGTTGGACAGCTCGAAGACAGCTATGATTTCGAGGGGATGATGGCGCAAGCAAAGGAACAATCCAAACTTTATCTAAAGGTTCGCAACCTCGACATATTAAATGATGGCCGGCGCATTTTGCACCTTGGGGCGGGCGGTTGCCACGTTTGCGAGAGTTGCACAAAACCACAAAACCAACCGTGTCGTTATCCTGACACAGCGATAGCAAGCCTTGAAACATACGGTATCGAGGTTTCAAGCCTTGCAAAGTCAACCGGAATGAAATATATCAACGGACAAGACACCGTGACATATTTTGGGGCAATTCTTTTGTAATAGGATTTTATAAAAAATGATAGACGTAAAAATACAAAACAAAACGGTTAAAGCAGACGCAAACAGTCTGCTTTCCGACATATTGAAACAAAGCTGTTCCCCCGATATGCCGTGCGGTGGCCGTGGGGTCTGCGGAAAATGTCGTGTTGTTGCAAAGGGCAATCTTTCGCCCATGACAAATCAGGAGAAAAAACACCTGTCCGACAAAGAGATCTCAAAAGGAGTTAGGCTCGCTTGTTTAACCAGAGCTTTAGGCGACTGCGAAATCGAGATAGACAACCAAATCAAAACCGCAAAAATTGCGGTTGATTTTACGTTGCCAGATATAAAAACAAATCCTTTGTTTTCGAAATATGGTGTCGCTGTCGACATTGGAACAACCACGATTGTCGCGGTTCTTTACGACAAAAACGGGGAAGTTGCAACGGAACAACACCTTAACCCACAGCAGACATTCGGCGCGGACGTTATAACAAGGATAGAGTTCGCTTTGGGTGGCGGACTTTGCGAGATAGGCGACTGTATAACAACGAAACTCAGTGAAATTATAAACACGCTTTGTTTGACCGCTAACATAAACGCAAGCATGATTGATGCTGTTGTCATAGTGGGAAACACGACAATGCTTTACCTTTTGACTGGAAGCGACCCAAAATCTTTGTCGTGTGCGCCGTTTGAAGCAGACAGGTTGTTTGGGGAAAATATATCCGCAAAACAACTTTCGTTGCCGTGTGAAAACGCCACGGTGTATCTTACGCGGTGTGTTTCGGCTTTTGTCGGCGCAGACATAGTTTCCGCCATAATCGCAAGCAACATGGGGCAACAAGACGACGTTTCAATTTTAGCCGACATCGGCACAAACGGCGAACTTACACTTTTAAAAGACAACACGTTTTATTGCTGTTCGACGGCGGCAGGGCCCGCGTTCGAAGGTCGGGGGCTTTACATGGGCATGGGGGCGGCAAGCGGTGCTATCAACAAAGTTTCGGTTGAAAACGACGAGATTAAAGCCGAGGTTATCGGAAACGGAAAAGCGGTTGGAATCTGCGGAAGCGGCGTTGTGGACGCGGTTGCCGGTTTTTTGTCGCTTGAATTAATCGACGAAACGGGAAGGATTAGCGAGGGCGAAAGCGTTGTCGTTTCGGGAGAGGTCGTGTTGACCCAAAAGGATATACGAAGCATTCAACTCGCAAAAAGCGCAATCTTTGCCGGCATTGAAACGCTTGTGGCTGTTTCAAACCTTACTTATAACGACATCAAAACGCTATATATCGCGGGAGGTTTCGGAAGCTATCTCGACATTGGTTCTGCCGCCGCTATCGGATTAATTCCAAGGCAACTCGAAAGCAAAGCAAACGTCGTCGGAAACGCGGCACTTTGCGGAGCGGTCATGATGCTTTTGGACAAAGATTTTATAGACAAATCGGAAGAGATAGCGAAAAAGGCGCAAACTGTCGACCTTGCGACGTCCAAAATTTTTATCGACGCGTATACCGAAGGGATGTTTTTTGAGTAGATGAAGATTGAAAAAAACCCTTGTCTCAAAATCTTGTTTTGTTGTTTTTGTCAGGGGGTGTTGGGGGCTATTTCGAACCCGCCCCCGGCACACCCCCCGACACCCCCCGCTCCCCCCGAACGATTTAGGGCGACACACGCCCTAAAAACCCGCCCCGTTTTTTGCGCTTTATAAACTGTATACTGCAAAAAACTTGCTTTGTCGTTTCTTTTCTAGAGGGTACATTTACAAAGTTTTTTTGACAAGATTAACCCGCCATGAGAGCCGAACAACGGCAATCATGGCGGGTTTGCTTTTAATATAAAATTTCTAAAAGTGTTATGTTCGCTTTAATTATGCGATTTCAATCGAATCTGCATAGTCTGTGCGGATAACTGCAAGGAAGCTTTTTCCTGTGTTAACGCTCACTTCTTCGCCTGTCGAAGAATCTGTGAAAACAAACGGAGCGGAAGCGTCCGATTTAGCCCAGTTGATTTCTTGATATGCGCCTTGTGTGAAATAGTATCCTACTCCGCCTTGAACATAATCAACTTCGATGAGGTCTGCGTCTTCACGGGGAGAAATTTCGGCTGTCAACAAAAATACGTTTTCAAACTCGAGTTGTTTGTCGTCGTTTCCTGCGTCAACTTGGGGTTTGCCGTGTTGCCATTTAAGATATTTTCCTGTTTCGGCGTCATAACGGAAATCTCCGTCGTATCCGCTTGAGTAATCAAAAGTAACTTCGTTTGCTGTTCCTGCTGCGGGAACAATTTTTTCTGCGTCAACTTCAATAAAATTAAATAATTTTACATCAGAAGTCGAAGTTTCAAGCGTCACGCCGGCAAGGTCCATACCTGTTTCAATTTCAAGACCTGAAGTGAACCAGCTGTGTTCAGATTCGCCTCTTTGAGCGAAAACATCGTTGTTCATCGAAACTGCTTCACGGACAACGTCTCCGTCGATCGTTTCGTAGTTATATTGAGCCATAAATCTTTCAGCATAGATAGATTTACCGATGTGAACTATCATAGCGTCGATAGGAAGAAGAATCTGCATAAATTGGTCACGAAGCGAACGAACCGAACCGACCATGTCAAGCTCACGAGTGTCGCCAAATACACACATCAAACGTGTGATACCGCCTTCTGTTTCCATCTCGGTGATGAAATCAGCGTACGAAATTCCGTATTGGGGAATAGCGTAAACGATGTTGTTGACAGCAACAGCAACGGGACGTGATTTTTCACGGTCACGAGCTAGGTTATATTCGCCTGTCAAACGGTTATACGCGTCTTTTGTTGCGTCAACTTCAACTGTACCGGCAACACCGATACTTTCTTTGTCGAACGGATTAACGGTACCCAATTGGATGGGTTCGTCTGTTTCGGTGCCGCATGCTATAAGCGAAAGCGACAACGTTATGCACAAAACAAGTGCAATAATTTTCTTCATTTTATAAACTCCTTTAAGATAAAAAATAACGTATTAAATTTGGACGTTGCTCAAATCATTATACACAAATTAAAGCAAAAAGTAAACTATTTTCCCATATTTGTAGATATGTTAAAATTCAAAACAACTATATATCTAAATTCCGTCAAATTAACACAAGAAAATTCAAATATATATGTTATAATATTTATAATATAAAAGCAACCCCTGTTTTGTTGTTTAGTATTATAATGTCCAATTCACCATGAATTATGTCAAAAGGAGTAGTGCAAAAAAGTGAATGACACAAAAAACTATACCTTTAAAGCGCCCGGAGTTAAGGACAAACCGCCGGCACAAAAAATCAAACGCAAAAAACCTATTTTAATAATCGTGTTGGCAGTGGCTTTGTTTTTAATTGTAGTTTTGTTAACCGCCATGTTTACGCCAAGTTTAAAAAGCGATATTAAACTTTTTGGGGACTATTTGAAGATAGTCTCGCTTTCGGGCGGTGAAGATTTTGAAAAACAAGGTATCACATCAACCGCGCTTGTAGCCTCTGCGGTTACAAAAGGAAACAGCGCAAGCGAGATTAATTTTCCACAAACTTTGGGAGAGCTCTTTTTTGAATCGAGCGACGGTGGCGAAGTTTCTTTTGTAATACTTCACAACCCCGAAAACGGACAACTCGCGTCAAAGGACAATAACGGTAACGTCATTAAACTGTTCATGCCTTTTGCAAGATTTGTGTTTTCTAACGAACAAAGCGAAAACGCATTGATAACCGCCAACCCCTCCCCCATTTTGGTGGACAACGCGATAATCGAGCCGTTTTGGTTCGACACGGTGGGCGAGACCATTGCGGGCAACCAAGTCACGATAAGCGGCGGAACCTCTGTCGTTTCGACGTTTGAACAAATGACAGAAAACGCGCCATCGGTCACAGGCTTAACGGCAGGCGCCGTCACCGTCACAGACGGGAACGGCGAGCAGGTTTTTTCGGGAGAAGTTGAAGCGCTCGCTTCGTTTAAGGCAAGCTCCAACGGACTTCACAGTTTTGAAATCAAGCCAAACTCCGGAATTACATATAAGTTTAACATTAACTACAGCTTTTTACCCGAGATATCAATATCAAACACCGAGATCATCCAAGCCGGCGCATACGTTATTTCGGCAAAAAATATCGGTGGGGATATCTCGGCGCAGATGTACGACTCAGACGGTCAACCTATGGGACCTATTCCGACGTTTATGGAAGACGACGAACTGCGGTGGGCGTATGTTCCGATAAGCTATAGGCAACAGCCGGGCAACTATTCGGTTGAGGTTACGGTTGGAGAACATGTCGAATCGTTCGATTTCGAGGTTGTCAAAAAGATATATGAGCAAGAAAGTTTTGAACTTGAAGCTCCGGGACCATCCGAAACGGTGGACATTCCGCCGGAACAGGATTTTAATGTAGTATACAGCCCGCTATACTTCAACTTTGACCCCGAAGTTTATTGGGAAGGCCTTTTCATTCCTCCAGTCGCGGACACCGCCGAAGGATATTGGGTAAGCTCGACGTTTGGCGTCGAAAGATACATCACCTACACAGGGCCATACGGAGGATATGACGGAGTTATGTACCACGTTGGTGTTGACTTTGCTTGCAAGACAGGAACACCGATAGTTGCGCCAAACCACGGCAAAGTCCTGTTTGCAGGATTTCTCATGCAAAGCGGCGGAACGATCATGATTGAACACGGCAACGGACTGCATTCTATCTATTATCATTTGGACGAAACGATAGTCGAGACGGGCGACATGGTTGAAAAGGGGCAAGAGATTGGGCTTGTCGGCTCGACCGGTTGGTGGTCGACAGGGCCACACTTGCACTTTGCGATGATGATTGGGGAATATAACATCGACCCTACCGACGTTCTCGAGGGAACGTCCGGCATATATGAACTTGGCGACGTCACGGGAAACCCGGTGACCGAAACAACCGACTTTAAACTTTCAGACGGGTTTTAGGTTGAGAATATAATAACTTTCATGAAGGGACTTCGGCAAACCGAAGTCCCAATTTTTTTTTAAATAACTCTTGACAACTATGTATCACAATGATATCATAATGATATCACAAACCAAGTTGTGGTTCGTAAAGCCGAATCCCCCTTTTTTAAAGTAACACGTGACAACCATGCATCACAATAACACATAATAACATCGCAAAACAAAATCATGGTTCGGCTAAATCAATTCTTAATTTAAGGAGAACTTGAAAAAATGGAAAACAAATCGGGAAATATCACAGAAAAACTTTTAAACCCTATTAACGGAATGTTAGTACTAGTCGTTTCAATTGTCTTGATACTAGCCAGCGTATATCTTTTTGTCATGGCTATAATTTGGAACATGCCGGCATTGATTGTTTTGCCGTCGCTTGTGTTTGTCGTCTGTATATTTTTGCTTGGCGGCTTGAAGGTTATCGAGCCAAACCAAGCGGGGGTCTATGTCCTGTTCGGCAACTACTATGGGACAATTGCAAAACCGGGATTTTTCTTTATCAATCCGTTTTGCACCATGATAAACCCAACGGTGGACAGCGCAAAAGCGGTTATATCGGAAGCGAACGCAAAGATGATTGCCGCCGGTAAAACCTCGTCGCTTGGCGCAACCTCGCTTTTGACAAGCAAAAAAGTTTCGCTTAAATCAATTACTCTTAACAACGAAAAACAAAAGGTTAACGACAAAGACGGAAATCCAATCGAAATTGGTGTTGTTGTTATATGGCGCGTTAAAAACGCAACAAAAGCGGTTTTCGAGGTTGACAACTACAAGACATATGTTTCAACCCAAACCGACGCGGCGATAAGAAACGTTGCACGGCTTTATTCCTACGACGACAGCGAGGACGGCGGCGACGAAAAATCTTTAAGAGGGTCTAGCACACTTGTTTCAAAAGAACTTTGCGAGAACCTTGGGGAAAAAGTCGAGCTTGCGGGAATCGAGATTTTAGAGGCTAGGATTTCCCACCTTGCATATGCTCCCGAAATTGCGGCGGCTATGCTCCAACGTCAACAAGCTTCCGCGATAATTGCGGCGCGCCAAAAGATTGTTGAAGGCGCGGTTGGAATGGTTGAACTCGCTCTCAACAAACTTTCAGAAAACGAGATAGTCGCGCTCGATGAAGAAAGAAAGGCTCAGATGGTTTCAAATCTACTTGTCGTTCTTTGCGGTTCAAAAGAAACCCAACCGATTATAAACAGCGGAACTATCTATTAATGGGCAGTTACTATGGCGGATAAAAACGAAAGAAAACAGATTGTTTTAAGGCTTTCGCCCTCGCTTTGGAACGAGATAAACCGCTGGGCAGAGGATGATTTTCGCTCAATTAACGGCCAAATCGAATATCTTTTAAACGAAGCGGTTAAAAAGCGAAAAAAGACAAGCGACCAAGACGGCGGGGAATTAGGAATGAGGAATTAGGAATTAGGAATGTTGGTGCGCCACTTCGTGGCGATATTTTGAATAGAATTTTCAGCTTTTAGCGTTTCCATAAAACAGCAGACGTAGGGCAACGGCTCTGCTCTTGCCGTTCTCGTCGCCCGAACCAAATCTCAAGAGACAAACCGTACGGCAAAGGCTCTGCTGTTGCCGTCCTCCTCGCCCGAACAACACAACATTTGATGGACGTAGGGCGTCCTCGACAACCCGTCTTGGTCGGTTTATCTTAAAACAAACGGCAAGCCGCTCATTACATCATATCACTTGTCTAAACGTTGCCTCAATTGAGTAGCTGTGGCAAAGCTATCTAAAACAACATCAATAAAAATACCGGAGGATTTTTATGTTTACATTTAATCACTATAACTTCAACGTCAAAGATCTTGAAAAAAGCCTAGCTTTTTACGACCAAGCTTTGGGACTTAAAGAGCAAAGAAGAAAAGAGGCGGACGACGGGAGTTTCATCATCGTATATCTAACCGACGGCAAAAGTGATTTTTTGCTTGAACTAACCTGGCTTCGCGACCACCCCGAAGCGTATGACCTTGGGGAAAGCGAGTTCCATCTGGCGTTTGTTGCGGACGATTATCAAGCGGCACACCAAAAACACAAAGAGATGGGTTGCATTTGTTTTGAAAACGAAAAGATGGGGATCTATTTTATAACCGACCCTGACGAATACTGGCTTGAAGTTGTTCCAAAAAGGAGCTAGCAAAAACAAGCAATAAAAAAAACACCTTTTACGGTGTTTTTTTTATTGCTTGTTTTGCTTATTTTGTTTTTATCTATTAAACCATGACGTCAATAAAATTTCCCTCTGTCGGGGGCAACGGGCGCGAAGGCGGCATCATTTCACTTACCAGGCTTAAAGCGTTTGCCTCTGCCGTGTCCATCGTTTTTTTCAACATCGCAATGCTTACTTCTTGCATTACCTCGCCCATAGATAAATTCATGCTCATAGCTGCTATATCCATTGTAATAACCTCCGTTATATATAACACAACACTTCGTTATGCGTAACACAACACTTCGTTATGTGTAACACAACTATACCACAGTTAAATAAATAACACAACTTATTTTTGTTTATTTACATATCATTATAAGAAAAGGTTAAAAATTATGTAAATTGCCCTTCAAAGACTTACAATAATATATCTGTTTATGGTATAATAATAAATTAATAACGGCAATTTAACCAAGTTAAAATAACCAAACTAAGGAGTATGTTATTATGATAGCTCTTGGAAGCGACCACGGAGGCTTTGAACTTAAACAACAGATTAAAGAGTATCTTGATCAAAAACAAATACAATATAAAGACTATGGTTGCCACGAAGCAAAAAGTTGCGACTATCCCGACATGGCTGTCGAACCATGTAAAGCTGTTTTGAACAACCAAGCCGAAAAGGCTATTCTGATATGCGGAACGGGAATTGGGATTTCGATAGCCGCAAACAAGATAAACGGCATACGCGCGGCGGTTTGTTCCGATTATTTCAGCGCGAAATACACAAGACTCCACAACGACGCAAACGTTTTGTGTCTTGGTGGGCGCGTTGTGGGCGCCGGTCTTGCCATCGAACTTGTTGACGTTTTTTTGAACACCGAGTTCGAGGGAACGGGAAGACACAAAACAAGGATAGACAAATTTATAAACATTGAAAACGAAGAGTTTTAGAGGTGTGTTTTGGCAAAGAGATTTTCACGAAAAAACAAAAAAGCCGAGCTTTATATCCCACGGGTTATCGCGGCTTCTGTTATTTCGATTATATGTGTCGTTGTTATAGGATATCTTTTTATTCTGTTTTCAACGATAGACTTTTTCCCGCCGGCGCTTTCGATAACCCTTCAAGCCATATGCATCGTGGCTTTTCTTTCGGTTGTGTATCTGTTTTTAAGATACATCGAATCTCTCAAAGGATAGCGTCCTTTTGATAGATTAGTTTTAAAAGTTAAATGTTTTAAGGATATAACTTTATGTCATTCATCTCGATTGAATATATCGCTTTTATAAGCATAGCAACGTTAATATATTATTTAATACCAAAAAAACTTCTGCTAAAAAACTTGTTTTTGGTTGTTTGCTGTTTTGTATTTTACTACATCGCGGCAAAAGGCCTTGTGTTGTTTTTGGTGTTTTCGCTTTTATTAACGTATCTTTCGGCACTGTTAATTCACAAAGTGCAAAACCCCAAAAAAAGGCTTGCGATAAACATTATCTCGATAGTTTTAAATCTTTCGATTTTGTTTATATTTAAATATTATAATTTTTTTGCCGAAACAGTTTCGCTTGTTGTTCCGATAGTGAGTTTCAAAGACTTGATAGCTCCGCTTGGCATAAGCTTTTATACGTTTCAAACGCTTGGATATCAAATCGATGTCTACAACAAAAAGATAAAACCCGAAAAAAATCTCGTGACCTACGCGCTTTTCGCGTCGTTTTTCCCCGCGCTTTTTTCGGGGCCTATTGCGCGCGCTTCGGTTATGCTTCCACAGTATAACGAGATACAAAAATATAATTTCCAAAACATTTGGCTGGGCGCGCAACGCTTTTTGATAGGACTTTTTAAAAAAGTTGTCGTCGCGGATTGGCTTTTGTTGTTTGTAAGTTCAAGCTACGCCTCCCCCGAAAGCATGAACGGTTCGGCTTATATCGTTATTATGATAGTATATGCGATTGCGCTTTATGTCGATTTTTCGTCATATTCAGACATGGCAATAGGTTCGGGAAAGATGTTAGGATTTAAGCTTTCTGAAAACTTCGAGTCGCCGTATCTTTCAAGAAACTTTTCGACATTCTGGTCAAAGTGGCATATCTCGCTTACTTCGTGGCTTCAAGACTATGTTTTTATACCGCTTGTGTGGTCTAACTGGGCAAACAAAACGTTTAACCGAAAAAACCTAGACTCCGCTAAACCCGCCTTTTTAATAAACATTTTAATTGTATTTTTAATAAGCGGACTTTGGCACGGAGCCGGGTATACTTTTATCATATGGGGAGCGTTAAACGGCGTTTTCCGAATAGCGGAGGAACTTATCCACAAATGGCGCAAACGCCCAATAAAGATTCAAAACAAGTTGTTAGATATGCTGAGAAACTTCTCTAAATCATTGACGATTTTTTTGCTTTTCGCGTTTTCGCTCATCTTTTTTAACGCGCAAGATTTATCGCAAAGTTTAAACGTTATCAGTTCGCTTTCGACGTTAGGTTCTCTTGAAGGTTTTTTCGAGATAATCAAAAACACGATATCTTCCGAGACTACCGGCGCTACTATATTTGTCCCGATAATGCTTTTGTTGCTTTCGCTTTCGTTAGTTGTCACATTTTTGTATGATGTCATAGTTTCAAAACAACAAAAAGCCGACCCGCTCCGTTGTTATCCGTTGCAAAAAATGTCCGTCGTTCCAAGATGGATTTGTTATTATTTCATGCTCTTTGCGATAATAACAATCGGGCGTTTTGGAGACAGCTCATTTATATACTTTCAGTTTTAAAATAGGAAAATTCGAGATTATAATTTATGAAAAAATTTTTAACTTCAATAATATTAGTTGTATCGTCGCTTTTTGTGTTGCTTCTCGGGGTCAACGTTTTAGTGGACTCGGCAAACATTCTGCGCGCGGACAAGATAACGCAAGATATAATGGGCTACCTCTCAAACGACAGCAATGTAATTGTACCAAACAACTACAACGACCGCGACCTTGCGTTTAAGACGATTACTCAAAACAGCTCCTCGGTCGACACCGTCGTGTTGGGTTCGTCGCGCGGTATCCAGATATCGTCCGACATGCTCTCACTTGCGGACGACGAAATGATAAACAGCTGTGTGACCGGCGCAGTGCTCGGCGACGTTGTGTCGCTTTGGCAAAGCTATCTCGACAACGGTAATATTCCGAAAAGGGTTATCCTTGTTACCGACATCTGGTTTTTCGACCAAAGAAAAGACGACAACAGATATCTTTTGGCGTATGGCGAAAACTTCCAAAAGTTTATATCAAACAACATTGAAACTGAGATTGTTGTTCCGCAAACAAACAGCCTTGAAAGCTACAGCCCACTTTACACTCTCGGATATTTTCAGCAAAATGTAAAGAGTTTTTTTGACGGGTCGTATCTAACCAACAAGGTTATCCCAACTCAAAACTACGCCGAACCCGAACGCGCGGTTATTCACCCGGACGGAAGCTACAGCTATCCTATCAACTACGCCGAAGCCCACCAATCGGAAAAGGACGAACGCGTACGCATAGGGCTTCCGACGATATCGTCCGAAGTTGGTGGATATGAACAGCTTTATGAGACCAACGTTTTGATATTCGAGGCTCTTTTAAAATCGATGGAGCAAAACGGCGTCGAGGTTGTGTTGTATCTGTCTCCCTACCACCCCGACCTTGTCAGCGAATTTGAAAGCAACGAGTTAACATTCCAGATGTTTTTTGAAACAGAACAGTATCTTTTGTCGCTTGAACAAAACGGCATAGAGGTAATCGGCTCGTACGACTACAAAAAATGCGGTGTAAGTCGGGAAGATTTTCTCGACCCGCTCCACATCACCGAACAAGCGACACGTGACATGGTAGAGCCTCTTAAACGATAGACAAAGCAAATGATTTTTTAGTTAACAGCCTACACAAAAAATTAATCAAGAGGAAATTATGCTTTTTAATTCATTCGATTTTTTATTGTTTTTCCCAATAGTAACGCTAATATATTTTTTGATACCACATAAGTTTCGTTATATCTGGCTTTTGGTTACAAGCTATTATTTTTATATGTCGTGGAATCCGGAATACGCCGTTTTAATTGCAGTTTCAACCGTTATTACATTTTTAAGTGGCATATTTATCGATCGATCTAAGACGGTTAAAACGAAAAAACTATGTGTCGCGGCAAGTTTTGTTTTAAATCTCGCGATATTGTTTTTCTTTAAATACTTTAACTTTGCTTCCGATCTTGTTGAAACATTCCTTGTAAGAATAGGCATAATATACGACGTTCCGTCGCTTTCGCTTTTGCTTCCGGTCGGAATTTCGTTTTACACTTTCCAAGCGCTTTCGTATACCCTTGACGTGTACAGAGGGGAGCTAAAGCCGGAGAGAAACCTTGCGAAATACGCGCTGTTTGTTTCGTTTTTCCCCCAGCTTGTCGCAGGGCCTATCGAGCGTTCTAAAAATCTTTTGCCACAGTTTGACGAGGTACATAAATTTAACTTTGACCGCATGAAAAGCGGGCTTCAGCTCATGCTTTGGGGTTTGTTCCAAAAGATGATAATCGCGGATAGATCCGCTATTTTGGTAAACGAAGTTTACAACAACATACATAACTACAACGGCATCATCGTGTTTTTTGCAACAATTTTGTTTGCGTTTCAAATCTACTGTGACTTTGCGGGATATTCCAGCATTGCGATAGGCGCCGCTCGGGTTATGGGCTTTAAGCTTATGCAAAACTTCAACAGCCCATATTTTGCAACCTCGATACCGGATTTTTGGAAACGCTGGCACATCTCGCTAACCTCGTGGTTTCGTGACTATCTTTACATACCGCTTGGCGGAAACAGAAAAGGCGAATTTAGAAAATATCTCAACATCTCGATAGTTTTTTTGGTAAGCGGTCTTTGGCACGGCGCACGACTTAATTTTGTTGTTTGGGGATTAATCCACGCAATCATGCAGGTAGTGTCGCTTACAACCGAAAAAAAACGCAGCGTTTTGCGAAAAAAATATGTTCCGAAAAAACTTTGCGGTGTTTATAATTTTTTAAGAATATTAATGACGTTTGCGTTAACTACTTTTGCTTGGATCTTTTTCAGGGCAAACAACCTAAGCGATGCGTTTATCGTTATTAAAAATATGTTCACACCATATCCCCTTTTAAGCGATTTTTTAAACACAGCGTCATTTTCAAGTATGACAGGGCTCTATCAGGCATATTTCCCGGCGGCAGTGTTTAATTTGCGCGAGGTTATTTTAGTTACCGTATGTATCGTTATTATGTTTGTCGTCGAGTTCATACGCCAAAAGGGCGGAATACAAACAAAGTTTGAAAAACTTCCGTTTTTCATAAGGTGGCCGATACTATATATTTTCATCTTTGCAATCTTAATATTTGGCGTATACGGTTCAACGGCGGTTCAACAGTTTATATATTTTCAGTTCTAGGGGGAAAAGTTAAGTGTTAAAGAAAGTTCTCGGTTCGGTTGTGTTTGTCGTTATTTTTACAGTTATATTCAGTTATTTAAACAACACAATATATTGGACTTCTTGGGCAAGATATGCTTATGAACCGTACGCTGTTGCTATAGGGCAGATGTATGAACAACAAAACAGAAACAAATATGACGTAGTTTTTATTGGAAGCAGCCACGCCGGGTGCACCTTTTATCCCAAAATTTTTTGGGAACAACATGGGTTTTCAAGTTATGTATTCACTTCCTCAGGACAAGAGCTTTACGTATCTGAATATTTTTTAAAAGAAACGTTAAAGGTTCAACAACCTAAAGTTGTGGTGCTTGAAGTTATCGGGGCGGCTATGGGGGTTGCCTTTAGAACAACATTAAACAACGAACCTTCTAAAACTACAAGCTATTCTTTTTCACCACTAAGCCTAGACAAGCTTTATACATTAAATAACGCCTTTGATCAGTTGCCTTTTGTTGAACGTTTTGAGCCAATGTTTCCGTTTATTACATTTCATGAAAGTTGGGAAACAATGAGTTTTACCGACTTTTCTCCTATTAATGTCGAACAATACCGATATAACAACGGAGCAATGCTGTTTAACGCAAGGTTCGGTGAGTTTGAACAGCCCTCCTACATAACCACCGAAAAACTTGACTTTCATACAAAATCAAAACAAAGTTTATACAATATAATCGAGATATGTAGCGAAAACGATATCGAGCTTGTTTTGGTATCCGCTCCATATGCCATTGAGCAAGACACGCAAAAAGTTATAAACAGTGTGGCCGAGATAGCGAACCAAAACGATGTTCCGTTTATCAACTATAACAGACTTTATGAACAGACAGGCATAGACTTTTCAACAGATTTTTTTGATGCCGACCACCTTAATGTGGCAGGCATGGAAAAGATATCGACGCATTTTGGAGAATATCTGTCACAAAACTACGACCTGCCCGACAGACGTGGCGAAGAGGGTTTTGAAGATTTTGAACTGGCGGGACAAAAAGAATATTTCAGAGAACAATAAGTTTTACATTCAAGATAAGGATTGTTTTAGTTGGTTAAGAAAATTTTAAGTACGATAGCTTTTGTCGGAGTGTTTTGCGTTATATTTGCATTGGCAAACAACCCCGCACTTTGGATTACTCATTTATGGTTAAACCAAGAAATGATGGAACCGTATTCTGTTTATGTCGACGAATTTTACAAGCGAAAAAATCGAGATAAATACGACGTTGTTTTTATCGGAAGCAGCCATGCGGCGTGTGCTTTCTATCCCAAAGTTTTATGGGAACATTTCGGCATTCCAAGCTATGTTTTTTCGTCGCTTGGTCAAGAACTTTATGCGACGGAGTATTTTTTAAAGGAAACGTTAAAGGTACAGCAACCCACAGTAGTTGTTGTCGAGGTTGTCGGAGCAACAATGGGACGAGGTTTTAGAATGAAGCAAAACAACGAATCGTCTTTTCAAACCAGCTATCCTCTAAGTCCTTTTAGCTTTGACAAAATAAAAACTTTGTTTTTTTCCAATCAACAAGTTAGCCTATCCGAAAGATTTTTGCCGTTGTTTCCCTTGATTAAATATCACGAAAATTGGAAGATCCTTAACAAATCCGACTTTGCTCCTCTCAATTATGAGAAATATAGGTACAACCACGGGGCCGTTCTTTTTGATAAATCAACGGCACACCCGACACCAGAGAAATATGTAACCCCCGAAAAACTCGAACTTGATTCATTGTCTAACAAAAGCTTAAACAACATTATTAATATCTGCGAGCAAAACGACATCGAACTGGTTTTTGTTGCGGCTCCGTTTCCTATTGAAAGCGATCTGCAAAAAATTTTAAATAGGGTGGGAACAATCGCAGACAGCAAAGGCGTTTCTTTTGTCGATTACAACAGGCTATACCAACAAGCGTCGATAGATTTCTCTTCGGATTTTGCCGATATTGATCATCTTAACATATATGGCATGGAAAAGTTGTCGATGCATTTTGGGGAATATCTATCACAAAACTACGACCTGCCCGATAGACGTGGCGAAGAGGGTTTCGAAGATTTTAAGCTGGCGGGACAAAAAGAATATATTCACTAGTATCAATTTATCGAGCAACAACAATCCACAAAACATAATGTTGTAGTTGCAATAAATTATACCTAACGTTTAAACGAATGTAGCGGCTATTATATTAATCTTGTAAGAACACCTTTTAAAAACACTTAATCCAGTGTATAATGATATAGTTATGGAAAAATTAATGTTTAGGAATTATAAAATCAATGATAAAATGGGTAATTAAAGTATACGAAACCGTCGTGTTGTTTTTCGGAAATCTTCTCGGATGGAAAGAGGAAACAGCGTTTCAGTTTGCAAGATATGTTATGATTGGGACAACATGTGCCGCGGTTGACATCGGGATATTTACGCTTATCGTTACGATGTCGGGCACGGTGACGGCACAAGTCGCAACGACTATAAGTTGGATATTCGCAACAATAGTACATTTTATGCTTAACAAATACTTGAATTTTAAAAGCTATTCGAGGCCGGTCACAAGCCAACTTGCAACGTATAGTATCTCTGCAATGATGAGTTACATGTTTATGATGGGATGTATAACACTTTTCGTCGATATATTAAGTTTCAACGAGATATTCTCAAAGATTTTGTCCTCTGCTTTAAACCTACTTTGGAGTTTTCCGGTTCAAAAATTCTTGACGTTTGGCGAAGGTATAATAGCAACGATTAAATCAAACAACAAGAAAAATCCAAAAAGCGAACAAAAAAAAGACCGCGACTAGTACTTTGTCAAAACTTCTCTTTGCTTATAAGTTGGAATATATTTATGTCATTTGTCGTGTTGCGCAGTGTCTTGTGGCGAAATGTTATATCGTTTTAAAAAATAGTTTTCTAAATGTATTGCAAAAAAAATTCTTTTGATATATAATATTAAGGCAATATTAATTTTGTGTAGCAAGTAAAACAATGCAAAGCAAAATTGTTGCATATAAATTAAGCCGGTGTGATGGAATTGGCAGACGTGCGGGACTCAAAATCCCGTGGTAGCGATACCGTGTCGGTTCGACCCCGACCACCGGCACCACTCGTCGCAAACTTTGCTTAAGTTTGCGACGACTTTTTTTGTAAAATTATAAAAGTCATCGCGCACAACGCTCCGTTGCTCCTCGTTT
>CAYJAY010000020.1:0-42056 GCA_964368445.1 uncultured Oscillospiraceae bacterium
GAGAATCGAAACTCCCCCTAGACCCCTGACAAAAAACGTTTCTATAAAAAAATTTGCACTGAGGATTATTTATATAATATTTGTTCCAAATATTATATAAATTCGCCATGTGGCTTTGCCACGGCGTCTTCAATACTATTTTAAACCGCCTGACCAAAGGTCAGATGCGGAAATATAAATAATCCTGCGGATTATTTATATTAGATGTAGCTTTAATTTTAAGAAATACTACGTTTTTGCACCATCGGTGCAAAATGCCGAGTGAAACGAGGCAAGGAGTATTTTTAATAGCTCCGCCGTAAGGCGGAGATTATTTCATCATATCAAGAATAGCTTGCTTTGAACGTGCTCCGGCGGCTTGTGTTACCACCTTTCCATCTTTGACGACCATAAGTGTCGGAATACTCATGACGGAATACTTCGCCGCAAGTTCCGATTGTTCGTCAACATTGACTTTGCAAACTTTGATGTCGTTTTCTTCCGCGGCTATTTGGTCGATGATTGGGGAAACCATCTTGCACGGTCCACACCATGGTGCCCAAAAGTCTACCAATACGGGTTTGTCGGATTTTAGGACTTCGCTTTCAAAGTTTTCGTTTGTGATAATTAATGCACTCATTTTTTTGTTCTCCTTTTAAAATTATATTATTATTTGTTGAATATTCTCGTCAATTATATCTTTTCCGATAAGACCAGAGTATATGCTGAAGATTTCGCCGTTGCCGTTGATAAACGTTGTGGTTGGAAGTGCTCTGAATTGATAAGTTAACGCAAAGTTTAAATCGCTGTCAAACACTATAGGCATAGTATACCCATTTTCGTCGATAAATTCTGTTGCGGAATCAACCGTTTCACGGCTTCCGTCGGTTGAGTTAACCATCAAGAAAACTACCTCTTCGCCATATTCTTGATACGCCAATTCAAAATCGGGAAACTCGGCGATGCATGGCGGACACCAACTTGCCCAATAGTTTATAACAACGGGCTTGCCCTCAAAATCGGATAGGTTTACGGGGTTGCCGTCTATATCATACACTACAAAATCGGGAGCCATAATAACGTCGGGATCCGGTTCCTCCGTTTGTTCAACCGTTTCACCCGAGGAACTTTCGGTTTGTGGAGCAAGCGCAAGCTGTGAAGATTGTGCTACTTGCGGGGTTTCTACTTGACTTGATACCATATCATAAACAAAATAGGCAGAACCAATGATCGAAACGAGAAGCGTGATGGTGACTATTAAAGTAAGCTTGTTGTTTTTCATCTTGATGACATTTCCTTTCTAAATAACCCAAGAATAGAATATACTTATTATGTTGGTGGCAATTAATATTCCAAGGATAATAAGAACTATTCCGCTTATCATATTAATTATCTTATAGTGGCGCTTGATAAAATCGAAAGAAGTTTTAAGCTTGTCGAGCAAAAGTGCGCTTATTATAAATGGGATACCAAGGCCTAACGAATAAAGCAAAAGCATGATAATTCCTTGAACTGCGTTTCCGCTTGTTGCCGCCAAAATCAAAGCAGAACCTAAAAATGCGCCGACACACGGTGTCCAACATACTGAAAATACTAGCCCAAAAACAAACGAGGAAAGAACACCTCTTTTTTTGCCTTGACCGTTTGATTTATTAAATATATTAAGTACGGGAAGTTTAACTATGCCTAAAACCGAAAGACCAAACAAAATTATTAACAATCCGCTTACAAGATACACCTGCCTTGAATATACAAGCAATAAAGAACCGAGAACTCCGGAAAATGCCCCAAGGGCTACAAAAACAACGGTGAACCCCGAAACAAATGCAATTGAGTTTATGACGGCGGTTTTTTTGCTTTTGCTTTCGGTATCCGCCGCAAAGTATGAGATGTAGACGGGAAGCATGGGCAAAAGACAAGGGGATATAAATGTTATTATACCCTCTAAAAATGATAATAGATAGTGCATAAATGTGTAACCTTTATTTTCTTCTTGATTTTATTATGAATAGGATTTAATATATATTATATGACATCTTTAAAGAAAAGAACAATCATGATTTTATTTATTATATTAATTACAACAATAATCGTTGCATTGATTTATTTCTACATCGATACAAATAAACTTGAAACGACAGAATATCAAATCTACAGCGAGAGACTGCCAAATTCATTTGATGGATTTAGAATAATGTTTTTAAGCGATCTTCATGAAGCGGAGTTTGGAAAAAATCAAACTATTTTACTCGAGAAGGTGAAAAACAGCGAACCCGATATAATAGTGGTGGGTGGCGACATCTTTTCTGCATTACCCGAAAATTTTGAAAAGATAGAATGTCTGTTTAAACAACTTTCAAAGCTTGCGCCGACATATTACACGCCCGGAAATCACGAGTCACATGAGGGGGCGTATTATGAGATGTTAAAAGTGATATCGGATATTGATATTAAGATATTGTTCAATCAAAGTCAAACTATATCAATCGGGGAACAAAGTATAGATATATTCGGACTTCGTGACCCGGGATTTGCGCCCGATATAAAGATAAACAAGCCACGAGATATTGCAAAAAGGGAACTAGCAAAGCTTATACCCGAGAAACCTGAAAAGTTTTCTGTTCTCGTCTCACATCGCCCCGATTATATCGAATTTTATGGGGAAAGCGGCGTAGACGTTGTCTTGACGGGGCATGCACATGGCGGACAGATTAGGTTGCCTTTTTTAGGAGCTGTTATAGCTCCCGGCCAAGGTCTCTTCCCAAAGCTTACGCAAGGGGTGCACTACAGCGACGAAACTGCTGTAGTAATAAGTCGGGGGCTTGGGGTGAGCGAGCTGTTACCACTTAGAACGTTTAACCGTCCCGAGTTGGTCTTGGTTGTGTTAAGACATGAATTAAACTATAATGAAAAAGGTTAGAAAACCGAATTTCGGATGATATAGAATAAAAATTTGAGAGGAGTTTATTTGCAATGTTTGATCTAATAGCTGTGGGAGAAAGTCTAATTGACATTATAGTGTCTTCGCCAAATGAAAACAACAGTATGCTTTTAGAAGGGAACCCCGGAGGAGCGCCGGCAAACGTTATGGCGGGAGGTTCGAAACTGGGGCTTAAAACCGCCATTATCACAAAGGTAGGGGACGACTGTTTCGGAGAGCTTCTACTTAAAACATTTAAACAAGCAAACATAAACACAGACTATGTGTCGATATCGGACAAACACCCAACAACGCTTGCGATGGTTTCGCTTGACGAAAGAGGCAACAGAAGTTTTACGTTTTATAGAGACCGAACCGCCGACGTTATGTTAACTGAACAAGAGGTTTCGACAGATGCGATTAAAAACTGTAAGATTTTTCATTTCGGTTCGGTGTCAATGACGAGCGAACCGGCGTGTGGTGCAACATTTTTTGCGGCTAAAAAAGCAAGCGAATTTGGGAAAATTGTGTCATACGACCCAAATCTTAGAGCCTTGCTTTGGGACAACCTCGACAATGCAAAACAAAAAATTAAACAAGGGTTTGAATTTTCCGATGTTGTAAAACTTTCAGACGAAGAACTTGAGTTTTTGACCGATCAAACAGATATTAAAACGGGAATGGAGCAGTTGTTATCCAAATACAATATAAAGCTTTTAATAGTAACAAGAGGCCCCAAAGGAGCCGCGGCTTTAACTTCAAACAAAGTTTTTGCAACGAGTGAGACGTTTGACGTTAAAGTTGTCGACACCACGGGAGCCGGGGATTCGTTTTGGTCCGCCGTTTTATATACTATACTAAAAGATAACATAGACATTTCGCAAATAACTCAACAACAGCTTGATAACATGCTTAAATTCAGCAATGCCGCAGGGTCGTTCTCAACAACCACAAAGGGCGCTATTCCGTCGCTTGCTACAATCAATGATATAGAAAATTTGATAAAAGAATTTGAATAATATTTATCAAATTTAATAGTATAAATTTATCAGATAAATATTATTAAACTATGACTTTAATTTTAAATTTTATACTTGATTTATTTTATCTTATTTTTCTTTGGTTTGCAATATATTTTAAAAAAGTCAGCAAATGATTATGTTGATTTGTGTTTTGAGCATCTCCTTTGCCTACAGTGGGGGATATGCTCAAAACAATTGCTGCTCAACTTTATTTTGACATTCCCTAAAAAAAGACGTTACGCACAAGACGAAAATCGACAACTTACTTTATATTTCATGTATTTTCATATAAATATCTGTAAACAACTATTTTTTTTTGAAAAAACTTGACAAAGTGCGTCGTTGCAAATATAATAGATATATCGCACACTATAATTTAGGGATTTTATGCAAGTGGTTAATAGCAATTCCAATATTTTTTCAGAAGTAGATACTAATACAATCCAGAACTTTATTCCATATATTAGGTTCAAGGCTTCAAAATACAATATTTCCGGTATCGAGACGGATGACCTCATTCAAGAAGGTTTAATTGCTTTATTACGTGCTGTATCTTCTTATTCAGAAGAACGAAACGCTTCCTTTAAAACTTATGCAACAAAGTGCATAGATAACGGTATTTTTGCTTTTTTGAAAAAATCACTGAGTAACAAAAATATACCGCTTAACGATTATGTATCTTTGGAATTCCATGACTTTGATATAGTTTCTAACGAATATATTGAAGACGCAATGGAGACGCGGGTTGAACTCGAAAGAGTTTTTGAAAGGATGAACAGCGAGCTTTCCTTACTTGAGCGAAAGGTTCTGTCTCTTTTTGTATGTGGATATTCATATAAAGAGGTTGCCGCTATTCTGGTTGAAACAGAAAAGACGGTCGAAAATGCGATTTTACGCGCAAGAAAAAAGTTGAAAATTTAAATTATATATGCCCAAAGTAGCTTAACGGCAGAGCGTTGGTTTCCCAAAGGTGATGGTTCAATTCCGTCCTCGGGCAAAAAAATTTTTTATCTACCCAGAACAGAGGAGAGAAAGCATGTACACAGACAAAAACCTACAATGCAAAGAATGCGGAAATGAATTTGTTTTCACATCAGGAGAACAAGAGTTTTATGCAACTCGCGGTTTTGAAAATGAACCCCAACGTTGTAAGACTTGCCGTGACGCTCGCAAAAATGCAAGCCGCGCAAATCGCGAAACTTTTACAGCTACCTGTGCATCCTGCGGAGGCGAAGCAAAAGTTCCTTTCCAACCGCGCGAAGATCGTCCTGTTTATTGCAGCGACTGTTTCGCAAAAAAGGATGCATAAGTAATATTAGCATTCTAACAGAAACTCCTCGTCGAAAGACGAGGTTTTTTTTGGCTTTTTACTAAATGTTGAGATGTGCAAAAAAGAGCCTTTAAAAACAAACAAAAAATACAAAAACGGTGGAAACGAGAAAATCTCGATATCCGCCGTTTTTTATGTGTTGTTAAATTGTTTCATTTAAACTTGTTGAAACGTCGAGCGACTTAAACCGATGGTTGTTGTCGAGTAGTTGCTTTAAAGCTCTTCCGCAAATCCTAAAACCGCAATTCCAAAAAGAACAATTGCAACGATGATATATTGCTTTTTAGACAACTTTTCTTTTAGGAATATCCGGCTTAATATAACCGAGAACACGCTGTAAGAAGCTATGAGTGGCGCGGTTACGACAGAATTATCCGCCATGGCATATACGTAGAAAAACTGTCCCGCTGTTTCGAGAACAGCTGCGAGGTATCTGTTTTTCTCAGCTTTAACAACAAATCTTTCTTTTCTAATAAATTTAATATAGATAAAGCCAGCAACTGCAAAAAAGAAAAAGGTAAGTTCATATGAAATTAAAGCCGCTTCGGAACTTAATATTTGAAGTTCGTCAAGATAGATTGCGTCGGCGAACGTTCCAAGAGCGTCGATAATTGCATATAAAATCGGGAACGTTATAGCCAAAACACCGATACGATATTTCTTATTTGCAGTGGTCGCAACCCTGTCTTTAGGTTCAAACACAGCAAGTAAAATAACACCCATAGTTATTAAAGCAATAGCGATAATCGCAAGACCGTTTAAAGTTGCCGCAAAAAATACAACAAGCAAAATCGAGACGATAGCTCCGGAGGAGTTTTGTATCGGGGAAGAGATCGAAAGTTCGATGTATCTTAAACCGATATATCCTAAAAACATCGAAAGAATGTACATAGCTGAAACCGGGAAGTAGGTAATGATGTCGAAAAGTTTAAAATCTGTTTCGACAAACAACAGCATGTAAAACGCTTGTATACCCATTATAACGCCTACTGCAATTACAATTCTAATTGCGCTAAAACGTTCGCTTTTATTTGAACCTTTCTTGTAAAAAAGATCTGCGCCGCCCCAAGCTAGCGAGGTGATTAATGCGAAAATAAACCACATAGTTAAGTATTAGTCTCCTGTTATTTTATTTTTTCGGCTCATAAACCGCGAGTTGTGAGTTTGAGAAAAATTCGTTTGCAAACTCGTGGCTCATGGTGAAGCCGGGATTAATTATCTGTGAAACAACAATATAATCTATGTCGTTGTTCCAGATTAGCGGCGCGAAAGTTTCGTCGTTGTCTTTATAGAAAAACTGTAAAATTCCGTCGCGCCTTATATATTCACTTCGGTAAAGATTGTTTTCGTCAGAAGGCAGATATATATAACCTTCGACAAAATAAGCTCGCTCAGAAAAAGCCGAGCCATAGAAATATGAAATTGAACTGATATAGTTTCCGTCCGCGATAATCGCGTCTTGTTCGGTATTGTCTCTTATATAACTCAAAGCTTGGTATTCTTCTGGGGAGATCGACATGAGTCGCTTTTGAATGTCGACGCTCGCTTGTTGTTCCGGTGTTATTATCAAACTATCGCTAAACCTCGAATAGGTGACAGCTTCTATAGAACCCTTAACAAGATAGTTATAGGAATAATAAAAACCGAAAGCTATCGAAACGACAAAAATTATAGCCAAAACATTTTTGGTTTTTGCTTTTTTGTCGGTTGTTGCATAATATTTTTCGCAAAACCGGCCTAGTAACGCAACGCCGAAATGGAACAAACACATTATAAAGTAAAGCTCGCTGCTTCCGGTTTGTTTAAATGTATTTATTATAACCATCGAGACTAAAGCCGAGACTATGAAAAAAACATATTCTTGTTTCATCTCTTTTTTTTGTTTTAATAAAACAAAAATTACAATAACCGCAAGCGTTATTGCGGGGAAGATTGTGAGCGCGTAGATAATGGCCGAGATAACCATGGAGACCGAATACGGCAAAAATGACGAGAGCCAATATCCATAGGGCGTTCTTACGGCTGTGTAGACAAGGCTTACCGACATGCTGTTTCCCGAACCGGGTGGATAGATCAAAAAGTAGAGAATGAAAAATGAAACTGCGATTAAAAGGCCTTTTGGAACTATCGATTTTAAATTTTTAGTTTTGATTAAATCGACAAATAAAACTATGCCGTATCCGAAAAGAAACGTGACGGCGACAGGTCCTTTTGCTCCAAGTCCCATCAAAAGAAAAAATGTGCTTAAAAAATGAAGTTTATTAAATTTAACCGAAAGACTTTCGGCTTTAAAAAAGAAATAAGCGCTTAACATGCAAAACGCCAAACCCAACGGATAGCCCAAAACGTCCATGTATAGATAATAGAACATGGTATATCCACAAGGGAGCACAACCGACACCACCATAGTTGCGATGAAAAATTTTCTTGTTTTTACAAGTCTGTTTGTGAAAATTGCAATAGTGGCGACAAGAAACGGCGAAATCGTCATAAGCGAAAGTTTGGTTATCACCTCGAAAGAAGGCACGTTTAATATGTTCTTAACTATCGCCATAAACGAATAGTAAAACGCATGATAGGGGAACGGAATGCCCGCCATCGATTGATATTCAAACGGAAACGTTTTAGAGGCCGAGGTTAAAAGGTTTGTGCTCATCAATGTGTCGTTAAAATAACTGCGAAGACCCGAAAGTTCGGGGTTTAAGTTTGCTGCGGAAAACGTGAAAAACGTTAAAAAAGCAGCTATTGCACAAAAAAATAAAGTTATTTTTAATTCGCCTGCGTCACTTGTACCACTAAAAGATCTTTTGCGTGTCAGAAAAAGCGAGATAACAGATGCTGTTGCGATTATAGTAACTCCAATCAAGGTGTGGTCGGTAAGGTTAAAGGGCACAACGATAAAATATAAAATAATATTTATAAAAATACCAAACCCAAAACTTACGCAAAGCGCCTCTAATGGAGTAAAGTTTACTCTAACGATTTTTGTTAAAGCTATTCCGGGCAAAGCCACCGCCAAAACAAGGTATAAGATAAACCCAAACGCCCAAGTTAAAGGCAAAGCCAAAAATAAAAACGCAAAGGCAGCCCAAATAATTGAAGCTATAGCGACAAAGATTACGGCACTTTTTGCCGTGTTGAAAAACAAAATTTTATTTGTCATATAAATCCTCTCGATTTATGCGTTGTTGAAAAGTGTGTGCATCACAAATTACATTCACTATTGTATTTTAACAAATATCGGCTATAGATGTAAAGAGAAAACAAAATAAATGTTTATGGTATGTAATGTTACAATTTAATGCTTTATTTTACACTGGCGGTATGATATAATCTTATAGTTAAGGTGGTGGAATATGCTTTGAGAGTTTTGGGGATAGATCCAGGCTACGCAATTGTGGGTTATGGTGTTTTGGAATACAACAACCAAAAGTTCAAACCGCTTGATTTTGGGGCGATAACGACCGAGGCAAAGACGCCGTTTGAACAAAGATTGGTTAAAATTTCGATAGGTATGCAAAAACTGCTTGAACACTATAAACCCGACGCGTTTTCTATAGAAAAATTGTTTTTTACCTCTAACGAAAAAACCGTCATACAGGTTGCCGAAGCAAGGGGAGTTATACTAATTGAAGCGGCAAAGCTTAATATTCCTATCTTTGAATACACGCCGTTACAGGTTAAACAATCTGTAGTAGGCTACGGAAAAGCGGAAAAAAAACAGGTTATGGAGATGACAAGGCTTCTTTTAAACCTTAAAAAAATCCCAAAACCGGACGATGCGGCGGACGCCCTTGCGGTTGCAATCTGCCACGCACACAGCGCAGGCTCGGCGCTTTCGGCTTTGAAATAACCCTGTGGCTTTACCACGGCGTCTTCAATACGTATTTTAAACCGCCTGACCAAAGGTCGCCCCTACAATTTCACGAATCATACAACAATTTAAAGGTTCTATTTCTAAACAAATTGGGTTTTCAATGTGGCAAAAATTATTTCACGACCACATTATAAGAAATGAACATGAATACCAAAAAATCTGGCAATATATCGATAGTAACCCGCAAAATTGGGAAGAGGATTGTTACTACGTCAAATGAGCGCAATCTCCGCTTTACCGCGGAGCGGTTAAAATAACATTTTTATTATTCAATTTAAACAATGAGGTAATGTTAGGTTATGATATACAGTTTAAACGGCGTCGTGCTTTCAAAATGCCCCGACAACGTTGTTATCGAATGTGGTGGTGTCGGATATTTTGTTTCGATACCGACAAGCGTATACGCCGATATATCCGACATCGGAAAAAATATGAAGATATATACATATCAATCGGTTAAAGAAGACGGAATAGATCTTTTCGGATTTTCCAACGAAACACAGCGCAGTTGTTTTAAAACGCTTATCTCGGTTTCGGGAGTAGGCGCAAAAACCGCGCTTGGCGTCCTGTCGCTTTATGCGCCCGAAAAGATTTCGCTTATGATAGCGGCGGGGGATTACAAGGCGTTTACAGCGTGTCCCGGCATTGGGTCAAAGACCGCCCAAAGACTTGTTCTTGAACTCAAAGACAAGGTTAAAGTTTTTGCGTCGGAAGATATTTCGATTTCGTTCTCGCAAAATGCAATTGCGTCGGGAAATACGGCGGAAACTATCGCGGCGCTTGTGTCGCTTGGGTTTTCGACTTCCGAGGCGGCACAGGCGGTTTCAAAACTTTCGCCCGATCTTTCGACTGAAGATATGGTCTCCCATGCGCTACGTTCGCTTGCGAGAAAGGATTAGTGTATGGAAAACGAATTTGATTTTGGAAATCGGCTTATAGAAACGGCGGAGATTGCAGAGGATTTCGACAACGAAAACTCGCTTCGACCAAAAACACTTGAAGAATACATAGGACAAGAACAGGTAAAAGACAACCTAACTATATTTATGCAAGCGGCAAAAGGACGCGAAGAACCAATTGACCATCTACTATTATACGGCCCTCCGGGGCTTGGGAAAACTACGCTTGCCGGAGTAATCGCAAACGAGATGGGGGTTAACATCCGCGTGACCTCTGGACCTGCAATAGAAAAGCCGGGAGACCTTGCGGCGCTTTTAACCAATCTTTCGGACGGGGATATCCTTTTTATCGACGAGATACACCGCCTTTCGCGAAGTGTCGAAGAGGTGCTGTATCCTGCTCTCGAAGATTTTGCCCTTGACATAATTCTCGGGAAAGGCCCTTCTGCAAGATCAATAAGGGTTAACCTTCCAAAGTTTACGCTAATTGGGGCAACTACAAGGGCGGGACAGTTAACCTCGCCGCTTAGAGACAGGTTTGGGGTTATACTTAAGCTTGAGCTGTACACCAAACAAGAGATAGCAACTATTATTAAACGTTCTGCTTCGATACTCGGCGTTGATTGCGACGACGACGGTGCAGACGAGATGGCAAAAAGATCAAGGGGAACCCCAAGGATTGCAAACAGACTTTTAAAAAGGGTTCGAGACTATGCACAGGTTTTGTATGACGACAAAGTTACAAAACAATCGGCAGACTACGCTTTGACAAAACTTAACATAGACGGTTTAGGGCTTGATAACCTAGACAGACGACTTATAAAAGCGATTATAACAAACTATCGCGGAGGCCCCGTTGGGCTTGAAACGCTTGCGGCGATGCTTGGTGAAGAGGCTATAACGCTTGAAGACGTTTGCGAGCCGTATCTTATGCAGATTGGGTTTTTAACAAGGACGCCGCGTGGACGTTGCGTGACGCCTATGGCGTATAGTCATCTTGGAATTGAACTAAATCAAAGCGAAACAAACGGGGAAAACAACCAACAAAGTTTATTTAATTGAAAGGTTTAAGGATATAAAGATGGGAAAATTTTTCGGTACAGATGGAGTAAGAGGAATTGCAAATAGCGAACTTTCATGTGAACTTGCGATAAAAATAGGACGTGCTGCGGCTTATGTTTTGACAAGGCACACTTCGCATAAAGCAAAGATAATTATCGGAAAAGACACAAGGATTTCGGGCGACATGCTTGAAAGCGTCCTTGCCGCCGGTATATGTTCGGTCGGTGCGGATTGTGTGCTTTTAGGGGTTGTTCCAACCCCGGCTGTAGCACACCTTGTTAAAAAATATAACGCAGATGCTGGTATTGTCATCTCGGCTTCACACAACCCGGTGGAGTTTAACGGAATTAAACTAATTAACGGAACCGGTTTTAAACTTCCCGATAATATAGAAAACGAGATAGAGGACTATATACTTAATCGCGCCGACGAGATAGAACTTAAAACCCACGGCGACATTGGCTCTATCGTTAAAAACAAAACTGCGGTGAAAGACTATGTCGATTATCTAGCTTCCTGTATCAAACAGGATATATCGGGCATGAAGGTTGTGTTCGACTGCGCAAACGGCGCAGCGTATGAAACCGCAAGAATGCTGTTCGACAGGTTAAACGTAGAGGCGACATATATAGGAACACAGCCGGACGGCAAAAACATAAACAAAGGCGTAGGTTCAACCCACCTTGACAACGTAAAAAATGAAGTTTTAAGAATTAAAGCGGATATCGGAATCTCGTTTGACGGCGATGCGGATAGATGCCTTGCGGTCGATGAACTCGGAAACGAGATAGACGGCGACAAGATAATCGGTGTGTTTGCAAAAAGCTTGAAACAAAAGGGCGAACTTAACAAGAATACAGTTGTCGTTACCGTAATGTCAAACCTAGGATTTATTGATTTTTGCAAAAAGAATGATATCATAACCAAAAGAACATCGGTCGGAGACCGATATGTTTTGGAAGAGATGCTCCGCGGAAACTATGTCATAGGCGGCGAACAATCGGGGCACGTCATATCGCTTAACCACGCAACGACGGGGGACGGCGAATTAACGGCTGCGTTACTTTTAGAAGTTCTCAAGGAAAGCGGCATAAAAGCGAGTGAACTTTTTGGACAGATAGAAAAATATCCACAGGTTATGATTAACGTAACTGCAAACAAAGAGCAAAAGAAAAGGTTTAAAGAGGACGAAGAACTCGAAGGTTTCATCGAAGCAGAACAACAAGAGCTGTTTGAAACGGGGCGTGTTTTGGTTCGTGTTTCGGGAACAGAACCACTTATAAGGATAATGGTTGAGGGTAAAGATTATAATAAAATTCTTCAATCGGCAAAAGCTATCGAAACAGAGATTAAAAAGCGAATAGTATAAATCTAATATAAATACAGATATTCTCGACTTTTTTGAAAGGAACATGATAGTTTATGCGGATTGCCGAAGGTTTTAAAGATTATGAACTAATAGACGCTTCGTCGGGACAGCGACTAGAACGTTGGGGCGACGCGATTTTGATTCGTCCCGACCCACAAGCGGTTTGGAAAACAGATAAAAAAAACCCGATGTGGAAAAAGGCGGACGCTGTTTACCATCGTTCACCTAAAGGTGGAGGATATTGGGAAACCAAAAGAAAGCTTCCAAGCGAATGGACGTTTGGTTGGGAAGATAAACTAAAGATGTATGTAACGCCGACAGGGTTTAAACATACGGGCGTTTTTCCGGAACAAGCGGCAAATTGGAAACTGTATCAACAGATTATAAGCAAAACTAACCGCCCAATTAAGGTGCTTAATCTTTTTGGTTACACCGGCGGAGCCACGGTAGCTTGCCTGTTGTCGGGCGCTTCGGTTTGTCATGTAGACGCAAGCAAAGGCATGGTTGCCGCGGCAAAACGAAACGTGGGTCTTTCGGGGCTTGCGGAAAGTTCTGTTCGGTATATAGTGGACGATTGCGAGAAATTTGTTGCACGCGAGACAAGAAGAAACAACAAATATGATGCAATAATAATGGATCCTCCGTCGTACGGAAGAGGACCTTCGGGCGAAATTTGGAAGATTGAGGATGCTATATACGACTTGGTGACTGCGTGCAAAGGTGTTTTAAGCGAATATCCTCTTTTCTTTGCTATTAACAGTTATACAACGGGACTAGCCCCTGCGGTTATGGATTATATACTTTCGTCTTGTTTAATAGGCGATTTTGGCGGAAAAGTTCAAAGCGACGAGATCGGCATATCGGTTGCCGAAAGCGGATTTGCATTACCGTGTGGAAGCACAGCTATATATTTAGGAGAATAAAAATTGCTTGAAAGCTTAATAGAATTTAAAAACGTATCTTTTGAATACCCTTCGGAGACCGAAGGTGTAAGCGTTCCGGTGCTTCAAAACGTAGATTTAAACATAAAAAAGGGCGAATTTATCGCGGTTTTAGGATATAACGGAAGCGGAAAGTCCACTTTAGCAAAGCTTATGAACGGGATTTTAACCCCATCAAGTGGCGATGTTTTGGTTGGAAACATGAACACAAAACAAGAACAGCAACTTTTTGATATTAGAAGAACTGTTGGTATGGTGTTTCAAAACCCAGACAACCAGATAGTTGCAAGCATAGTTGAAGAAGATGTGGCGTTTGCGCTTGAAAACCTTGGTGTCGAACCGTCTGAAATACGTCGGCGTGTTGACGAGGCGCTTGAAACGGTTGGGCTTACCAAAAGAAAACTCGACAGCCCAAGCAGGCTTTCGGGGGGGCAAAAACAACGCGTCGCGATAGCTGGCATAATTGCGATGAACCCGAAATGTATAGTGCTTGATGAACCCACCGCCATGCTAGACCCAAAGGGCAGAAGCATGGTTATCGACTATCTGAAAAAAATTAACAAAGAACAAAGCATTACGGTTGTGCTTATAACCCACTATATGGAAGAGACTATAGATGCCGACAGAATTTTAGTCTTAAACAAAGGGAACGTTTTTTTAGAGGGTTGTCCAAAAGAGGTGTTTGCAAACAAACAATCGCTTGAAGAGATAGGGCTTTCGGTTCCGAAAGTCACAAAGCTTTGCAATTTATTAAATGAAAACGGAATTGAAATAGAAAAGGATATAATAAGCGAACAAGAATGTGCCGACAAGTTATTTTCGCTTATTGAAAGGAACTAGATGGGCGCCTGCGTAAGACTTGAAAACCTTAAATATATTTATAACCAAGGCCTTCCAAGCGAAAAGGTAGCGGTTGACGACGTTAGTTTAACTATCGACAGTGGGGAATTTGTTGGAATAATCGGACATACCGGTTCGGGAAAATCTACCCTTGTACAACATCTAAACGGACTTTTAAAACCGACGGCAGGAAAGGTTTATATAGATGATGTTGATTTTTGGGCAAGCAAAGAAAAACTTCGTGAACTTCGGTTCAAAGTAGGACTTGTTTTCCAATATCCCGAATACCAACTTTTTGAAGAAACGGTATATCGCGACATAGCTTTTGGCCCGTCAAACATGGGGCTTTCGGTCGGCGAAATCGACGAGCGAGTCAAAGCCGCAGCAAACGCCGTTGGACTTTCGACGGAAATTTTGGAACGTTCTCCATTTAACCTTTCGGGTGGTCAAAAAAGAAGGGTTGCTATTGCCGGAGTTCTTGCTATCGGTCCCGAAGTTTTGATACTTGACGAGCCTGCCTCGGGACTTGACCCGAAAGGCAGAGAAGAGGTTCTCGGACTAATAAGGGATTATCATCAAGAGATGAATAATACAGTGATTTTAATATCACATTCGATGGACGACATCGCAACATACGCAAAAAAAGTTGTTGTGATAAATGAGGGCAAAATATTTGATTTTGATACTGTTAGAAATATTTTTTTGAAATCAAGTGAACTTAAAGATATGGGACTTTCGGTGCCGTCGGTGACAAACGTTATGTTGGCGCTTGAACAAAAAGGAGTTAAAGACATCGATACCTCGTCTTTTAATACCACACAAGCGGCAAAAGAACTGCTTAGAATTTTAAAACCGGATTAAGGAAGGAACACTCAAACAATTGCTTAAAGATATAACTTTCGGACAATATGTTTTCGGGAATTCTTTTTTACACAAGATAGACCCGAGAATAAAGATTATATTCACAGTTCTGTTAATAACATTGTTGTTTATTGCAGTTAATGTGATAGGGCTTACTTCGGTCACCGTTTTGACGTTTGTTTTGTATGGTGTCGCAAAAATACCGCTTAAAATGATAGTCAAAAGTTTAAAACCCATTCTGCCAATAGTTGTGTTCACCTCTATATTAAACATGTTTTTTATAAGCGGCGAACCATTGATCTCGTTTTGGGTAATAACTATAACAAAACAAGGGCTTTTCTATGCAGTCATTCTGTCGGTTAGAATTGTGGCGCTTATCTCAATTAGTTCTCTTTTGACATATACGACGTCGCCGATTGAACTTACCGACGCAATCGAACGGCTTTTGAGTCCGTTTAAGATTTTTAAACTTCCCGTACACGAACTTGCGCTTATGATGACTATTGCGCTTAGGTTTATTCCGACGCTAATAGAGGAAACGGACAAGATAATGAGCGCCCAAAAATCCCGCGGCGCAAACATAGACACAGGCAGTTTGCAAAGCAGAATTAAATCATTAATTCCAATTTTGATACCTCTTTTTGTGTCGTCGTTTCGACGTGCAGACGAGCTGGCGCTTGCTATGGAATGTCGATGTTATAAAGGCGGAGAGGGAAGAACAAGGCTTAAACAGCTTAAATTTAAAGGTGTTGATATAGTTGCTGTTGTACTGTTTCTTTTGTTTTTTTGTGCAATAGTTTCGACCAACTTGTTTTTTGAGGCGGTGATTTAAATCCCGAATTTTTTGTTTAACATAGCGTTTGTTGGAACAAATTATCACGGTTTTCAAATACAACAAAACGCCAACACGGTTCAAAACGAATTTCAAAACGCAATAGAAAAGATATTTAACAAACGCTTTGATATTAAAGGTTGTTCGCGAACCGATAGCGGAGTCCACGCAAATTGTTACTATATAAATTCGATAATTGAACAGGATATTTCGCCCCAAAAATTGACAAATGCACTTAATTTTCATCTACCCACAGATATAAGGGTTTGTAAGACAACTATCGTGTCGGACGATTTCCACGCAAGATATTACGCAAAATCAAAAAGATATGTATACAAAATATGGAACAAACGAGAGATGAACCCGTTTTTAGAGGGAAGGGCATTGCACTTTATTCCGAAGATTGAACAAGCTAAAATAGACGAGATATCAAAAGTTTTTTTGGGAACACATGATTTTTTGGCTTTTTGTTCAAATAAAAACGAACAACCTGATACCGTAAGGACGATATACGACATATCGGTTAAACGTGACGGAGAGATTGTGACCGTTTCGGTTCAAGCGGATGGATTTTTATACAACATGGTTAGAATAATTGTCGGCAGTTTACTTTCGGCTTCGAGAGGAAAGCTTGACAAGCAAGATATTGAAAACATAATTAAAAGTAAAAAAAGAAACGTCGCTTGTATAACAGCGCCGGCACACGGATTATATTTGGATAGAGTTTACTATGAAAAAGACGATAAACAGATTTGATGAAATTGAACAGATAAGACGCAAAAAACGCCGTAAAGTTAAAACAAGAAGGTTTTTGGGTCTGCTCGTTATTGTGACGGTTGTCGCTGTCGCCGTTTTAATAGTGGTTAACGTTATGGGAGAAGAAAACTATAAAAAACTAAGAAACACGCTGTCGCTTTATATGGCGGCCGTAAGCAGATTTCCCATTACATATAACAATCCTACCCCTGAAACTATAGACCAACTGGGTCGAGGATTTGCGGCGCTAAACGAAGAAACACTGATTATGTATGCACAAAACGGTGAAATTTTCTCCGAAATCATACATGGAATGACAAGCCCCGATATCGTTTCCAACGAAACAAAGACGCTTTTATTTGCAAGAGGAAGCAAAGAAATTATCTTAACAAACCATTCGTTTATCGAAAAAAAATGGTCGACCGATGGTACTATTATAGACGCGGATATCGCAGATGACGGAACGATTGCGGTGTTGAGCGACAGCGAGCGATACACCTGTGAGATGACGGTTTATGACAACGAAACGTTAGCGCAACTGTTTACTTGGTATGAAGCCGACGGGTTTCCTATTTCGGTTGAGATGACGCCAAACGGAAACCGAGCGGTGGTTGTTACGACAAGGCTTGAAAACATGAAAATCGTTACAGAAGTAACGGTCGTAGACATAAACGAAGCAAAAGAAAGCACAACTTTTTTAATAGACCAGCTTCCGATAAACGTGACTGTAGGTCAAAATGAAATGTATTTTGTTCAGCAAGATAAAATGTTGAAATATAATTTTAACGGAGAAGTTGTTGCGGAATATTCTTTTTCAAATCTACCGCTTATAAATATTTCAAACGACAACGGAGATAACTTTGCGCTTTTATTTGGGGATAACAACATGTCTTCGATTAATTATGTCGTTGTGGTAGACGGAAACTTGAAAGAGCTTACAAAAATCCCCGATATAGGCTATGTTGCGGATATGTATATAAACAGAAGTGGACTGTATATCCTTTCAAAAAACACCATAAATGAATGGTCTTTTGGAGGAAACCCCCGTGATGTTATTAATGTTGACTTTGGCGGAATTAATATTTTTGTTGACTTTGATATATATGTTTTTTTCCCAAACAGAATAGAAAAAATTTAATTGTTAAAAATAGTTTTAGGAGTGTGAATTATGAATTTAGGAATCGATATTGCAGTAGTTGTTATCGTTATTGTGAGCGTCATCTTTGGTTTTAAGCGTGGGCTTTTAAGCTCGCTTATATCGCTTGCGGGTTCGATAGCTTCGTTTATAGGAGCAAGCTACCTTTCGGACATCGTCTCAAGATGGGTATACGATACTTTTATATCAAGTAGGATAGTTTCAAGTATTTCGGACAATATAACCCAATCGACGGATGGCGACAGTTTTTTGAATATGCTTGAAAACAGCTCACTTGGTAACTTCATAGACATGCAAAAGGCAACAGACGCAATTGGCGGATTTTTTCAAGGGGCTTCTGACCTTGACCCAAGCGGAAATGCCGAACTTTTAGCCAACACTCTTGTTATGCCGTCGGTTGTTTCGGTTATTAATATAATAGTTTTCATACTGTTGTTAATAATATTTCTAACTTTGTGTGGTATAATTATAAAAGTCTCGGACGGCTTAAACTATGTTCCGATCATCGGTGGTCTTAACAGGTTTTTTGGCGGTGTTGTCGGGGTGTTTATCGGAGTTGTGATATGTGTTATAATTGCTACACTCGTTAATATTATAATTCCGCTTTTAAATTCGAGCGATCTTATAGAGTCTTGGATAGATAATTCGACGGTGTTCTCGATTATATACTATAACAATCCATTCAGAATGTTCTAATTTTTTATGAAAAGACGTTTGGTCAATTTTAAATTAAGATAAGGTAAATTAATATTATGATGGTATGTACAAAATGCAAAAAACGTCCGGCGGTCGTTTTTATGACCAGAATAGAGGGAGAAAAAACTATCAATGAAGGTCTTTGCCTTGTTTGTGCAAAAGAACTGGGGATAAAACCTGTTGACGATTTGATGAAAAAATTCGGAATAAGCGACGACGATCTTGAAAATTTTTCTGAACAATTTTTAACCCCCGATATTATGGGCGAAAACAACGAAGAAACCGATTTCGAGCCGGGAGGTTCGCCGGCGTTTCCGTCGTTTTTGATGGGGGGGGCGTCTCCGCTTGGCGGAGGTGAGCGCCCGAAATCGCCTGAGGATAAAGAGAAAAAGAAAAAGAAAAAAGAAGACAAAGAGCCGGAGGCTCCAAAGCGAAAGTTTCTTGATAACTATTGCGACAACCTAACAAAAAAAGCAAAAGACGGAAAACTCGACAGAATTATAGGACGCGACAGAGAGATATACAGGACGCTTCAAATTCTTTCGAGACGTCAAAAAAACAACCCATGTCTAATCGGTGAGGCAGGTGTCGGCAAGACGGCGATTGCAGAGGGTATTGCGCTTAAAATAGTGAACAAAGAGGTTCCGCCAAGGGTTAAAGATAAAGAGATTTTTCTTTTGGACTTAACCGCACTTGTCGCAGGAACACAGTTTAGGGGGCAGTTTGAAAGCCGTGTTAAAGGATTAATAAACGAAGTTAAAGAAGACGGCAACATAATTTTGTTTATAGACGAGGTCCATAACTTAACGGGTGCGGGGGATAGCGAAGGTGCAATGAACGCCGCAAACATCCTCAAACCCGCTCTTTCAAGGGGTGAGATACAGGTTATTGGAGCGACTACGTTTTCCGAATACCGCAAGCATATCGAAAAAGACCAAGCTTTGGAACGACGTTTTCAACCTGTTAAGATCGAAGAACCCTCGTTTTCGGATACGATAGAGATGCTTAAAGGCATCAAAGAATACTATGAAAATCACCACCATGTAAAATATAGCAACAGTATAATTGAACTCATTGTCTCGCTTTCCGAGAGATATATAACAGACAGGTTTCTGCCGGACAAAGCCATCGATCTTTTGGACGAGGCGGCAGCTTGCCGTGCAATTAGAAGCGCAGAGCTTGCGGAATACGACGAGATATCCAAAAACAAGGCGTTGCTTGAAAAGGCGGTAGTTAAAGAAGAGGATAAGGAAGACGGCGAAGAAATAGATTTTGAGCGTCTCGCAAAGATAAAAAGCGAGATCTTAAAATATGACAGCCGATTGGCAGAGCTTCAAGAAACGGTGGACAACCTTCACATAACCCCTGATGATGTTGCAAAGGTGGTTGAACTTTGGACAGGAATTCCGGCAGCAAAGGTTGAGAAGGACGAATATAAAAAAGTTGCCGGATTAAACGATTCGATTAAACAAAAGATAATCGGCCAAGACGAAGCTGTGGAGCTTGTGTCCAACGCGATTAAACGTTCAAGGGTCGGGCTTCAAAAGAGAAGACGCCCGGCATCGTTTATCTTTGTAGGTCCTACCGGGGTTGGAAAAACCGAACTTGTTAAAGTTTTGGCAGAGGAACTTTTTGACTCGGTCGATCCGCTCATAAGGCTTGACATGTCGGAATATATGGAAAAACACGCTGTTTCAAGGCTCATTGGTTCGCCGCCCGGATATGTTGGATATGACGAAGCGGGGCAACTTACCGAAAAAGTCAGAAGAAAACCATATAGTGTGGTGTTATTCGATGAGATAGAAAAGGCGCATCCAGATGTCATGAACATTCTTTTGCAGATACTTGATGAAGGCAAAGTTAACGACGCCCACGGCAGGACAGTGAACTTTGAAAACACCGTTATAGTCATGACAAGCAACGCCGGTTCAAGCGATAAATCTGGCATGGCAGGGTTTGGGCAGAAGATAAGCGATATGTCGAAAGAGAAATGTCTTAAAGCATTAAACGATTTCTTGCGCCCCGAATTTTTAAGCAGGGTTGACGAGATAGTTGTTTTCAATGGGCTTCCGCTTGAAAGCCTCATGAAGATAGCGTCTCTTATGCTTGAAGAGATGCGCGAACCGCTACTCGACAAAAATATCGTGTTGAAATATGACGATGAGGCGCTTACAACGCTTGCGGAAATTAGCGACGACGGGAAGTTTGGAGCAAGGGATCTTCGCAAAAACATACGAAAGAAGATAGAGGATAAGATAGCGACGTTAATTGTTGAACAAGATGAGCCGATAGCGTTAATAGAAATATCGGCTAAAGACAGCGAGATAACAGTTGTCACAAAACAATAAGAAAAGTTAATTTTAATACAACATAAAAAACATCTCCCGAAAAAACGAGAGATGTTTTTTTGACTATGTCTTTTTTTAGGATTTATTCAGAAATCGCATTATTGATGTTGCCTATCTCGTCCGAGATAACATATGCTATGTTGTTGCTTTCGACAGCAGTTCTCGAAGTTGCGGTGATCATGTCTAGGATTTCGTTCATATGTTCAAGAGTTTGTTCAACTGTTTGAACTTGTTTATCGATTTTTTCGTTGATTAAGATAGATTTCTTTGCAGTTTCGCTTGAAACTTTTATGACTTCGCTCATTTGAATTGCGGCATCTTTAATGAACTTTGCGCCTTTTTGAACGCTTGCTATCGACTCGGTGACAAGCGCTCGGCTTTCGTTTGCCGATGACGAACTTTTGGTTGCAAGGTTTTGAACTTCTTCCGCAACAACAGCAAATCCTTTTCCGGCAGCACCTGCACTCGCGGCTTCAATAGAAGCGTTTAAAGCAAGTAAGTTTGTTTGGAAAGCGATGTCTTCGATGTTTTTGATTATGTCAATTATTTTTTGGCTGGAAACTTCCATCTCGTTTATTGCTTCAACCGCAAGTGTCATGTTATTGTTGTTTTTCTCGAGGATATCTACGCTGTTTGACGCCATGTTGGATGAATCCAACGCGACTTGTTGGGTTTCCTTGATGTCTTGAACCATCTCTTTGCTTTTATCTGTTAGATTTTGGACTATTAAACTTTGGTTTTCTGCGGCTGTGGTTAGGTCGTTTGACATCGAAAGCATCTGTGTTGAAGTCGATTTAAGGGTTTCCAAGCGTTGCTTGATAGTTTCAAAGATCTCTTCGATGCTTTGCGATTGTGTGCGCTGTTCTTCCATTTGATCTTCAAGTTGAAGCATAAGATTTTCGGAGGTTAACTCTTTGTCGCTTGAACTTTTTAAAAATTTAATTCCCCAGTCAAGCAGGAAATAAACAAATATTATGCTAAAGTTAAACCCGGCAAATGTTCGCGAAATATACGAGTTTGACACACCGGCGAAAAGTTGTTCGTTGAAAAAAATGTATCCGCCAACAAAGATAACATTTGTTGTTATCCAGTGTGTAACGACGGTGGTTTTAAGGTAGTATAATGCGTTGAACGTTATAACCGAGGTTATAAGAGTGAACCCGGCGATGAACTCTCCGCCGACCAGACTGAAAAACATAATTACAGAGTATTGTGCGTACGCAATAATTCTTATAGTTGTGGAGATTTTTAAAAATTTTAAAGATAATCGAACTGATAGAAGAATTAGGGCAGTGCCAATAAAAACACCTATCGCCGAGATGTATTCTTTGCCCAATAGGTTGATTATCGTGTACACAACTCCACCAACCAATAAAACTATCTGGTTGATAAAAAGAAGTTTGGATGTTTTTATAACGCCTTTTGTAGTCATTTTATTTTCCTCTTAAAATTACTTTTTTGTTACTATTATATTATTATTATAAAGTAAAATTATTAAATTTACTTTGCATAATTGTTAAAATCTGAAACGGAACCGTTAAAAACGTTTAAATCTATATATCGTTCAACACCTTTGTATCCTAAAAGTTCCCCTTTATCGGAATATTGCCAAAAAACCCAATCGCGTCCATCCGGCATAAAAGGTTTTATGTAAACGTTTCTAATCCAAATATCGTTGTTTTCATAACTTTCTGAAATATAAAGTCTGTAAGATTTTTGTGTAGCGTATATTATGGGGTCAAGACCATAGTGCTCTTTTAACATCTCGATTAAAACGTCAAGTTGTTTTTGTGTTTCTTGTTTGTTTGGAAGATTTCTTTCTTTATCCCCATAAAACTCAATGTCGATAACGGGGGGCAACATGTTTTCCGTTATCGGAACATGTTTAATAAAATTCTCCGCTTGCGTTTTGCCCTCACTGTCATAGCTGAAAAAATGGTATGCGGAAATTCTAAGCGGAGTTTTTAATGCTTCGGTATAGTTATATTCAAAATCAGGGTCGACAAAAGAACTTCCCTCGGTGGCTTTTATAAACGCAAAACTTATGTCTTGGCTAGAAAGTAGTTCCCAGTCTATCTCGCCTTGGTATGAGGAAACATCAATACCGACAACAGGGTATTGCTGCTTGTTGGGGGTTATTATACGTATGCTTCCGGTATAGATAAAAGCTATAAACAAGCTTAAAAATAAAAGTAAAATAAAAACTAAAACTATATAAATTCTCAGACTATTATCTTTTTTATTCATCAAAACATCTCGTTTCTGTTTTTTTTGAAAGCAAAATAAAAGACGCTGAGCCCAAAATTAATGAACCTAACGTCACGTTGGTAGTGAAAGTGCCGTTATAGGAACTACTGAATAAAGAGCAAAACCGCAAAAACCTAAAGTGAGAGCGAAACGTAGCAAGGGCGTTTACAATCGAATAGACGAGCCCAAGCGACAGATTTTGCGGAAAAGTAGGAGCAATAAAGCGGAGTTCTTGATTATTTTTATAATTTTACAGACAAAAATCGTCACAAACTAAGCGAAGTTTGTGACGACGTGGTCGGAGTGCGGGGATTCGAACCCCGGGCCTCTTGGTCCCGAACCAAGCGCGATACCAAACTTCGCCACACCCCGATATATATTGTACTCAACTGCTTGTTTGTTGGTTGCGGAACTAGGATTCGAACCCAGACAAACAGAGTCAGAGTCTGTCGTGCTACCGTTACACAATTCCGCACCACGTAAAGAATATTATACCTAAATTAAAAAAAAAGTCAATATAAAAACAGTAATTTATCGAGTTTTTTAAATTAATTTTTAATATTTTGCTGTTGTAGGTAGTTTTTATGGTATACTTATAAAGTTGTGTTGTGATCTAAATTAAAAGTAAACTGTTTTTCAACCCTTAAAAAGGTAGAGATAAATAATATAAATACTTTCTTTTAAAATGATAACAAAAAGTTTGAATCACAAGCAAAAAAATTAATAACAGAAAAGATTAATCGGTGCTTTGATGAAAAAAAATATCTCGAAAATTGGGGTTGTGCCTATATATTTGGTCGCAGTGTCTTTTATAGCGCTTGCAATAGGTTTTAGCGACAACATTCTTGCAAATTATTTTAAAGACGCATACGACGCCTCGGCGGTGCAACGCGGATTTATAGAGATTCCACGAGAGCTTCCGGGGATTATAACGGTGTTTATGGTGGCGGCACTTGCCCGATTTGGCGATATAAGAATTGCAGCAGTTGCACAATTTGTGGCGATGTTGGGGATTGTTGTGTTGGCGGTTTGGACGCCGAGTTTTTACACTATGACGGCGGTTTTGTTTGTTTTTTCTATGGGTGTGCATATGTATCTGCCCATTCAAGACAGCCTTGCTCTTTCGATTATGTCAAAAGAAAAGAGCGGAAATTTAGGTACACACATTGGTAACGTTAAAGGTGTTCAAACAGCGGTTACGCTTGTCGCTTCGCTTGTTATCTTTTTTGGTTTCAGATTTGGCCTGTTTTCGTTTAAAACCGAAATCAAATTAATTTTTATTGTTTCAGGTATCTGTTTTTTGTTTGCAACGTTGATACTTTTATATCTTAACAAACGAGTTAAAGCGTCGATAGTCGCGACACCAAAGGTTAAGTTGCGCAAGAAATATGGATATTATTATGTTCTTGCAGTCATGCATGGAGTTCAAAAACAGGTTGTTATCGTTTATGCTCCGTGGGTTATCATAGAAATTTTAGGTAAGGGCGCAGACACGATGTCTGTTTTACTTATTCTAAGTTCGGTTGCCGGAATGTTTTTCATGCCGTTCCTTGGGAAATGTCTTGATAGGTTTGGTATACGTACGATGCTCTATGCCGATGCGTGGTCGTTTATATTTGTCTATCTTGCGTTTGCCTACATGACATACAACCTTTTTGTCGGAAACTTCGAAAAAACAGGAATAGCGGTTTTACTTACATTTTTGATCTTTATCGTGGACAGAATGTCAAGCCAGATGGGATTTATTAGAACGGTGTATCTAGACAAAATTGTTGAAGACAAAAACGAACTTATGGCGACCGTTTCGTTTGGCATGTCGCTTGACCACGTTGTATCGATAGCCTGTTCTTATGTAAGCGGTTTTGTTTGGGTAACGCTTGGACCACATTACATATTCATATTTGCAGCATCGCTTTCGCTTATTAATCTTTTGGTTGCAAAAATTGCTCCGATTAAAGAATAAAAACAGTTTTTATATTAGATCAAGATTGATTTTTAGAAATACTGCGCTTGTGCGACAATATTGCAAAATAACGAGCAAAGCAAGTCAAGTAGGGTTTCCTAAATCTTAGCCATCGGTGAAGATAATTGTGCTTTTTCTTGCGTTTTGTGGTTAAATTGTTTAAAATAAAGAAGTCAACAAAAAATATTTTAAAAGGTGTATTATGCTTCAACAAAATTTAAGTTTCCACAGAAGAAATCTACATAAAATTCCCGAGATAGGAAAAGAACTTGAAAAAACCTGTAGTTATGTTCAACAACATTTACAAGGTCTTTCTTGTGAAATTTTAACCCCGGCAAAATGTTCGATAGTCGCGTATTTTGATGTTGGCAAAAAAAACACCACAGCTTTTCGTGCCGACATGGACGCGCTTGCAATAACAGAAAAAAATGATTTTGATTTTGCATCGACCCACAAAGGATATATGCATGCATGTGGACATGACGGACACACAGCAACACTTTTAACGTTTGCAAAGAGAATTGACGAGATAAAGGATAGTTTGCCTAACAACGTTATGCTTATATTCCAACCGGATGAAGAGATAAACGGCGGCGCAAAACACATATGTGACACAGGAATACTTGAAAAATATAACGTTACAAAGATATTCGCATACCATGTCTGGCCGTTTTATTCGACCGACACGATACTGTCAAGGCCAAAAGAACTTATGGCGAAAACAAGCCCTGTTTATATCGATATCGAAGGGATAAGCACACACGTTGCAAAAGCCGAAAGCGGAGCAGACGCGCTTTATTCTGCGGCTTTGTTGGTCTCAAAGATGTATGAGGTTGAAAAAAATGAGGTTTCTCCCGAAATATTCCGTCTTTTAAAGTTTGGAATATTGAATTCCGGGACAGCAAACAACGCTATAAGCAACTATGCGAGAATAGAGGGAACGTTAAGAACGTTTGAAAAACAAACCCATGATTTTTTTGTGAAACGAATCAATCAAACAGCAGAGGAAATAGAAAAGCTGACCGGCTGTAAGTTCAAAATCGAGATTGGCACAGGGTATCCCGCCGTTATAAACGACGAGAAACTTTTTGCGGAAGTTGTCGACTATCTCGGGGAGGATGTAATAGAAATCCTTGAAAAACCCGATATGACCGGGGAGGATTTCTCGGAGTATCTTCAAAAAACAAAAGGCATGATGTTTTATGTCGGCTCCGGAAAAGACCTCGTTCCGCATTTTGACAGTTTTGATTTTGACGAAAAATCTATGTTAACGGCGTTTAACTTGTTTGAAAAACTTTGCTTTATGAATTAGCAATTAGCAATGAGGAATTAGGAATTAGGAATTAGGAATGGTGGTGTCGCCTTGCGGCGAAATTTGAATATATGATTTTGCAGAATTGCGTTTGTTTTTAGGCGAGTTTCGGACGACCGAACAGGCAAGAGCTAAGCCCTTGCCCTACGGTTAGTTATTTTAAATTTAACAAATAAATCTATAAAATTATGAATTGAAATCTTGCCGCGAAGTGACTGAGAGTTTTTTTTTAACAACGATAAAATCAAAAAACAACAAATTTAAATTGTCGCGGAAGCGACACCGACATTCCTCATTCCTAATTCCTAATTCCTAATTCATTTAAATACCCCTCAAGCCTATCAAGGCCTTGTTTTAGTATCTCATCGTTATAGCAATATGATATTCTAACAAAGCCTTCCGCGCCGAAACAACTGCCGGGGATTAAAGCAAGCTTTGCTTTTTTAACCATGTCGACGCAAAAATCAAACGAATTTTCGGAATATTTTTTTATCGACGGAAAAACGTAAAACGCTCCTTTTGGCTCGACATATTGCAACCCCATATCAGAAAGACGTTTTAAAACGTAGTCTCTGCGACGACGATATACTGAAACCATCTCGCTGATGTCATACGAAAGAGCCTTTTCACAGGCGTTTTGAACAAACGAAACTGCTGACACAACGGTGTATTGATGAACCTTTTCGATTTCTGATTTAATTGCGTAATCTGCCATGAGGTATCCGGCGCGAAAGCCTGTCATAGCGTACGGCTTTGAAAAACTGTTGACCACAATAATCTTTTTTCGCATGTCGGAAAAACTTGAAAAGCTAACAAATTGTTCCACAAAGATTAAATCGCGATAGACCTCGTCACAGATGACAAAGATATCCTTGTCTTTTATAATATCGCGTATAGTTTCAAGCGTTTGCTTTGAATATATGCAACCGGTTGGGTTGCCTGGCGAGGTTAAAATTATAGCTTTTGTCCTATCGGTTAAGACAGATTTAAGATTATTTTCGGTTATGTCAAAGTTGTCCCCGGTCGTATCAAGTGGAACGTATTTTCCGCCTACCATGTTTATAATCTGCTCATATAGCCCGAATGCCGGAACCGGAACAACTATCTCGTCGCCTTTACATATAATTGTGAAAAGCGTTGCAAACAATGCTTCGGTTGCGCCAATCGTTAACACTACCTCGTCGGGGGAATAGCAAAGGCCATGTTTTTTTTGTTCGAACCCTGAGATGGCTTTTCTTATGTAACCGTCGCCGTTGTTTTCGGGATAGTGGGTAACTCCGCGATCGAGCGCATCTTTAGACGCGTTGCGTATCTCTTGCGGTGTGTCAAAATCGGGTTCACCGATAGTCAGGAATATTGCGCCTTCTGTTTGTTTTGCTAAAGCTGTGAACTCGCGAATGCCGCTTTTTTTAATCGATAAAACGTTGGGATTTAATAAATCTTTCATATAAAAACTCCAAAAATAAAATTATAATATTAAAAGTTGGTTGGCTTGAAGATGGATTTTCGGCTAATTGTCACGAAAGGAAAACAACAAAGATGAAACATATACCTTTTTCAAAACAAGAGATGCAAAAGATTATTGAAAAATATCCGACACCGTTTCATATATACGACAAAAAAGGTATCGAAAGTTGTGTTAAAGATCTATATAAAGCATTCAGTTGGAACAAAGGGTTTAAAGAATATTTTGCGGTTAAGGCAAATCCTAATCCGTCGATATTAAAACTATTGAAACAACTCGGTTGTGGGGTCGATTGCGCTTCTGATGTTGAACTTAAACTCTCGCAAAGCGTTGGTTTTTTGGGCGAAGACATCATGTTTAGCTCTAACAACACAAAGGCAGAAGAGTTTGCTTTGGCAAACGAACTTGGGGCGATTTTAAACCTTGATGATATCGGACACATAGACACGATTTTGGAGAAGAGCGTTATCCCAAAAACGGTTTCGATTAGATACAATCCCGGCGATAATGTTTTTCAAACCAAAGGAATAATGGGAAGTCAAAACGAAAGCAAGTTCGGAGTGACAAAAAAGCAGCTGTTTGAAGGACTTTTGCGCCTTAAAGATGAGGGTGTTGAAACTTTCGGTATCCATGCATTTTTGATGAGCAACTGTCTTGCAGAGGAGTATTATCCCGACCTTGCCGAGTGTCTTTTTAGCCTTGCGGTTGAAATTAAAAAAGAAACAGGGATTAACATAAGTTTTATAGATATGTCGGGCGGAATCGGTATTCCATATTACGAAAGCGACCAACAAGTGGATATTTTTAAAGTCGGCGAAGGAGTTAAAAAGGCGTACGACGAGATTGTCACACCAAACGGGCTTGAAATAAGCATATACACCGAACTTGGTCGTTATATAACGGGACCATACGGTTACTTTGTCGGAACGGTTTTGCATAAAAAAGAGACATATAAAAACTATGTCGGGATAGACGCGTCGGCGGTTAATCTTATGCGCCCGGCTATCTACGGCGCGTATCACCACGTGACAGTTTTGGGCAAGGAACAAGATGAGAGAAATTATCGATGTGATGTTGTCGGTTCGCTTTGCGAAAACAACGACAAGTTTGCTATTAACCGCGATCTGCCCGAACCAAAGATTGGGGATATCCTCGTTATCCATGACACCGGCGCACACGGGCACGCGATGGGAAGCAACTATAACGGAAAACTTCGGTCGGCTGAACTTATGTTGAACGAAGATAAAACCGTGACGCTTATAAGGCGTGCCGAAACGTTTGATGATTATATAGCGTGTTTTAAACTTTAAGATATAGTTATTATTCTATTACGATTGAAAACGTTTGTCAAAATAATATATTTTTAAAAAGAGGTAACCGATTTGAAAAGAGAAACTAATATTTTCAAAAGATATTTTATTGACGGTTTAAGCTACATGGCTTTGGGGCTTTTTTCGTCGCTTATCGTGGGTCTTATTATCACGCAACTTTCAAAAATACCATATCTTTCGTTTCTTTCGGGGCTGACCGATGTTTTGGCGGCTTCCTCTCCCGTAATAGGTTCGGCTATAGGTGTTGCAATATCATATGGACTTTCGGCAAAACCGCTTGTGCTGTTTACGTCGGCGGCGACCGGAGCTATCGGTTACGTTGCCGGAGGCCCTGTCGGGGCATATATAGCGGCTATCGTTGGAACAGAGGTTGGCGGGCTTGTCGCGTCTAAAACAAAGATCGATATAGTCGTAACACCGATAACAACGCTTTTTTCGGGTGGCTTTGTTGGAATTCTTGTAGGACCGTATATTTCAAGTTTTATGTTGTGGCTTGGAAGCATAATAAACAACGCGACCGAGATGTCGCCGTTCCCAATGGGGATAATCGTTGCGGTGATAGTAGGCCTTGCGTTGACCGCGCCGATAAGTTCGGCTGCGCTTTGTATCATGCTTGATATAAGCGGACTTGCGGCGGGGGCGGCAACTGTCGGTTGCTGTGCCCAGATGTTGGGGTTTGCTGTCACAAGTTATCGCGACAACGGGGTAGGCGGCCTTATCTCGCAAGGGCTTGGCACGTCGATGCTTCAAATATCTAATATACTTAAACACCCCGCAATTCTAATTGCTCCGACGCTCACTGCGGCGGTTCTAGGGCCTCTTTCAACCGTCGTGTTTAAAATGACAAACACTGCGGCGGGAGCCGGAATGGGAACAGCGGGACTTGTCGGACAGTTTGGGACGTTTGCCGCAATGTCTGCCGAACCGTTCGAATCGGTCATGCTAAAGGTGGTTTTAATTCAATTTGTTTTGCCAATAGTCCTTGCGCTTTCGATAGATGCGGTGGTTAGAAAACTCGGATGGGTTAAAAAAGGAGATATGAAACTTACAATCACGAAATAGAAAGGCGCTCACGTATAATGCATGAACTTTTAAAGGTTGATTTTGTTCCGCAAAAGATTTTGACAAAACGAAAAAGTATTAAAAAAGAAATTTTGTCGGAAGATAGGCAACGAACCAAAAAACGAATAGCAATTTTAGGCGGATCTTCGACCCATGATATAAAAGAAATATTAGAGCTTTTTTTGCTTGACAACGACATAGAACCGTCGTTTTATCAATCGGAATACGGTCTTTTTTTCGAGGACGCGGTTTTCTCGAATGAAGAGTTAAACGAATTTAAACCGGACTTTGTTTTGGTTCATACCTCTTGGCGCAATATCAAAAATTTTCCGACGCTTTCGGATAACGCTGACAGCGTTGACGAACTTTTGGGGCAAGAGTTTCAAAAGTTTAAACTTATTTGGGAAAAACTCTTTGAAAGGTTTAACTGCGTCATAATTCAAAATAATTTTGAGATGCCGTTTGAAAGGTTTTTAGGAAACAAAGACTGTTCCGATATCCACGGAAAGATTAATTTTTTAACGCGACTTAATCAAAAATTCTATGAGTATTCGAGTTTAAATTCAAACTTTTACATCAACGATATTAACTATATTTCGGCGGTTTTTGGTTTAGAAAACTACAGCGATCCGCTTTATTGGTATATGTATAAATACAGCCTTTCGCTTAATGCCGTGCCGTCATTTTGTAAAAACGTGTCCGACATAGTTAAATCGACGCTTGGGAAAAACAAAAAAGCTCTTGTTGTTGACCTTGATAATACGCTTTGGGGCGGAGTTGTGGGAGACGACGGGGTAGAGGGTTTAAAGATAGGTTCCGAAACCTCGACAGGACAGGCGTTTTATGATTTTCAAAGCTATGTTAAATCGTTGAAACAGCTTGGAGTTATGCTTTTGGTTAACTCGAAAAATGAACTTAACAATGCTCTTGACGGATTAAATCATCCGGAAGGAGTTTTGCGGCCGGAAGATTTTATAGAGATTGCGGCAAACTGGCAAAGCAAAGACGTGAATATTTTAGAACTTGCGGAAAAACTTAATATTGGGGTTGATAGCATAGTTTTTGCGGACGACAATCCTGCAGAACGCGAGATTGTGGCAGTTGGTGCAAACGGTGTTGAAGCCCCCGACATCAAGAAAGTTTATAACTATATAAACGAGATAAGCAAACGCGGATATTTTGAAACGACGGTGCTTTCGAGCGACGATGCAAACCGAAACGAGATGTACCAAGCAAACACAAAACGAGAACAGCAGAGGTCTTTGTTTTCAAATTACAGCGAATATCTAAAATCACTCGAGATGAAAGCAGTTGTAAAACCGTTTGATGATATTTATATCGCAAGGATAGCACAACTGACAAACAAAACAAATCAGTTTAATCTAACGACCAAAAGATACACCGAAGCCGAAATCAAAGAGTTTTCAAGCGACTCGAAAAACATATGTCTTTATGGAAAACTTACCGATAAATTTGGGGATAATGGGGTCGTGTCGGTTGTTGTTGGACAAAAAGCGGATGATGTTCTTAATATAGATCTTTGGCTAATGAGCTGTCGGGTTATCAAACGAAACATGGAACACGCCATGCTTGACGCGCTTTGTGAAAAGGCAAAACAAAACGGAGTGAAAAAAATAATCGGACGATATTTCAAGACGGAAAAAAACGCAATGGTTAAAGATTTCTACAGCCAAATGGGATTTATGGTTTTGGAACAAGACGAGCAAAAGGGCGTTTTTGAACTTGACCTAGAGCGATATAAAAACAAAAATAACGTAATAGAAATTTTGGATTAGGGGAACAATATATGGATAAAAACAAGATACTTGAGGTTGTCAACGAAGTTTTCAGAGATTTTTTTGATGATCAAGATATAGTTATCGAGCAAACCACAACGGCAGACGATATAAAAGGTTGGGACAGCCTTGCACACATAACCCTTATGTCGGCGATTGCGGACAGCCTTGAAGTCGAGTTTGATATGGACGATCTTTTGCAGTTTTCCGATATAGGAACGCTTGTGGAAAAAGCCGAACAGATTTTAAACGGATAGCTAAATGATAAGTATACTGTCTAAAATATTTATAAAAAACTATAAAGATTATAAAAACCCAAAAGTTCGGGAAAGCTATGGCGTGGTTACAGGTGCGCTGGGCATAGTTTTGAATGTTTTTCTTTGCGCTATGAAGTTTTTTGCGGGGGTTTTGAGCGGCTCTATTGCTATAACTGCTGATGCGTTTAACAACCTGCTTGACGCCGCGTCTTCGGTCATAACCTTAATAGGGTTTAAGATGGCAAGCAAAAGCGCCGACCACGGACACCCGTTTGGACATGGCAGAATTGAATATATTACGGGACTTGTGGTTTCGATGATAATAGTTTTTATGGGTTTTGAAATTGGACTTAGTTCTTTTCAAAAGATACAAAATCCTACGACGGTTGAGTTTTCTTTTGTGGCGGTAGTTATCCTTGTTGTTTCGATAGCGGTTAAACTTTACATGGCATACTATAATTTTTTTGTCGGACAAAAGATAGAAAGTAAAGCTATTAAAGCTACCGCACTAGATAGCCTTTCCGACTGTGTTTCGACCGCAGTTGTGTTGATAAGCGTTTTGTGTTTTTTCTTGTTTGGGGTATATCTCGACGGATATGGAGGACTGTTGGTTTCGGTGTTTATTATATACACCGGAATAAAATCTGCAAAAGAGATATTAGCGCCGATTTTGGGAGAAGCTCCGTCCGAACAACTTATCAAAGAAATTCAAGGGATAGTTATGCAAAATTCCGAGATAATCGGAATGCATGATTTGATTGTACACGACTATGGCCCCGGAAGAAGGATAATAACGCTTCATGTCGAGGTGGACGGCAAGGGAAGTTTTATAGAATACCACGACATGGTTGACAACATCGAATATAAATTGTCGAAAGAATTAAGTTGTGAAGCCACTATCCACATCGACCCTGTAGATGTTGACAACAAGGTTATCGAGGAATGGAAAAAGCTTGTTGGAGGTATTGTAAAATCGATCGATTACAGCTTAACTATTCACGACTTAAGAACGGTTCCCGGAAAAACACATACAAACATTATCTTTGATGTCGTAACGCCCAAAGGGTTTAAGATGAAAGACGAAAAACTTATTAGAGAGATAACGACAAAAATTCACGAGGTGCACTCGGGGTATCATTGTATAGTTAAGATTGATAAAAGTTATATATAAGCTGCGCCATAAGTCGAAGCTTATGAAAATACTACAGATTATTTAACATAAATTTTATTGTTTAAAGTTATAACCTGTGTTAAAATAAAGTTTAATGGCAATACTAGTTTTAATATAGTGAAAGGAGCGACACCATGCAGGCAGACCCTTTCGGGCGAAGTATCTACTTTAACAAAAAAATAAAATTTTGGATGTCGCTTGAGATGGAGATAGGTGGCGTCCGGTAAGGAGCTATCAATGATTAACTACTACAGATCGGTTGACGGCAGAATTGTGCAAGCCGAAAGCTGTGAAAAAGGATATTGGGTTAACGTTGTAAACCCGTCCGAACAAGAGATTGAGTATCTAATCAATCGCTTTGATCTCGACCCAAGCTATATTAGCGCGTCACTCGACGAAGAGGAAAGCCCACACATCGAGAAAGAACAGGACGATACGCTGATAATTTTGGACACGCCGATGGTTCAACGAAGCGACAACAACGTTATGTACTATACAATTCCTATCGGAATAATTTCGGCCAGCGAAAACGTTATAACAATCTCTACAAGAGAAAACCCGGTGTTTGATGATTTCATCGAGGGTAAAGCAAAGGATTGCAACACCGAATATAAGGCGAAGTTTATCTTTCAAATTATGCTTAAAACCGCGGTAAGGTTTTTGCAACACCTTAAACAGATAGATAAATTGAGTATCTATATTGAAAAACAGCTTAGAAAGTCGATGAAAAACAAAGAGCTTATTCAACTTTTAGAACTTCAAAAGTCACTTGTTTATTTTAACACTTCACTTAAAGCGGATGAAATTGCAATTAAAAAGATTTCGGGCGGAAGATTTATTAAACTTTATGAAGACGACCGCGACTTGTTGGACGATGTTTTAATCGAACTTAACCAAGCCGGCGAGATGGCGGGGATATATCTTAACATTCTTTCGGGAACGATGGACGCGTTTGCCTCGGTTATATCAAACAACCTAAATATCGTCATGCGTGTGCTGGCGTCGATAACTATCGTAATCTCAATACCTACAATTATATCAAGCTTTTACGGAATGAACGTTTCGATGATACCTATGGGTGTGTTCTGGTTTCCCGTCGTGCTGTCGGTTGTGACGATGGCTATCGTTGGATTTATCCTTTTTAGGGCAAAGATGTTTTAATTCAAAATCTCCGCTAAAAGCGGAGATTTTTTAAGGAGATATATGAAAAAAAAGAAAAATGTTTATCTAACACTCATATCATCAACCTTCTATATAAGCCTTTTGATTATAGGCGGCGGATATGTTGCGATTCCAATGCTTAAAAAGAAGTTTGTGGACGAGCTTAAATGGGTTGAAGAACAAGAGATGGCGGATTTAATCGCGATTGCCCAATGTGCCCCCGGGGCGGTTATAATTAATTCATCTATTCTGGTTGGATACAAAGTCGCCGGTGTTTTGGGTTCGGCGTTTACCGTTGCCGGAATGATTTTGCCGTCGCTTATAATCATATCAATTGTCCAGCTTATCTATTCGGAATTCATATCTAATCAATATGTTGTAGCACTTTTTAGGGGAATGAACGCGGCGGTCGCGGCGATGATGATAGACGTTGTTCTTTCGCTTACAAAAACGGCAACAAAAAGCCTTAATGTTATTTTGACGATAGTCATAACCGCAACGGTGTTTGTGTTGGTGTTTGTTTTTAACTTTAATGCCGCTTATGTTATGCTTTGTGCAATAGCTGTTTTCTTTGTTTTTTCGATTGTAATGTTAAGAAAGGAAAAGAATAAGCTATGATAATATTACAGATGTTTTTTGAATTTATTAAAATCGGAGCTTTGGGGTTTGGCGGTGGATATGCAATGCTTCCGCTTATACAAAGCCTTATAGTAGACGCGAATGGGTGGATAACGGACAGCGAATTTATCGATCTTGTTACGATAAGCCAGATGACGCCGGGGCCAATTCTTATTAATTCTGCAACGTTTGTGGGCTCAAAGGTTGCCGGGGTGTTTGGTGGTTTGGTTGCAACATTGGGTTCGATTTTGCCCTCGTGTGTTATAGTGACTATTCTTGCAATGTTATACTACAAATATCGCAATCTTGCTGTTATACAATATATGTTAAAGTTTCTGCGGCCGGTTGGAACCGGGCTTATTGCCGCGGCGGGCGGAACAATCTTTATGATGGTGGTTTTTAAAGATGGGGTTTTGTCTGCCGAAAACTTCGATATTTTTTCGTTTATACTTTGCATTGTTTCTTTTGTTTTGATAAGATTTATAAAAATTAACCCGATGTTTGTTATACTTGGTTCGGGGGCGATTGGAATAGTTTTGTTTGAAATTTTAAAGTTTGGTTGATCTTTTGTCTACCGTTGGTTGAATTAAGCCTTTTCAACCAACGGTTCGTTTTTATTTTTCCTTTATATTTTATAATATTAATTGTACAAGCAAAAAAAGTTTATCCGACAACTTTACATAAGGAGTGTTTAAATTATGTTACAACAACAAACAGGAAAATTTATAGCGGAATGTCGCAAACAAAAAGGCCTTACACAAGCACAGTTGGCAGAAAAGCTTGGTATAACAAACCGCGCTGTGTCAAAATGGGAGACGGGAAACAGCGTTCCCGATGTTTCTTTAATGCTTGATCTTTGTGAAATATTAGGTATTAGTGCGAACGAGCTGTTGTGTGGCGAAAAACTTGATAGTGAACAACAAAAAACTCAAGGAGAAAAAAATGCTATGCATTTAATGTTTGCTAAAAAAGAACTACACAATATCAGATTTTGCGCAGGGGTGCTGATGTTTGTGGGATTGTTGATGATAATTTCGTTCACATCCTTAATGGCTCAAACAGCTTTTGAAAAGATTACGACGTTTTCGATAGGTGCGTTTGCTTGGGGATGTGGCGTTTGGCTTAAAGTGAAAATAGAAAAGGTTTTACTTAAAATGAAATAGACATATAATAACCACGAAACAGTCAACTTAAATTTCTAATTTGAGGTTGACTGTTTCGTTTTTTTGTGTATAATAAACATTGAGGTGAATATTTTGAAAGTTAAAGACAACATACAAGAGATATTATTACAAAAAAAGGGCGAATTTATCTCGGGTAGCGAGATAGCAAAACAGCTTTCGGTTTCACGAAACGCCGTTTGGAAAGCGATTAAAGAACTTGAAGCTATTGGATACGAGATTGAAAGCGTAAAAAACAAAGGATATAGGCTTGTCAATGAGGTTGATTTTTTGTCTGTTGATGAGATTAAAAATTTGTTGAAAGACAAACCAATCGACATTATTTTAAAAGAGGAAACAGGCTCGACCAACGAAGACGCGAAAGCCACATTTTTAAACAGCGAAAACCAATATGCTTTGGTTTTATCAAACAGCCAGAAAAAAGGAAAGGGAAGAAACGGAAAAAGTTTTTTCTCGCCCAAAAGCGGAATATATATGAGCTTGTGTTTTGCGCCAAAGCTTAAAGCGTATGATGCAACATATCTAACCTCTGCCGCAGGGGTTGCGGTTTGCGAAGCGTTGAAAGCCGTTTGCAAAATACAGCCAAAAATCAAATGGGTTAACGATATATATTTAAACGAAAAAAAACTTTGCGGAATTTTAACCGAGGCTTCCACCGATTTTGAAAGCGGAAACCTTCAATATGTCGTTATCGGCATTGGAATTAACTATAGGTTTTCAAGCAAACAACTGCCCGACGAAATCAAAGAGATTGCAACGTCGCTCTTTGAACATTGCGAACAAACTTTGCCTACACGAAACGTAATTATATCTATGATTGTCCACCAACTTATTGACTTAATCGAAAATGAAACCGCACAAAATATAATAAACCGCTATCGTGAGTTGTCGATGGTGGTGGGCAGAAAACTGTTTGTAATAAAAGGGGAAAATGTGGTTGAAGCGGTTGGAGTTTCAATTGATAAAAATGGTGGATTAGTCGTGAGATATTCTGACGGAACAGGTGAAACGCTGACATATGGCGAAGTTTCGTTAAAACTTTAAATAGTATTTTGAAAAGAGAACTACACAAATGAAACAAAACAAAACAAAAGACCTCGCACTAATCGCTCTGTTTGCTGCGCTAACAGCAATCTGCTCACAGATTTCCGTGCCGCTTCCGTTCACCCCTGTGCCGATTAACCTTGCTACCGCGGCAGTCATGCTAAGCGGGTTGTTGCTAAAGGGCTTTAAAGGAGCATTTAGCCAACTGGTTTACATCGTGCTTGGTGCGATAGGGCTTCCGGTGTTTTCGGCGTTCTCGGGCGGGCTTGGGTGGCTTTTAGGCCCGACAGGCGGTTATATATTCGGATATTTTTTCATGGCGCTTTTGGTCGGATTAATTGTGAACAACAACGACACAAAACCGGTAGTTGTGGTTGCGATGGTGGTTGGAACACTTGTGTGTTACACATTAGGCTCTATATGGTTTATGTATCTCACCCAAAACAACCTAGCTTCCACTCTTATGCTGTGTGTTGTACCGTTTTTAATGGGGGATATCGTCAAGATATTTGTTTGTTTTTTGGTATACATAAAGTTGAGGGTGCCTTTTAAAAACAGTTAATCAAAAAAATATTTAAACGGTCTGTGACGAAACAACAATTTTGTCACAGACCGTTATGATTAAATGATACTATTTATGTGGAACAGACACCGAACATCCCTCTTTAAGCGTAGCGTTAACGCATATAGAAACGTTGTCCCAATCCTCTGTTTTTTGTCGCAACAACATTGTTTCGGCGGCTCGTATGCCTATCTTTTCGAGAGGTTGTTCAATTATTGTAAGGGTAGGGGTAACAACCTTGGCAAGGTCGATGTTGTCAAACCCTATGAACGAAAGGTCGTGTGGCAGATTAATTGAAGTTTCGTTTATCGCTATCATTGCACCAAGTGTCATCTCGTGGTTGGTTACAAGTGCCGCAGTTGGAGGATCTTTGCGGCTTAACATTTCACTCATTGCGGAGTAGCCACCTTCTACAGTATAATCACTGTAGTAGATTAAATCGTCAAATGTGCAAAGACCCGCGTTTTTAAATGCGTCGAGATAACCGGCAAGACGTTGTTTTGTTGTGTAGATGTTTTGTGGGCCTAAAACTACACCGATTTTGGTGTGACCTTTTTGAAGAAGTATTTCTGTCGCGTCGTTTGTCGCTTTGCTGTTGTTTATTACAACGCTGTCTACCTTGTCCGTAAGCTCGGGGATAATTCGGTCTAGCGTTATTATAGGAACTTGTTTATTAACCGCCGGAACAAGGTGTCTTCCGTCGACACAGACAGGAACGTTTATAATACCATCCACCATCTTTGAAAGAAGAAAATGAACCGCTTGACATTCAAGTTGCTCGTCGGTGTGACAGTCGCACACAATGACGCTGTAGCCCTCTTTTCTCAAAACTTCTTCGAGAGACGTAATTATCTGTGCCATGAATTGGTTTGCAAGCTCGGGGATAATAACCCCAATCGTTCGGCTTTTGCTACTCTTTAAACCGCGCGCATACTCATTAACGGTGTAGTCAAGCTTTTTAATAGCCTCTTCAACCGCAATTCGATTTTTTTCTTTAAGTTTAACGCCGTTGATATACTTTGATATCGTTGCGACACTAAGCCCGGTTTCTTTAGCAATATCCTTTAATGTTGCCATTTATTCACTCCAAAATTAAACGTTATACATTTTTAACAATAATACCACTGTTTTTTTGTTATGTCAAAGTTGAATTTCTGCTTGACAATAACAATATCGAATGATATATTAAAAGTATAACGTTTAACTTTTTAACATTTAGGAGGTTTCATGCAACAATTTATCAAAACACCCCCGATAGGCTTCGGAACTTTCGGTTCAGACAGATATACAAGCGAACAGGTAAAACAAGCGGTTATGACCGCAATCGAGATGGGCTTTAGGCTCTTTGACTGTGCTTCGGTATATGGAAACGAAAGCGAGATTGGAGAGACTTTTAGCGAGGCTTTTGAAAAAGGAACTGTGAAAAGGGAAGAACTTTTTATTACGTCAAAGGTTTGGAACGACAAACATGGAGAAGGCGAAGTTATCGCTTCTTGCAAAAAATCGCTTGCAGATTTAAAGCTTGATTATATCGACCTTTATTTTGTGCATTGGCCGTTCCCAAATTATCATGCTCCCGGATGTGACGTTTCTGCAAGAAATCCTGATAGCAGACCGTTTTTCACGGAAGAATTCATGGCGGTTTGGAAACAGATGGAACAACTTAAACGCGAGGGTTTGGTTAAATATATCGGTATGTCAAACATGACGATACCTAAATTCGAGGCAGTTCTTCCGCTTTGTGAAATCGCCCCCGATGCCCACGAGATGGAACTTCATCCGGCGTTTCAACAGACAGAACTTTTCGATTACTGTGTAGATCATGGAATTAAACCTATCGGATATTGTCCCATTGGGTCTCCGAACAGACCCGAAAGAGACAAAACGGAAAACGATGTTTCGGACACAGAGATGCCAGAAATAAAAGCACTTGCCGAAAAATATTCTATAACGCCGCATCAAGTGTGTATAAAATGGGCTCTTCAAAACGGACAGGTGCCGATTCCTTTTGCAAGTCAAAAGAAAAACATTCAAAGTAATTATGATTGTCTTACGATGCCCGACTTTACCGAACAAGAGATGGAAAGTATTAAAAAAGCCGATAAAGATTGTCGTTTGGTTAAAGGGCATGTGTTCCTTTGGGAGGGCGCTTCGGACTGGAAAGCTCTTTGGGACATGAGTGGAAAAATTAATGGTTGGAACGATTAATAAATAAAAAATAAGAGGTAAATAAACTATGAGCAAAAAAATGTTAGGCGCGACACTTCCCGGTAACAGCACGGTTGTAATTAAAGAGTTTGATATCCCAACCCCGGGGCATCGTCAAGTTGTCATCAAAACAATGGCTTCCACTATTTGTGGCAGTGACATCCGTTGTATCTACCGTGAACACACCGGCAAAGGTGCTGAGGGTTACATTCCCGGAATGATAGCAGGGCATGAGCCTTGTGGAATTATCGTCGAAGAGGGCGAAGGACTTCGCCGTTTCAAAAAAGGCGACAGAGTTATTGTATATCATATCTCCGGTTGCGGAGTATGCCACGATTGCCGTATGGGATACCAAATTTCGTGTACAAGTGAACACCGTGCCGCATATGGTTGGCAAAGAAACGGCGGAATGGCTCCTTATATGCTTTGTGACGAAGCCGATCTAATCGCTCTTCCCGATAGCATGTCATATCTTGACGGAGCGCAAGTAGCTTGTGGTTTCGGAACGGTTTATGAAGGACTTGAAAAAATCGGAGTAAGCGGAAACGACGCAGTTTTGGTTGTTGGTCTAGGTCCTGTTGGGCTTGCAGCTCTTCAAATAGCAAAGGCGTTAGGAGCACAAAAACTTATCGGTATCGAGATGAACCCTGAAAGAATTAAACTTGCAAACGAACTTGGTCTTGCAGACCATATCTTTACTCCGGGTGAAGATGCTTTAGATAAAATCCTTGAAGTTACGGGCGGAAAAGGTGTTGAAAAAGCAATCGATTGTTCCGCAAACGACGCAGGCCGTCAACTCGCGCTTCGCGCAACACGTGCTTGGGGCAAGATAGCGTTTGTCGGCGAGGGCGGAACATGCACATTCAACCCAAGCCCCGACATTATACATGGACAAAAAACTATCTACGGTTCGTGGGTTACAAGCCTTTGGAAGATGGAAGACATCGTTGAAAAACTCGAGCGTTGGGGAATCCATCCTGACACGTTGGTAACACATAAATTCCCGCTTGAAAAAGCAGAAGAAGCATATGCTTTGATGGCAAAGGGCGATTGCGGAAAAGTTGCAATTGTTTTTGACGAAGATTAATTACATAAACAAAAAACCATTCCTCGGTTTATATCGGGGAATGGTTTTTTATGTAAGTGTTGTTATAAAAACTGCCTAAAAAGAGGGCGAAACCCGCAAAAGCCCAAAGCAAAAGCGAACCGTAGCGAGGGAGTTTACAACCGAGCAGGTGAGCCGAAGCGACGGCTTTTTCGGAAAACGAGTGATTCGCTTTTCTGCGGAAAAGCCACGCCGGTTAAAACAGTCCACCGGACTGTTTTCAAGAGCCGGCTTTCGAATCCCTCTTTCTCTTTCCGCCAATAAAAAAAACACACCCAAAAGGTGTGTTTTTGGCGGAGATGGAGGGATTCGAACCCTCGAGATCCGTTAAGACCTACACGATTTCCAATCGTGCGCCCTCGACCAAGCTAGGCGACATCTCCATGTTGTAGTATTTAATTTCAAGTGCTATAATATAATATCGTTATTTTGCGATTTAGTCAATAGTATTTTTGGGGTTTTCTTGTTTTTCTTAATTTTTTGAAATATTTTATTAATAGTTGACAAATAATATCCTTTGTGCTAGAATACATATAACAACAAAGCAGAAGCCTTGCGCTCTCACCTTGTGTTTTTTATAAATACGGGTCAATATTCTATGACGACAACGTATGTTGTTGTGTAGTTTTGTGTGAGTGTAGACTTCTGAAGAGTTTACGCTTATTTTATTATTTTTGGAGGTGTA
>CAYJAY010000021.1:0-24643 GCA_964368445.1 uncultured Oscillospiraceae bacterium
ATATAAATTGTGGCGTAAGCCACACCGACATTCCTCATTCCTCATTCCTCATTCCTAATTCCCCCCCGAACCGCCCACAAACCACCGAAAAATTTTCAAACTTTGTCATATAAATTGTGGCGTAAGCCACACCAAAATTACGAATTATGAATTACGAATTACGAATTAAAAAACCCTCTTTCGTTGCAAAAGAAAGGCATTTATTAAAATGAAACCGTTTAAATTTTCCCTTGAAACGGTATACGACTATAAAAACCAAATTTTTGATACCGAAAAAAACAAACTAGCATTGGCAAATAAAAAACGCGACACGATTAAAGGACTTCTCGACCAAGCATTTTCCGACAAGCAAAACCACCAAAACGAATTTCAAAAAAAACAACAAAAAGGTGTTAACGGCGTCGAAATAAGTTCCTATAAATATATTTTAGATACCCTTAACAGTAGGATAGAATCCCTTAAAATAAATCTTGCAGAAGCAGAGACGCTTGTGGTAAAACAACTCGCGGTTGTCACAAAGGTGTCGAATGAGGTTTCGGGATATGAACGTCTTGAAGAGAAACAACAAGGAAGACACGCAGTTCTCGAAAAACGCGAAGTCGAAGCTAACATGCTTGAATATGTTACGATAGCAAAAACCAAAAGTCATCTATAAAAACAGCAAACCATCTTATTAAGTTAGCAAGATGTAAAACAAAATTTAAGCGAAAAGTTTAAAGCGTTTTGCATGTGGCTATATACATTAAAAAAAGAACGGAGGTGAAAAAGAATGAACACATCAAGAACAGACATACAAACCATTAAAGTCTCAGATTTTAACGCAGGCGCTATTGGTGGCGGTGTCACAAGTGGTGGCGAACAAGGCATGTCCGGCAATCCGTTTATGATGATAATCAACAACATGTTGGCAAGCATGAACGAAAACGGCGAACTCAACTTAGACGAGAACGCTTTGTTTGATGGGTTGGAAGAAGGAACATTTGACACAGAAAACTTCGACACATCGATGCTTTCTGAACTCGCAATATTGCTCAACATCCAAAATCCGCTATTGGTATCACAAGCGGAAAGCGGAACAACTTTAACAGAAAGCCAACTCGGCATAATCTCGGAAATCCTAAACGCACGACAGGGAACGAGCAACGCACAGTTTGACGCAGAGGCCTATGTCGACCCGCAAGCTTTAAAACAAAGTTTAGGGAAAGTTAGCGTCACAACCGAAAAAAGCGTAAGCGGCGAAGGTTTGAAATCGTTAATGGAAACGCAAGCAAATTTTTTGAGATACACTACCCAAGCGAGAAAAGACCTTGAAAACGGAACGGACAACCAAAACGAACAACCGCTGATGTCGCTTGAAAAACCAAACAACACGGAACAAACAAACCATTTGTTTGAGAAAAAACTCGGAAACTTTGCAAACGCTCCGGCGCTTCAAGACCAGATAGCAAACGGAATTAAAGAAAACTTGTCGCTTCAAAAAACCGAGTTTACGATTAAGCTTAACCCCGAAAGCCTAGGCGAGATTACCGTTAAACTCATAGAGGATGACGGAAACAAAACGCTCCAGATATTTGCCGCGGGCGCGAAAACAGCCGGACTTATAAACGACGAGTTAAACGGGTTAAGAGAAGCTTTAAGGCCTATGCAAGTAGAGGTTAAAGACACCGTTGTCGCAACTTCCGAAAGCTCGGGAAGCTCGCTTGATCATTTTGACATGATGGGACAAAACTTCGCAAACAGACAAAACCAAGGCGAAAATCAAAGCGCATGGCAGGACGGCGAAGATTTTGAGCAGATAGCGGAAGAGCAACAAGGGGACGACAACATCGACGAGATGGGCAACCTTAGCATGTACGTATAATAACCGAAGGTTATATAACAACTAAAAGTTGTATAACAACCAAAAGTTGTATAACAAATTAAACAGCACATCAAAACCCTTTGAAAGGAGAATTAAATGGAAAGCATTAGAAGTAGCAGCTACACAGGAGAAACTTCGGGTACAGGTTTTACAGGAGCGGTCGACAACTCGATACTTGATTCGCAAGACTTCTTGAATCTTATGATAACCCAAATGCAAAACCAAGACTTCACAAACCCAATGGACGACAGCCAGATGATCAGCACGATGTCGGATTTCTCTAATATGCAGATGATGCAAGAGATGGCGTCCTATTCACAGACAAACTTCGCGTTGTCGCTTGTCGGCAGAGAAGTGACCGCAACGAGAGCTTCAAGCACGTCGGGATACATCGATGTAATAACTGGAGTTGTGGATCAAATGGCGATGGTGGACGGCGAATATTATGTATTCATGGGCGACGAACGTTTCACGCTCGATCAAGTAACGTCGCTAGGCGCGGTACCGCAACAAGAAGTGCCAAGTATCGAAGATTGGACAGAAACGCTCAAAGAGATAGTCGAAGATATAATCGAAGCCGGAAAAGTTCAACCCGAAACGGAAACTGAAACGGACACCGACAACACGACCGACGGTGGCGAAGACAGCAGTGAAGATGAAACCGACACTACAGAGCAAACAACTCCATAACAAAATAACTTAAACATTACAAACTTTAAAACTTACAAAAAAATAACAGCAAAGGAGCAGGTAATTGGACGATTTCAAGATTAACTTGTATAAACCTCTGATAGTCGGAACTCCGAGAAACCCACAAGATCTGCTTCCAAACAAAACGAACAAACCCGAAAACTCGGGCGAATTCGGACAGATACTTGAACAGCAGATCAATTCACAGCAAAACGTAAACTTCTCTAAACACGCGGCGAGCAGAGTTGCCGAAAGGGATATTGAAATTTCCGAAAGCGGAATGGAACGGTTAAGCAAAGGCATCGAGATAGCGAGCGAAAAAAACCTTAACGATGCGTTGATACTTGTAGACCAAACCGCGTTTATCGTAAATGTCCCGACAGGAACGGTCATAACCGCAAAAGGTAGCGGCGACAGCGAGCCAACCATTTTTACCAACATTAACGGAACAGTTATAATATAAAGCCGGTCCTTATGGAGGCTTTGTGTATCCCGAACGACAGACGGATACAAAATTCGTTTCAAACAAGTAACAATAACTTTGTTCCAATAAGGAGATTAAATGAATAGAGCAATGTTTTCCGGCGTTGCCGGACTTAAAACCCACCAAGTTAAAATGGACGTAATCGGAAACAACATAGCCAACGTTAACACGTTCGGTTATAAAGCGCAAAGAGCGGTTTTCTCCGATGTCTATTATCAAACACTTACAGGAGCTTCCGCTCCAAACGCCCAACAGGGCGGAACAAACCCATCTAGCGTTGGTTACGGTTCCTCTCTTTCGGCTATCCAAACCCAAATGAGCACCTCGAGTATGCAAACAACCGGTTTCGGTCTTGACGTTGCAATTCAAGGCGAAGGTTTTCTTCAAGTTCAAGACGGCGGCGGAAATATATACTACACAAAAGCCGGCATGTTAAACGTCGACTCGGCGGGTAACCTTATCGACGTCAAAGGTAACTTTGTCCTCGGAGCAGACGCGGCAGGCAACCCGGGCGCGAACCTTATCAACCTAATAAACAGCCTAGCTCCCGTTCCCCCGACCCCGTCGTCCGCAACCAACACGATTAACGGAATACCGTTCACGGTAACTGCAAGCGAAAACTCAACCGACGGTAACGTGGCGATGAGCTTCACGGCAAGCAACGCCGTTCCGGCAGGCGCAAACCTTCAAGTTGAGATTTCAGAAACCGGATCGATAAGTGTGCTTTTGAACCCGAGCGCAACGTTCAACAGCCTTGCAGATTTAAGCACACAGGTTAACGCGGCAATTACGCAAGAGATGGGCGGACAGACCCACCCGGGCGGAAACTTCACGATAAGCGGAGCATCTTTCGTCGGAGGTCCTCTCACAGGTGAACAGATAACAGGAGTAGCCGGCGGAACCGATCTTGGCGAATTTTCATCCAACAGTTTCTTTAACGGATTGATGCAGGTTGAAGATATAAGCACAGGGTTTACAGGAAACGGAGATATTACAGCCCTTAGTGCAACACGTGTTGCAGGACCTCCCGAAGCTTATGACATTTCGATGACAATAAACGGCGTAGCGTATACAGGAACTATCGAAGACGGCGTTCAATCTAACTCGCTTCTTTTAAGAAACGGAGCGGGCGACGATTTCATACAAGTTTCAAACCCGAAGTTTGACGCAATGGCGGCACAGTATCCGACTGGCATAGCAAATGCAATAACAGGAACACCCCCAACCGCAACCCCTTCGGTCCCTTCCGAAAACCTAGGACTTGGAACACAGATGTTTGCGCTTCAAGGCGGAACAGAGGGCGGCCCCGTAACGCTTGACCAGATAAGCAACATAACGATAGGAACAGACGGTTCGGTAACGTTCACCCATGACTATTGGGGAATAGTAGTCGGCGGGCAGATTTCGCTCGCGAACTTCGCAAACCCCGAAGGTTTACAACTTGCCGGCGACAACTATTTCATCGAGACGGTTAACTCCGGAACTCCTATCCACGAAGAACCGGGACTTGGCGGGACAGGCTCATTAAAGAGCAGTTCGCTCGAGATGTCAAACGTCGACCTTTCGGAACAGTTCGCGGACATGATTACAACGCAAAGGGGCTTCCAAGCAAACTCAAGGGTTATAACGGTAACAGATACCATGCTTGAAGAGCTTATAAACCTTAAACGATAACATAGTCTCCACCTTCGGTGGAGCCATTGGGAAATACTTTTTGTCTCACTTCGTTCGTCATTTTGTGCTTCGCACAAAAATCAAAGTATTTCTTTATCTTTGAGCTTTGTGAATTTTTACATAGCAATATTAACCAATTATTTAATAACTGCGACGATAAGCCGAAAAAACGGTTTATCGCCGTAGGAAAGCGAAAAAGCAACAACGGTTTTTTCGTTTTCCTATGGTTTAAAAAATCTATAAAAAACGGAGTTGGAGCTTATGATTACATTGACAAAACTAGACGGTTCGGAATTTGTTTTAAACTGCGACCTTATCGAAACTATCGAGCAAAAACCCGACACAACAATTCGTCTCACCACAAAGTCGTTTTATATCGTTAAAGAAGACCTTGAACAGATATCTCAAAAGGTGATAGAATACAGAAAAAGTTATAACATTCGTTAGCAAAGCGTTGCAAGACTTTAACAAAGAAAATTACATTTTGTAAGTTGAAAATAGATGTATGCAAAGAAACTTGCATATGTAGCTGAAAGGGTATAGTTCAATGGAAAAAGGCAAAAAAGGCGGTAAAGGAAAATCCGCAAAAAGATCGTTTGACATTGCGTCCGCGATTGGTATATTTTTGGCAGTGGCGCTTGTGTTTTTCGGAATTTTGGTTTCACAAGATAAAACTACCGGAACGTTTTCTGTTTCAACAGAAAAACTCGGAAACTTCTTCGACGTATCGAGTATTTTTATCGTTGTCGGGGGAACGATGGGTTGTTTGCTTATCATGTATCCGATGAACAGGTTTGCGCAGATACCGAAACATCTCCAGATTCTTTTCATGCCTCCGCAGTATGAACCGAAAAAATACATAACAACGGTAGTTGACTGTGCTAAAAAAGTTAGGGCAAGCGGCCTTTTGTCGCTTGAAGAGGACATAAACAAGATAGACAATTCTTTTTTGAAACACAGTATCCAGATGATAGTCGACTCAACCGACCCGGACGACGTTAAAGCCCAGCTTGAAGCGTGGATGGAAAACGTTGAAGAACGACATTATCAAACGGTTGAGTTCTATGAAAAAGGCGCGGCGGTCGCCCCTGCTTTCGGAATGATAGGAACGCTTATCGGTCTTGTTAACATGCTAGCCCAGCTATCCGACGTTGCGACGGTAGGACCTAACATGTCGGTTGCTCTTATAACGACGTTCTACGGTTCGGTTATGGCAAACATCATCTTTATTCCGATAGGCAACAAACTTCAAGTTCGCCACGAAGAGGAAAATCTTTGTATGCGTCTTATATACGAGGGTGTTAAAGCTATGCAATCGGGCGAAAACCCGAAACTCATCGAAGAAAAACTTCTCCATATGCTACCCGAATTTAAACGTACCGCAAAAGGCAAAAAAGGAAAAGCCAAAAAAGGCGCTGCCGAAGCCGAATAGATTGCAAGTTTAGCGAAACTTTAAATTTGCACGAAAGGATAAGAAACTATGGCTAAGAAAAAAAGTTCCGGTGGCGGAGCCGGTTGGATCAATACATATGCCGACGTTGTCACGCTTTTGCTTTGTTTTTTCGCGGTTATGCTGAGCATCTCGACCACCAACGAAGACAAGTTTAACGCTTTGATAAAATCGATGGCACATCTTCCGACCGAAGAGATAGAAGAAATCTTGGGCAACGTTAACGAGCCGGTTGAAAACGACGAAGACCTTGAAGCCGGGCTTAACGAGATGGACGAACTTTATATGATGCTTAAAGGGTTCTTTGAAGACAGCACCGAGCAAGTAGAGATCGAGAAAATAGATGACGTCATATACATAAGCTACAACAGCGCATATTTCTTTGAACCCAACGAATATGTCCTGCTTCCGTCTAGTATTCCTATACTTGAGTTTACGGGAAAAGGGTTGAAAGAATATGAAGAAAACATACGAATGGTCAACGTCTTGGGGTTTACGGCGACGATTGCAAACGGCCAGTATTGGATGCTTTCGGCACAACGCGCCGGCGTGGTCGCTTCACACTTTAACTATGTTTCAGATTTTCCGGATAACAAGCTTGTGGTTTTAGGATTTGGAAACCAATATCCCGTCGCACCCAACGACACCGAAGAAAATATGCGACAAAACAGGCGCGTTGAACTTATAATAGTTGGGACCGAAACGAGCAACGACTTTGATGTTGTCGAGGCTCTCGACGAGATGTATGGACCGAGATCCGAAACGACGTAATTTAATATTTTAGTTAGGATTTAGCAATGAGGAATGAGAAATTAGGAATGAGGAATGGTGTAGCGCCTTACGGCGTTATTTACAAACAAAACCAACCACCCTTTAAGTCTGAAGTCGTGATAACAGTTGCTTATTTGCTGACATGGGGTTTGGGGCAAAGCCCCATTTTAAACCATCGCCCTTAAAGGCGATACATTAATTACGAATTACGAATTACGAATTACGAATTAAAACAAATTTAACTATTAACTAAAAAAACAGGGGGGGATATCTTTTGTCTGAGGCTCTTTCTCAATCACAGATAGACGAGCTGTTAAGCCGAGCGCGTGCCGGGGCTTCTGCCGCCGAAGCGGACACAAAGCCAAAAATAAAAAAATATGATTTTTACTCGCCAAAGAGATTTACAAAAGATCAACTAAACTCACTTCATACGATGTATGAAAACTATGCGCGAACACTCGGAATGATGTTCACAAACCTTACTCGAAACGTAAGTGAGATTTCGGTTGTGGGTATTGAAGAGGTTCGATATAACGAATTTAACAACGCGTTGCCGGAAAACACCCTCATCGGAATTGTAACGATAGACCCCGAAGGGCCGGTTCAAGAATCTATGTTGCTAGTACAGTTCCCGACAAACCTTGGTTTTTACATTGTTAACAGGGTTCTCGGTGGTTCTGAGATAGGTCAAATAGATGAACGCGATTTCACCGAGATAGAACTTGCAATTCTTTCTTCGGTGTATGACAACGTTAAAAACAGCATGGTTGAAAGTTGGAGCAGTTATTTTCCGCTTGTCGGAACTATGCAAAGTCTTGAAACAAACGGAAGAATGTTGCAGATATATGCTCCACAAGATATAATGGTGTTGGTGTCCCTCGAGCTGACCGATGATATATTCTCCGGAATAATCAATATATGTATGCCGGCGGACAACCTTGAAGAGATTATAGAAAAATCAAACGTTAAACTTTCAAGAACCGTTAAACAACAAGATCCCGAGATGGAACAAGCAAAAAAAGATATCGTTTTTGATTATCTTAAAACCTCCGATGTAAACATCGAAGCGATTCTTGAACGAAGCAAAATGGACCTTTGTGACCTTGCGTCTTTGCAAAAAGGCGACGTTGTAGTTTTGAACAAGAACTTTGAAAGCAACATCGACATCGAAATCGAGGGTATACCGTGGTGTACCGCACGACTTGGCGAGGTTAGAAGTAACAAAGCGTTTAAAATAGTTGAATTAATTAATAACGAAAAAAATGAAGGGTGAACGTTGATATTATGAGTATAAATTTAACTGCGGAAGAACTGGATACTATAGGCGAAATAATGAATATAAGCATGGGTTCTTCGGCCACTGCTATATCCAAAATGCTTGATAAGCAGGTAACGATAACTACGCCGAGTATCCAACAAGACGCTTTCGACCAGTTCGATAGCACAGAACTTGAACCCGCAATGGTGGTCAAGATTAAATATGTCGAAGGAATTTCCGGCTCTAACGTAACGATACTTAAAAAACAAGATGTTCGCATTATGCTTGATATCTTGATGGGTAACGAAGGCGGCGACGAGGACGAGGAATTCGAGTTTGACGACATGAGCATAAGCGCGGCGCGCGAGATAATGAACCAGATGATGGGCGCTTCTGCAACCGCTCTTTCAAAAGTTTTCGGTATGCCGATAAACATCTCGACCCCCGAGGCGATTTTGGTTGACAAAATAGATACCGAAACAAGAAACGGTCTTTTCGACCTTGATGCAAACACTTCTATAGTTGCGGTTTCGTTTAACCTTATTATTAAAGATGTTCTCAACACAACGTTTGTAAGTTTCCTTACCGTTGAGCTTGCGAAGAGAATTGCCGGAAGATTAAGCGCCGAAGACGAAGCAGAAAAACCGAGTTTGGTTGTAGAACAACCGGAACAACCCGAAACGGTTGCCGAACCTGCTCCGGCTCCTGTCGAGCAACCGCAAGATGCGACTCAAACAGCACAACCTGTGGCCGAGGCAACCCCCGAACCGGTTGCTCAACCGGCGCCCGTCGCAGCACCTGTTGCGCCTGTCGCAGCACCTGCTGCCCCTGTCGCAGCTGTCGCGCCGGCGGTTGCGGCCCCTGTTGCACCGCAACCTGTGATGTCGATGCCGGTCATGATGCCACAGATGCCAGCGCAACCAATGCAGTATTCGACGGGTCACGCCCCCGCCCAACCCGTGATGGACATGCCGCTTAAAACGGCAGAGTTCCCGGCATTCAGCGGACAACCACAGTTCGACTTGCTTTCAAACGTCAAAAACATGCAACTGCTCATGGGCGTACAGCTTGAGATATCGGTTGTCATTGGACGTGCGAAACAACGCATAAAAGATGTTTTAGAGTTTGGCCAAGGCACGGTAGTTGAACTTGACAGGCAGACAGGCGTTCCCGCCGAGATAATTGTCAACGGCCAACTGCTTGCATATGGTGATATAATAGTTGTGGGCGACAACTTCGGAATAAGAATAACCGAGATTGTCGGAACAAAAGAGCTTTTAAATTCGATAGAAAACGGCACAGCGAAGTAACAGAGTTTTTAAAAATAAAATTAAAATTAAACAAAATTTTTGGAGGCAGAAAAAATGTACAAAATTCTTATTGTTGATGACGCAGGATTTATGAGAAAGATGGTTCAAACAAACCTTTCAAAAGCGGGTTACACCGATTTTGTCGAGGGTGAAGACGGAATGCAAGCGGTTGCGCTTTATGAAGAGCACAAACCCGATCTTGTTATCCTTGACATAACGATGCCAAACCTCGACGGAATTGGCGCTTTAAGAGAGATTAAAGGCAAACATTCCGACGCAAAGGTTGTCATGTGTTCCGCTATGGGTCAAGAATCTATGGTTATGGAAGCTATCGGCCTTGGCGCGCTTGACTTTATCGTAAAACCGTTTAATCCGGACAGAATTATCCAAACCGTTAACAAAATACTACCGCTTTAATTTATAAAGGGAATTTCAGATGAACAATTCGTCAAACGAACTTCTGTCAACTACCGGTGATATTTTATCCGCTTTGTTTACGATAGCCGTTATCTTTGCTATCTTTGTGTTTACATACTACGCAACACGGTATATAGCAAAAAACTATGGCGCGGTTACGGGCGACAAACAAAACAAGATTAAGATTATCGAACGTGTTCCGATAGGAAGACAACAAAGCCTTGTTTTAATCAAAACCGCCGGCAGATATATCCTGCTTGGGATAGGCTCGGAAAAGATACAAAAGATAGAAACATTTTCAGAAGACGAATTTCCCGAAGATGCCGAACAGACGCCGGACGATGAGAAACAAAGCTTTCTTTCGGTGCTTTTAAAAAACATTGATCGTTCAAAAAAAGACGAACAACAAAACGTATTTAAGGAAACCGATGATGGCGAAAAAACTTAAAACGGCAGTAAGGTATATAAATCGCAAAAATAGCGAAAAAAACAAAAAAATAAAATTTAAAGCATTGAAGATCTTGTCGGTAGTTGCGTTAATGGCGGCGACCTCGTTTGTTTTGCTTCCTGTGGTTCAAGCAGAAGCACTTTCTATCGACATTGGAACGGAAGAAGGCTTTTCGCTTGGAAATCTAGAGCTTCTTTTCCTATTCACGGTTTTGGCCGTTGCTCCGTCGCTTTTGATAATGTTGACGAGTTTCACAAGGTTTTCGATAGTGCTGTCGTTTGTGCGAAACGCCATTGGGCTTCAGCAGACACCACCCAACCAAGTCATCATAGGACTTGCGTTGTTCCTTTCGCTTTTTGTCATGAGCCCGGTAATTGAAGAGATAAACGAAACAGCTTTAACCCCATATCTTAACGAAGAGATAGACCAAGAACAAGCAATTGAACTTATTCAACTACCGCTTAAAGAGTTCATGCTTAAACAAACCGAACCGGACGACTTGAATTTATTTTTGTCGCTTTCGGAGGATACATATGAATTTGACGAATTTACAACCGAAAACCTAATGAACATAGGCATAGAGGTTATCGTTCCGGCGTTTATAACAAGCGAACTTAGTCGCGCGTTTACTATCGGTTTTTTGTTGTTCTTGCCGTTTTTAGTTATAGATATGATAGTCTCAAGCACGCTCATGTCTATGGGTATGGTTATGCTTCCGCCCACCATGATTTCGTTGCCGTTTAAACTGATGCTTTTTGTTATCGTGGACGGTTGGAACTTGATAATGGACATGCTTATAAACGGTGTGTTCCGATTGATTAACTGATGAAGGCGGGGTGAAATAATGGCACAAGGCGAGATTCTCGACGTGTTTCGAACCACCATTTTTCTAATCTTGCAGCTTGCGGCGCCTATGTTGTTTGTCAGCATTTTAATCGGCCTTTTGATATCGATTTTCCAAGCCGCGACGCAAATCCACGAACAAACGTTGACGTTTGTTCCGAAACTTTTTGTCATAGCCTTTGTGTTGATTATCGCCGGTTCATGGATCCTTACAAAACTGGTTGAGTTTTTTACCTATATAATTAACATTATGGTAGGTTTATAGCGGATGACTATTGATGTTGTATTTGAGCAACTAGAGCTTTTTATATTGGTGTTTGCGCGCGTTGGCGGGGTTATCTTTTTTAACCCGCTTCTTACAAGGCGAAACGTTCCAAGCCAAGTAAGGGTTGCGTTGGCGCTTGGCCTTGCGATACTCGTAGCCCCGGGAGTCCAAAGCGCGGGACTTGCAAACGTCGGCGAATTGGCGCTTGTTATATTGATAATCAAAGAACTGGCGCTAGGCTTTGTTCTCGGAATGGTGTTCCAATTTTTCTACTATTTGTTGTTTACCGCCGGAGACGTGGTCGACTTGGGGTTTGGGCTTTCGATGGCAAAGGCGTTTGACCCTTCGACCAACATCAACGCTTCGATATCGGGAAACCTTTTTCAGATAGTTTTTGTTTTATATTTCTTTGCAACCGACAGTCATTTGACGTTGATTAAGCTTGTTGTTTCAAGTTTTGGAATAGTCGGGGTTGGAAACTTAAGTTTCGGACCGGATGTTTGGGCATATGTAATCGACCTGTTTGTCGGCATATTTAACCTCGCTATGCAGATAACTTTGCCGTTTGCGGCGGCTATATTTATCCTTGAGATAAGTATTGGGGTTCTTATGAAACTTATCCCACAGATAAACGTTTTTGTCATAAACTTTCAATTCAAGGTTCTTTTGGGCCTAATAGTTTTGTTTGCGTTTGCGGAACCGCTGACGGCGTTTTTGCTTAACTATATAAACATAATGTTTGAAACGATGTCCGACACAATTTTGCAATTCAACTAATTTTTTTGAGGGTGTAATATGCCGGGTGAAAGAACAGAAAAGGCGACGCCTAAGCGGAAACAGGATGAGCGCAAAAAAGGCAACGTTCTAATGAGCCGCGAGGTTGTGAGCATTGCTTCGTTGTTTGGGGTGTTTTTTGCTCTTAACGTGTGGTTACCGTTCGGTGTGGAAACTATTCTTGAATATATTAGAAAGTTTATTGCAAACGGAGTAACCGTAACCCACCTAACCAAAGACGACCTAGGTCCTTTTTTCTTTGATGCCGCGGTGCTTTTTGTTATTGTGGCGATACCAATTCTTTTAACCGCCGGGCTTGTTACTATAATAGTAACGATGGCGCAAACCAGAATGCTTTTTTCGACAAAAGCGTTTGCTTTTAAACTTGAAAAGCTAAATCCGATTAATGGTTTCAAAAAGATGTTCGCTATGCGAAGTGTCGTTGAACTTATAAAATCGGTGTTCAAGATTATAATACTTGTTTCGATTGTTTACAGCGTCATGGACGAAGAATTTTTTCTTTTGCCAAGGCTTTTTGATATGGAACCTATTCAGGCTATGGCGCGCGTGGGTGAGCTTATATTTGACATCGTCATAAGGGTTGGAATAATCTTCGCGTTTCTTGCCGCGGCGGACTATCTTTACCAATGGTGGGAATACGAAAAAAACCTTCGTATGACCAAACAAGAGGTTAAAGACGAGTTTAAACAGATGGAAGGTGACCCGCAAGTTAAGGGTCAAATCCGAAATCTTCAACAAAGACGTGCCCGCCAACGTATGATGCAAAACGTTCCGCAAGCCGACGTTGTCATAAGAAACCCGACACACTATGCAGTTGCGTTGAAATATGACCGAGAAAAAGATTTCGCCCCGATAGTTGTGGCAAAAGGCGCCGATTTCGTGGCGCTTCGTATAATCGAGATAGCCGAGCAAAACGACGTTTTTGTAACCGAAAACAAACCGCTTGCACGGGCTCTTTTTGAAAACGTAGATATCGACACGCACATCCCCTCCGAGTTCTATCAACCGATAGCAGAGGTGTTGGCGTTTATGTATAAAATTAAAAACACAAAGATAGAAAAGCAAAAAAAAGATTAAAATCTTAAAATTTTTTAAACAAATTGAAAATTTATAAAGAAAGGGGATAAATATTAGTCATACGTTAAACGGTGATTAATATTTTTGTGATAGAGTGAAGGTACTAAACAACAGCGTAGCAATTATAGTAATGCTTATTGTAGCTTTTTTGATTATTCCTATCGAGCCTATATTTTTAGACTTTTTGTTCATTATTAATCTCGCGCTTGCTTTGGTTATCCTCATGACAACGATGTATATAAAAGACGCGTTGGAACTTTCTATCTTCCCTTCTCTTTTGCTTATAACCACACTTTTTAGACTGGTGCTTAACATATCGTCCACACGTTCAATCCTTTCAAACAACGGATATGCCGGAGAGGTTATACGAACGTTCGGAGAATTCGTTATCCGCGGCGACGTTGTCGTCGGCCTTGTCATATTCTTGATTATAGTTCTTGTACAGTTCCTAGTTATCACAAAGGGTGCTGAAAGGGTCGCGGAAGTTTCCGCAAGGTTCACCCTCGACGCTATGCCGGGTAAACAGATGGCTATCGACGCCGACTTAAGCTCGGGGCTTATCGACGAACAAGAAGCGCGTAACAGACGTAGCAAAATCCAACGCGAAGCCGACTTTTTCGGAGCGATGGACGGTGCGTCCAAGTTTGTTAAGGGCGACGCTATAATCTCGATTGTCGTAACGCTTATAAACCTCATTGGCGGTGTCGTCATGGGTTTTATGAACGGTATAGGCGACATTGGAACGATTATCAACACCTACGCTATCTCGACGGTTGGCGACGGTCTTATGAGCCAGATACCCGCGCTTTTGATATCGGTCGCAACCGGTATGATAGTCACACGTTCTGCGAGCGAAAGCAACCTTAACTTTGACGTCATAAAACAGTTCACCTCGCAACCGACCGTGCTTATAATTGCGGGCGCTTCGCTTCCGTTTTTGATGTTTATCGGGTTCCCTCCCGTTCAACTAATATTGGTTTCGGCGTTTTTGTTTATAACAGGAATAGTTATAATGCGCCGTAACAGGCTTGAACTTGCGAAGATTGACGACCTTCCCGAAACGTCACAAGAAATAACGAGCGAAGTTAGCTACTATAAAAACATAGATAATATATTTGGTCTTTTAAACGTAGACCCGATAAACGTCCAAGTAGGCTACAGCCTTTTGCCGCTTGTCGACGAATCGAGCGGCGGAAACTTCCTTGATCGTGTCGTAATGCTCAGAAAACAGTTTGCCGACACGATGGGCATGGTTGTGCCACACCTTCGATTAACCGACAGCAGCGAGATTAACCCCAACCAATACCAAATCAAGCTCCGTGGCGAGACCGTCGCGATTGGTGAGGTTTTGGTGGATCACTATTTGGGCCTTGCGTCGGACGAATTTATCAAGCTTAACGACATCGAGGGCATCGAGACGGTCGAACCGGCGTTTGGAATGCCGGCTAAATGGATAAGCGACGACAAACGTCTTCACGCCGAGGCGATGGGCTTCACGCTTATCGACCCGACTTCGGTCATCGTTACACACCTGTCCGAAGTTATACGCATACACGCCGACGAGCTTCTCACAAGACAAGAGGTCAAACGTTTGGTTGAAAACCTAAAACGCTATAACCAAGACGTTGTGGACGACATAATCCCAAGCATCGTGACGATTAACGACCTTCAGCGCGTGCTTCGAATGCTTCTTAAAGAGGGCATTCCCATTCTCGATCTTGAGATAATCCTTGAGACGATGAGCGAATACTCAAGCACGGTTAAAGACAACGACATGTTGGTTGAATATGTCCGTCACGCGTTAAAACGCACAATAAGCCAACATTTCTCTGAAGCAGGACAGCTTAAGGTCATAAGCCTTGACAACAGCGTGGAAGAGCTTATAATAAGCAACCTTAAAAAGATAGACGGCGGAACATACATAAACTTAACGCCTGACGTTATCCAAAAGATTATGAAAAACACCAAAGAACAGATAGACAAGATAAGCAAGCTTGTACAAACTCCGATAATCTTAACTTCCCCGTTTGTGCGTGTGTACTATAAAAAGCTTATCGACCAGTTTTATCCCAACGTTGTGGTGTTGTCGCTTAACGACCTCGACGCGCAAACCAACATACAAGCGCTTGGGATTATATCTAGTTAGTTAAATTCGTAATTCGTAATTCATAATTCATAATTCATAATTCATAATTCATAATTCGTAATTCATAATTCGTAATTCGTAATTCGTAATTGCGGTGCGCCTTACGGCGGTATTTTAAATACATAGTTTTATAGAATTTTCGTTTTTATGTTTTTTGTTCCGCAAACTGATAAAAAACCCATGTTTAAAAATCATGTTTTGTCCTTTTGCGCAAATACAATAGATGGAATGTAGCACCTTGTGTCATCCAAAAGTTTACATGAATAGTTTTTCATTTGCCTTTGTTCATGTCGGTCAATATGGTTTGCAAATGCGGCTCGTAGGGGAGGATATCATCCTCCCGTCTCAATCGCCCAAAATTACCTCAACAGCCAAACCGTAGGGAACGGTCTTGACCGTTCCATCCCCATCACACGAACCGTCCATATCGCTAGAACCTGTCACGATAGGCAAACCGTAGGGCAAGGGCTCTGCTCTTGCCGGTATCATCCGTTCCGTCCCCACCACTCAAACCGTCCACAAACCACCGAAAAATCTTCAAACCTTGTCATATAAATTGTGGCGTAAGCCATTCCATAATTACGAATTACGCATTACGAATTACGAATTACCAAAGAAGGGGGGTTCGCAATGTATAAACATAAGCCTTATGAAATCGAAAGCATCGAACTTCAAGACCCTCATGAGACTATGGTTAAATACAAGCAAACCAAAAATCCGGAACTTCGTGACATGTTGGTTATGCACTATCTAAAACATGTTAATTCTGCCGTTTTCGGTATGCGTCCGGTCCTTCTGTCAAACATCCCGGTCGAGGATTTTTTCAACCAAGGCATTGTGGCTTTGATGGAGTGTATAGAACGCTATGACGTCGACCGAGGTGTTGCAACTTTCGACACTTATTGCTATACTTCTATTAGAGGAAGTATGCTTAAATATATACGAAAACAGCAGTGGTTACCCAACCGCCTTTGGGAAGCGAGAAAACAGATAACAAAGGCGAGAAAAGAACTTGAGCAAAAGCTTTTGCGCGAACCGACAGACGCGGAAGTTTCAAAACATCTTGGCATGGAACTGACAAAATTTAACGAATGTCTCTATGAAATTTCGATAGCGGATACCATGTCGCTTGAACAAGCTTTTGAACAAAAGGGCGACCTTGATGTCAAATCCGGTTTAAACGACGACCTGTTTTTGGTTGAGGGTGATGTTGAAAAAGAACAACTGCGAAACGCGCTTGGGGAGGCTATCGAACAGCTACCCCCAAAACAAAAACAGATAGTCGCTCTTTTCTACTACGAAAACCTAAACCTAAAAGAGATTGGCGAGGTTTTAAACCTTTCTCAACAAAGAATTTCACAACTAAGAAAAAAGGCGCTTGAAAAACTTCAAGCTGCCGTTAGAGAATATATATAATATCCGCGTTTAGCGGATATCCACGAAATGATTTTGGAGGACATAAACATGTTATCGGGATATTACACAATAGCATCCGGAATGCTTACAAGACAACGTGAGATAGATGTTATCGGGAACAACCTAACAAACTTAAACACGCCGGGATATCGCGGAGAAACGTCGATAACCGGAAGTTTTGAACAGGAACTTTTGAAAAGAACCGATGAAAACGGAAAAACCACGCTATATCCTTCGATGGACACCGTCGTGACGATGGAAGAGATTGTAACCGATTTTAGCGAGGGTAACATTAAACAAACGGAAAATCCCTATGATATGTCGATAAGTGGATATGGCTTTTTCGCCGTCGAATCAGAAACCGGAACGGTTCAACTCACGAGGAACGGAAGTTTCGACATGGACGAAGAAGGATATCTTATCCTTACAGGACACGGAAGGGTTCAAGGAAACTTTGGCGATATTCTAGTTGGCGACGCAAACTTTAGGGTAACCGAAGTTGGCGGGGTGTTTAACAGCGAGGGAACTTTTGTCGGCAACATTGGGGTGTATAACCTGCCGGAAGGTTCAGAGCTTATCCGAAACGAAGACGGGCTTTTCACGTCGGACAACATGAACATCGTGGAGCAACCCGGTTCGACCGTCCATCAAGGAAGTATAGAAACCAGCAACGTGGACATGAATAAAGAGATGGCACATTTAATCGAAGCCCAACGCGCGTTTCAATCAACCTCGAGTGCCCTCCAGATAATCGACAGCCTCAACCGCAAAGCTATAACAGAGCTCGGTTCGATTAACTAAACGATAATTTAAAAAAGTTATTTTGTTAAAAATTTTAAACATTTCGAGAATTTAATAAAGTTCAATCGGCAATCAATCGTTATAATAGGAGAAAAAAATGAGAACAGCTTTTCATGTAGGTGTTACGGGGCTTATGGCAAACCAAGAAGCTATGGACACGATAGGACACAACCTAGCAAACGCAAACACGGTAGGTTTTCAGCCCAAACAATATAGCTTTGAGGCGCTTTTAAGGGACGAGATGTATGTCAATTCAGAGCTTGACCCGCAAAAGGGCAACGGTGTAAAAAGCGTTGATAAAGGGATAAAGGTTGGCGCAGGTGGCCTTCAACAAACAGGAAACTCGCTTGACTTTGCGACAAACCAAAACGGATTTTTCGCGGTAGAATACGACGGCGAAACACATTACACAAAAGACGGAACGTTTATAATCTCGCTTTATAACAACCAGCCTCATCTCGCAACCGACGACGGCGGATTTGTTCTGGACGAGAACGGTGTGCCGATAATTATCGGACGAAACGCACAAAATGAATATGACTATGACATACTTCCATCGCAAATAGCGGTGTATGAATTTATGAACCCGGCGGCACTCACCCCGATTTCAAACAACTCGTTTATGCCAAACGAACTTTCAGGCGACCCCGAAGCAATTGTCGGCGGGGATAAAGAAACGCTTTCAGGGTTTATCGAGATGTCGGGAACGTCGGTCGTTGACGAGATGGTCAACATGATCGAAGCGCAAAGGCTTTTCCAGATAAGCGCGCGTGTCATTCAAACAGCAGACGAAAACGAAACAACTATTAACAGCTTAAGAAGATAAACAAATACAAACAAGATTTAAAAAAAACATTTTAAAATTTATGGCTTAAACTGTGGGGGTTAATATGCCAATAACAAATTACGAGGATTTAAACAAAGACCAACTCGACGCGTTGCGCGAGATTGGAAACATCGGTTCGGGAAACGCCGCAATGGCGCTTTCGACGATGCTTGGGAAAACTATCGACCTTTCGGTTCCTCAGGTAAGAATTATGGAATATGAAGAGGTTTCGGAAAAACTCGGCGGTCCCGAAACTATTATGATTGGGCTTTTGTTAACGCTTGACGACGACATAAAAGGAATGATTATGTTTTTGATGCATCAAGAGTTTTCCAACATGTTGGCGCAAACGTTGACGGGGGGCGAGGTTGAAAACAACGGCATCACAGATGACGACACAAAATCTGCTATCTCCGAAATAGGAAACATAATGGCGGCGTCCTATGTTAACGCAATAGCCCAACTCCTCGACATGAAGATAAACATCTCTACTCCACAGCTTTCGATAGACATGGTAGGTTCGATTTTAAGCGTGCCGGCCATCGCTTTCGCAAACATGAGCGATAGAATAATTATGATTGGAAACGAATTTGATCAAACTAATTCAAACACAACCGGCCAAGTTTTGTTGATGCCGGAAGTTGAATCGCTTCAGAATTTAATAATGAAATTAGGAATTTAGAATGACGCAAGAAATAAAGGTTGGCATCTCGGATTTGAACGTCGTGGGCGCAAGCGGAACACTTGTTACATACGCACTGGGTTCTTGTGTTGGGATTTGTCTTTACGATAAAATAGGCAAGATTGCAGGTATGTCCCACATTTTGTTACCCTCAAGCGTTGGATATAAAGGCGCAGAAACCCAGCCACACAAGTTTGCGGATACCGCTATCCCAAGCCTTGTCAAAAAAATGGAAGCAAGGGGAGCAAAAAGGGTAAACTTAACCGCGAAGATTGCCGGTGGCGCAAAGATGTTTGCGCAAGCAACAAACTATGACTTTGCGAACATAGGGGCTCGAAATGTCGAGTCGGTTAAAAAAACTTTAATGAGTTTAAAGATTCCAATAGTTGCAGAAGACACGGGTCTCGACTATGGAAGAACTCAATATTTCAGCGGAGCCGACGGGGTCATGACGATTAAATCGGCAAACAGGGGAATTAAAACCTATTAGATATTATGAAACTTTAATTTGGTATAAAGAGGAGTAGAAAAATGCAAAACAACAGCCATTCAGAGATATTGCTTGAAACCGGAACAAACGAACTTGAGATAATTGAATTTATTATAGCCGGGGAACTTTTCGGCATAAACGTTGCAAAGATAACCGAAATTATGACCGCCATAAACATAACTCCTATGCAAAAATCACATCCATGCATCGAAGGGGTTATTAAACATCGCGACAAAGTTATAACGGTTCTTGACCTTGCGAAATATCTCGACCTTGAACCCTCTGACGCACCTGAAAAAGATATCTTTATCGTTGCAAACTTCAACAGCAAAGACTATGCGTTCCATGTCCACGCAATCGCAGGAATCGACAGGATTTCTTGGACACAGATAAGAAAACCTGACAAGATTATCTATGGTGGAGAAGACGGAGTTGCAACGGGAATTGCGGAATATGAAGACAGATTAATAAGCATACTCGACTTTGAAAAGATTGTTATAGAAAGTTTTTCAACGGGCGAATCATCGTTTGCCCCGCTTGACACCGATCAACAACGCCCGATTAAAAACAAACGCATTTTAATGGCGGAAGACTCGATGGTTCTTTCTAAAATGATAATCGAATCACTTCACAAAGCCGGATATGTCAACATAGTTAAAGCGGAAAACGGCAAAGAAGCTTGGGACATCCTTTGCGATATCAAACAACAAGGAAAAGATGTAACGCAAGAACTTGCGTGTCTTATAAGCGACATCGAGATGCCACAAATGGACGGACACAGATTAACCAAGCTAGTCAAAAGCGACCCCGAACTTAAAAAACTGCCGGTCGTTTTGTTTTCGTCGATAATCAACGACGACATGCGCATTAAAGGCAAAGAGATAGGAGCAGACTATCAGATTTCAAAACCCGAAATAGGCCAGCTTGTCGGGATAATAGACAAGCTAACCGAATAGACTGTGTGTAAACAATTGCGGAATTTATACAAGATGTTGAAAAACAAAAAAATTCAACGTTGTACAGTATGAGGATTTATATATGAGAAAAAAACTTGCAACTATAATGACGTTGTTTATCGCATTTTCCGTGTTTGTCGTGCCAAGCGCAGCAAACGCCGCGGACAGAATGCTAACTATCAATTCGTCAAGCAGACATGAGATAGGCGAAGACTATGACAAGATAGTTATAAAAAAAGGGAACGTAACCCTTAAAGATGGTTTTGTTGAAGAGTTGGTTATCGATGAAACCGCAAACCGTGTTTCGGTCACGCTCGACGATGTAGAAGTTGGGCTTGTTACGTATGCGGGAAGCGGGAGAAACTCTCTTGAACTTGAAGGCAGATCTCTTGTACAAAAAGTTGTTGTTTTGCAAACAGAAGGCAAACTAGAGTTTGAGACAAAAGACAAAAGCGAGATATTGCTTTTAAGCTTTGAACAATCAAGCGGAGAATATGGATTTAGCGGAACGTTTAAAGCTATTGAACTTTTAGGGGAAGACAACGAACTCGAGATCGAAAGTTCGATGATATATAACGTTTTAGTAGCAGGTTCTAAAAATTTGTTGTTTGCGGACGCGGAAACGGTTATCCAAGAGTTGGTCACGGAACAACAAGCCGAGACAAACGACATAGTTCTCGAAGGCATGGTTAAAGATGTGACGGTCGAGGGCGAAAGCAACAGTTTGTTTGTTGAACAAAGCGGATATGCAAAAAACATACATATAAGAGGACAACAATCCCACCTTGAAATTAAGGGTGAGATCGAAAATATATTAAACTATGAACAAGCGACGGGAACCGCTGTCGACCTATTGGACGAAGGGGTTGCCGCTGTTGTCGCGAGTGAAAGCGAAATTGCGTTGTCAACCGACCGAAACGCTTCGATAGGAACGCTTGTCGGTATGCCAGAAAGCTTCATAGGCGACGTTAATTCACAAAACTTCATAGAAACCGATGCTCCGATAACAGACGAGCAACGGCCTAATATCGAGGACGGCGAAGACCAAAACCTCGACCTTAACGACCCGGATTACTACGGACAATCTATAGGAAGCGCCACCATTGACAGCGATTATCCGTTGGTTGGAACGTCGTTACGGGTTACCGTTCAACCGAGCGACGCGACATACTACGCCGATTGGTATGTAAACGGGTTGTTCAAAAGCAGAAGCAGCCACTACACCCCAACCGAAAGCGACGTTGGAAAACCGGTTACCGTTAAGGTATACGGAATTGGCTTGTTCCATGGTACCGCAAGCGACACAACAATCGGAGTTGTAGAACAACCTAAGAGCCCGGTAGAACCGATTGATCTTGCCGATTACATCGAGTTCCCCGAAATTGGGGAATATCCACAAACGCGTCTTGACAGCTCGGGAACGATAATGGCATCGAACGGCCTTGTCTGGCGTTCGACAGGCGGAGAGATGTTGTATGCAAACAGCAAGTTTGAAGCGGAAAAAGCATACTATGTAACGGCCGAGATACGCCTTGTCGACACGGTCAAGACAACGCTTATCGACGCAAATATCTATTGTTCTAACGCGGCACATGTAACGATAACCGAGATTACCGACAAAGAAGCGACGGTGGTTATCTCGTACCCGACGTTGTCACACCACGACATCGTCACAATACATCCGGAAGACGCAGAGATATCTATGTTTGTCGGAGAAACGTTGGAACTTATAGCCGACGTAATTCCCGATAGAACGGAAGAAATAAGATGGAGCACAAACGCAAGAACGATAGCAACGGTAGACGAGGACGGCGTTGTAACGGCTCTTAAACAAGGATCCGCCGTAATAACCGCAAAGACCCCCGAAGGAAGTTCTGACTCGGTTACCATTGTGGTCGAGAACCTTGAAGTCGAGGGAATCGAGCTGAACGAAACCGACGTTAGCTTAAACCTTGAAGACAACAGCCAAATTGAACTTGTGGCGACGGCACAACCACAAGATATACCGATAGATGTCGTGTGGAGTTCAAGCGACAGCGATGTTGCGACGGTGTCGGAAGATGGAATTGTTGACGCGGTAGGTTTCGGCGTTGCAACGATAACGGCGACGCTTGAAAGCGGCGACAGCGAAAACTTCACGGCAACGTGTACAGTAACGATAACCGACACACGAGAGGCAATAACCCCGGCGACAGTTACGCTTAACCTTGGTGAAAGCGAAACGCTAAGCCTTGCTTCGGGCAGTGTTGCGGTCGGTTGGTCGTCGAGCGACAGCGCGATTGCAACGGTGGACCAAAACGGAATAGTCACGGCAGTTGCACCGGGAACGGCAAACATAACAGCAGAAATAGACCAAAACGGCACAGTTTCGGCTCCAAGCGTCGTAACGGTCATGCCGTTCACGATATCACAGCAGACGGCCGAGCTTGAGGAGGGCGACCAACTTACGCTAACGCTTAACAACATCCCAAGCGCAAACGTCGAATGGAGTTCAAGCGCCCCCGAACTTGTCTCGGTGGACGGCGCAACGATAACCGCCCACAAAGCCACCTCATCGCCGGTAACGATAACCGCCACAAGTGCGGGACATCAAGCGACAAGCAGGGTGACGGTTGTTGAGCCTAACGATCAAGAAGGCGACAACGACGGAGATAACGGTGGTGGAACAGGTGATAACGGTGGAACGTTGTTGACATACAGGGTTGTGGTTGATGAGACGATAACACTTCCAAGCCCCGAAACCTCCCTTGACATAGTTTGGGAATCGAGCGATCTGAGAATTGCATCGGTTGATGACGGCGTTGTAACGGGCGTTTCACAAGGCGAAACAACTGTGTTCGCAACATACGGCACTGATGTAAAAAAATACAGCATAGTAGTACAGCCGAAACCCGAAGTTGAAGAGTTTACGTTGATAGACAGCGTACAACTTGAGGTCGGCGAAACACAAACATTGACATACAGCGTGGTGTCTCCCGAAGGCGCAACCCCCTCGACAACGACGTGGGAAAGCAGCGACGAGACAGTTGCAACTGTTGCGACCGACGGAACGGTTGAAGCGTTGTCTTCGGGAACTGCGACGATAACGTTAACGCTTGACGGAGTTTCAAAACAAACGACAGTAACGGTTAGCGACCCGGAACAAGAGACGCTACAAGTCGAAGACTTTACGCTAGTTCCACAGCTTAACCTTGAGACGGGCGACAGCGTCTCGCTTACATACAGCGACGTGACGCCAAGCGGCGCTATCCCCTCGACAACGACGTGGGAAAGCAGCGACGAGACAGTTGCAACTGTTGCGACCGACGGAACGGTTGAAGCGTTGTCTTCGGGAACTGCGACGATAACGTTAACGCTTGACGGGGTTTCAAAACAAACGCTTGTAACAATAACAGAAAAACCGCCGGTCGACCCACAAGTTAGCTCAATTACGTTGAGCCACCAAACTATTGAACTTGAAGTGGGCGATGTCGAAGAGATTAAGATAACCGAAGTTTTGCCGGCAGAGGCATATTTCACAGCGGTCGAATGGGTTTCGGATAAACCCGACATAGCGACGGTTGACGACGGAACGGTTGAAGCGATAGCGGCGGGAACGGCGACGATTACGCTCACGATAGACGGCGTGTCTGTAAGCTGTGAAGTTACCGTTCAAGACATAACCGAAACGTCTGTGTCAAGCTTTAGTTTAAACGAAACAACTATCGAGCTTGAGGTTGGGGACAGCTTCAACATTGAATATCGAAATGTGTCGCCAAGCGACGCGGTTATCAAACAGGTGACATACAGTTCAGACGACACAGATGTTGTGACGGTGGACAACGACACGGGCGAGATTACGGCGGTGTCGAGCGGAACGGCGACGGTAACGGTCGAGATAGACGGCGCGGAACAAAGCTGTGACGTAACAGTTTTGACCCCAGAGCCAACCCCCGAACCAACTCCAGAGCCAACTCCAGAGCCGCCCCCCGAACCAACCCAAG
>CAYJAY010000021.1:24743-41210 GCA_964368445.1 uncultured Oscillospiraceae bacterium
CCCCCGAACCAACCCAAGAGAGTAGTTCGATATCGGTAGACGGACAAACGTTGGCGACTGCGCCGCTAGCACTGAGTTTTGCGCCGGTAGTCAAGGATATACCACCTGCCCATCCGGCGGTGCTTCCTCCTGTTCCCCCCTTGATAATAGCGCCGGACAGCGAGCAACCGCAAAACGTCAAAGAAGCTTTAGTAACTCCAACGTTTAAAATATTCGGATTTGATATCTACCTTTAAACCTTGCAATCTCGCAATAGAACAAAAATATAACAACCGTTCGCCGTCGTAATTTCTTTATGTAATTTTATATAGTTCTATGTATGCATACACAGATTACACAGTTTTTGCGACAGCGAACGAGTGTCACAGTTATATATTCTGTGGTAACCATAATAATCCGCAATAATAAACAAAAAACAAAAATAAATGAAGATATTAATAAAAAATTTCCGAATTTTTGTTGAATTTCTTAAAAATTTGTGTTAACTTAAAACTAATAGTGTTTTTGATGTTAATTTGATTTGTGTACAATTTTGTGTACAGCAAAAAAACGCGCTTAATATTCTGAAAAGAAATTTATTATAGATAACAAATATCTACAAATAGGAGACAAAACCATGAAATCAATCAAGTACAAGATTATGTTTACTATTCTTCCGATAATCCTGATAACCATCGTTGTTTTGGTTGTCTATGCATTAAACGGGATGACAGACAGCACGATGAATGCCCTTGAAACATCTATGGAAGCGACGCGTAAAACGGCGACGCTTGCAATTGAACATGAGTTTCTCGGATATCAAAACATGGCAAGGCAACTTGCAACCGACCCGATAATTTCGGGAGGGTATACCGATGGTTTGAATTATCCCGATGACGTAATATATTATTTACAACATTTGACAAACTTGCATGGGTATTCAGATATAAATATGATTTCTGCCGAGGGTATAAATTTAGATTCCCAAGCAGATGTAAGTCAAAGAGAATATTTTATACAAGCGTTTGAAAACAATGTGACATATGTCAGCGACCCGATAATTAACCAAACTACGGGCGAATTTCAATATGTCATCTCTACACCGATAGTTTCTGCCGAGGGTGAGACAACCGGCGTAGTTGCTATATTCATTTCTGCGTCGACGATTTCGGAGCTAATGGCGGAAATCGAAGTCGGCGAGGGCGGAATGGCGTATATCTTGGACAACGAAGGCGTTATAATTGCACACCCGAGCTCTGAAGTGGCACAGATGGGCATTAATATGAGGGAGCAATCGTCGGAGGATATCGACCTTGAAAAGATAATCGGTTTCCATAACGAGGTGTTGGCGGGCGAAAACGGCTTTGATACATATCAAAATGCCGGAGAAGAAAAGATAATTATCTACACCCCGGTAGGTGGCGACAGTGGTTGGGGACTTTTTATCGAAGCCAATCAATCGTTCTTCCTGTCCGAGATGTATAACACCATGTTATATTTTATCATTATCGGTATTGTTGCAGTTTTAATGATAGCAGTTGTAATAATCTTAGTCGCAAGGGCGATAGCCAAACCGATTGCACTGTGTGCAAAGCGTTTGCAAGATTTTGCGGCAGGCGACGCAACGTCTCCCGTTCCAATTGTTAAGAGTAAAGATGAAGTAAAACTTTTGGCGGATTCTATGGAGGCGTTGACAACCGGAATTTCAGGCATGATAAACGACATAAACGGTGGACTTAAAGCGATGTCAGAGGGCAACTTTAATGTCGATACCACTATGCCAGAAGCTTATATCGGAGACTTTGAATCGTTGCTTATATACATGAGACGTTTGATTGCAAAGATGTCCAACACGTTGCACCAAATTAGCACAACAGCGGAACTTGTCAACATAAGCAGTGAACAAGTCGCGTTCGGCTCGCAAAGCCTTGCACAGGGCGCGACAGAACAAGCGGCGTCTATCCAAGTTCTTTCCGCCAACATCGGAGAGATAGCAAACAAGGTTTCGCAAACTGCGGAAAACACAAAGAGCGCAACCGAGGCAAACGAAAGAAACAAAACCGAGCTTGAAAGCAGCAACAAACAGATGGAAGACATGGTTTCTTCGATGAACGCCATAACGCTTAAATCGCAAGAAATCAGCAAGATAATCAAAACTATCGACGACATAGCGTTCCAAACAAACATCCTGTCGCTTAACGCAGCGGTTGAGGCCGCGCGTGCCGGAAGCGCCGGAAAAGGGTTTGCGGTTGTTGCGGACGAGGTTCGTAACCTTGCGACAAAATCTGCCGAGGCGGCAAAAAATACATCTGAGCTTATCGCTCAAACGGTTCAAGCGGTTCAAAAAGGCGCAAACACTGCGGAAGTTACCGCAATGTCTATGAAAAAATTGATGGAAAGAGCGGGCGAACTTGATGTTTTGGTTAAAGACATTTCGCAAGCTTCCGAGGAACAATCGGTGTCGGTAGCACAGTTGAACGACGGTGTTCAACAGATCTCTTCTGTTGTTCAAACAAACTCGGCAACTTCGGAAGAAAGCGCCGCGTCGAGCGAAGAACTCGCAAGCCAAGCACATCTACTAAAAGGACTTGTAGAACAGTTTGAATTGAAAGAGATAGAGCCAAATGCTAACGACTAGAGGATATTTAGTCTAACGCAGACAGCGTCAAACAAAAAAGATTGATTTCAAAACATAAAAAGGGGCTGTGACGATTAGTCACAGCCCCTTAGAGTTTTTACAAACTAATATCCCATATAAATAAAACTTGAACCTGCCGAGCCACTTATGCTTATAAGGTGGAACGCCGCTATCGCTATCGTCATGAACCAACATGTTAAAAGCCGAAACGGCTGTTTTAGCTGTGTTAGTGGGTTAAGTGGAGCGCCGTTTGCGTGCAACCTGTTGAGCATAAATTCAAAATAGATAAACGCTAAAAATGACAGACCGAGAATTCCGAAAAACAAAAGATAGTAGGTCCCGCTGTTGCCGACTCCGTTTTGCGAATAGGTTAAAAACCTTATGACGGTTGCATATAGTCCCTCGAAGTTAAAGGTGTTTTTAAAAACAGCAACCGCTTCGCTCAACGTTTTTGCGCGGAAAAAAACCAACGATATCCCCCACAATAGATTAACAAGCAAGATCTTTGATGCGTTTCGCAGACGGTCAAGATTTTTGTTTTGTATCTTAATCGGACGTTTTCGCCACTTGTGCACAAGCTCTTCCCCTATTCGGAAAACCCCTTGAAGCGCGCCCCACACGACAAAGTTCAACGTTGCCCCATGCCACATTCCGCTAATAATAAACACTATTAAAATGTTAACTAAAAAATGTGGGGGTTTTAGTTCGTGTGTTTTTTTAAAAAAAAGTTTGTTAAACCAACGCGACCAGACGAGAGGAATGAATATATAGTCTTGAAGAAAACTTGAAAGCGAAATGTGCCAACGCGACCAAAAAGACGAATAGTTTTTTGAAAGATACGGAACAGCAAAGTTTTCGTCCAAAGTTATGCCAACGACTTTTGCGCTTCCGATAGCCATGTCGGAATATCCCGAAAAATCGGCGTATATCTGGAAAAAATAAAGCACCATTGCAATTGTAAGCGAAAGGTTTGGTTCGCCGCCCAAGCTGTTAAAATATCCGTCTACAATTATGCCAATGCCGTTTGCAACAACAACTTTTTTAAACGCGCCATAAACAATTCTTAACAAACCGTCCACAACACCATAGTAACAAAACAACCTTGCTTTTTTATATTGTGGAACAAGTTTTGGAGCGCGTCCGATAGGACCCGAGATTATCTGTGGGAAAAAACTTATAAACAAAGCGAAGTCGATAAAGTTTCTTTCCGCCGAGATCTTGTTGTTGCGAACGTCCAATATATATCCAATCAATTGGAACGAGTAAAAACTTATTCCAAGCGGAAGTATGAGTGACATGTTTTCGCTTAAAACTCCGGCATACTTAAAGACAAACAAAACCAATACCAAATAGCTTATAAGCGCCACAGTTATCAAGTTTTTCGATTTTTCTGTTTTGGCAGTTTCGATGTTAACCACGCCAAAAAAAGATATGACTATCGTCAACACCAAAAGCAAGGCGTATTGCGGCGCACCGTATACATAAAAACCAAAACTCGCGAACAATAAAAATGTGTTTTGAAATTTACTGTTTATAAGGTAGTAAACAACGGCAACGACACATAAAAAAACTATAAATGTTAAAGAATTTAAAACCATTGACTTTGCAACTCTTTCGTTTTATTTTGGTTTAGTTTAAAAATAATCCTGCGAATTGCTTTAGCGTGGCAAAAAAGATTATGTTAAAAACATTCGCTTTGGGTGGAGACTATGCGTCTCCACCGCCAAGATGAGATATTGGTATTATAACAAAATTCAAACAATTTTTCCACCGCCTGTAGATTGGCAAAAAAACAAAGCGAAAAACTGCGATTTAAATTTAAGGGAACACAGATACATAAAAAAGATGATTTTACCAAACTGTAATTTGATTATTAATCAAAGTTGTGTTATATTTAAATATATCTGACTTATAATAAAACTGTAGATATATAAAACTTTTGGAGTAAATTTTAAGTTTGGAGCGTTAACATGAAAAGAAAAACAAAAAATAGTTTAATGCTTGCTGTTATAGCTACGGGAGCGGTCGCAGCAGCCGCCGCAACCGCAACGTTTTTTATAGGTAACGCGGTTTTCAACAAAACGGTTAAACGCCGTGAATTCAACATAGACAATGTTTCTTCCGAGTTCAGACGAGCTTCAAGAGTTTGGATTGACTGGTGGTATAAACAGCCTCTTGAAAAACATCGTGTAAGTTCGTTCGACAACCTTTCGCTTAACGGCTATCTTTTAAAAGCAAAACGTAAGACAAACAAGGTCGCCGTTGTTGTACATGGGCACGAATGTGTAAGCGGAAGCCTTGGCAATATTTCGAACTTTTATTACGAAACGATGGGTTATAATGTATTTGCGCCCGATCTTCGCGGCCATGGCGAGAGCGAAGGCAAATGTTACGGCATGAGCATACTCGACTCAGAAGACCTTGTGGTGTGGTTAAAATATCTCGTCACGCTTTTTGGCGAACAAGTCGAGTTTGTTCTCCACGGTCTTTCGATGGGAGCGGCCTCAAGCATGATAGCTTGTGCAAAACCGGACGCTCCAAAAAATCTTAAATGCTTGGTTGAGGATTGTGGCTTTTCAGACGGAAACGAACTTTTCTCATATACCATTGCAAAAGAATATCCGATTATACCAAAATCTTTTTTGACGATGTCGATTGCAAGCATTATGCAACTTCGCGGGAAATATACCCTTGCAGACGATTCTGCCGTTGAATCTATGAAACAAGCCACATTGCCAACGTTGTTTATCCACGGCACAGCCGACGCTTTGGTTCCGGTCTCGATGGCTCATAAACTGTACGACGCGAAGATAGGGGAAAAACAAAAACTAGTGGTCGAAGGCGCGGAACATGGAGTTTCATATTATAAAGACACAAAGCTTTTTGTTGAAACTTTGAAAGGCTTTTTGGAAAAGTATTTTAACTAAAAAAACATACAAGCGAAACCTCACATCTCGCTCGTATGGCAAAAAATCTTTAGTTTTGGACGGGATATGTGGCAGTTTTCAAAAGCTGTCGTTATGTCTTTTGTTTCAAATAATATAGTATATCCTATAAAAAATGTTTTATCGACATGGCGTACAGCAGTTGTGCGCAAAAATATGTCATTGTATGTATAAATACAATGGTTTTTGTCCTTTTTTTCAAAAAGGTGATGGAAATTAACAGATAATCACTTATGCAAAACAATATGACACCAACCGCGATAAATAGTCCGCCAAACGAAAATGGGTTGGCAAAAAAGACGGCAAGCGCACAACACAACGAAAAAGCAATCGTAAATGAATATGATAGAATTATACTTGAAAGCCTTGAATAGTGGGCGTTGTTGAACTTTTTGGGTGAGGTGTATATCAAATAGGCGACGATTACCGCGACGATGTACCAACCAAAAAAGATTTTTTCCACCATGTGAAACGCAAGGGTATAGATAATGTGTCCGACGGCAAAGATACTAGCTCCGGCGCAAAAAAAGAAAACCTTGCTTTTTACAAAGATAGTTCTTGCGCCAAAAACAAAGTCGGCGGTAAAACCAAAGATTAGCCCGACAAAGACGGTGTATCCGTATAGGGTTTCGCTCCAATAAGCATGTAATCCGCCTAGTAATACGAAACAAAGAGATGCCAACATCTTTATAAGTAATATTCTCCGAGCACCTAGAGAGGCTGGCGCAACAGCATACAAAAATGCCATTGCTATACCAACAAGTAAAATTGCAATTGTAAGCACATCTGGCATTTTAATCTCTCCTTTCTTATTTGAAGGCCAATCGTTCAAACATGCTTATGTCATCAAAGATATTAATCTTAACATAAATTATTAATTATTTTGGTTATTTTAGCTATTTTAACATACTTAAACAAAATTTACAACGTAAAGTTTATCGGGAGGAAATATGATATTGAAAAATAAATTAAAATTCAACATATCGGCGATGCTGTGTGTGGCATTAAGCATGGTTGTCTTGTCAGGTTGCAACACGGCTAATGCGGAGGTTCTTAACCTTCCCGAGGGAACTATGTCCGCTATGGGATATCGTTCTAATGTATATATAAAAGCAGAAGCAACAGACGACGGAGGTTTTTTGCTTGAACTTGTTTCGGAAAACGAAACTCCGGGAATTGGTGACCTTGCGGCAAAAACTCTTGTCGACACGATTAACCAAAATCAAAGTTTAAATGTAGATGTAATAACAAGCGCGACGACAACTTCAAGCGCGGTTATTGCGGCGGCAACCGCGGCGCTTGAACATGAAGGTCTTGACGTTGCAAACTTTAACAAAGACGTAGTTTATTCTTTCCCTTCCGAAATCCAAACCATTCAATATGACGTGGCGATTGTGGGCGCGGGGGCTGCGGGTCTCACGGCGGCAATTGAAGCCGCAAGCCGAGGCGCTAATGTTATTTTAATCGAAAAGATGTCGCAAGCGGGCGGATCTTCGGCGCGTTCAAACGGGCTTATAATGGCTTCGCAGACATCATATCAACGTAACAACCTAATTGAGGACACAAACATCGGCTTTTCCTCAGAACTCCAGGCAATTGCCGGCGGAAACGTCAACTCTTCTTTTCTTGTAAGGCTTTCTGAAAACTCTTCCGACAATCTGTTTTTCCTTGACGAAGTCGGTGTTCCGATATCGCCTATTGTAGAGTTTGCAGAAGGGGCAGATGTTGCAAGAAATCATATAATCGCAAATTCCGAAGAGACGGGCGGAGGGCTTATGATATCCCCTCTTGTCAAGACCGCAACAAACCTTGGTGTTACGATTGTGTATGACACGAGGATAACCGAAGTTTCGGCAGACGTCGCAGGAACGGTCACAGGCGTTCGTGGCGTTTATAAAGACGGAAGCTCGGTTGCGGTTCGCGCATATGCCGTCATACTTGCAACGGGCGGATATGATCGAAACGACCAACTTGTCAACCAACTTGTAGGAAACGTAGAGCCGGCGGCATCATATTCGGGGATTTCCAACAACGGTGACGGAATCGACCTTGCCGAAGAACTTTATGCGGATATTTCGATTAACGGCAACGGGTTGATGACAAGAATTTGGGACGATACGTATGACACAAACGACATAAACGGTCTGCTTGTGACGCCGGATGGAAACCGTTTTGCGGACGAGTCGGACAACAGTTTCGCAATAGCGACAAAACTTGAACTTAGGGGATACAACACAGCATATCTAATTGTTTCGGGCGACGATGTAACGTCCGAGATGAAGGATAGCGCAAAAAATGGGTTGATTTATAAAGGCGACAACATCAGTCACCTAGCCGAGGTTATGGGTGTTGAAAAGCTAGCCGACACGATAGCTTCATACAACGAAATTTGCACAAACGGCACAGACGCCATGTATGGAAAAAGCGAGCAGTATCTAACTGCGATACAAGACAAAGATGTATATGCAATTCCGTATAAGACGATATCTTTTGGGTCGATAGGCGGATTAAAAACAAACCTTTCGGGAGAGGTTGTTGGAATCTATTCTACGATTGACGGTTTGTTTGCGGCAGGAGAGGTTTGTAACGGAAACTATTTTTACGAAACTTTCCCGGGGTTTGGAAGCTCGCTAGCCCAGGTGGTTGAATCGGGTAGAAATTCGGGACTTGGAGCGTATGAACACGCTGAATACGCAAAACTTTTGCCGGAACAACAAGAAGAGCGAGAAAGAATTCGCGAACAAAACGAGTTTGAGGAACAAGAGGCCGAGCGCAAACGTCAAGAAGCTATCAACGCAGCATCTGCACAAAGCAACGAATCGGCGATTGAAGAAGCGCTTAGAATTACGCGTGAGTTCTTTGGAATGTAACCGCGAAGGATAGTTTGCCTTCGTATTGCGGCGAGGTAAAAAGCATAAAAAAGAAAAATTAAAAATAAGCGTCTGTGACAAAATTGTCATAATGCACAAAAAACGGTAGGGGCGAACCTATGTGTTCGCCCGAAATCAATGGTAAATCCAAGGTTTCGGGCTCTCACGCAGGACCGCCCCTACTATCTTGTGTCAATCAAAACTTTACAAGTACCCTCTCAGTCACTTCGTGCAGTCTCTCCAATTTGAAAACCTTTGGTTTTCAATATAGGGAGAGCCATTCCCTCGGCTCTCCCTTTGGGAGAGCTGTCAATCTCGGATTGACTGAGAGGGCAAATGAAAAACTATTCATGTAAACTTTTGGATGACACAAGATACTACATTTATTGGCTTTTTTTGTTTTTTGTGTTAACCGTTAAGTTTTTGATTTTTTCTATAGTCTATATAGCTTTGAAGAATGACGGCGGCAGACGCAGAGTCTAAAGCTTGCTTGCGTTTTTTTCCGCGCGTGTCGGTCTCGTTCATATAGTATATCGCGGTTTTTGTTGTGCCGCGCTCGTCCCACAGCTCTGTTTTGATTTGGGAAAGTTGTTCGATACTGCTTGCTATCTCTCGGCAAAGCTTCGCGCGCGCGCCTTCGGTTCCGTCCATGTTGACGGGAAGGCCGCAAACAATCAGTTTAACCGATTGTTCTGTCGCTATATCTGAAACGGCTTGTATAAGTTTGTTTTTGTTTTTTTCGTTAATAAGAGGAAGCGGAGAAGCGAGCGTTTCGGCGCTGTCACACACCGCAACTCCGGTTCTCGCCTCGCCAAGGTCGACGCCCAAAATTCGCACGGCGTTAGTCCTCCTTGGTCGGACGCATTGTTGGGAACAGGATGACGTCTCTTATAGAACTGCTTCCTGTCAAAAGCATGACAAGTCTGTCGATGCCGATGCCAAGGCCGCCTGTCGGAGGCAAGCCATATTCAAGGGCGTTTATGTAATCGCTGTCGTAATCGGTGGCTTCCTCGTCCCCCATCGCTTTCATCTCGACTTGATGTAAAAATCTTTCGCGTTGATCTTCGGGATCGTTAAGTTCAGAAAACGCGTTTGCGTATTCGCGGCCGCCTATGAAAAGTTCAAACCTTTCGGTGTACTCCGGGTCTTTAGGATCGCGCTTTGAAAGCGGAGAGATCTCGACAGGATGTCCCGTTACAAAGGTCGGTTGAATAAGTTTATCTTCACAAAACTGTTCAAAGAAAGCGTTAAGGATCTTTCCGATACCGTCGTTTTTAGAGATCTCTACGTTATGTTTCTTTGCTTGTTCTCGCGCCTGCTCAACCGTCGTTATCGTGTCAAAGTCAACCGAACTGTGTTGTTTGACCAAAGACTTCATCGACGCGCGCTCAAACGGTTTGGAAAGGTCGTATTCAACGCCGTCAAGCGTTGTTTTGCAATCGTCCGAAAGTACGGCTTTTGCGGCTTCGCGAATTATCTCTTCGGTTAAGTTCATTATGTCTTCGTAATCGGCATATGCCCAATATAGTTCCATCATCGTAAATTCGGGGTTGTGGCGAACCGAGATACCCTCGTTTCTAAACGCTCGGCCTATCTCGTAGACTTTGTCAAATCCGCCGACTATCAACCGTTTAAGGAACAACTCGTGTGCTATACGCATGTACATGTCGATGCCTAGAGTGTTGTGGTGGGTTATAAACGGGCGCGCGTGTGCTCCGCCCGCAATCGTCTGGAGAATTGGAGTTTCAACCTCGATAAAGTTAAGGTTGTCAAGATAGTTTCGTATCGTTTTCATTATTATTGAACGCGTTTTAAACGTATCTCTGACTTCGGGGTTAACTATCAAATCGACATAACGCATGCGGTAACGAAGTTCGACGTCTTTAAGCCCATGATATTTTTCGGGGAGCGGGAGAAGCGCTTTTGCAAGCAACGTTATCTCGGCAATTTTAAGAGATATCTCTCCGCGTTTAGTGCGAAAAACTTCGCCTTTAACGCCGACAATGTCCCCTATGTCCCATGTTTTGAACTCGTCAAAGTTTTGTTCGCCTATTGCGTCTTTGCGAACATAACACTGAAGCCTGCCGTGTTGGTCCATGACATCGATAAAGTTGGCTTTACCCATGTCGCGCCAACTCATCACCCTTCCGGCTATCGAAACGGTCGAACCCTCAAGGCTTTCGAAGTTCTCGATTATGTTGGCGGTGTTGTTGTCTACAGGAAACTTTGTCTGTCTAAACGGGTCACAGTTTGTTTCTTTTAGTCGGCGAAGTTTTGCCCTTCTAACCTCGCGTTGTTCGTTTGTTGAAACTTCGGGTTGTTCCGAAATTTGTGTGTCGTTGTTTTGAATCATTTTTTTCTCCGTTTTATATATTAAGATTTAAAAATAAAAAATTACCAAATTTTAAATGAAACAGGGTGACTTGCGTGCTCTATGCTGCTTAGAATATCCAACCCTATGACGATTGTTATGGCCATGAAAGAAAGATATAAAATTAAAAATAGTTTTGTTTTGCTTTTTAAATAACGGTATAGCTCACGCGGTTTTAAGATAAAAGACAGATAAAATATGAAAAACAGATATCCGCTTATGGCAAACCGCCCTTCAACAGCACCGGGGATAATTGCAAGGAGTGGGAAAAATATTGCAAGCGTTATCGAAACTGCTGAAATAGTCGTTAAAATGTTTTTGTTAAATTTTTTTGTCGCTTTTCTGAAACTATCAAAAACTGAAAAAAACAAAACGTTTAAAGAAACAAAGTATGGTAAAATCTCAACGTCAAGCGTTGTCAGGTAAACTTTTGTGAAAAAAACCGAGAACACACTTACGGTATGCTTTATAAAAAATATAACATATGTAGTGAAGTTGTTTAACACAAAAACAATATAGTCGCCGACAGACCCGATTTTAAACGTTAAATCAGGAATGTGGTTAAACGTGTTGTCAAGAAAGTATAGTTGCAAGGCGGGATAGGTCGAGGCGTCCCCTATAAATGTTTCGTATCTTATCCAGTCGAGGCCCCAAATAAGTTGCATCAACATTAAGTTTGGATTTACAAGGTCGGTTTTGATAAACAAGCTGACATAGTCATAAACAATGATGTTTATAAGCAGTTGGGGAAAACCCGATAATAGGATCCCGACAAAAAATGTCACAATTCTCAAAAGATATGTAAAAAATCGTTTTTGTGTTTTTTGATACGGAAAAAGGTATATGATAAAAATCGGTATTGTAAAAAGATATATTGTACGAATGTTATATGAAGCATAGATAAAAACACCCGATAACAACACAAAAATTAACGACATTGTCTTTTTGGTCAAAAAAACCTCAACAGCTTTTTTTGCAAACAAAAAGCTAAATATCAAAAAAGACACCGCATACAAATCTGACAGAGTTTGTGAAAACAGTTGTGGGAACAAAAATAAAATCAGCGTATAGCAGGCCACAAAACGTGGCAATGTGAACTTTACATCAAAAATGCTGCAAAGTCCCAAAATCGCCAGAAAAAATGTTGTGCTGGACATTATCGCAATTATATACTGTAGGGGAATAAAAAACAAGATAGATTTAAACAACGAAATGTAAAAAGGAAAAAAATATCCGCGTATTTCGAGAACTTTAGCTAAATTATGTAGATAATCCTCCAACGTCAAAGCGTCAAACGATAACATCTGTGTCGCCATTTTATGGTATGTATTAGCGTCATAATATAATGTAAAGTCGCCACTAAAAGTAAACAAAAAAACTGCTGTGAACGCAATAACGCTTAGAATATTCAGTTTGATATTGTTGTTTCGTATGTTTAAGTCGACAGGCATTGTTATCTTCACTCCTCAAGCTAACGATGAATTTGCAAACGTGCTGTTTAAAAGTTACAAGGATGAATTATCAAGTCGGCAACAAAGACTTGCTTTGCCGCGTTGTTAACGATTGGCATTGTTTTTTTATATGCCGGTGTTTTTAAATTTGCGGGTAGATTGAACGAAAATAAAACCTAATAATTTAAATACAAACAACTATAAGGGCGGATGTTCTCCGCCCAAATTTCTATTATATTTTTTACGATTTGTTTTTATAGGTCTTGTTTTCCTATCTCGATAATCTCATAGTTGATGACTACTCCGGACGGAACAGAAACAGAGATTTTGTCGCCGATTCCTTTTCCGATAACCGCCGCGCCAACAGGGGATTCGTCTGAGATTTTGTTTTGTGTTATATCCGCTTCGTTTGAACTGACTATTGAATATTCTTCCAATGCATCAAAATCAAGGTCTTTAAGTTTAACTTTACAGCCAACCCCGACGACGTCGGTCGAAAGCTCGCTTTCGTCGATTACCTTAACGTTTGTGAGCATCTTTTCAAGCTGGACAATCCTTGCTTCAACAAATGCTTGCTCGTTTTTCGCCGAGTCATATTCGCTGTTCTCCGAAAGATCGCCAAACGAAATGGCAACCTTTATTTTTTCCGCAATCTCTTTACGCTTAACCGATTTTAAATTATCGAGCTCTTCCTCAAGAGCCTTAAGCCCAGCGTAACTCATTAATATCTCTTTATGTTGCAATCTTTTATACCTTCCTTTGTGGATAACCAAAATAAAAATAGCCCCTTTATATAATTACATATATAAAGGTATGCATTGGCTAATAGTATATATAATTATACTTAAAATGTCAAGTGATTATGCATATATGGTGGAAATATTATTATAAAATTGTCAGTTAATACAATTTATATCGATCAATTTGTTGCTGTTTACAAAAAGAATAAATTAAAACAACGTTGAATATAATTTCAAATAGCTTAACTGTACAACAAGTTATTTAAAATACTACTTGGTTTGCATAACCTTTTATTTTGCATCAATTGTGTAAAAACAGTAGTATTGTTTAAAGTTTAGGGGGCGATTGGTTATAGCGATAAACAGCGTTGTGTTTGGGTCGTTAAGCATTGGATTTGGTGGAATTCTTGCTATATTTATAAAAAAAGAAAACGTTTCGTTGACCTGTTTAATAATGTCTTTTGCGGCAGGAATGATGATAAGTGCGCCTTGTTTTGAGATGCTTCCACGGGCGTTAATGTTGTCCGGAACCACGGTAACGCTTATCGGTTTTTTTGTTGGCGTTATTGCGGTAGTTTTTTTTGATCTAGCAATTGAAAGCTACGTTGACAAAAAAATGTGTCGCAGCAAAAAAACAACAGATAATCAAACAGACTTGTTTAAAAGCGCTTGCATAATGTTTGTTGCAACGGTGTTCCACGACATCCCGGAAGGAATTGCTATTGGAGCGGGAATGGCGGACAATATCTCGCTTGGTTATCTTATGGGGGTTATTTTGTTGGTGCACAATATACCGATTGGAATTGCAGTCGGAAGCTCGCTTTTGTGCGCGGGGGTTGCAAAGCTTAAGATGATTGGCATAACAACTCTTGCAGGAGTTGTTATGCTTATATCGTGTTTGTTCGGATATGTTCTTGGAGGTCTGACAGGGCAGATATCCGCCATATCTCTTGCCGTGTCGTCCGGCGCTATGCTTTACGTCGTGTTTGAAGAGATTCTTTCGACAACTGTATTGATAAGAAAAGACAGCCTTGGAAACCTGTTCACGGTTTTTGGAATGGCGTTTGGGTTTCTTGTTATTCAGCTTGTTAAACATTAAGTTTGCGCAAAGATAGGCATGGATTTTTTGATTGATAAGGGTACAAAAAAACGGTATTTTAATTTTGAAAAAATAAATCAAAAAATTATAATTTAATTGCAATTATTAAAAAAAACAATTATAATTACTAATGAATGATAATTACTACATAAACTTGTTTATGCTTAAAAACTATTGACAAATCAATAGTAGTTTCATTGGTTATAGATTGCAAAAGAATTCGAGAGGACTTGAAACAAAGATGAAATTTAAAAGTAAACTACTGCTTATGATGATGATCTTTACAATATCGTTAATTACGTTGCCGGTTTTAAATGCCAACGCTTATGATAATATAACTATATATGTCAATCTTCCAGCCGGTGAACAAATTAGCCTCGATGTTGAGCATTTTGGCTTAATTGAAAATATAAAGGACGAGATATACGCCAAGACAGATATTTATCAAAATCAACAAATATTGATTTTTGATGGAAGGATACTTGAAGACGGAAATTATATATTAGATTACCTCATAGAGCACGGCTCTGTTTTGACCCTTGAAATACGTTCAAAAATTACCGTTGATGCTATGACATTGGGCATGAACGGAATACAAAATGTGAAAAAGAATGATGTCGAGTATAGTCATAAAATTGTGTTTGGAACAAACGGCGGCTCGCCTGTCGAGTGGGTACAGTTAAATGGTAGCGGTTTGATGTTCTCAAAAAACAGTTTGGGGAAAACTTTTTTTCGCCAAACCCTTAACACCTATTACCCAGACAGCATACTAAAAACAGCAATGACAGACCTATATAATGGTGGTATTGTTTTGTCCGACAAAGAAAAGCAAATAATATTAAACACAACGCTTGCAAAAGAAACCATGAATGAAGACTTAACAACAGATCTGGAAAATCAGAAATTTTTTCCGCTGTCGGTAGATGAATTTGAAACCTTCGTAGGTTTAAAAACACAGATAGCACAAGAAAATTTATTTGAATATTGGTGGTTGCGTTTTTCTGGAAATCGTGAATATGATTTTGCAGTTCATGGAGAATACGGAGGCATTTACAACATTCATTACACGAGAACTGAAGGAATAGGGATTCGTCCCGCTTTTAACCTTGATTTGTCGTTAGTTCTCTTTACATCTGCCGCAGAGAACGGCAAATCCAGCTTTGATAGCATCGCAACCAACCCAAGCCTTGGAGTAATTTCGAGCACAACAAATACAAATTGGAAAATGACACTTCTAGACAGTTCGAAAAACAGCTTTGCAGTGACAAACCAGCCGATAGTAAACGATAACGTTGTAAGTTTCAACTACACAGGTGCAACCACAGGCTCAAACGAATATATCTCTGTTATGATAACAGAAGGAACATCGCCAACCGAAACGATCACCCATTATGCCAAGGTGGCAAAGCCGACCGCCTCAAGCGGCACGGCAAGTTTTACGTTGCCCGACACATTTAATGTCGGCGATACAGTCAATCTTAAAATCTTTAATGAACAAGATAACGGCAACAATAAAACCGATTTGTCGAGTGATTTAATAAGCAAAACAATAACCGTTCCTCGGAACATTCAAACCGACATCACAGGGTTTTCCATCAACGAAATAAATGGAACTATCGATTTGAATAGTTACACGATAGAACTGACAATGCCGTATGGCACTGATATTACAAACCTTGTTCCAACAATAACGCTAGCAGACGGCGCAACGATAGCCCCTTTAAGCGGTGCGGCGAAAAATTTCACAAACCCCGTCATCTACACCGTCACGGCAAAGGACGGAGTAACCACAAAGGACTGGACGGTGACTGTGAAAACAAAAGCAGACACGCCAACATCAACGCCAACACTAGCGCCAACGCCAACTCCCCAGCAACAGCAATCGGCGAAAGATGTTGTGTATCCCACTTCGAGAGGTTCTGTCGGGTCGTCAACCACAGGTTATTCGTTCCATTCAAGTGGGCTATATAGCGATTTTTCCGGAATTTGGATACATGGCTTTGCAATACCGTCTTCATATTACACGGCGGTAAGGAATGCCGACGGAACAGTTTCGATAACGCTTGCCGACTGGTATGTAAGAACGTTGAACTTTGATGAAGAATATCTTTTGCATTTCGTTTTTAATGGTGGATATGGGATTATGAAGTTTTATAGATAGAGTTAACAAAACCCCGAAAAGCCCAAATCAAAAGCGACGGATTTTTCAAAAAATGAGGAGCCACGGAGCGAAGTGGCAACGCATGCTAAATATAGCGTGAGGACTTTTATAATTTTACAACGTGCAACCAACCCAAGACAACTATTCGTCTTGGGTTGGTTTTTTAGCGCCGAATAGGCATGACAAAACCCCCGGTTAAACCGGGGGTCGGTA
>CAYJAY010000022.1:0-40447 GCA_964368445.1 uncultured Oscillospiraceae bacterium
ATTCCGCTCTAAGGTCTTCAACGTTAACTCTAACGTTGTTGAAATAGTCGTTGGTATCGCCGATTTGAAGTTTCAATCCACCGTTGCTTGATTCTTGGTCAGCCAATGTGAAAGTTTCATCAGTGCCAGTTGCGTCTTTTTTAATTTCAAAGTTATCTCCGGTCATTGTGAATCCAAGGAACCATTGAGCTTGAAGCGCTGTGTCAGACTCTGGGTTTCCGATATCCATTTGTCCTTTAATAACTTCTTGTGCTGCGTTACGAACTGCTGCAGTGATTTCAGCCGCTGTGAAAGTTTTTGTTGCTGTGTTAGAAAGGTTGATTGTAAGTGCTCCGGTTGCGCTGTCAATTGAAGCCGAAACTTGACCGGCAGAAACAACATTGATATCATCACTAAGCGCGACCGTTACGTCATCACTTATTGTTACTGTTCCGCCCGTTGAACTTAAGGGTTTTTCTGCTGCTCTGGCAGTGTTTCCAATTGTTATGTCGCCACCGCCAAATGCTGTATCAACTGTTTCTGTTTTCGACATACCGGAAGAAAGGCTACCGTCGAGAAGTTTAATTCCGTTGAAGTCAGCCGAGCTTGCGATACGAGTGATTTCGCTGTTAAGATCGTTGATTTCTTGTTGGATAGCTTCACGGTCGACTTCGTTTTGGATAGTTCCGTTAGCCGATTTTGTTGCGAGCTCTACCATACGGTTAAGCATGTTGTGGATTTCTTGTGTTGCGCCTTCTGCTGTTTGGATAAGGCTGATACCGTCTTGCGAGTTAGCAGAAGCTTGTTCCAAACCTTGGATTTGAGCTTTCATTTTTTCGCTGATTGCAAGGCCCGAAGCATCGTCTGCTGCACGGTTAATTCTATAACCAGAAGACAATTTCTCCAAAGATTTTCCAACCATCGAGTTGTTGATTCCCAATGAACGATTGGCGTTCATTGCCATGGTATTAGTTCTAACTACCATTCCCATAATTTTTCTCCTTGTTCCGGCAAAACCGAATTCCTTCTCGGTTTATATGCCAATAAAAAATTTTATTTATTTTAACTTCGACGCTACCTTTCGGTTAAAGCCGAAAATAAAATACCGTTTTGGTTTGCTAGTTTGCTAGCTGTTTTTGAAAAGTGTTCGAACGTTTTCAAGCTTTTCCGAGTTTGCTGCGGTTTTGTTTTGAGCAATCGCCTGATAGATCTCGTTTCGCCAAACTTTAAACTCTTTTGGAGCTTCAACGCCGATTTGAACTTGTTTTTTTGCTCCGACAGCAATCTCTTTGATTAAAAGGGTGACCGTTTGTTCGCCAATTTCGATAACAAGCGACTCGCCTTTTTTCCTTGTTAGGTTTAACATCTACACGTCCCCCAATTTAAAGGGATGCTTTAAGGAAAAATCTCCGTCAAGTATGTGTTGTTTTGCTTTTCTTGTGTCGCGGTTGATTAGTATCGGGTTTTTAAGGTTAATGGTTGAGTTGTTTAAATCACGCCCAATAACACACACAACCCATGCGAACACTTCGCCGTCGCCAAGATCGTCAAGGTCTTTTTCTTCAATTTCCGGGTTATAGCCTTTTGCGTATATGTCCGGTTCGACGATTATAAAACAGATGTCGCTTTGTTCGGTTGATTGAAGCCAAGCTACTGAGTTTCCTATCTCTTTGTCGTGTAACAAAACATAGTTTTTATATTGGTCGAACCCAAAAAGAGGTTGGACAAAGGTTATTATTTCATCTTCCGTTATCTCAACATTGCCGAAATCACGCGTTTCAATATTCATTATACACAGATCCTTTAACGTCCTATTTTGTTCCGACACTTAATTTATTCTACGGTTTTTAAAAAACTAAAGAGGCAAATAAAATTTTTTTTGTTTTTTTATTCACCAAACCCTTTGACGATGTCGGTTAGCCATATGCCGGTTTTAACGATGGCAACCGCCACAACAAGTTTAAGCAAATCCACCGCCTGCACCGCTATGTAAAGCGGAATTATCGAGATTTCTGTGTATCTTGTTAGGAAAAAAGCCAAAGGAATCGAGATTACCCACATGAAAACAAAATCGAAAAGGAACGTTAAAAGCGTCTTTCCCCCCGAACGAATTGTAAAAAACGAACTGTGTATACAGGCATATATAGGCATCATGATGCTGACAACGCGAATAAGTTGGGTGGCTATCTCTTTAACTTCGTCTGTCGTGTTGTAGACTTCCGGGAACAGTGGAGCGAAAAAGAAAAGACAAGTGCCGATTAAAACATGAAGGACAAACGCAAAAAATATGACTTTATACGCCGAAAGCTTTGCAAGCTTAAAGTCGCCCGCCCCAAGATGATGGCCGATTATTATAGCAACCGAACTTCCGATAGCTATGTAAACAATGTTGAAAACGTTTGTTATGACCGAGTTTATGTTTATCGCCGCAACCACCGCAAGGCCTTTGGTCGAATAGAACTGAACCAGCAATGTAAACCCGAAAACCCAAAATATCTCGTTTAACAACATCGGGGTTCCTGTTTTAAGTATACCTTTGAAAAGGTCTTTCGGTATAGAAAAGTTTTTGTATACACCTTGTATAAATTTGTTTTTAGCAGGGTTTTTGTGGGCATAACCGGCGACGATGAAAAGTTCGATAAACCTTGCGACGACGGTGCCAATGGCGGCGCCTTGAACCCCAAGAGCGGGTGCTCCGAATTTACCGTATATAAGGATGTAGTTTATAATAAGGTTGGTTATAACCGCAACGATGCCGGCGGCCATCGGCACAACGGTTTGTCCCGTTTCGCGAAGCGTTCCGGAATATGATTGGACGATGCAAAACGGCACAAGGCCGATTAACATAATTCTAAGGTACTGTTTGCCGTATAGTAAAGTTTGTTGAATGTTCCCTGTTTCACCGCCTTCATGGAGATAAAGCGAGATAAGTTGGTCGTCGAAAAAAGCCAAAATAACAAGCGACACAACCAACAAAATAGCGCTTATAGCAATTTTAAACCTAAAAGCGTTGCGAATGCCGGTATGGTTTTTTTGTCCAAAGAACTGGGCGCTATAGATGCTTGCACCCGAAACAGCTCCGAGGTTTGTTATAAAAAACACAAATAAAAGTTGGTTAACAATCGCAACCCCCGACATCTGGTCGGTTCCGACCGTTCCTATCATGATGTTATCAACCATGTTGACAAAACTGGTTATACCGTTTTGAATCGCAATTGGGATCATGATTGCGAACAACATGCGATAGAATTTTCTGTCGCCTATTAAATGTTTCATTGTGCACCTCATTTTGTTTAAATCATAATTTACAGTGCGTCATTCGTAATTCGTAACGCGTAATTATGGTATTTCATTTGAAAATATTGCAACAAAAAAAGCCCTAAACGAGCTTTTTTGCAACGTTTATAATCTTTGTGTTAACCTCATTCTAACACCGCAAAATTTATAAGTCAACTGATTTTTTAAAACTATAAAAAGTTATACTATAAGCCTTTTTTAAAAGCTTTTTCAAAAGGAATTTTGTTTAGTTTGTATCTTTTGTAAAATGCATTTTTTTCGCTTGTTTCATAGTCGACATAACAGATGTTTTTTTCAACGTTCAAAAGAGCAACCGCGCGTTTGTTTCCCTTTTTTTGCGTCGTTTCAACATTTGAGTTTAAATATAAAACTGCTTGTTTAAGCCGTGGGTCTTTTTGTTTTAAACAGTCAGGCAATCTTCCGCTGTTGTTGGTTGCAAGGCGGTCTTGAACCATCATATCGCGAACGGTATCGTGGCACACGTTTTCCATCGAACAAAAAAATTCATTCAAAAATTCCGTGTAGCTGTCGAGAGACACACGTTCGCCAAAATCATATGCCTTTGCCGCTTTTCCAATATCGCGATAAAGCTCAAACGGCGAGATCTCTGTTGTCTTTATAATGTATTCAACCGTGCTTAAAAAACGTCCGCTATTGTAAACCCTGTCCAACGCGTCCTCGACATGTGAAATCAAATTCAAATCGTCGCTTGAAAGCCACGGGGTTGACACAACTTGATAGGGCGGTTTGATACCGTATTCAAGCGAAAACCTATCGGGAAACTCCCTCATGTCGCTACCGTGTAAAAGCTTTAGAAAACCGAGTTGTAACATGTCGGCATAAAGTGAATATGCCGTGTTAAAGCTTTTCTCGAATTCGTGTAGATCTTCGAAAGGAAGACCGGCTATTAAATCTATATGTATATGCATATTTTTAAAAGATAAAAGCCGACCTATGTTACGTTTGACTTTTTGCATGTCGGTTTTTCGATTGATAGCCAAAAGGGTTTTTTCGTGGAAAGACTGTATACCTATTTCAAGTTGGATTAACCCTTTCGGCATCTTTTCAAGCAACTGAAATGTTTGCTTGTCTACGATGTCTGCCGCTATCTCGAAATGAAAGCAGATATCTTTTGGGATTTTGTTTTGATGGTAGCTTTCTAAAATAAATCGCAATATCGCGTTTGCGTGGTTTTTATTTGAGTTAAACGTTCTATCAACAAATTTAATCGTTTTTGTTTCACTATTCCAAAGTGTTTGGAGTTGCGCAAGTTTTTCATTAAGACTGAAGTAACGCGCGTTGCCGGTTGCGCCCGAAAGACAAAAAGCACAGTTAAACGGGCAACCTCTGCTTGTTTCAAAATATGATATCCTGCCGCCTAAATTTTTATGATAGTCGGCAAGCAAGGGCGACGGAATTTCGCCTTTAAGCATGGCAGGCTGTGAAACATAGATGCCGCCGTCCTGCTCGCGTCCGCATAAGCCGTCGATGTCTGAGCGTTGAGCGTGGGTTAAAACGCGCGAAAAACTACGTTTTTGTATAGCGTTAAGAAACAACGCAAAACTTTGTTCACCCTCGCCGGACAACACAAAATCGACAAAGCTGTTGTTTTGCAAAATATCATAAGGGTTATAGCTAACCTCGGGGCCGCCCACAACCGTTATAATATCTTTGTCGTGTTTTTTTATGTCGCTTATAAGTTCAAGCGTCTTTTCGATGTTCCAGATATAACAACAAAATCCGATAATTTTTGGGCTAAGTTTTAATATATCGTTCAACGTTTCGTCAAGCGGTCGATTGACCGTCGATTCGACTATCGCAACATCTTGATATAGATGTTTGGAAAACAGTTTAACCCCTGCCGCCAAACAATATGGAGCGGGGGAGGCGTGGAGATATTTTGCGTTTAAAACCGCGATGACATAGTTATTGTTCAAATTCTTAACCGTACTTTTCTAATTCGTAATTCGTAATTCGTAATTATTGTGCGGCGTAAGCCGCAATTTAAATGACATAGTTTGTAGAAAATTCGTTATTTTTACCTGAGATTTTCATAAAAATATCAATGCAACAAAATTTTGTCATTCAAATGCTGTCGGCGTAAGCCGACACAACCATTCCTCATTAAATAAAAACCGCTACTTCGTACGGGCGCAAAACGTCTTGCGTGTCGTCGTAGTTGCCAAATATCTTGTTCTCACCTCTTTGATAGGGCAAAGTTTTGTTCGAGAAGTTAGCAAACAACGTGAGGTTTCCTTTTTGCATTTTATATATCTCGCCATTTGACGAAAACACAGCTTTTTGTTTCAAAATGTCATAGTTTTGTTTGCGATAGTTAATGATCTCTTGATAGTAACGATATACGCTGTCGTCGCTTTGAATGTCACTCTGGACGTTGATTTCAAGGTAGTCTTTGTTGTCAAGCCACGGTGTTCCGTTTGTGAACCCGCCATTTTTGCTGTCGTCCCACGCCATCGGTATTCTTGCATTGTCACGCGAAATTTTCGAAAGAAATTCAATAGCTTGCGCGTCGGTCAAGCCTTCGTTTATAAAACGATTGTATACATTGAATGTTTCGACATCGTTATATTTTTTTATGTCGTGATGTCCACAGTTTCGCATGCCTATCTCGTCGCCTTGATAGATATAAAGGTTTCCGTGTTGCAAACCAAACACAGTTATTAAAAGTTTTGCGCTTTGTTTGCGATACTGTTGGTCGTCAAGCCAGATAGATAACCTTCTTGGCAGATCGTGGTTGTTGATAACAAGCGTGTCGATGCCGGTGAACGTGTTTTGCCATTCGTCAAAACTTTCGCAAAGCTTTGTAAGGTCTAGCTTTTCACGAGTCCATTTATCGGGCTTGTGGTCGACACAAAGCGCGTTGAAATTAAACGCTTGTGTCAACGCCTTGTCGTTGCACATCGAATAGGTTTCTTCAAGTGTACTTCCCCAACATTCCCCAACCGTTAACATGCCGTTTCCATAAGTCTTTGTGCTTAGTTCCTCGAGATATTCGAAAAACTTTGGGCCTTTGGAAACGATGAGTTTTTCCGGTTGTTTCCCGATGTAATCTATTACGTCAAGGCGGAAACCCTCGACCCCTCGCTCTATCCAGTAGTTAACCACGTCGATAACGTCTTTTCTAACGTCGGGGTTGCTCCAATTCAAGTCGGCTTGTGTTTCCTCAAACATGTGGAGATAGTATTTTCCGGTTTTGTCGTTAAACTTCCAAGCGCTTCCCTCAAAAACAGATTGAAGTTCGTTTGGTTTGTCGCTCCAAATATAATAATTATAATATTTTTCGTCCAACTGTTCGGCCTTTTTAAACCATTCATGTTCTGTCGAAGTGTGGTTTAACACAAGGTCCATCATTATCTTAATGCCTTGTTGTTTTGCCTTTTCAATAAGTTCGAGATAGTCGTCGTTGTTCCCAAACATAGGGTCGATAGTCATATAATCGCTTATGTCATATCCGTTATCTTTTTGTGGAGAACTGCAACAGGGCGAAAGCCAGATATAATCGACCCCGAGTTGTTTTAAATAGTCAAGTTTAGATATAATCCCTTTTATGTCGCCAATTCCGGAAGAGGTTGTGTCTTTAAAACTTTTAGGATAGATTTGATAGATAACCTTGTTTTCAAGTTGGTGCATAATATATCGCCCCTTAATTTTTTTATTGTAATTATGTAAAAAGTTTAGCATATTTAATTTAAATTGCAAGAAAAAAATTATGTAATATTTGGAACAAATGCTACGTGTAGAACTATTAGTGATTTTACTTGCTTTTTTGTCGAAATTTCTATATAGTTAGTATGTATGATTAATTATTATTTTATAAAAGGAACAAGTGAAATGAGCAGCGGTATATGAGGCACAATGTAAAACGTTCAGAGTTTGAAAATACAAGTAAAAAGAAATGGAACGATTTTTTAAGAAACAATGTTATAACTAACTATACCGTGATGTTGGTTCCACACGATTCGACAAAAAATTCAAAGAAACTTCAGATACATCTTTGGGTTCTGCTTTTTGTGATAGCGGCGCTTACAACTCTTTTGGTTTTGGCGACATATTATTCCTATTCCAACTATCGCCTACAGGTTGTTATGGTTGAAAACTCAAGGCTTAACAAGATAAGCGTAGAACAAGAGGAATTTTTAAGCGAACTTGAAAAACTTTCAAAGCAACTGCTTGACGAGATGGTTGAGACCAACGAATCGGAAAATGTTATCCGTGAAAAGGTAGGTCTTGAACAAAACATCGTCGCGGTAGGCGGGGTCGACCTTGACTTTGTTATCCCGGAAGCGACCCTTGTCATGGCGGGAGACAAAAATCTTTGGGACAGGCTGAACACGCTTTCGGTTGAACTTTCTGCATATCAAGAGTTTACCGACGGCCTTAATTTGAGATACGAGATACTTGATGTTGAAGTCGACGACAGGTTGCATTATCTCTCGAGCATTCCGACAGGAGAGCCACTCGATGAGATGATAATGACGTCGGGTTTTGGCGAACGCGTTTCGCCGTTTGGGTTTAAAACGGTTTCGTTCCACAACGCGCTGGATTTTGCCGGAACAACGGGGGACAGAATTTATGCTACCGGAGCGGGGATCGTCGAGATATCGGTTAAACATGCCGAATACGGGAACTATGTAGTTATCGACCACGGATACGGATACAAAAGCCTTTATGCCCACAACAGCAAAAACATCGTGTCGGCGGGAGACGAGGTTGAACGCGGGGATCTAATCGGGCTTGTCGGTTCTACGGGGCTGAGCACGGGAAGCCATCTACACTATGAGATAATAAAAGACGGGGTTCAAATCGACCCCGAAACTATGTTAAATAATTTTAATTTTTAAAGGGAAAGGTCTTAAATCATGTTCAATAAAAAAGAAACAACCGACACAGCAGTTCTTGGAACCGTTGAAACAATTATCGGAGAAAAAACCGTTTTCGAGGGCGTCGCGACGCTTGAGACAAACCTTAGGGTTGACGGAACAATTAAGGGCAACATCGTTTCAAAAAGCACCGTTATCATAGGCAAAGAAGGCAAGGTGTTTGGCGAGATTGAAGCTCAAAATGTCTATATTGCGGGATACGTTAAAGGAAACATTAAAGCAAAAGCAAAGATTGAATTTTTCGGAACCGGTTCTGTTTTCGGAGATCTTTTTACCGAAAGCCTTGTTGTTGCAGATGGCGCAAAGTTCAACGGAAAATGCACAACTCCTGCTAAAGATGTCGAATTTACACCGGCAAGCGTTTCACAAAATGCTTCTGTCGGCGTTAAAACTCAAACACATTCCGCTCCTTCCGCAACAGCAACCCCACCGCTTAAAGTGGCAAATAAATAAAAATCAAATTAACAGAGGTTTAAATGGGCTTGATTACAAGGAAGATACAAAAACCCGAGTTAACAAACAAAGCCCCCTCAAAAGCAGCGTTCGCCCTGCTTTTCTTGGGGCTTGTTTTGATTTTTCTTTCGGGATATTACTATGATTTGGTGCTTATAACGGAACATAGTTTAAAGATTTGGGACATCTTGTTTAACGACGGAATAACGGGACTTGCAAAGTTCTACTCGTCTGCCGAAAGCATGTTTGTCGAGGGAAACCCAAGCACCGAAGCGCCGTATAACATATTTGTATATATACTGCTTGCGGTTCTAAATGTTCCGACAATGCTTTTGCGCGGTGGGGAAGAATATCTTCGCAACGCATTCCCGGCGCTTTTGTGGTCCAAAATTGTCATAATGATACTTTTGGGGTTTGCGGTATATTGCTTTTACAAACTTCTTGACTGTTTCACTCTTTCGACAGAGCAAAAATATCTAGGCGTTTTTATGTTTTGTTCGTCGGTTTTTGTTGTTTCTGCAACGGTGTACACCGGTCAGATAGACATTGGTGGCGTGGCGTTCACTATGTTGGGTCTTCGCGCATATCTCAAAAACGACCGAAAACAGATGTATATATTTTTCATGATAGCGTGTCTGTTTAAACTTTTTGCTCTATTCATATTCATTCCGCTGATGCTTTTGCGCGAAAAAAGAGTGTTTCATTTTTTAAGAGATGTTTTGTTTGTGATGCTTCCGTTTATCCTAACAGACATGGTGCTTTTCGCTCTTTTAGACCCCGACAGGGTTTCGCAAAGTCGCTTTTTCTTGATTTTAACGTTTAATAATCTACCGATAAACGACGACCACGGCTCGGTTTTTATAATGGTATATATTATAATTTCAATACTTTGCTATAACTATAAACTGAAATCAAACGAAGTTTACGAGCGTTATGTTGCGCTTTACGTGTGCCTTGCGGTGTATGCGAGTTTTATTGTTTTTTCAAGGCTTCACACATATTGGTGTGTTTTAATCGCGCCGTATCTTGCGATACTTTTGCTTGTCAACAAACCAAAACAAAAGATAAACCTTTTGCTTGAGATAATAGGTTCAAGCGCCCTTGTTCTGTCCCAGATGATCTACTCCCCGCCTGTCTTTGCGCCAGAAAATGCCCGCCGTTTTGCGCTTAGGGTGGTCGAGGGTCAAATTATGGAGTTTGACACAACAACGCTTTTTGTCCACCTTGTCGGCCAGGAAAACTATAACTATTTTGCAATCCTCTTGTTAAGCGTATTCGCCGCTTGTTTTATAGGCCTTTTAATTGTAAACTTCCCGAAATTACATGAGCTGACAGACGAAACAAGTTGTGACGAAAAACAGTTTAAACAGATAGTTTACCTTCGCGCGGCGGCAAGCGTTGGAATTATGCTTATTCCGGCGTTTGTCTATCTTCTCAACGTTGTTGTAATCTCTAAACTTAATTCTTAGATAAGAGTTTATGAAACAATTAAGTATAAGTTGCAAGCGATTTTTTTCACATCTCTAAAAAGGACACTTTATGAACATTTCGAAGATTAACCGACCGTTTGAAAAATTTAATGATAACCGCATACTGTACTTCGTGTTGCTTGCAATTGTGGCGATAACCGCCGTTGTGGTTCGTGTATATCAGTTCGGCGAGTTCCCCGGCGGAATAAACCAAGACGAAGCTATGGCGGCGGTCGACGCTAAGGCGCTTTTAGATTACGGAACCGACAGGTTCGGAACTCTGTTCCCCGTCCACTTTAAGGCGCAAGGAATAAGCCAGATGAGCGTGCTTTTGTCCTATATGATGGTTCCGTTTATAAAGTTTTTCGGATATAATATTGTGGCAATTCGGCTTCCGCTTTTGGTAACAAGTTTGATATCTCTTTATATAGCGTTCCGGTTTGCGTATAAGGCGTTTGGGAAATGGTTGGCGTTAACCGTTTTGTTTGTGCTCGCGCTAAGCCCTTGGCACATTATGCAAAGCCGTTGGTCGCTCGACTGCAACCTGTTTCCTCATTTTTTGCTTTTTGCGTGTTACGCGCTTTATCTTGGCGCAGACAAAAAACGCTATCTCTACATATCTGCGGCGCTTTTCGGGATTTCGATGTACGCATATGCAATAGCTATCTACACCGTGCCGTTTATGCTGCTTGCTTTTTCGTTTTATTACATAAAGTATAAATATGCTACGATTAAGCAAATTGTAATTTGCGCTGTGATTTTTCTTGCGATATCGTGGCCGTTTATTCTGTGCATGTTTATCAATGCGCTTGAACTCGACACAATCTATCTTCCGTTTATGACTATCGAGCGTTTCTATGACTCGGTGCGTAGCAGCGACATTTTATTTTTTAGCGACAATTTTTTTGAATCGTTAAAGGAAAACGTGACCTATTTGTTTTACACAGTTTTTGCTCAGGCACACGACGCGCCGTTTAACTCGGTCGAGGGGTTCGGAAGGTTCTATCCGTTCACAACGGTTTTAATGTTTGTCGGTATATACTATCTAGTAAAAAAACTGCGCAAAACGTGCGAAAACAAGGCGATGGTGATACTTGTTATTTGGGGCGTGGTTGGTATAGTTTCGGGACTTATAACATATAAAGTTAATGTAAACAGAATAAACATCTTTTGGTATCCAATGGCGTTTTTTATTGCGTTTGGTATATATATGTTGGTTAAACATATCAAACCACTTTCAGTTGTCGTTGTCGCGGTTTTTGTTGTTTATTTTGTAAACTTCAATTCTTACTATTTCGATAAACATGCCCACCTTATAAACGAGATGTATTTTTCCGATTTCACAAAAGTTTTGGAAGTAGCGAAAAACAACAAAGGGGTAGAAAGGTTTTATATAACGTCGCATATTTGGGAGAATAAACAAGACCTTCAGACGGTCGAGATTGTAACGATGTTCTATTTTGATATAGATTCAAAATATTTTATGGGTCAACCCACCGATAAACCGGGGTATGAAGATGTTCTTCCGTATGATGAGAAGTTTAACTATATCGACATGATGCTTCTGCCGGCAGAAGGGCCGCTTTCAAGCCGTTCGGCGTATATAGTTACAAACTATGAGTATGACTACGTATACCGCGAGCTTTGCACATACAACAACTATCAAGGATATTCGATAATTAAAACAGCATATTAACAGAGTGGGCGGTTAAACACATAAGGGACTGTGACAAAATTATCATAATGCACAAAAAACGGTAGGGGCGAACCTATGTGTTCGCCCGAAATCAATGGTAAATCCAAGGTTTCGGGCGGTCACGCAGGACCGCCCCTACATTCCACCTATTGTGTTTGTGCATTTTGACGAAACACGATTTTGCCATAGGGGTTTTTCTACAGTCAGAGGTTATAATAAATTATAGCCTTTAAATTACAAACTAAAAGGAATGTACATTTCATGGAAATTATATATCTTGATTTTAATAAACTTTCTAAAACGAAACTTTCTCCAAACGACATACTTGTTTTTTCGGGCGGAAAAAAACTTTCGACGGAACATGAACAGCTATTAAAACAACGCGCTCTCGAAAGCGAAAACCCAATTTTTGTGGTTGAAACGTCGCCGTTTAAAAACGGCGGATATGTCGACCCTGTTTCACTTAACACCGAATATGCCGAAAACGACAGGCTAGCTATCAACGCGACGACTTTTTTGGGGGCGGGTGGTTTTGATTTCAGGATGAAATCTGCCGCCGCAACCGACCTTGTTTGGCGGCTTCATGCCCTTGGGTTTGACACAAAGCTTTTGCCGTCCGTAACGCTTGAAGCCACCGAACCGAGCGCCCGCGATTGTTCGTCTCGTTTTGTCGGCGCGTTTATGCTAAGCTTAAAATATGGTGATAACAAGCAAAAAAAAGATGGGTTTTTAAATCTTCTCAAAGCCATTAAAAGCCCTGTCGGATATTACGTTAACCGTAAAAATCTTATAAAACAAACGATTTTTTGTATTCCAAGCGCGCTGTCTCTTTTGTTTATGCGCGACAAAAAAGTATTTCGCATTATAGGACAGGACAAAAAATTCTATGTCGGGGATTATGCGTTTAGAAAGGGAGAGACGACCGTTCCGACGGCGACAGACAGTCCGCTCGTGTCGGTTGTTGTTAGAACATATAAACGCAAAGAAACGCTAAGACAAACGCTTATAAGCCTTGCTAACCAGACATACAAAAACTTTGAGGTCATTGTTGCCGAAGACGGCGAAGACACCTGTCGCGCGATGTTGGAGAACGATTTTAAACACCTTAACATAAAGTACATCAACGACAAAACAAGCGGTGGACGCGCGGCAAACGCAAACCGCGCCGTTAAACAAGTAAACGGCGAGTTTGTTAACTTTCTCGATGACGACGACTTTCTTTTCCCCGACCACCTAGAAACCGCCGTCAACTTCGCAACTTCAAACGACAGCGAATTTGTTATTATGGGGTGTATGGCGATTAAAATTAACGTTGTCTCAAACCAACCGTATGCGTTTGAAGCGGTTGAACTCTCGTCGCTTATAATGCCAAGAATAGACGTTATAACGATGACAAGGCGGTGTCTTGTCGCTATTGAATCGGTGTTTGTGTCGAAAAATGCCCTGTTGCAATCCGGGCTTATGCGTGAACAGCTTGACGCACATGAAGACTGGAACTTGTGGTTAAGGATTATGACAAAACACAAACCGCTTTACGTCAAATATTGCTCATGTGCTTGCACGTCTCCGGCAGACGACGAGCAGGATCAAAAACGCATTTTAGAATATTCAAAGTTTGACAACGAACTTTTAAAAGATGAAAAACTGATGTTTGAGATTACCGCGGATGATATACGCGAATTTGAAAGCGGAACAGACAACGACTTAAACTATCTCTTGTCGCTCGGAATGCTTAGAGGGTATCTTGAAAAAGAGCTTTCATCGGTCGACGACATACACACGATTAAAACAAATGCAAGCGACGCACGAAAACAGGTCTCTCAACATTCAAAAGCCACCCTTTCGGGGGAACAGTTAAACGCGATTTATTTTGATTATCTTGCGAAAAGGTTTGAGGGGTTACAAGAGGGATAGCGTAAAAGGAGCGAACAAAGTTGTTCACTCCTTTTTTTATTCTACATCTCGATGGCTTGGATAGCCGCTTTCTCGATTACAAAACCTTTTTTATAGTTTTCGATAAACTTGCTATATCCCTCAACCTCGTCTGCCGTTGGGGTCACAACCGTTTCACGGCTGTCGTTAAATATCTTGTTTGTGAGATACTCGTCAAGCGACAGTTGTTTGTTTTGCTCCAAAGCTTTTGCCCCCGCAAAACTTGCAAGAACCGCCATGCCCCAAGGCCCGCCCTCGCCGGCAGTCTCGGTCACCGCAACCGGTGTGTTTATGGCGTTTGCCAAAATTCTTTGTCCTGTTTCTTTTGCCTTGAAAAGGCCTCCGTGCCCGTAGATCTTGTCAAGCTTTACCCCTTCGTTTACAAAAAGGATATCAAGCCCTATCTTCATCGAAGCAACGGTAGAACTTATTTGCATACGCATAAAATTAGCAAGATTAAATTCGCTTTTTGCACTGCGTGCAATAAGCGGCCTGCCTTCGGTGAACCCTGTTATGTGTTCCCCCGAAAGATAGTTGTATCCGACAAGCCCACCGCAATCGGGCGCGCCCTCAAGCGCTTTTGCATACAATATGTCAAGTAAAGCGCCAAAATTAACCTCTACGCCAAGCGCATCGGCAAACTCGGAAAAGATTCCGCCCCAAGCGTCAAGCTCGCCTAGACAGTTGTTACAGTGTGCCATAGCGACAAGGTTTCCGTTTGGTGTCGTGACAAGGTCGATCTCTTCGTATACCCGCTCCAGCTCTTTTTCAAGAACTATCATGGCAAAAGCGCTCGTTCCGGCGCTTACGTTGCCGGTTCGCTTTGTTATGCTGTTTGTCGCTATCATGCCTGTTCCGGCGTCGCCCTCGGGGGGACAAAGCGAAACTCTAGCACAAAGTCTTCCTTTTGGGTCGAGAAGTTTCGCGCCCGCTTCGGTTAACGTTCCGGCGTTTTGCCCCGCTACCAAAACTTTCGGTAGTATGTCGCGAAGTTTAAAGCTAAAACCTTTTTGGTTTAAAATATCGTCGAATTTTTCAACCATAGTCGCGTTAAAATCTTTTGTTTCTATGTCTATTGGGAACATTCCCGATGCGTCGCCAACCCCCAAGACCTTTTGTCCCGTTAGGTTATAATGGACATATTCCGCAAGCGTCATAAGCGATTTAATCTCGCCTACGTGTTGTTCGCCATTTAAAATAGCTTGATAGAGGTGGGATATGCTCCAACGTTGGGGAATGTTATAGTTAAAAAGCCTCGTTAACTTTTCGCTGGCTTCCCCCGTCGAGGTGTTGCGCCACGTCCTAAACGGAGCCAAAAGTTTATCGTTTTGGTCAAATGCAAGATATCCGTGCATCATCGCCGAAACGCCAAGATGTGAAACGCTTTTCAACGTTGTTTGATATTTATTTTCGATATCTTTATAAAGCTTATCAACACAGTTCGAGATACCGTTCCAAACATCATCTAACGCATATGTCCAATATCCGTTTTCAAACTTGTTTTCCCAAGAATGTCCGCCCGAAGCGAGAACTTCGCCACTCTCGTCTATGAGAACCGCCTTAATTCTTGTCGAGCCGAGTTCGATGCCAAGATAACTTTTTCCCTCGTCGATTATACTTTTAATCTTATCGTTTTCTTTCATGGTAACCCCTCCGATTTTTTACTTTATTTTTATATGTCTTTTCCGCAACATTTTCTATATTTCTTTCCGCTTCCGCAAGGACATCTTTCGTTTCGCCCCACCTCTCCGCGGCGCGCCGGTTGATGTCCCGGCTTTTGGCCTTTGTTGTTGGCGCTCCAAGCATCTTCCGCTTGTTTTGCGGTATCTTCCGCCTTTTGACGAACCGATTTCACAAGGTTAGCGGTTAAAATTAGTTTTGCGGTCGTTTCGCGAATAGCTTCAACCATCTCGTCAAACATCGCAAACCCTTCGAAACGATATTCGATGACGGGATTTTTTTGTCCGTAGCTTCTAAGATATATCCCTTTTCTAAGCTCGTCCATGTTGTCGATATGTTCCATCCATTTTTCGTCGACGGTGGTCAAAAGCACAAGACGTTCAAGCACGCGCATGTCGTCCCCAAGCCGCTCTTGTTTTTCGTTGTAGATAGCGTGGGCGCGTTCGGTCAAGCTGTCTATAACATCTTGTTTTGTAAGCGTCGCTAGTTGTTCCGACGTATATCGAAGATCGGTGTCTTTTGTCAACCAACCAAGATAGTGGCTGCGAAGTCCCTCGATGTTCCAATCGGCGTTGGTTTCGACGCTGTCCGAAAGATAGAAGTTAACGTTGCTTGCAATCGATTCGTCAACCATAGACACAATTCTTTCGCCTATGTCCTCTCCCTCGAGAACCATGTCGCGTTGTTTATAGATTGTTCCCCTTTGTTGGTTCATGACATCGTCAAAGTTCAAAACGTTTTTCCTTATCGAGAAGTTTCGTCCCTCAACTTTTTTCTGTGCATTTTCGATTACGCCGGTTAACATTCGGTTTTCTATCGGCATATCCTCCTCGACTTTTAAGGTATCCATTATAAACGTAAGACGTTCGCCGCCGAATATTCTCATCAAATCGTCGTCAAGCGACAGATAAAACTTTGTTTCGCCGGGGTCGCCTTGACGTCCCGCTCGTCCCCTCAACTGGTTGTCGATGCGTCGGCTTTCGTGGCGTTCGGTTCCTATTATGAAAAGCCCGCCCGCTTCGATTACCTTTTGAGCCTCGGGGGCTATCTCGGCTTTGTATTTATCAAGCAGTTGTTTATATTCTTTTCTAAGGTCAATTATCTTTTGGTCGTCCGTTTCATAGTAGCTTGTCGCCGCGAGGATGTCCTCGTCGTCACAACCTTTTTTTGAAAGCTCGCGTTTTGCCATAAACTCGGCGTTGCCGCCAAGCATTATGTCGGTTCCGCGCCCCGCCATGTTGGTTGAAATCGTAACCGCGCCGTATTTTCCGGCTTGGGCAATAATCGCCGCTTCTTTTTCGTGGTGTTTCGCGTTGAGCACCTCATGTTTAACGCCCTTTCGCGAAAGCATCTTGCTTAAAAGTTCCGATTTCTCGATGCTAACGGTACCGACAAGCACCGGTTGCTTACGTTCATAACATTCCGCAACCTGTTCGATAACCGCGCGAAACTTTCCGTTTTCCGTTTTATATATAACGTCGTCGAGATCGTCGCGGACATTGTTTCGATTGGTGGGGATTTCAACCACCTCAAGCCCATATATCTCGATAAACTCGGCTTCCTCGGTCATCGCCGTTCCCGTCATGCCGGACAATTTGTTGTAAAGCCTAAAATAGTTTTGGAACGTAATAGTTGCAAGCGTCTTGCTTTCTTTCGCAACTTTAACGCCTTCTTTCGCTTCGATAGCTTGGTGCAACCCTTCGCTGTATCTTCGGCCAATCATAAGACGGCCGGTGAACTCGTCGACAATTACGACCTCGCCGTCTTTCACGACATAGTCGACATCGAGTTTCATGATGCCGTGGGCGCGAATGGCTTGGTTGATGTGGTGGGAAAGCGTCATGTTTTCGGGGTCGGACAGGTTTTCAATAGCGAAAAACTTTTGAGCTTTTTCTATTCCCGCTTTGGTTAGTGTCACGTTTTTTTGTTTTTCGTCTACGATGTAATCCCCCGAAAGTTCTTCGAGTTCCGTCTTGTCGTTATGTTCTGTTATAACGGTTTTTGTGAGTTTCTTTGCGAAATCGTCCGCTTTCTTATATAGTTCGGTCGACTTGTCACCTTGTCCCGAGATTATAAGGGGTGTTCTTGCTTCGTCGATTAATATAGAGTCGACCTCGTCGACAATCGAAAAGTTGTGTCCGCGTTGCGCTTTAAGTTCACGGCTTACAACCATGTTATCGCGTAGATAATCAAACCCAAACTCGTTGTTTGTTCCGTACGTTATGTCGCTTTGATACGCTTTTTTGCGGTCGTCGGGGGAAAGCCCCGCGACGATTAGACCAACCGAAAGACCAAGAAAATTGTAGACTTTGCCCATCCATTCGCTGTCGCGTCGCGCGAGATAGTCGTTGACCGTTACGATGTGGACCCCTTTGCCCTCAAGCGCGTTTAGATATGCCGGAAGCGTTGCGACAAGCGTTTTTCCCTCTCCTGTTTTCATCTCGGAGATCTTTCCGCTGTGAAGTACTATTCCGCCCGTCACCTGGACCGGGAAATGTTTCATCGAAAGCACGCGCCAAGCCGCCTCGCGGCACACCGCAAAAGCATCGGGGAGAATGTCGTCAAGCGTTTCCCCCTCGCTTAATCTTTGCTTTAATTTATCGGTCATCCCCCGAAGTTCGGCGTCTGAAAAAGTTTCATATTCTTTTTCTTTCTCCAAAACTTTGTCCCTTATAGGGGCTATCCTTTTAAGTTCTCTCGAACTTGTTGTTCCAAAAAGTTTTTCAACAAGACCCATTGTTATTTATTATCCTTTCTATAAAACCGAAAACTTTAAATTTTCGGGTGAAAATCTATTATATAATTTTACTATTAAGTATGTATAACTGTCAATTTATTTATTCAGCTTTATAAAGATAAAAAGGGCTGTGACTAGTCACAGCCCAGCAATGTCAGTATTTAGTTACCCATCTCTTTAAAAAGTTTGTCAAGTGCAACTTTCATAGCTATTATGCTTGCCTTGTTGGTAAACGAAAGCATAAGCGGAAAGTTTTTTATGTCGCCGCTTGAAAGTTCTTTTGGGGTGTTTTCGTCCGAGACGTTTCCTATCTTATCATGTTTTTGTTCCTTAAACAAAAGCAGACCTTTTCCCTTATACATAGCACAGTTAATCTCGACGTCTCCGTCGCCCATCTCGATAAACATGTTACTTTTAATCATTTTGTTTCCGCCTTTTGGCCGTTTTTGTAATCAATAAAAGCTTGTTCAACTATTGGGTACAGCTCGTCTAGTTTCTCATATAGCAACGAAAAACGTATAACAACCCCCGAATTACTGCCTTTGTAATATTCTTTTTTTAATATACAATCTGTTTTAAGCAAGTTGCCGAACGACGTCGCTATCTTTGAGATAAACGAGAGTTTTCCGTGGAGTTCGGTATAACTTGGGATCTCAAGAACTATCGAAGGGGACTCGGTAGTTTTGGTGATAAACTTAACGTCTTTCCACTCAAGCCTTAATTTCGGGCTGTCGACCGACGTGTTAATTGTTAACCCATCGGTGTCGATTACAAGTGCCGGCGTTTTTTTAACTATACGCTCCATGTTAACATAGATGCCAACGGCGCAATAAACAGCGCCGACCCCGATTACCACGTTAAAAAACGAACTGAACATCAACTCGTCGTTTGCGCCGCTAAACGGAGCATAGAACAACATAAAGAGTGAGCCGCCAAACAACACAAGATGTGTCGAAAGCCAGATAGCTTGTTTTTTTGTATTTACGTATAAAACTTTATTCATATCTTTAAAATCTCTTTTTCCGCTTAAACGATTAATGTTTTGCGAAAAACTATCCTATATAAAATTTATTAAAGGTCTTTTTGCCTTTTTTTAGTATAACGCCATTTTCAAACGCGGATATCTCAAGTTTAAAATCAAACTGTTTAACCGCTGTTCCGTCAACCTCGACGCCACCGCCCGAAACAAGGCGTTTTGCGTCGCCCTTTGACGAGCAAAGCCCCGACAGGACAAGCATGTCGATAACCGAGATTGTTCCGTCGACAAAACTATCTTTTGAAAGAACGGTTGACGGCATGTTTGCGCTGTCTCCCGAACCCGAGAATATCTCTTTGGCGGTTTTTTGTGCGTTGTCGGCGAGTTCTTTTCCGTGGACAAGGTTTGTTAATTCATACGCCAAAATCTCTTTGGCTTCGTTAAGGCGGCTACCCTCCCATTTGTCCATCTCGTCTATCTGTTCTATCGGTAAAAACGTCAACATTCTAAGACAACGAAGAACGTCTGCGTCGTCTACGTTGCGCCAATATTGGTAGAACTCGTACGGTGAGGTTTTTTCGGGGTCAAGCCAAACCGCGCCGGCTTGGGTTTTGCCCATCTTTTGACCTGTGCTTGTCAAAAGGAGGTTTGTCGTTAAGCCATATGCGTTTTTTTGCAACTTTTTGCGAATAAGTTCCGTCCCGCCTAAGATGTTGCTCCACTGGTCGTCTCCACCGCACTGCATTTGACAGTCGTAATCAAGGAACAGACGATAGAAATCGTAGCTTTGCATAATCATATAGTTAAACTCGAAGAACGAAAGCCCTTTTTCCATGCGGTTTTTGTAACATTCCGCAGTTAACATCTTGTTAACCGAGAAATGCGCGCCGACGTCGCGAAGCATGTCGACATAGTTAAGCGACAAAAGCCAATCAGCATTGTTCGCCATGACCGCCTTGCCCTCGGAGAAATCGAGGAACGGAGCCATCTGTTTTCTGAAACAAGCACAGTTGTGCGCTATCGTCTCGACCGTCATGACCATGCGCATGTCGGTTCGGCCCGACGGGTCGCCAACCATTCCGGTTCCGCCGCCAATCAAAACTATTGGACGGTTTCCGGCAAGTTGAAGATGGCGCATCATGATAAGCTGGACAAAATGTCCAACGTGAAGACTGTCCGCCGTCGGGTCGAAACCTATGTAAAACGTCATCTTACCGGCGTTAACAAGGTCGCGAATCTCTTCCTCGTCGGTAACTTGAGCCACAAGCCCGCGGGCTTTTAATTCTTCGTATACTGTCATTGTTCTGTTTATCCTTTCTTTATGAATAGCGCCGTTTTTTGTGTCTCAAAACGCCGCCATAACTTTATAACCAAACAACCTTAAGCGCCGTTCACAACCTCGATCTTTTGTCGTCCGCCATGGGTTTTCGATTTTTAAAACAACATTATAAAGTATAATAACACATATGACAAAATATTTCACCTTTTATGTAAAGATTTTTTTCATTTTTTGAACAACTTAAAGCGAAATATGTGTTATAATGTCTATTGTGATTTTAAAAGGATAATCCCAGTATGTCTTTTTTTGATTTTATCTTTTTATCAAACATGTAAAAATCAATTAAATTAACGATTTAAGGACGGATATTTTAAAAATGGAATATACAAAAGAAAAGTTGGTTGAACTCGCGTTTGAAGCGAGAGAACGCTCCTATTCACCATATTCAAAATTTAAAGTTGGCGCCGCTATCTTGGGAGAAAACGGCAAGATATATAAAGGCGCAAACATAGAAAACGCAAGTTTTGGCGCGACGGTTTGTGCCGAGAGAACCGCTATTTTTGGCATGAGAAACGACGGGTGCGAGAAGTTTGTCGCCCTTGCGGTTGTGACCGACCTTGAAGAGGACAACGCGCCTTGTTGCCTTTGCCGCCAGGTTCTTATCGAGTTTGCGAAAACTATGGAAGCTCCTGTGTACGTTTCGGGGCCTCATGGGGTTATCTATGAGCACACGTTGGGCGAGATAGTTCCTTTGCCGTTCACCGAGTTTTAAGATATGGGAAACAAGACAAAACCTAAAAAAAGCCTTGGTCAAAACTTTCTTATCAATCCCGATATACCGCGCGAAATTGCGATTTCGGGACCGCTTTCGGACGAATTCGGGGTAATCGAGATAGGCCCGGGTCTTGGCGCGCTTACAAAAGAGCTTTGTAAAGTCGCAAAAAAGGTTGTCGCAATCGAGCTTGACAGCGACGTTATACCAAAACTTTTAAACGAAACCAAACAGTTTGACAACCTTGTCGTTTTAAACGCCGACGTTCTCGAAACCGACCTTAACGAGGTTATAGCGAAAGAGTTTTCGGGGCTACGTGTCGCCATCTTCGGAAACCTTCCATATTACATAACGACCCCGATAATAATGGGGATACTCGAAAAAAACATCAACGCCGAATATGTCGTCGCGATGGTTCAAAAAGAAGCGGCAGAGCGCCTTGCGGCGGCCGAGACAACGCGCAACGTCGGGGCAGTTACACTTGCGGTTCGATATTACAGCGACCCCGAGATTCTGTTCGATGTCCCGCCCGAATGTTTCTACCCCGCTCCGAAAGTTATGAGCAGTGTTGTTCGATTTAACATAAGAAGCGAACCACCCGTCTTTCCGAAACTTCCAAAAAATATGTTTAAAATAATTAAAGCTGCGTTTGCACAGCGAAGAAAGACCGCCATTAATTCTATAAGCAGCGGTATTGCAAAAGACAAAAGTTTTATAACGACGGTGTTTGAACGACTTGAACTCGACCCAAATATTCGTCCCGAAAGGTTGTCTTTAAAAAACTACAGCGATATATCAGACATTGTATTTGAATAATTTTAATTTTTATTGAATAGGGGAAATCTTATGGAACAGGCGATGATAATAGGAATAGCAGGGGGAACAGGAAGCGGAAAAACGACGTTAACCAAAGCAATATGCAAACAGTTTGCCGGTTCTGTCAGCGTTATCTACCACGATAACTACTACAACCGAAACGACAGCATAACCTTTGAAGAGCGAAAAAAACTTAACTACGACCACCCAAATGCGTTTGAAACATCGCTTATGGTCAAACATCTAACCGAGCTACGTGGCGGACAGCATGTTGAATGTCCTATATACGACTTCACCGAGCACAACCGAAGCGATAAAACAACGCTTGTTAAATCGGAACGCGTTATAATTGTCGAGGGGATTTTGGTTTTCGCCGAACCGTTGCTTCGCGAACTTATGGATATTAAAATCTTTGTGGACACCGACGCCGACACAAGAATTCTTCGCCGCCTTATGCGCGACGTGGACGAACGCGGGCGTTCGGTGCAATCGGTTGTCGAACAATATCTCGCAACAGTTAAACCAATGCACGAACAGTTTGTCGAGCCTAGTAAACGTTTTGCCGATATAATTGTTCCCGAAGGCGGCAAAAACCTTGTCGCTATCGACATGATACTAAACAAGATAAAAAGACATCTTGAAAACTAAAACAAATAAAGAACGGAAATTAAAAACATATGAAACAGGTATCGTACAAAACAAAAGGCGTTTGCGCGTCTAAAATTGATTTTGAACTGGACACACAAAACGGAACAATCCACAACATCGTTTTCCACCACGGTTGCGAAGGAAACCTTTCGGCGATCTCAAAACTTTTAGAGGGAAAATCCTATGCCGAAACGGTGGCCCTTCTTAAGGGCAACGACTGTGACGGGCGCGGAACTTCGTGTGCCGACCAATTGACAAAGGCTATCGAACAAGCACAATAATGCATTTTTTCAAAAAATATAACGGAGTTTTGCCGATATGTTAAACAACAGCAACAACAAAATTTCTTCCGCTTATGTCGTCGGGGTAGGTGGCGCCAACGTAGATATAGCGGGAAAAAGTTTTAAAACTATAAATCTTCAAGACAGCAACCCCGGGGCTTTATCTTTTTCATTTGGCGGAGTTACACGAAACATTTTGGAAAACCTCGCGCGTCTTTCGGTTAATACCACTTTGGTTTCCGCAATCGGTTCGGACAGTTTTGCGCAACAGATAAAACAACACTGTGACCGCCTTAACATAAAAACCGAGTTTTTAGTCGTTTCGGGAAGTTCGTCATACTACCTTTCGCTTATCGAACCAAACGGCGACATGGCGGTTGCGCTTTCCGACATGCGCGCGCTTCAAAGCGTTTCAAAAGAGTTTCTTGATACAAAACGCGATATAATAAGCGGCGCTTCGGTTGTTGAATGTAACCCCTGTCTTGCATTTGATACCCTTGAATATCTTGTGTCTGACGTTGCAAAAGGTGTTCCGCTTTTTGCCGACCCCGTGTCGTGTGCTTATGCCGAACGAATGAAACCGCTTGTTAAATATTTTCACACAATAAAGCCAAATCGCTATGAGCTTTCTATCCTCGCGGACGGCATTCCGACCGACAGCGAAAACGACATCGAGCGCGCGGCCGAAGCCGTGTTGAACAAAGGATGCAAACGCGTTATTGTGACGCTTGAAACCAAAGGGAACTACTATGCCGACAGCGACGGAAACAGATATCTCCACACGATAACCCCGATTAAAAATCCCGTCAACGTCACGGGTGCCGGCGACAGTTTCACCGCAGGGTTAATATATAGTTTTATAAACGAGTTTTCTATTCAAAAAACTATGGAATTTTGCTCCGCTATGGCGGCGCTCGCCGTTATGAGCGAAAGCCCAAACAACCAAAAACTTTCGGTTGAATATATCGAGGGAATGTTGGGAGGAAAGGATTGGCAATAATGATTACAGAAAAACAATTAATGCAAAACGTTCGATGTTTGTTCAACAGATTTAGCCCCAACAACTCAAAGTTGATTTTTGCATCGACGTTTATCGCCGGCGTAATCTGCCACATATATTTTTTGGTTCATAATTTGCCAAACGGCGACACGATGAGCCGTTTCTATGATAACCGCAACCTTTTATATGAGGGGCGGTGGTTTTTTGAAACGGCGGGACTTGCAACAAGTCCTTTTGCGCTTTCTTGGGTAAACGGAATAATAGCGATATTTTTTATTTCGATATCTGCTGTTATAATTGTTGACATTCTTAACATCACCGGGAAAACCGCCGGTGTTCTAACCGGCGTTTTGCTTGTTTGCTACCCTGCTGTGGCGTCCGGCCTTTCGTATATCCACCGAAGCGCCATCTTTTTCTTTGCTTGTTTTTTAGCTATTTTATCGGTCAAGATAACAAAAGAATTCAAATATGGCTTTGTCGTTGGCGCGGTTGTGCTTGCATTTAGCCTTGGGATATATCAAGCGTATCTTTCGATAGCAATGATGCTGGTCGTTATTACTTTGGCGTTGTCGATAGTCTCAAAACCCGAACAAAGCATAAAACAGATATTTAAAAAAATCTCTCGCTATGCCGTTTTGTTTGTGGGCGGATTTGCGATTTATCAAATGGTTTTGTTTGTAATGCTTAATGTAAACCAAACCGAACTCACAAACTATCAAGGCATCGAAGTATTAACCGGCAACGCTACGTTTAACTTAACAAACTCTGTCTTTGCGGTTTTAAACGAAGTATATCTAATGATAGTCGAGCTTCCGTTTGTTTTTTTAAAACAACCTCTTACGTTTGGTTGTATAATCTTAATTGCTGTTTGTGCATTATGGCTTTTGATTAAAAACAAGATCTATAAAAGCCCGATAAAACTCGTCGTCCTTGCGTTGCTTTTAATTGCGGTTCCTCTGTCGCTTGCGCCTTCAAAGTTTCTATCCCCCGACATGTGGCACCACGCAGTTTTAAGGATTAGTTTAAGCCTTGTTTTTATAGCGACGCTTCCGTTTGCGGAAACGTTTTATCGACATCTGTCAAAAACAAAATGCCTCGTTGCATTTTCGGTTAAATGTTTGTCGCTTTTAATGATATCCGTCATCTGTTGGAACTTCTTCCTTGTCTCAAACATAAACTATTTCAACGCCCACCAACGTTTTGAAAAAGACTATTCTTTGGTTCTTTCGGTCTCTAACAGGATTTTTGAAACAGAAGATTTCGAGATATCTGACAAAGTTTGTGTGTTCGGCTTCCCCTACAACAGCGGTTCGTACGAAAACAGCAACTATATCGGATATGCCGAACAGAATGGTTTTGGCTTGTTCGGTCTTTCGGGCAACACAACTATAATGAACAGCATGTATGGCTTCGCTACGTTTGCTCGAACATATTTCGGAATAGCATACAACATGGTTATGATGGACGAATATTATGCGCTGTTGGAAAATCCGGAAGTTTCAAGTATGCCGGTTTGGCCTTATGAAGGTTCGGTTAAAGAGATAGACGGAGTGTATGTGGTTAAGCTCGGTAACGGGTTTTAAGATAAAATATAATAATATAAGATTTTTTAGGAGTAAACATGAACTATAATAAACATCTCGAAATTTCAAGCGAAGTCAAGACCGCTCTTGAACAAAACAAAGCAGTTGTGGCGCTTGAATCTACAATTTTAAGCCACGGCATGCCGTATCCCGAAAACCTTGAGTTTGCAAAAAAAATCGAGGGTATCATACGCGACAAAGGAGCCGTTCCGGCGACGATTGCCATACTTGACGGCAAGTTTAAAGTTGGGCTTTCGGAACAAGACCTAATAAAGATGTGTGAAGCCAAAGATATCGGCAAAGTGAGCCGTCGCGATCTTGCGTATTACGTTGCTATGAAAAAAGACGGCGCGACAACGGTTGCGACAACGATGATAATCGCCGACATGGCGGGCATTAAAGTTTTTGCAACGGGCGGCCTAGGCGGTGTCCACAGGGGAGCGGAAAAAACGTTCGATATCTCTGCCGACTTGCAAGAGCTAGCGAACACCTCGGTTGCTGTCGTCTGCGCCGGCGCAAAATCTATTCTTGACCTTAACTTAACGCTTGAATACCTCGAGACGTTCGGCGTTCCCGTTCTCGGATACAACACCGACTTTTTCCCGGCTTTCTACTGTAAGAGTAGCGGTTTAAAGGTTGACTACAACATCAAAACTGCAAAAGATTTTGCAAAACTTCTTTTTACGAAATGGGATCTTTCGCTTAAAGGCGGGGCGGTTGTTTGTAACCCTATTCCCGACGAATTTTCGCTTAACTATGACGAGATGGAAGTTATAATTAAAAAAGCTCTTTTAGAAGCGGAACAAAACGGAATTAAAGGCAAAGACACAACGCCGTTTTTACTTGCAAAGATAAAAGAAATTACAAAAGGCGTGTCGCTTGAAAGCAACCTTGAACTTGCGTACAACAACGCGCGTCTTGCTTCCGACATAGCGGTTGAGCTTTCTAACATCAAATAGATTTTAAATCTACTGATTTATAAAAACAAAATATTTAATAAGAAACGGTTGCATAAATGAACAGTTCAAATTTAAACAAAGCACAAGACGGTTCCTCAAAAAACTCCTATTTAATAGGCCTTTTGTGCTCTATCTCGTGTGCGGTTCTTTGGGGGGTTCTTCCTGTATATTGGAAATCTCTTAACCCGATAGATTCGTTTGTCATAATTTTTTATCGCGTTTTACTTGTCGCGATTACAACGTTGGTTATTGCTTGTTTCAAGTTTGGCTTCAAGGGGGCATTCAAACCGATTGTACAAAATAAAAAAGTTGCTTTAAGATGTTTTATAGCGGGCGCGATTATAACGGTTAACTGGAGCACGTTTATCTGGGCGGTTTCTGCCGGCCACGTCGTTCAAACCTCGATAGGATACTATATGCAACCGCTTATAGTTACGGCATTTGGATTAATTTTATTTAAAGAAAAAATAAATAATTTCAAAAAAATAGCGCTTTGCATAGCGGTTGTCGGCGTTATTTTTATGCTTATCTCGTACAGTGAACCCCCAATAATCGCGTTTACGTTAGCCATAACTTTTGCTATCTACAGCGCGACAAAAAAGAAATACAAGCTCGACCCAATTCTCTCGCTTTTATACGAGACGGTGTTTCTTGCGCCTGTTGCGCTTTTGGTTATTATTTGGTTCGAGACTAACGGCAACGGCGCTTTTGCGGTAGCCGAACCATATCAAATAGGGTTGCTCATGCTTTGCGGAATCTTCACAGCCGCTCCGCTCATTCTATTTGGATTTGGCGCAAACAAAATAAACCTCGTAACGCTTGGCATAACGGGGTATATCTCGCCGTCGCTCATGCTTACACTAGGGGTTTTCCTGTATGGCGAGCCGTTCGACATGATACAATTTGTGTCGTTTTCTATTCTTTGGATAGGCCTTGTGTTTTTCACATTAGGCGAGATTAAAGCAAACAAAAAAAGCAAAGAGGTTGTATAGTTTTAAGCACATATATAAAGCCCTCTCAGTCAATCCGAGATTGACTGAGAGGGCTTTTAACAATAAATTCAAAAAATGGTTTAATAATAAAAAAATGTAAAATCATTGTGTTTGTGCGTTTTGACAAAGTATAATTTTTCAATAGAGGTTTTTCGATAGTATAAGGCTATAATTTATTATAACCTTTTATGATTAAAGTAACAATAACGAGATGATAAATATGCTATAATAAAAGACGATTAAAGAGTACTTAAGGATTTTAACTGTATATGAAACAGACTACCGCTTGTTTTACGGGACATCGTCCGCAAAATTTAACCTTTGGATTTGATGAAACGCATGTTGATTGCGTGTGTTTAAAAGCCGAGATTAAATCAGCCATTGAAAACGCCATTCAAAACGGATTTAATACGTTTATTTCGGGAATGGCTTTGGGGGTTGACATCTGGTGTGCCGAAGAAGTTTTGCGCCAAAAACAAGGGGGAAAGGCGGCTGAACTTGTGGCGGTCGTTCCACACAAAGGCCAAGAAAAGGGATGGTCTTCGGGATATAAAGTCAGATACCGCAAAATTCTTGAACAATGCCAAAAGGTTGAGGTGTTGAACCCATACTATGTCCCGGGCTGTCTTGGACAACGCAACAGATACCTTGTTGACAACTCGTCGCTTTTGATTGCGGTGGTCGGCAAAAGTTCGGGGGGAGCAAAAAACACGGTGGACTATGCGTTATCGAAAAAAATAGAGGTGGTTTTGATAACGCCTTGATTTAAAAAACTAAGGGACACGGCAAGCGCCGGGTCCCTTAGTTTAATGAAAAGTTAAAAATAAAAAATGAAAAATTTAGGTGTCGCAAAAGCGACAAATAAAATTGAAAATCAAATATTTTCCACAATAAATAATCACCGTTTCATGTATATCATGAAACGGTGATTGCAGCCTACACCGCTATGAGGGTGTAACTTAAATATCCTATATATGCGCTAATTGACAGGACGCCCTGCCATCTTTGGAGTTTGCCCGTAAAGAACGTCGCAAAGATTGTCAGAACTATAAGCCCTAGACAGATTGGAACGTCGAACGAAGCCATAGTTTGCGAGATAGGAAGAGCCGAACCCGAAACGAATGAACATAGCGGAACGATTAACGCAAGGTCGATGACGTTTGCGCCGATAATGTTTCCTATTGAAAGCGCCGATTCTTTTTTGATTATCGCGGTTATTGCGGTTACAAGTTCGGGCAACGAAGTTCCAATAGCAACAAACGTGACCGCGATGACTCTTTCGGGAACGCCGAAAAACGATGCTATTGCGCTTCCGTTGTCAACCAAGAGTTGTGCGCCGATTGCGACACCAACCGCCCCAAGCGTTAGGTTTAAAATGTTGTATGTCGTTTCTTTTTTAGAGGGTTTAACCCTTTCTTTTCCCGACGCTTCTTGTAATTCGATAGCCCTTTTGCCGCTTCTTACGTTGTCAAACATAAACACCGCAAAGATAGCTACAAGAATTATGTTTGGAACAATTCCATATTCGCCGGCGCTCGCAAACAAAACAAGAACAGCCGCCGCCATTATCATTAAAAGCGCTTTAAGAGTGAAGTCTTTTTTGTTTATAACAGACGGGACAAGCACTATCGAAAGCCCCAGAATAAACGCAATGTTTACCGTGACCGAACCGATGGCGTTTCCGATAGCCATGTCGACTTTTCCTTGAGCCGCCGAGATGAGAGAAACCGTTATCTCGGGGAGCGTTGTGCCGACACTCACTATCGTTGCACCGATGATGAATTTCGGAACCCCCAAAACATTTGCGACCCACGATGCGGAATCGACAAACCTGTCGGCGCATTTTATAATTAAAAACCCTCCGACTAAAAACAACAATATGTTGAAAATTATGCTATCCATTTCCTATACCTCTTGTAAAATAAAATAAAAAAAGACTTTAACACAAAATAACTGTGTTAAAAGTCTCGTTCTTTCATAATCTTTGAAAGCGCATGACCATCGCTTTTTGCGAGGGATGTTGACCATGCATTTAATACTACTCCCGATTAACACATTAATTCTATCGTTATATATATTGTTTGTCAATAGGTTTTGAAAAATGTTTGCTAATTTAGACGCATTTTGTTTTATTTTGTTGCATTTTGTCCGATTTATGGTATCATTAGTATTGTAAAAAAATTAGAGTAATATCGGAGGAAATAAAAAAATGTCAACTTCAAAAAAACCAAAAAAACAACGCAAGATCGTTTCGGCGGACACGGGAGAAACTGTCGAACCGTCTAAACAGAAAGTTAACCCCAAAATTGAAAAAAGCGAACAATCTAAATCTAAAGCATCTACATATAGAATAATAGCGGTTATACTTTGGCTATTAGCAATTGGTTTCGAGGTTCTCGCGATACTCATGGTGGTTCAAAAGATCCAAGTTCTTCCGCTTTTCGGTTACCAACTTGGTTGGCCAATCGTAATGATGGCGCTTGACCTTATTGTTCTTATCATAGGCTCGCTTCTTTGGAAACAAGCAAACAGATATGACCCCGCATCGGAAAAAAACAAAATCAAGTTTTTCCTTTGGAACCAGCTCGGTTCTGTCGTCGCCATTATAGCGTTTTTGCCGCTCGTTATAATTATTCTCTCGAACAAAAATATCGACAAGAAATCTAAAACTGTTGCATCGATAGTCGCTATCGTTGCGTTGGTTGCGGGAACCGCCGTGTCGTATGACTTTGATCCTGTGTCGTCGGAGGACGTCGCCGCGATGAGCACAAACATGGAAACCCTCGGCATCGAAACGGTTTACTGGACGTCGGGCGGAAGGGTGTACCATTATGACCACGATTGTCAAGCGCTTTTAAACTCTGCTGAAATCTTCGAGGGCGACATAAATCAAGCCGTTGCGGACAATAAAGACAGGCTTTGCAGATTTTGTGAACGCGATATCGAAAGCGAATATCAACAATACGTAGACACAGAAAATCCGGATACAGAACAACAAGCTGAACCCGAAGAGGAACAATTTGCGGCGTAGAATTTAAAACACATAATTTAAATTTTTTTTTAAATAAAGGAAAGGATATTTTTATGGGTAAATTTATTATTAAAGAAACAAAAACAGGTTTTAACTTTGCGTTGAAAGCAAAAAACGGCGAAGTTATCGGAACATCAGAGGTCTACACGGCGGTAGCATCGTGTAAAAATGGAATCGAAAGCGTTATTAAAAACTCGGCGATTGCGGGGGTTGAAGATCAAACGACAGAAAATTTTGAAAAAGAATCTTGTCCTAAATTTGAGGTTTACCAAGACAAAAAACAAGAATTTCGTTTTAGGCTAAAAGCTAAGAACGGCGAAATCATCCTAACTTCGGAAGGATACGCCGCCAAAGCTTCGTGTAAAAACGGCATTGAAAGCGTAAAGAAAAACGTTGTGGACGCTAATACGGTTCAAGAATAGCAAAAAGCGCAAAGAAAAACAGGGGCGAAAGCCCCTGTTTTTTTATGTCTTTTAAGGTCCTGTGACAATAGTCGAGTAGTCGAAAAATCCGATGTTTAAATCGACTGTGTTTTCGGTGATTCCCGGGATAACTCCGCTCGCCGTGTATTGCCACATCGTGTGGCGGTAGGGGAAGAACGGGCGGTTTACGAAATATTGTGCAAACCACAAGTCGTAGTCAAGAAGCCTTGACAGATCAAGATATCTTATAAAAAACTGCTGTCCCGAATATATCATAGGAATGTATCCCGCAGCCTTGACTTCTTCGCAAAACGCGATAACGTTGTCGGTTCTTTCCGCAATCGTCATCTCAGGTTTTCTCGCAGATAGTTCTTCTATATCGATTACGACGGGATATTTTATGTCATAGTCGCCTAACTTTTCAATCGTGTACTTTGCTTCTTCGATAGACTCTTCAACCGTTGTTGCGGTCGAGAAGAAATATACCCCTACATGTATGCCGGCGTCAATTGCCCCTTCAACGTTCTCTTCAAACTTCGGGTCATCGATAAGGTCGCCCGTTTCATATCCTCTTGCGCCAACCTTTATAATTGCGTATTCAACTCCGTTTTCAGCAACTTTATCCCATTCTATATCGCCTTGATATTCCGAAACATCGATACCCATAATCCCGGTGAAACCGGTGGTGGGGTCTATGTATGCGCGTGACATGTTGTCGGGGTCTTCGGCGGTTAGATATGAATAATCCCATTCGCTTTTTGGAAGATTTGGGTCGACAGGAACATATACAAGTTCGCGAAGGTCTGTGTCGGTGTATACTATGCTGTCCGGGTTATATCGTTGCATAAACTCTGTTAGAGAATTTACGTCGTGTGACGTCGCTATCATGTCCGAAACCGTTGCATACGGCTCGGTCGGATACGCTTCACCCGGCGCGGTTGTGTCGGGCGAGGTTTGGAGATAAGCGTTGCTTATCTCAAGGTCTTTTTCGTTTACGGTTCTTGCAAAATCAAGATATAAAACAACTATTGCTCCAAGCAAAAGTAAACACACCACCGAAAGCATGACGACGGCGGACTTTGCGCCTCTTGAGCTGCGTTTTACATCGAAATCATCATCGTCAAAGCCTTTTATCTTTGCTTTTTTTGCTTTGTCTTTTTTGTTTTTGCGTTTTCCTTTTTTGGTTTCTACCCATTCAATTTCGTCCTCGTCGTCGCGGTCGAGCGTGTTGCGAGAACGTGTGCTTTCTTTGTCAAGCTGTTTTTCAAGAAGGCCCTGTTTTTCGTTTTGTTTGTCCACTTCTTTTGAAGAGACGCCCTTTCGTGAAACTGTTCCTTTGGTGGCTTTTGGCTTTTTGTCTTCCTCGTCCATGTCGCCAAAACCGCGAAGAGGAACTGTTTTAACCTTTTGTATCTGTTCGGTTAATGTAGGGCCGCCTTCACCCTCGTGTCCGTAGATTTCGGGCTCGGCTTGTTGTGCTACATCTTTAACTTCGGTTTGTGCGCTTACCTCAACGCTCGGTGTTTGTGGCGGTTGAGCCGAAGCGAACATGTCCGAAATATCGGGGGAACTCGCCTCTTCGGCGGCTCCTATCGGCGAAGCAGGTTGTTGAACCGGTTGCATCGGCGACTTTTGTTGCGGGGTTGGCTGTGGGGTTGGTTGCGGTCTTTGTCCCGGCGTTTGCAACGGATTTGTCGTTTTTGATACGTTTGCCGGATTTTGTTGGTTTAGTTGGGTTGGCGCCCCGCTTCCCATCGGCGGTCTTTGCGGCGGAACTTGTCCCGGGCGTTGCATTGGCGGTTGTCCGCTTGGTCGTTGGCCCTGGTTTTTAGGGGGCACAAGGCCTCGTTTGCCTGGCGCTCTTTGTTGTTGAGGCGCTGCGACGCCGGGATTTAACGCACCGGCTTGTTGCTCTACTAAAGGTGTCGCTGTCGGTTGCTGTTGGGGTTGTTGCTGGGGTTGGAATTGTGGCGGAACGGGAGGGGTTGGAAGTTGCCCGCCTGTCTGGGTTGGTTGGTTTTGAATATGATAGTTCCCGACGACGGTGTCGTCAAAATGATTAACGGAACTCTCATCAAACCCCGAACTTCTTAAGTTGTGTTTTAGCTGTTCCCTTGTGAAGGGGCCTTGTTGTCTTTGGCGCATCTCTAAAGACGGGTCATAGTCGGAATAACCGTCGAATCCGTCCCCCGAGTTTTGAACTATCGGGAAATCTATGGTTGGTTGCGGTTCGTTTTGCGGATTTTGAGGGGGTGGGTTTTGAAGCCCATTGTTTTCGTTCTCAAAGTTATTATTCATTTATAACCTCCGTAAAATGATTTTGGTATGATTCGTCAGAAAGTTAATTATCAAACTTTATTTGCTTTCGGAAGATAGTTTTCAAAAATAACTGCTTCGTTGTCGAGTTCACACGCCAGATGGTCGTCGGGGTTTTTCGAGGTCCACGAGACCCCAAAAGCGCCGAGTTTTTTTGTAATTGTATACGAAAGAGGGCGGTTTCCAACTATTTTATATGCAACAAAATGTGGCCTTGATATATAGTTAAAAAGAAGTCGTGATAACGCGAATTTTTCAAAAAAACCACCGCTGTCATAGTCGCTTATCTCGGTTGCAAGCTGTCCCCTAAGATAGTTTGGGGCGATTTTCTTAATATGTCCCACAATCTTTGGGTCGAAGCTTTCAAGCATAATTTTTCCGCCGTAGTCTTCGAGTAGCGAAACGACATGTTCAACGCAAAATTCGTTAAGCATAAGGGAATCTTTAACCGATTTAATCTCGATTATTATCGTTTGTCCCGAACCTTCGAACAGCTCGAGAACCTGTGAGAGATGAGGGATTTTTTGTCCTGTCCCAAAGATCGAAAGCGACGAAATTTTGTCATACGACAGGTCGCAAACCCGCGCTCTCATTCCACATGCACGAAAAAGATCAAGGTCGTGGAACACCACCGGTTCGAGGTCTCTTGTCAGTTGAACGTCGAGCTCTGCGCCATAGCCTTTGGCGATGGCGACAGAAAACGCTTCGAGGGTGTTTTCCGCAACACCGTGTTTAAGGCTATGTAACCCACGATGGGCAAACGACATGCCGCCGTAGTATTCGTGGATGTTTTTTGGTGACCTTGTCGGCAACACCATATAAAGGTATACCAAAACTATAAGTAAAATTACGCCGTATACGGCAACTAATATTTCCATAATCGTTTTATCTTATGCGCGCTCCTGTTGGGGTGTTGTCGTCCACAAAGATGACCGAGGCGGTTTCTCCCACGTCGGCGGCAAGCAACATGCCGTTGCTTTCAACGCCACATATAGTGGACGGCGCAAGGTTTGCGACACAGATAATTTTTTTGCCGACAAGGTCGCTTTCGCCATACCACTCGGCTATGCCGGAAACGATTGTGCGTTCGCTTTCGCCGTCAAAAAGTTTTATCTCAAGAAGTTTCTTTGCGCGTTTAACCTTTTGAACCGAACGAATTTCGCAAACTCTAAATTCATTCTTAGCAAAATCATCGTATGTAATTTCGGGTAGATGAACAATTTCCGGGGTTTGCGGTTGTTGTTTTTCGGATTCCGGTTTTGCGTTTGCTGCCGCTAGTTCCGCTAGTTCTTTTTCTAAATCAATTCTCGGAAAGATAGGTTCAATCTTTTTAACGGTTGTCGATTTAGAGCTAAGGCCGAAGGCGGCCGCGCTGTCTAGCGTTGTGATGTCGGCGCTAGCACCAATCGCCTCAAAAATTTTCGGCGAGGTCGACGGCATAAACGGACAAAGCATGATGCCGACTATTCTCAACGTTTCGATAAGATTATATAAAACTGTCGAAAGGCGGGCTTTTTTTGTTTCGTCTTTGCCGAGTATCCATGGGGTTGTCTCGTCGATATATTTGTTTGCACGCGACACAACTTTCATTATTTCAGCAAGCGCGTTAGGAAGCAAGAAACTGTCGAGGTTTTCGCTAACTTTATCGTAAAGCGAACTTGCAAGAGCTATTAGTTCATCGTCTATATCCTCTGTTTCAGAAATGCCGGGAAGCGTTCCGTCAAAATATTTTTCAATCATCGAGACCGAACGCGAAACAAGGTTTCCAAGGTCGTTTGCAAGATCGGCGTTTATGCGTTGGATTAGGCTTTCGTTTGTGAACACTCCGTCATGGCCAAACGGTATTTCGCGCATGAGATAATAGCGAATTGCGTCGACACCATAGCGGTCGCACAGAATTACGGGGTCGACAACGTTGCCCATCGATTTGCTCATCTTTCCGCCTTCAAGCAAAAGCCAACCGTGTCCGAAAACTTTTTTCGGAAGTTCTATGTCAAGAGCCATCAACATGGCGGGCCAGATTATCGAATGGAAACGAACTATCTCTTTTGCCATTAAATGGACATCGGCGGGCCAGTATTTATCGAAATCGTTATATTGATCGTTTTCAAAACCTAGCGCAGTGATATAGTTTGAAAGCGCATCTACCCAAACATAGACAACATGTTTTTGGTCGAACGACACCGGCACGCCCCAAGAAAAACTGCTTCTCGATACACAAAGATCTTCAAGCCCGCGGTTTATAAAACTTTTCATCTCGTTGAGACGGCTTTCCGGTTCAAGAAATTTTGGGTTGTCGGCATAGAGTTTTAAAAGACGGTCTGCATAGTTTGAAAGTTTAAAGAAATAAGCCTCTTCCGAAGCGTCGGCTACGTCGCGACCACAATCGGGACACTTTCCGTCTTTGAGTTGGCTTTCGGTCCAAAACGACTCGCAAGGTTTGCAATACTTGCCTTTGTACTCGCCTTTGTAGATATCTCCGTTATCAAAAAGCGTTTTGAAGATCTTTTGAACCGCCGATTTATGGTAGTCGTCTGTTGTTCTGATAAAACGATCATAGTCTATGTTCATTATATCCCAAAGTTTTTTTATCCCGACAACTATCTCGTCGACATATTGTTGTGGGGTTTTTCCGGCTTCGGTCGCTTTGTCTGCTATTTTTTGACCATGCTCATCGGTGCCCGTTAAAAACATGACGTCAAAGCCCTGCATTCGCTTAAAACGTGCAATACTGTCGGCGGCAACCGTTGTGTAGCTGTGGCCTATGTGCAGCTTGTCCGAAGGGTAGTAGATTGGAGTTGTGATGTAAAAAGTCTTTTTGCTCATGGTTTAAAGTTCCTTTCTTTTTTAAAAATGCAGGGCAAATTTTTAATTTATTGTGTTGTTTTAAATTTTAACATTAACATATTCTTTTTTATTATACATTTTTTATAAAGTAATTTCAATCTTTTAAATAAACAAATAGCGATTGTCGTTATTGGGAGTGGCTAAACAGAGTTAACTAACAAAGATAATCAACGCCTTTGTCCACACCCTCGTTATTTCAACTGTTGCAAAATAACTGTTTCAGTGTTAATATAAACTTACATATTACGTAATATTTAAAGGGGAAAAACGTGTCTAATAATTCTAATCAAAATAGTATTTCAAATAAATTTTCATTTCAAAATCCTTTGACGAGGCTTTTAATTGTTGCGGCTTGTTTTGTCGTATTCTTTGTTTTGGGTTCGCTTTATCTCGACAGTTACGCAAACAGCACCGTCGTGATATTGTTTTTCTCCGCTATGTTTTCGGGATGTATCGCGATATTGCTTTTTGAAAAATTAATATATTCCTCCAACACGTTGATTTTTTCTGTTGTGCTAATCTTTTTGGCGGCAGTTTTAAGAATCTCGAACATCGGGTTCACCTCTAACGACTATGTCAACTGTTTAAACCCGTGGATAGGCCAGTTTTCTGAAATGGGGACGGGCGGCATAGTTTCAAACTTTACAAACTACAACTATCCGTATCTGTATCTGCTTTGGTTTTTGGGGAAATTCCCTGCCGGAAATCTTTATGTTTTGAAGTTTGTTTCGATAGTCTTTGACGTTGTCACGGCATACGGAGTTTTAAAACTTGTGTCGATTTATACGCAAGACAAAATTACAAAACTTTTTTCGTTTCTAGCCGTTCTCTTGTTGCCGACCGTTATTTTAAACGGCGCTTGGTGGGCACAGTGTGACAGCATATTCACCGGTTTTGGTGTGTTCGCGCTTTATTTTGCGCTTAAAGATAAACCGTGGATAGCGGCGGCTTGTGCCGGATTTTCGCTAGCATTCAAACTTCAAGCGATATTTATTCTACCAATTGTAGTTGTCCTTTTAATTATACAAAAAGTAAAAATAAAGCATTGTGCCGCATTTTTTGGCGCATATCTTGCTCTTATGCTTCCGGCGCTTTTGGTTGGCGCTCCCGTTTCAAGCCTTGTTACGACGTATGTCGGAACGGCTTCAACGTTTTCCGCGCTTAATCTTAATTCGGCATCAATCTTTTCGCTTATCCCCCACGACGTTATAACAGGCAGTTCGCTCGAACTTGAGATTGGCATGTCGGACATGACTATATCTTTGTTGAAATATGGCGGAATTGCGGCGGCGGCGTTGCTTGTTATCGTTGTTAGTTTTGTGGCGTTTAAGTACAAGCAAAACATTAAAAATTTTGAAGTCTTGCTTATGATGTTTATAATATCGGCGGGAATTCCGTTTTTGCTTCCTCATATGCACGATAGATATTTCTTTGTGGCAGAGGTTTTCGCGGTTGCTGTTGCGGCGGCGGCGTTTAAACACGACAAACTGCTGCTTATTGTTCCGCTTTTGATGCAGTTCGCGGCATATTCGCCGTACAACACGTTTTTGGTGCTAGGCCTTCCGATAGTTCGCCTTGAACTTTCGACGCTTTCGGTTTTTGTTTCGCTTGTAGTCGTCTGTGTGGCGCTTTATAAGCAACTTTATGGGAGGGGAGAAAAGATTTGATAAAAAAACAAGCGTTTAATCTTTTTCCTTTAGGTCTTAAAAAAAGTGTTTTGATAGCCGTTTTTTCGGGGATAGTTTTTTGCTTGGTGGCTCAAAGCTACCTTAATTATCTTGAAAGTTTCGCAGTTTCGGTTTTATATTCTTGCTTGTTCGCGTTAACTGTTTTTTTTGCGATGAGCGCAAAACTTGTGTGCTCCAAAAACGCAATAGCGGTTGTTTTAGCTCTTTCTTTTTTTGCGGTGTTTGTGAGAATAATCGGGGTCGACCACGTTTCCCACGACTATAACCACGCGATTTCGATGTGGATACAAAACTTTAAACTAACCGGCACAGACGGTTTTACAAACCTCGCCAAAGTCAACAACTATAGTTTTCCGTATCTGTATTTTTGTTATATCATATCGCTCGTTCCAATCGAGACTATTGCGCTTGTGAAGTTTGTTTCGATATTGTTTGATATAGGTTGCGCTTTTTTTGCGACAAAGATAACGTCGGTTTTTTGTGAAAGTAAAGCAAGGCAGTTAGCGGTTTATTTTGGTGTGTTGCTTTTACCTACCGTTGTTTTAAACTCGGGGTGGTGGGCACAATGTGATTCTATCTATACGATGTTTTGTCTTGCGGCGTTGTACTTTGCTATGAAAGACAAAATGCACCTTGTCGCGGTTTTTGGAGCGGTTGCGTTTTCGTTTAAACTTCAAGCTGCGTTTGTGCTTCCGTTTATGGCGATACTTCTTTTGGTGGGAAGGTTTAAAGTTAAACATTGCTTAACGTTTGGAGCGACTTATATCGGCGTGTCTGTTCCGGCTTTTTTTGTCGGTGCGCCGTTTTCGTCGATATTCACCGTCTACCTCAACCAAGCGTCCGAGATAGCGGCGCTTAACCGTAACTCGGCAAGTATCTTTGCGTTTGTTCCTTACGGAGCGGCAAAGGGGCTCAACCCAAACGACAACGAGCTGTTTGTGTGGCAATATGCTAAAATTGCCGAAGCGCTGGGGTTTGCGTTGGCGTTTTTGTTGGTTATCGGCTTAATATTCATAGGGTTTCGCAAAGGAAAACAGCTCTCGAACAAGATGCTTTTAATAATGTCATTTTTGTTTAGCGCGGGTATACCGTTTTTTCTTCCGTATATGCACGACAGATACTTTTTCCCCGGCGAAATCTTGGCGGTTATAATGGCGGTTTGTTTTGCACGGTTTGCGTCTCTTCCGTTTCTAATGCAGTTTGCGGCGTTCACGCCATACAACATATATCTGATACTTGGAATGCCGCTTGTGCCGCTTGAACTTTGTGCCATAGCGGTTGCGATGTCGTTGATTTTAGCGGGGGTAGAACTTTTGAAAAATTAGGAATTAGGAATGAGGAATGAGGAATGTAGGAGCGGCTTACGCCGTAATTTAAATGACAAGGTTTTGAAATTTTACAATGGTATTAAAATGCTGTTGTAAGGGACGGTTTTCCCCTATCGTCTCATCTTGTTTTCAAAACAGCCCACAAAACATAAAATGAAAGAGTCGCTTGATACCACCTGTTAAAGGTTATATCGCGACTCTTTTTTGTATAGATTTTAATTTTATTATATCTTTATTTTTAAACTTTTATTTATTCCATTCGCCCGTGGCTTCATTTGTGCCCAAAGGCGAACCTTGGTTGTTTTGCGTTGGCGGTGTCCATTGTTGTTGGGGCAAAATCCCTCCACCAAACTGTTGGTTGCCCTGCGCAAAAGACGGCATTGACGGCGCTGTCGGTTGCAAAGGCGCAGAGTTTTGCGCGGTCGCGGTGGGCGTATACATAGGAACATAGGGCGGAACGACAGGGGCAGAGTTTGTCCCCGACACTGTCACGGGTTGGGCTGCCGTCCCTGTGCTCGGAAAAGCTTGCTCAAACGACGGGATCTGTGGTGTTTGAACTTTTTCCGCTTCAATCTTTTGGGCTTCACCTTTGTTATTGTTGTCGGAGTTGTTTGGGTTTTGCGGGAACATTGGAACGTATGGCGGTTGTTGGGCTTGTGGCTCCAACGTTTGCTCCACATTTTGTCTAAACTGTGGAACGGCGAACGGTGTTGACGCTTGCTGTGGCGCAAAAGCCGCTACCGCAGGAGGTTGTTCGGGCGGTTGACCGCCGTTAAACTGTGGAGCGGTAAAAACGGGAGGCGAAGCAACGATGGGGTTTTGTTGTGCGGGTGGTTGTTGGCCAAACTGTTGAGTGTTTGCCGAAGCCAAACCGTTTTGGTTGCTTTGTTCCGATTGTTGTGGTGTAAACGGTGTAAATGGTGTCTCAAAAACCGAAGTGAACACGGGAACGTCAGGAATCTTTCCATATTGTTGAGAAATCTGTGATTGTTCCGGTGCGACAGGCTGTTCTTGTGGTTGTTCAGGTTGGTTTGAAACAAAATCTTGAGTTTCAACCGACGGTTGTTCGGGGGTAGCTTGTTGAACAAACAACGGCTGTTGTGGTTGTTGCGACGATGTTTGTTGTGGCTCAAAAATCGGTTGTTCTTGCGGTTGCGCTGTTTCTTGTTGAGCCGGTTGTTGTTGCGGTTGTGCCGTTTCTTGTTGAGCTGGCTGTTCTTGTTGTTGCGCTGTTTCTTGTTGAACCGGCTGTTGTTGCTGTTGTGCCGTTTCTTGTTGAGTTGGCTGTTCTTGCTGTTGAGCCGTTTCTTGTTGAGCCGGTTGTTGTTGCTGTTGTGCCGTTTCTTGTTGAACCGGTTGTTCTTG
>CAYJAY010000023.1:0-34932 GCA_964368445.1 uncultured Oscillospiraceae bacterium
AAACTTTCGCCCAATGCTCGTAGCCTTTGCTTGTAGCTGTGCTACTGCCCTCATCCAACTTCGCCTGTATATCGACAAGTAGATTGACCGGTTTTTCTTGACGTTTTGTTTTTTGTGTCGTTGACTTTTTCTCTTTGTTAAGCGGTGCTTTGCCACATATAACCGCCCTTATCTCGTCTTCGGAATACCCCTCGCCGAGCGAGCGAAGACGTATAAATTTCTTTTGCTCTAAGTTCTTAAAGGCAAGGTGTTTTCCGCTTTTAATCTCGTAGCCTGCCGATTGCATAAGCTGTAGAAAGCGGTCAAAAGTTTCCGGCTTTTGGGTAAGTACACCGTCTATAACTCGGCGCAGTTTTTCCGAATGTGAGAGAGGTTTTTGCTCGCCATTTAATACCAATTTTACGCAAAGCGAGCTTGCAAAAAAGCTTAACATTACTCGTTCAAGCGTAAACGCTTGGGAGATGGGTATTTCAGCTCCGTCTACACAATATATTGTTGAACTCGCCGAGATATTTAAAGTTTCAACAGATTTTATTTTAGGGGTGTCAAGCAAGCAAACAATAAACCTTGACCGACTAAATGACGAACAAATAAAAATCATTTACACACTTGTAGAATATTTTGATAGTCTGAATTAAAACAACTTTTGATAGACAGAGTTAAAACAACCTACTTTGCAAAGTCCTTATCGGATACCACAAAGTAGGTTGTTTTAACTGTTTCGTTTGTCTTTTTTGCTAACTATTTTTCTTTCCTATGCTCCGAGATAATCCTCTTATTTCTAACCGCTCTCGGTTTTGAATTGTCTTTAACCTTGCGACCATTAGTGAAAAACTCTTCCTCCAAATAAAGCACAAATCCGAACCCATCACCAACAGGTATTATCTGTCGTGGTTGGTTCGGATTATGTTTGTCTGGTGCCGCTGACCGGACTTGAACCGGTACGCTTTTAAGGGCGAGGGATTTTAAGTCCCTTGTGTCTGCCGATTCCACCACAGCGGCAAAAGCGTACAAAAGCGTTTAAACTGATACCTCATTAATATACTACATTTAAAATAGTTTGTCAATCATTTAAACGCTTTTGAAAGTGGAAAGTGGAATTAAAACGCAAAGTTTAATCATTGTCCAATTGGATGTTATAATTCACAATAAATCTTTGTAGCTTGATAGAAAAAGTTCATCATACCTTTTTCTAAATTTTCATAATAGCTTATAAATCTATCGTCTTGTGTGAAACTTTCCACTAAAGCAAGCTGGCTTTGTTTAGAATACAATCCGTCTGGCCAAGTCATAAGTAGAAGTTTTTTATGATTTTCGCAGGCGTGTTGTGCCTTGTCTGATGATGGATCATTAGTCTTGAAAGCTGTTAGCAAGCTATTATTTAATGTTTCGGTTGCGGTTTGTATATCTTGATAGCTTGCTTTTTTAAGTTTTTCAAAAGATTTGTTTATAACCTCGTCGCCATATTTTTCTCTCAACTCGTCGCCATACTTTGATTCGTTTTGGGCAATAAACTCCAAGCCGTTGAATTTCTCGTTGTTTGACATTTTAGTGCCTTCCTTCCTAGCGTTTATAGTTTGGGTGACATTTAAAATCATCTTTTCAAGCGAAATTTTTTTGGCAATCAATGTAGTTAAATGATTATTTAATGCCTCGTCTTGGTTAAAATCATTTGAAGATATAAGCGTCCTTATCTCTTCAAGCGGCAGACCCATTTCACGATAAAAAAGTATCATCTGCAGTTTATCAACTTCGTTATCGGTGTAAACACGATAGCCATTACTATCGATTTTGTTGGCTTTTAATAGATTGATCTCGTCATAGTATCTTAATGTTCTTGATGACACACCCGAGATTTTTGCTATTTCACTTGTTTTATAATGCATTTTTATCACCTTTATCCACTAAGATACACTATTACGCAACGTTAATGTCAATAGCTTTTATTAAAATATTTTATCATGTTTTTAATTATGCATCAATTTGCTTGTGGCCGCAAGAAATTGCTGTTAATCGGCAAACTACATCATCGGCATAAATAAAACAGCTTGGTTTTGTCAGTTGCTTTTTTCTTGGCTTTTTTTCGATAAACCATTGACAACAGAGCTTTAATATTATACAATAGCATTACTGTTTCGCTTTAACATGCTAATTCGCTAACGCATGAGCGTGATAAATCAATAAAGAATATGTTGCAGAATCGAGTATAAAACGATATCGGTGTTGGGTGTCATTAAAAAGGGGGCTTGTGAAATGATGGATCTTGCGATTATTGGCGCAAGGGTGGTTGACCCCGAAAGCAATATGGATGAGATATTAAACATCGGAATAAAAGACGGGCTTGTAAACTGTATAACGAAAAATGCAGTTGATGCCATACGGTTTATCGACGCACAAAATCTCGTTGCAACCCCTGCTTTTATAGATATACATACTCATGAAGATGTGCTGATAGAGGATAACAGCAAAATTGTTTTTCCAAAGCATACCGCTATTGCGGCGGCAAAGGGTGGGAACGCACTTATTGTAACAGGAAACTGTGGCATGAGCAACCTTCCCATGGGGGAATATTTAACCGCCTTGGAGCAACAAAATTTGCCGATTACCTGTTTAAGTATGGTTGGCAACGTGGCTCTTCGTAGCACTTTTGGCGTTTCAAACTACGAGGCGGCAGACGATAACCAAATAAACAAGATGGCGAAACTTGCGCAGACAGCCCTCGATGACGGAGCAGTTGGAATCTCTGCTGGGTTGCAATATGCCCCCGGAACATCTACAAAAGAATTTTTGGAACTTTGTAAGATAGCGGGCGACAACAAAAAGTTTATGTCGGTTCACATGAGATATGACTATCCCGAAAAAGCTATTGAAACGGTTCAAGAGGTAGTCTATGCTTCAAAAAAAACAGGCTGCCCGATACATATTTCTCATATCAGTGCCAACGTTTACGGAAACGATAACATCGCAAGGGCGGCACAGCTTATACAAAATTCCGGCTGTGACATAACCGCCGACGTCTATCCATACAACGCATGGGCGACAACGATTAAATCCGCCGTGTTTGACGAGGGCTTCGAAAACTTCAATTTCACGGCAAACGACCTTGAAATTTTAACAGGACCACTAGTAAAGCAGTTTTGTGATGAAAAACTTTTTCAAAAACTTCGAAACGCTCCGCAAGATGTTTCGGTTGCTTGCCACAACGCAATTCCAATCGAGGATGTTGAAAAGGCGCTTTGTTTAGAGTTTGCGATGCTTGGCAGCGACGCAGTTCTTAACAAGGACGAGAATGGCCACTATCAAGGACACCCAAGGTCAAGCGGTTCGGCGATTAAATTTCTTGAAGAATTTGTGTTAAACAAAAAACTTATGTCGTTTAGCGAAGGAGTTAAAAAACTTACTCTTCTCCCGGCAAACCGTTTGGGGCTTTCAGACTACGGACGAATCAAAGAGGGGTTGTCTGCAAGGATTTTGTTGCTTGACGTTTCAAAACTTCGCAACATGTCAGAGTTTGGCCAAGATGTTTGCGCGACACCACCGCAAGGGATCGAATATATCATCAATGGTAACAAGGTTTTATAGTAATTGCAACGTAGTTTTGTATTATAAATTTGAAATGAAAAAATAAAAAGATATTGTATTTTAAGAAGGGAATTTTTGAAATGGGAACTTTAATCAATCCGGAAAACTCATGGCTCGTTTGGATGGCGGTCATAATCATTGCGGCGCTTGCAATAGCAGGTGAGCAAAAAACAAAGATAGGCGGAAAGATAGGCGGGGTTACAATTGCTGTTTTTGGAGCTATGTTGCTTGCTAACATCAACGTTATTCCTTTTGCTTCTCAATCTGCTGTTTACGGAAGCATCGGTTCATACATTCTTCCGCTTTCGATTGCGATGATGTTGTTTTCTTGTGACACAAAAAAAATCATCAAAGAATCGGGAAAACTGTTTTTCATCTTCCACATTGCCGCAATAGGAACTATTATCGGCGCGATAATCATGGGCTTTGTGTTTAGCGGAACAGACGGCATAGACGGCATCGTTGCTATGGAGGTTGGCGCATTCATCGGAAGTTCGGCAAACCTTGTGGCGGCGGGCGAAGCATTTAACGCAGACGCTTCTTACATCGGCGCAATGTCGGTTGCGGCAAACCTTCTTGCAACCACTGTCATGGTCGTTATGAGCCAGATGAGCGACACAAAATGGGTGCGCAAAAACTTTAACCACCCGTATATCGACGCGTTTGAACAAAATTCAAACGGCGACACCGGTTCGATTTCTGAACAGTATTGGAAACCAAAAAATATTTCTCTTCTTGGCATTGTGCTGACGTTTGCAACAGCTTTTGCAGTATGCGCGGTTTCAAGTGTTATCTCAAAATGGGTTGTAACGCTTGGTTTGCCCAACATTTTGACGCAGCTTTTTGGTTCTATCTATCTAGTAATAAGCACAATAACTTTGCTTTTGGTGTTCTTGTTCCCGAAATTCTTCAGCCGTTTAAGCGGAGCGCAAGAGTTCGGAACGTTTGGTATAATGATATTCCTCGTATATATCGGCGCAGGCGCAGATTTGAAACAGCTTGTTGAGGTAGGCCCGACAATCTTCACATCAGTCATCTTTGTAGGTCTTTGCAACATCGCACTTCTTTGTATCGTTGCAAAGTTCGCAAAATGGAACTGGGAAGAGGTTGTCAACGCAGCGTTGGCTTCTATCGGAGGTCCCTCAACCGCCGCGGCAGTATCGATAAACAGAGGTTGGTCGGCTCTCGCCGTTCCCGGTTTGTTGGTTGGACTTTGGGGAATTGCTATCGGTAACTACCTTGCAATTATCATCGGAAACATATTCTAGCTAAATTTTAAAACAATAAATTAAAAAAAAGGGGAGGGTTTCCACACCCTCCCGTTTCGATTGTTACAGTCAAACAACACAGCAAACTGAAATAAGGAATGTTAAAAATGGTTTTAGATCTAGTCATTGCAAACCCTGCCGGAAACATAACCGGTTTTGTGCTTAATCAAGACGTTAGCAAACAAGATTATGTTATGATTTCGGAAAAGATAATGTCGCGCCGAGATTTAAAGATTGAACAGGTGGGTTTTATAAACACCTGTCCAACAACAAAAACAGAGCGCATGGATATGATGGGTGGGGAATTTTGCGGAAACGCTACGAGAAGTTTTGGGCTGTATCTTGCAAAAAAACGTGGATTTTGCGGAAAAGGCTCGCTTTGTGTTGCGGTAAGCGGAATGAGCGGCGAGTTGGTAGTCGACTATGATGTTGACAACAAACTCTGTCAAACCTCGATGCCGCTACCCACATCAATCGATTATATATCTATTGGGGATGTACAGTTTCCCGTCATCGTTTTTGAGGGGATAATTCATGTTGTTGCGGAAGGTGTTTCGATCGACAGAACGTTGTTTAATCGGATAAAACAAGCGTTGTCCGCAGAGTATCGGTTCGATGCAGTTGGGGTTATGTTTCTCGATAGTGAAAAACTTTTTATCAACCCTGTTGTGCATGTTAAAGAAACAAATACAACGATTGACGAAGGCAGTTGCGGTTCGGGAAGTGTTGCTACGGCTATTTATCTTGCGCAAAAAAAACCCGATGGCATTTACAAGCTGGAAATTGCTCAACCGGGAGGAATCATTGAAGTCGTTGTCGAGATTTCCCAAAATTCTTGTGTCAACGCGACAATGGGCGGACCGGTTGAAATTTTTGAGCCGATTGAGATTTTAATTTAATGTTTATAGCTAAACAGAAAAAAACACTCGTGGTGAGCGAGTGTTTTTTTGCACCTTGGGTAATTTTGATTTAGGTTTATAAAGGATGATTGTTTTTGTGCCCAAGGTGCAAAGCGCAAAGCGCAAGGTGACAATATGAACAAATATTACAAAAGGGGAGAGACATTTGTATTGCCGCAAGCGGCATCTATATAAAACAAACTATGTTTGCTAATAAGGTAACGGCAGTTTTCATTCGTCTTCGATGATATCCTTTAGGGTCTGCATTGATATGTCGCTTGACGCCATTTCGTCTGACAGGCGCTTAAGTTCAAACTTTATGAGACGTTGGTTTTTAACCTCTTTTTTATATTTCATCTTGTGCTCAAGGCTTGCCCAACTGTCTTGAGAAATTGTTCTAAGTTGAATTTCTATCGGAATTTCGGAATTTTCCGTTTCAAGCATCAATATTATATGATAGCTTCGATACCCATTTTCTTTCGGGTTTCTTATATAATCTTTGCTTTTAACGTGGGTGAAATTTTTATCGTCTTCTATTAAACTTGCGAGTTCGTAGACATCGCTTAAAAATCGACAGACTATGCGGACACCGACGATGTCGGTTAGGTTGGTCATTGCGCTTTCGGGAGAAACAGCAAGGTTAAGTCGTTTAAGCTTTTCGGTTGTGCTGTCTTTTGATTTAATTCTAACTTTAAAATGCTCGGCTTTTTCCTTAAACTCTTCCGTAAAGACCTGCTCGACTATATTTTTTGCATATGAAAGTTCGCTTAAATAATGTTCGTAGAAATCTTCGCTAATCGACAATTGCTGTCGCATTTTTTCGACCACCTCTTGTTTGATGTTTATAGTTTACCATGCAAAACTTAAACATACTTTAAAAAATCACGGTAATTATAATTTCTTTTCCTGTTTTGCTTTCTGCCGAAATCGAACTTCCATGCATCTCGCAAACTGCCTTGGCTATCGAAAGGCCAATCCCAAATCCTTTGGTATTGCTGTTTCGAGATTTGTCCTCCCGTTGAAAACGATCGAACCAGTGGTTGTGCTTGCCAATCGTCAGGTTTTCACACGCGTTTTCTATCGTGAACACCTTGCGATTACCTTTTAAGGCAAGACCAATTTTGATGTCGCTTTGATTTGGAGAATATTTAACGGCGTTTTCTGTTAACACTTCAAATAGCTTTCTAACATAATCTTCTTGACCTGTAAACGTTACGTTGTTTTCTATCGTTGTTATAACGTTAAGATCGTTGTTTTTAAACGACGAAGAAAATTCGTTAATCGTTTCGTTTAACGCGTCGGACAGAGAAAAGTCAACTTTAAGGGCGTCTTTGTTTTGTTCGTCAAGTTTTGTAAGCGAAATAAGGTCTTCGACAAGAAGGTTTAACCGTTCGATTTGAGATTTAATGCTTTGTGTCCATTCGCTTTCGCCGCTGTCGATTTCGATTACATCGTTGTCCGCCTTGATTATAGCAAGCGGTGTTTTAAATTCGTGGCTAACGTTGGTTATAAAACTTTTTTGCCTCTCGTAACTCTCAACAATTGGAGCTACCGCTTTTTTTGAAAGTAGCGACGATAAAATATAGATTAGGATAGTCGCTATAAAGATAATTATACAGGAGTATTTTATAAAAACGCCGTGTAACGTTAAAAGTTGTTCTATGTCAAGAAAGATGTAGACAAACCCTTCGTCTAACCCAAGCTTGACATATCGGTAGTTTTCAATAATTCCGGTATTTGATCCGCTTTGGTTAACTATATCTGCGTATTCTACCGCTTGTTCAGACGAAACGGCGCTTATTTTGGTTGTGTCAACGTACATTGTGTTGCTTTGCTCGCTTGTTATTACAACAAAATAACGTGTGGTGAAAGCCATTTCGCGAGAAAACCTATCGACAGGTTTAAAGTCTTCGCTTATCTTAAAATTGTTTTCGATAAGATAGTCTAAAAGCTCTTGCGATTCTACCGCCATGCCGGCGAAATTTGCAAAGTTTATAGCTACGCCTATCAACACCAAAACAACAAAGCTTATCGAAGTTGTAAGCATCACAAATTTTCGTTGTAGTTTTTTAAGCATCTATGTTACATTGTTCCTTTCTAAACGCTAAATTTTAAATCTCAAGTTCCAACGAATACCCTGTGTTTCGCGTCGCCTTTATTTTTATGTCTGCCTCCAACAAAGCAAGTTTTTTTCTAAGATATGATATATAAACCCAAACGACATTTATCTCTGCGTCGCTGTCATATCCCCATATCTTTTCCATAAACCTCTCGGTTGGGATTACGTGGCCTTTGTTAATCATAAGCATCTCGATCATCTGAAATTCTTTGCTCGCAAGCTTGAAGGAGTTTTTGCCGGTGTAAAGTTCAAACGTCTTTCGGTTTAAACTCACGTTTCCGACCGACAAAACCGAACTGTTGCTGTCGGTTGCGGTCCTTGTTATGGCGCGTATTCTTGCCAACAGTTCTTTTGTTTCAAACGGTTTCGCAAGATAATCGTTTGCTCCAAGATCAAGCCCCATAACCTTGTCGTCTACTTGCGACTTTGCGGTTAACATTATAATCGGTATAAGGTTTCCTTTTTCGCGAACAGTCTTAAGAACGGTTAGTCCGTCGACTTTTGGCATCATAATGTCTAATATAACGGCGTCATAGCTTTCGACCTCGAGATAGTCAAGCGCTTCTTGTCCGTCATACACGGCATCTACCGAATAGTTGTAGTGTTTAAGTATCTTGACAAGCGCGTTGCTCAATTGTTTTTCATCTTCGCATAGTAATATTCTCATTTTTTTGCGATCCATCCCCTTGTTTTTTATATTTGATGAAGCTTTAAATATAAGAAATACTACGTTTTGTACCATCGGCGCAAAATGGCGAACGAAGTTCGACAAGGAGTATTCCCCAAATCTTTACCGCAGGTAAAGATTATTTGTATCATAATATTTAAAACTTAAACATACTTTAAAATATACTCTGTATTGAGTTTTCCCTTATTAATACATTATATAACAACCTATCTTTTTTTGCATAGATATTGCAAAAAAAGATAGGTTGTTTAATTTAGTGTTTCAATCAGGAATTACGAATTACGAATTACGAATTACGAATTACGAATTACGAATTACGAATTAAACCTGTCGTTATCTATTCTTGAGAAGATCTACCGGGTTTATAGCAGTGTCCGATTCGCGTATCTCGAAGTGGAGATGTGGCCCTGTTGAGTTTCCTGTCGAACCGACAAGCCCGACTTGTTGGCCTTGTGCCACCCATTCACCGTTTGAAACAGAGATCGAACTTAGATGTCCATAGAGGGTTTTGTATGGGTCGCCGTGGTCTACTATGACATAATGTCCATAGCCATACCAACCATAGATGGTTGTTATAACTTTGCCGTCGTTACTTGAAACAACCGGTTTTCCGTAGACGCTCGAACCGGCTATGTCGATTCCTTTGTGGTAGTTATATGCGCCGTAAAGCGTTCTGGGACCAAATCCGGATGTTATTGTGGGATACCCCGGAACCGGCCATGTGAAATATCCGCCGACATATGGAATTGTGCTTACTACCTCCATCAATCGGTCGATTTCGGAATCGGCGGCTTCCCTTTGCGCGATAGCCGCGGCGTATGCCGCTTCGGTCGCTTGAAGGTCTGCATTTTCTGCCGTAAGTTGCGCGTTAGCCTCCGCGAGAAGTGTCGCGAGTTCGTCTTTTTTGCTTTCAAGCTCTGCTTGGTCTGCTTCAAGCAAGGCGAGGTTTTGTTCGATTTCAACCTTTGCCTTTTCGATTATCTCTTTTTCCGTCAAGATTTTATTTATAAGATTTTGGTCGTGTTCCGATATAGCGTTAACGGTGGTAGAGGCGGTTAACATCTTGGAAAAACTGTCCGCGCCGAGAACTATCGAAAGATCGGTCGCGTTGTTGGTCATGTACATTGCGCGAAGACGCTCTTTGAAAAGTTCATAGCTTTCTTCGTATTCACGTTGTTTTTGATCCAGTTCTTCTTGTTTGATCGCCAACGTCTGGCCTTGAAGGTCTATCGAGTCGACAAGCAAAGTTATCTGTTCTTCGACGATAGTCTTTCTTTCGGTATACGAGGCAGATTGGGTTTCAAGCCATACTATGTTGTCTTCGATGCCGTCGAGCTGAGAGTTAAGGCTGTCGAGTTGGTCTTGAAGGTTTTTTCTTTCTTCAATAGCCGCCTCAAGGTCTTTGTTGGCTTGGTCGATGATGGCTTGTTGCTCTTCTTTTGTCGGAAGAACGGTAACTTCAATGGCTGAAGTTTTGGGAATTAAAAGCAACAAACCCGAACCTATTAAAGCGAACGCCAAAAAAAGCGAAATCGATTTTTTAAACATTTATGAAAAGTCTCCTTTAGCATGAGAAGGGGAAGGTTAAATTTAAGCGAATGTATCGTGGTTTAAACTTCGAGGTATTTGTTGATGGAAGAGGAACTTCCCACTGTGCCTATCAACACCCCTGCAACGACGAACCCGCCTAGGAAAAAGTACCAAACCGACGAGAACGGAACCATGTCTGCCGCCATAGCTTGTATCCAAGCAACACCCGAATCGCGTATCAACGTCACGATGTTTTCATACATAACAAACAACACTCCGAACGAGATAAACGAGGCGATAAGGCCGATAACCATGCCTTCGATTATAAACGGAAAACGTATAAACGAGTTTGTCGCGCCGACATATTTCATTATGTTAATCTCTTTGCGACGGGCAAAAACGGTCAATCGAATTGTGTTGGATATAACGATAAGTGAGGTTACGAGAAGAATGATTATGATGACACCGCCAAGGGCTACGACCGTCGTTTGTATACCGGTTAGCGTTTTTGCAAGGTCGACGGGAGCGGAGATTGTGTCAACAAATTCAAGCGATTCCATGATTGATTGAACGGTGTCAATCTCGTTTAGGTTAGAAAGTTTAACCCGAAACGATGCCGGAAGGGGGTTGTCGTCCTCGAGGCCGACCAAAAGGTCGCCTTGTTCACCCATGAATTCGCGCTGTTCCTCAAGCGCCATATCTTTTGACACAAAAACTATATCATAAACTCCGTCTATTACAGAAAGTTCTTGTTTAACCGCTTCGACATCGTTGTCGCTCATGCCGTCTTGAAGGTAGACGACTATCTCGTTTTGGCTTTGAACCGACACGAGAAAATCTCGAACGTTAAGCGTTATTATCGCCGCGCCGCCTATTATTATGAAACAGGCTATAAGTATGCCTATCGAAGCTAGCGACATAAGTCGGTTTAGCCATGTATTTTTAATACCTTGTCCTACAAGATATCCGAAACTACTCCCTTTCATCGAACACCTACTCTTCCTGTGTCAAACACGACATGTCCGCCCTCGAGTTTAATCGTCCTACAATCAAACTGGCGCACCATATCCTGTTCATGCGTTACAACTATAATCGTTGTGCCAAGACGGTTTATCTCGGAAAGAAGTCGCATAATTTCGAGGCTGAGTTCCGGGTCGATGTTTCCTGTCGGCTCGTCCGCAATTATTATTGGAGGGTTGTGGACAAGCGCGCGTGCTAGCGCAACACGTTGTTGCTCGCCGCCCGAAAGCTCTTCGGGGCGAACCTTTGCTTTGTGGGCTAGACCTACGAGGTTAAGTATATACGGAACCCTTTTTCTTATCTGCCTTGATGAAACGTTGGTAACACGCATAGCAAAAGCTATATTTTCATACGCCGTAAGCGTCGGGATAAGGCGGAAATCTTGGAACACCATTCCGATTTGTCGCCTAAGATACGGGATCTCGCGTTTTCTTATCTTGCGAAGATTATACTCCCCAACAACTATCGAACCACTCGTCGGGGTTTCTTCGTGAAGCAACAGCTTAAGCAAGGTGCTTTTGCCGGCCCCCGAATGGCCGAGTATGAAAACGAATTCACCTTTACGAATAAAAAGGTCAACGTCCTCAAGGGCGACGGTTCCGTTTGGATATACTTTGGTAACGTTTTTAAGTTCTATCATAAATTAAAATAACTCTCCTCAAATGAAACAGGGAACGATTGGTGCTAATAATACTATATTAAAGGGCTGTCATACAGATATTAATACTTGGCCGGGTTGCTGTCAAGATATTTTTTAACCATAAGCGCAACTTTAAAGACGATTGCGTGGTCAAATTCGCGAAGGTCAAGGCCGGTTAGTTTCTTTATCTTTTCAATTCTATAAACGAGTGTGTTTCGATGGACAAAAAGGCCTCTCGAAGTTTCCGAAACGTTAAGGTTGTTTTCAAAAAATCTTTGAATTGTGAACAACGTTTCTTGATCAAGCGTGTCGATCGAACCTTTTTTGAAGATCTCGCGCAAAAACATCTCGCAAAGCGTCGTCGGAAGTTGGTAGATAAGGCGCGCAATACCTAGGTTGTCATACGAAAGAATTGGGCGTTCGGTGTCGAAAACTTTTCCGACTTCAAGCGCAACTTGAGCGTCTTTAAACGAGTTAGCAAGCTCTTTAATTCCGACAACGGTGCTTCCTATGCCGACAACCGCCTTCACATAATGTTCGTTTTCGAGAATATCAACTATCGAGTTAGCAAGCTTTTCGATGTCTCCGAGTTCAATGTCTTCGGGAAGCTCTTTAACGATAACGGTGTCCGACTCGCTTATGTTAAAGACAAAATCTTTTTGTTTGTCGGTGAAAAGCCCCGAGATAACTTCATATGCCGAGATGTTTTTGGAAGGACCTGTCCGCACAAGCATGACGACACGGGTAGCCTCGATTGTGAAATGTAAGTCACGGGCTTTTATATAAATGTCTCCTTGAAGTATGTTGTCAAGCACAACGTTTTTGACAAAGTTTCCTTTGTCAAACTTGTCGTCATAAAACTGCTTTACACTTTCAAAAGTGACGCGAACCATAGCGGCAAATCTTTCTGCCGCATCGTCGACCCCTTCGACAAAGATAATTCCGTCGTTTTCGCCGTTTTGTCCTGCAAGAAGATAGGTGTACCCGTTGTTTTTGAACACCCCTCCCGACATGCGTGTCGATTCGGCACAATCGCTTATCGTTTCCCCAATAAACGAAAGTTCGCTCGAAGCTATAACCGTTCCGTTTTCGTCCAAAACTCCAATGTTGCGGGAAGAAGCTTCTTTCATTTGTAAAGCCATACTTTGATATTGTCTGTTAACCATTTATTAAACCCTCCAGTTTAAATTTAAAGGCTGTTGATTATCCGTTTAAAATTTCGTCATAATAAACAAAATGCAAAATGATGAAATTAATTCGACCGATGTATACATATTACACAAAAATAGAACAAATTGCAACACATTTTAACAACTCAATTGTAAAATATCTGTGCATTTTAACACCAAACGCGAATAATTTCTAATTATTTACAAAATAACTTGCCGTTTTCGTTGTTTTTTTCAACAAAAGGGCAAGTTTATTAAATTTATACAGTTTGGAATATTAAGGAAAGGGGTTTTATTGGCTATTTCGCCTACCAAACGAAAGGAAAATTTTTGTAATAAATTCTTGATGTTTACAAACTGCTATAAAAGCTTATATCCTTTTTGGATAAGCGTAGTTTTTAACAGCTGTATATGTTGTGCGTTACGCGTTTCCGCCGAGATATCGACGACGCAAAGACCAACTTCGGAACTTGTATTTGCCCTGTCGTGGTTAATCGAAACGATGTTTGCGCCGGTCGAGGAAAAAACGTCGAGCAAAACACGAAGATTGTTTGGTTTATCTGCAATGAGCGTTGTAATCTTGGTACTTCGACCTGTTTTTGCAAGGCCGTTTGATATAATCTTTTCAAGGATATTAACGTCGACGTTGCCACCCGAGTTAACCGCGACAACGTTTTTCCCTTTAAAGTCAAGTTTTTGGTAGATAGCCGCCGCAACCGAAATCGCCCCCGAACCCTCTGAGACAAGTTTATGTTTTTCGATAAGCGCGAGTATCGCGGACGCCGTTTCCGCTTCGGTTATCGTTATAATCCCATCAAGATATTTTTTACACATCTCGAAAGTCAGTTTACCCGGAGTCTTGACCGCGACGCCGTCCGAGATTGTGGACACCTGTTCAAGCGTTTCAACCTTGCCGCTTTTAAGTGACGTTTCCATCGAAGCCGCGCCGCTTGGTTCGACGCCATAAACGAGACAGGACGGGCGAATGCTTTTAATAGCAAACGCAACTCCCGACGCAAGACCACCGCCGCCTATCGGAATTAACACGACGTCAACCGTCGGGCATTTCTCTAGAATTTCAAGCGCTATAGTTCCTTGGCCGGCTATCACATAAGGGTCGTCAAACGGGTGTATAAACGTTGAGCCTTTTTCTTTGCATATTTCAAGGGCTTTTGCGTATGCATCGTCGTAGCAGTTGCCGCTTAAAATGACGTTTGCCCCGTAAGATTTTGTGTTTTCGATTTTGGAAAGAGGAGCGGTTTCCGGCATGCAGATGTCGGCGGAAATTCCAAGACGCTTTGCGGCGAGCGCAACGCCTTGGGCGTGGTTTCCGGCGGAACAAGCAACAACACCGTTTTTTCGCCCTTCCTCCGTTAATCTTGAAATTTTGTTGTACGCCCCGCGAACCTTGAAAGAACCGGTTTGTTGGAGATTTTCAAGTTTTATAAAAAAGTTTTTACATTCGCAAAGGCGGTTGGCAGAAATCATTGGGGTTTTGTCCGCGATATCTTTCAAAACATTTTGCGCGTCATATATCATGTCAAGCGTTATCATATCGTTAATCCTTTATAATTGAAATTGTTTCTAATTCATATTGTAAGTATAACATTTTGGCGACACACATCAAGATATAATAAAGAAAATTAACAAAAAAAACGTAATTTCCGTTTATAAATTTATTGTTAATACAATTGTGTTTAAAAGTAAATAGTGTTATAATTTGAAAAGTATATTTAATTTACAGTATGTTCTATCTTTGCATAAATTGCATTAATTGTATAAACATAGATTGTATCTTAACATATAAATTAAATTTATCTAGCAAGATTAAGAAAGAGGAAAAGATGAAAAATTTTAAATTTTTGACTATAGCCATCGTCGTGGCTTTAGCGTTTGCCGTCGCCGGTTGTTCCGGTGTTCCAAGCGTAGACGAGATTATAACCGCCGAGAACATTGGCGAATATATCGAACTTGGCGAATACAAAGGGCTTGAATACAGCATTCCTGTCCCCGAGGTTACCCAACAAGAGATAGACGACACTGTGGCAAGCATCCTTTCTTCAAGCACAGCGCTTGAAGAGGTAGAAGGAAGACCGGCCGAAACCGGCGACACCCTCGTAATTGACTATGTCGGAACGCTTGACGGCGTTGCGTTTGACGGCGGAACGGCACAAGGATCCGAACTTACCCTAGGTTCAGGGCTTTTCATAGAAGGCTTTGAAGATGGCTTGATTGGCGCCGAAAAAGGTGAGCAAAGAAGCCTTGACCTTACGTTTCCCGACCCATATCCAAACAACGAAGATCTTGCGGGACAAGCAGTTGTGTTTGACGTAACTGTTCAATCGATAAACCAAAGCGTAACCCCCGAATTGACCGATGAATTTGTTTTTGAAAACTTCCAATATGAAACTATTGAAGAGTTCCTTGAATATATCGAGTTCTCGATTTTATATCAAAAACAATCGGAAAGCGCCGGAGTTGTTGTTGACCAAATTCTTCAAGAAGCAACCGAAAACGCAACGTTCCTTAAACTTCCCGAAAACGCTATATACAACTATAACCAAAGTATCATAGCGGAATACGAAGCATACGCCACACAAGCAAACCTTCAACTTTCCGACGTTATCACCTCGTTAACCGGAATGTCGGAAGAGGAATTCCTCGAAGCTCTTGAAGCGGACACAGAGGAGATATTTAAACAACGCCTTGTACTTGAAGCGATTGGTTTTGCGGAAAACATCACGATAACCGACGAAGAATATGAAAGCGGAATCGAGCTTATAGCAAGCCAACTTAACTATCCGTCGGTTGAGGATCTTTTGGGAGTCGTGACAGAGGACGAGCTTAGAAAATCCCTTATAAACGACAAAGCATTGACCCTTATGATGGAAAACGCTGTTGACTTGAGCACAGATGACCTAGACGATCTTTTTGATGACGTGGACGATGACAACGACACGGTCGACGACACAGACGACGTTGATAACGACGTGGACGATGTTGATAACGACGTGGACGATGTTGATAACGACGTGGACGATGTTGAAATTGACGACGACGTCGACGACGTCGATGACGCTGATGACGTGGACGACATAGACGATGATACCGACGATGTTGATACAGACGACAGCGACGACTAATCTTTAGTTAAACCACAAAAATTAAACAAGAGAATATTATATTGAGCCGACCTTCTAAAGTTAGATCTAACAATCTAACAAAATCAAGGTCGGCTTTCATATACTAAAAAACAATAATCGGTTGAATTTGGCGGCCGCTTAAAGCGAGCTGTAACGTTTGCGGTATCTTTGAAAATTCCGCAACAAGCGACCGTGGCTTTGTGTTTGGGTCATCCTGCTTAAACGGCACAAAAAACACATTTCTATAGTTCATAAGCTGACCTATATTTTTTCCACTGTTTGAAAGTCCGTCGTTAGTCGAAACCGCAATTATCAACGGAAGCGAATTGCGAAGCAAAGATTTTGCCGCCATAACGACCGGTGTGTCGGTTATTCCAAGCGCGAGTTTAGCAAGCGTGTTGCCTGTACATGGCGCTATGATAATTGCGTCGACAAGTTTTTTCGGGCCTATCGGCTCGGCTTGTTGCAAAGTTGTTATAACGTTGTTTCCCGTTATCGCTTCAAGCGTTTCTATCCAATGTTTTGAGGAACCAAACCTTGTGTCTAAACTACTTGCATTAAACGACATAATCGGAACAACCTCGAAGCCGTTTTGCATAAGTAGCATTATAGAGTTTTTTGCCGCTTCAAATGTGCAAAACGAGCCGGTTAACGCAAACCCAATCTTGGTTTTATCCATCGTAAATCCCCCTTTCTTTAAGAATTTCAAACAGCGTTTGTTTGATGTATTCCGCGGCGGTTTCGGGCGCAGCTTTAGAAGGCAACGCAAGGTGCAACTCGGCTTTTATACCACGATTTTTTGCATAGCCGAAGTCAACGCCACCGGGATTTGAGCTTATGTCGATTATCTCACAGTCGGTATTAAGCCTGTCGAGCACCACCTTGTCGATTATGACAGATGGAATCGAGTTAAAAACAAAATCAAAATGTTGCTGTTTTGTGTGAAGCTTTTGAAGTTCAATAGTTTTTAAATGATCACAAAATGCGTTTGAAAGGTCTTTTTTGGAACGAGCCGCCACCGTGACATCTGCCCCAACCGCATACAAAAGCTTTGCCAAACGACTCGCAACTTTTCCATATCCCGTAACAAGACAACGGCTGTTAAACATTGTTTTTGGGCTTTTTGTCATTGCTATCATAAGCGCGCCTTCGGCGGTCGGAACCGCGTTGAGTGTTGCGAGGCTTTCCGATTTAAAATATTCAAAAGTTTCAATTTGATTTTTTTCGGCTACCATTTTCGCTTGTTCCGACATAAGTCCCGCAAAAAAAATTACATTTTTTTTAAGAGAACCTATTAAAAATTCAACGTCAAGAGGTTGATTTTTCAAGTTAGGTGCAACGACTATGTCGGCGCTTAAAAGAATATTTTTTGAATCTGCCAAATTTTCATTAATGTTTTTCGCTTGAATATAATCGGCTTTATATAGGTCTTTTTCAAGCTTGTTTGTAAGATATCGCCCTCGCACATCGTCTCCGATTATCGCAAATCTCATTGTGTTCAAAACCATCACCACCTAAAAAATAAAAAAATTCCTGCTTTATAGTATGAACTATGACAGTTGTTGTCACAAAAACACCAAAAAAGCACAAAAAAACGCGAACAATAATTGTAATCGAATAAACGCCGTGATATAATTATCTTTGATACTATAAAATGAGGAACATGTTTTGAGAAAGCTAACAAATGTAATTATAACTGCGGTAATCATAACGACGGCTGTGCTTGTAACGGTTTTGTTTGATCTAAGCAACACCGGGTTGCCCGGTCTTAACAACGACGAGATCATAAGCTTTAACGACGGCTGGACGTACAGCATCGACGGCGGAGAGTTTTTAAGTTGTGATTCCCCGACCGACCTTACGGGTCAACTAGCAAATACTATTATTCTTAAAAATTTAGTTCCTGACATTGATAACGATTTCGAAAGCTTATATTTTATTAATTCTCGAAATTTTTTAGAGATATCTGTAAACCAACAAGTAGTATACATATTGGACGAAACCAACCTTTCAACGATAGGTAAAGTTCCGGGGGTTATGCCGTTAATCATCGAGCTAGGGGATATACAGCAAGGCGACGAGATAACGGTTGAAATGCGCTCTGCATATGGCGAAGCCGAAATTGACAGTTTCTTTTTAACCGAAAAAAGCAATGCTTTGTTCCACATGTTAAACCGCGAATTTATAAGTTTCATACTCTCGGCGTTTATGGTAATACTCGGCGCCGGAGAGGTTGTGTTTTATATATTTATATCCAACAAAAAACAAGCGACCCACATGCTCCATCTCGGTTTTTTCACCGCAGTAACAGGCTTTTACACGTTTACAACGCTTCCGATGATAGGATTGTTCTTGGAAGAGCCGTATATCTATTCGGTGGCATCATATCTACTTTTGTATCTAATGCCGATACCTATCTTGTTTTTCGTGTGCACAGCATACAAATTAAAACACGACTGGCATCTATATGTTTTAATGTATATACATATGGCGTTGTGGCTGATTGCGATTGTTTTGCAATCGTACAACATTGTAGATGTTCGAATGTCTCTTTCATATTTCCACATGCTTATCGGGTTTTCGCTGTTTGTATTGGCAGTAACCGCTGTTTTTGAGATATTTATTCAAAAGAACGCCAAGATTAGGGAGTTTGGCATAAGCGCGCTTGTGCTTTGTGTCTTTTCCGCTATCGACATGTTTACATACTACACCAACAACGAGGCATATCGTTCGACGTTTTTACGTATAGGGGTCATTGGCTTTTCCGGAATCTTGCTAGCGGAATTTTTGCGCGAACTTTCCGAAACCGTTAAGGAAAAGGAAAGAACAAAGCTATATGAAAAATTGGCGTTTGAGGACATACTAACCTCTAGCAAAAACCGAACATGTTTTGAGCGAGATTTTGAACAGATAAAAAGCCAACCGGAAATTTTAAACAAACTGTCTCTTGGAATGTTTGACATAAATGGTCTGAAACAGATTAACGACAACCTTGGGCATAAGCAGGGAGATGTTCTTATCCAAAGCGCCGCGACAAGTTTAAAAACGGCGTTTTTGGGGGTCGCCAACGTCTACCGAATGGGCGGGGACGAATTCAGTTTAATTTCGACCGATATAGAACAAAAAGACATTCCCGATTTGATGAAAAATCTTGAAAAAACGATTAAAGAAATAAACGAAACGTTAGAGTTTAAGCTTTCAATAGCAGGCAGAATATGCGTTTATGACGACCAAAAAGATAAAACCCCGGATGATTTATTAAAACGTGTCGACAAAGAGATGTATGACCGAAAGGCGAAGATGAAACGTTTAGATAAATAACCGCGTAGAATAAATTAAAATGATAAAGCTAAGAGGCTGTGACGAATTTCGTCACAGCCTCTTAGACTGTCGATATATACACTGTAATACTTACACTTTAATCGTTTTCAACTTTTTATCAATAAGTGTCTTTTGTCCGAAATAAAGCGAGATAAAACTTGAAAGGGTGACTATTGTGCAGATGGCGATTATTATCGCTATTTGGTATAAAATCGCTGTTAGCGGAAGAGTTCCCGAAAGAATCTGCCCCGTCATCATTCCGGGCAGAGAAACTATACCCATGCCAACCATCGAGTTAAGCGTTGGCACCATCGCGGTTTCAAGAGCTTGCCTTACAAACGGCGACAGAACCGCTTCGGGTTTCGCTCCGGCATATATAGCCGCGTTAATCTTGTTAGAGTTGCCTTTAATGCTGTTTGAAAACGTTGTTATTCCAAGCGACAACGCCGTCATTGTGTTTCCGAGAAGCATTCCCGAAATTGGTATTGCGTATTGTGGGTTGAAGATGCTTTGGCCAATGACCAATATGACGAAAAAAAGCAAAACTGAAACACCCGAAAAAACTACTGAAAACGCAACTATCGCCTTAAATTTGACGTTTAGCTGTTTGTTTTTAGATATAACTCTGTGTATAGAAAACCCAATCATCGCCGATATGTAGATAACAATAAACAGGGGATTTGGATTTTCAAATATATACATCAAGATAAATCCTGCCAAAACAAGCTGAACCGTCATGCGTCCGCTTGAGACCACCAGCCGTTTAATCTCGTTTATGCCACATTTTTTCATCACAAGTCCAACGACCACAAGTAAAAGATATATGAGCAAAAACTGTGTTATTTGAAGTTGTTCGACTCCGTTCATTTTTGTTGCTCCTTTTCAAGATGTATAATAAAATCTGCATAAAGCTCGGTCAAAGCTTCCGAATGACAAACCACAACCGACGTTATGTCGTTTTGTTTGCAAAACTGTTTTATGTTTGAAAACACTTTTTTTGACGTTTCAAAATCAAGCGCCGCCGTAGGCTCGTCTAAAATCAAAATTTTTGGCATAAACGAAACAAAGATTGCGACAAAAACCCTTTGCCGTTCCCCCACCGAAAGGTTTTGAACACACGTTTCAAGCGCTATATCGATTTCGCAAAGTTTTAAAAATTCCTTTATCTTGTCCTCTGAAATATGCTGCTGTTCTCTTAAGTTATAATACATTATAAAGTTATCTGCTATCGTTCCGTCATAAAGATACGGCTCTTGCGGAACAAGCGTCACCGACCTTCTGTGGCCTATAACGTCGATGTCGTTAAGGTCAACCCCGTCAAAATAAATTGCTCCTCTTGTCGGCGCTTCGGTCGCGTTAAGCATCTTTAAATAGGAACTTTTTCCGCAACCACTTTTTCCCGTTATAAACGTCATTTGGTTTTTTTGTATCTCTATTTTCGGATATCTTATAAAATCCTTAAAACAAACCTCGTGGTTTGATTTTATTATAAACATATTTTTCTCCTTATATATTTTATATATTTTATATATTTTATATATTTTGTATATTTTGTATATTTTATATATTTTTAATTTATTTTTTTGTATTAAACATGCGCAAACAAAGCCGGAAATAGCTGTGTTGTTTAAAGTGTTTAATTGTTGCAAAAAAAATTGTTTACTTTTTTCGCCTTGACTTAAACTCTTCTAATGTGATAACATTAGAAAAATCATGTTGGTTTTCGATATCGTGTTTCGATATCGGCTTATGATATTATATCACAGGGAGAAGTATTATGCAACATCCTATTTTGAGGAAGCTGTTTTTGGGATTTATCCAGATACATATTTTGCACCATGCGTCTTTAAAACCTATCTATGGCAGTTGGATGATGGAGGAACTTAAGAACCATGGCTATGACGTGAGCGCCGGAACTATCTACCCGATTTTCCATAAGCTCGAAAGCGGGGGGTTGCTTTTGTCCGAAAGCCGAAACATCGACGGAAAGCTAAGAAAATACTACTCAACAACGCCAAAAGGGGACGAGGTTTTAGCGGCCGCAAAGCAAAAAACGGCCGAGCTTACGGGGGAGCTATAGCAAACGTTAATCGTTAAAGAGGGGGGCTTTTTAAATTATGATGACCGAACGAAAGGCGAAGAATCAAATTATCGAAGCCGCAAAACATCTTGTTGAAAACGGCTTGATTTCACGTTATAGCGGAAACATAAGCTGTCGAATCGACAACGAACGGTTTGTTGTGACGACAGACGAGGCAAACTTTGCAAAGCTTTCATATAAAGATATCGTTGTGGTTAACATGGACACGATGATTTATGAAGGCAAGATTAAACCAACCGACGAAACGTATATCCACGCGTATGCATACGACCTTAATTTGAACAATAGCTTTGTCATCCATTCCCATCAAAGGTACGCAAGCTGTATATCTGTGTGTGGGATAAAATCGTTTTACCCAACCGATAAGCAAAAAGAACTTCTAGGCGGAAACATAAAGATAGTTAAAGAGCCGGTTTTTGGAAAACCAAACCTTTCGAGAACTGCGCGTTCGGCGCTTTCCAAAGGGTTGAACGTAATCTTGATTGAACGCCACGGCGCGATAATAACGGGCCACGACATGTCTGCCGCGCTAAACAGGGCGATAGCGCTTGAACACGCGAGCAAAAAATCCCTCAACGGTCTCACGTTTTGCGACAAACCTATCGAAGCGTTGTCTCAAAGGCTTGACAAGAAATTTTTCGCATACACGATTGTCGAGGGCACACAAGAACCAAAACGATTGAGGATTAACAACCGAAAACTTAATGCCGTCGAACTAATCCACGCAAAGCTTTTAAAAGCGTTTCAAAACGAGAATGTCGTGGTTTGTCGCAACAGCGTCGCAACCGATATGGCGGCAAGACAAACAGAAGTTGTGTCGGCGCTTTTTGACGATTTTGAAAAAACAATAGGCGTGGATATAAAGATAGCTCCATACTATGACGTTGGAAAAATCATAGACGGAGCAAAAAAACGCGGTGGTGTTATCGTGAAAGATATCGGGGTTTTTGTCATTGCAAAAAACTTTTCCGAAGGTCTAGCAAGACTTGAAATAATCGAAAAAAACCTTGTTGCTTATGTCCACAAACAAAAGATTGTTAACCTTGAAAACCTTACTATAAACGAAAAAACGCTTAAAACATATACGTTTAAAAAGAAACCATTGGTCGAAACAAAGACAAAATAGATTTTTTGTCAAAACATTGGCTCAAAAACTTTTTTATTTTTTACATATTTTAAAATCTGCCGTTTATCTACCGGCGCTTTATGATAATATCGGTTTAGGCTTAACAAATTTTTCATCATAAAGAAGCATTAGTATCTAAACGGTAACTAAGCCACAAAAATGTGTCTTCTTTACAAAAGGGGTATACTGATATATAATACAAAAAACAAATTTGGAGGAAAATTATATGAAAAAAATCATCGCAGTAATCATGGTATTGATCTTGCTTTCAATCGCTTTCACAGGTTGCGCGGCACCGCAAGAACAAACAACCGGCACTGGCGGACAATCACAGGTTCTTCGCGTTGGCATGGATTTGAAATTCCCACCTTATTCTTATGTAGACGAAAACGGCGAAGCCGCTGGTCTCGAGCCGGTTATCTCACAAGCGTTTGCAGAGTATCTTGGAATGGAAGTCGAGATTGTAAACATAGATTTCAGCTTGCTTTTGGCGGCGCTTGAAACGGGAGATGTCGATATTTTAATCGCCGACATGGCGGCGACCGACGAAAGAAGAGAAAAAGCGGATTTCTCCGAACCGTATCGTTACACGCAATCGTTGGCTCTAGTCAACAAACAGTTTGCACAGGACAACGGAATAACCGACGACATGCCCCCCGAAGAATTTTTTCATCTTGAAGGATCTAAATTTATCGGGCTTGCCGGAACGTTTGGCGTCGTGGTTCCCCAAAACTTTGGTGCACAAGTAACCGAAGTAACCGAGATAGGCAACGGCCTAATCGAAGTTGCAAACGGCCAATCGACCGCGCTTGTAGCGTCGAGCGAAGTCCACAGCTATCACGCTGCAAACAAAGAAACTACCGTTGTTTACAGCGGAATTGGCGACGTTTCCGGTTCAAGCTTTGTTGTTAAACCGGGCGACACAGAACTGCTTGAAAAAGCGAATGAATTTATCGAAACTATGTATCAAGAGGGTGGGCTATACGACCAAATAAGACCTGAATTTGATGTCATCGTGGGCGATTTCCTTGAAAACGATGAGCTAGGACTTGACTATATCGTTAATCCTATCGAATAAATCAACAAGTAAGGACGGCCACACGACATGAACAAATTGAACAAATCAAAATTTTTCTCGTATACCGTTGTAATTTCGTTGTTTACGATAGGCATAGGGTTCGCGTTGTTTAATTCAACCGACAACCCGCGGTATAACCTTATTCTCGAAAATTATGACCTGCTGTTGGAGGCTTTTTTCGGAACTATCTATATAAGCCTTGTAACGCTTGTCGGTGCGCTTGTCCTTGGGTTTATCCTTTTTATGATGATGCGTTCAAAGATAGCGCTGTTAAAAGCGTTTTCCAACGTGTTTAACGAGATAATCATGGGCACTCCGCTTCTTGTTATGATTTTTCTAATAGTGTTTATTTTGGGGCCTACAAGCGGACTTGAAAGCAAATTGGTGCTTGGAATAATCGCGCTTATACTATACAACGGGCCGTATATAGCCAACGCATACGAAACGACGGCGGCGGTTGTCGACCGGGATCAATATATCGTGATGGATCTTTATCATTTTAAATGGTACGAGCGTTATATCTATATTATAATTCCACAGATGATTAAACCGTTCATTCCGTCGCTTATAAACAACCTTTCAAGCGTAATAAAAAGTTCGTCGCTTTTAAACGTTGTTTCGGTAACCGAAATCACCTATATGACAATTGTAATCTCGTCGAGAAGTTACGCTTTTATAGAGGGATACTATGTCATGTGGATTATGTATCTTGTTGTCACGATACCGTTGTCTTTGACAGCAAAGTGTATAGGGAAAAAGATAAACGTTTAAAACGGACTTTAAGCGAAAGGAGAACTTGAACAATGGAAATAGCGGTTAAAAATCTATCCAAAACTTATGGCGACCAAACGGTTCTTGATGACATAAGTTTTTCGGTTGAAGGCCAAAGAGCGATTGGTATAATCGGCGAGTCGGGTTGTGGCAAATCGACGTTGTTACGCGTTTTGTCCGGCATAGAATCGCCCGACAGCGGTAAAATCGAGATAAACCACCTTTCACCCACCAGCAACCTTTCCAAATTCCACAAAAAAATAGGCGTCGTTTTCCAAAAACACAACCTGTTTCCGCATCTTTCGATAAAGAAAAACATAACGCTTATCTTGACAAAGATAAAAAAACTTAACAAAAAACAAGCAAACGACAGGGCAGACGAGATTTTAAAACGGTTGTTTATCGAGAGCGAAGCGGACAAAAAACCCCACGAAGTTTCGGGGGGGCAAGCACAACGCGCATCGATTGCAAGGGCTCTTGCGACCGATCCGGAACTTATTTTTTTAGACGAGCCCACCGCCGCCCTCGACCCGCTTTTGACCGACGAGGTTTTAAAGGCGGTTGTAGACCTTAAAGAGGACGGGCGTAATTTTCTTTTCGTGACGCACGAGATTTCGTTTTTAAAGGAGTTTGCCGATTACATTATATTTTTGAAAAACGGAAAAGTTTTTGAAAGTGGCGAGGTTTCTTGCTTAAAGCAACCACAAACAAAGGAACTCGCAGAGTTTTTGAAGCTTTCATAAACAGATAGAACAACACAAAAACGGACAGGTTTCGATAGCCTGTCCGTTTTTAAATGAATTTATATTATTGTTTAGCGCCAAGGTCAAGCGCTCTCATGTTAGCTTCCAAAAGATGCGCTTTTTTTGCGGGTACGCTCTTTTGAACAGCTTTTTCGATAGCACTCTTGCTTGCAAGATCCACCACCGAGAACACCTTTCCGAGAAGTATCATGTTTGCAAGGCCTTGAAGGTTTTCAGAATTTGCAAGGCTTGAAGCCGGAACTTTATACACCGTTATGTCTTTTCTTGTAATCTCACGGTCGATCATCGAACTGTCCATTACAACAATTCCGCCGGGGGCTACCATGTCGATGAATTTATCATACGACGGAAGGTTCATCGCAACAAGCAAATCGGGGTTGATAACAAGCGGGCTGCCAATCGGACTATCCGATATAACAACCGAACAGTTTGCTGTGCCTCCGCGCATTTCGGGCCCGTATGACGGAAGCCAAGAAACCTCTTTGTCGTCCATAAGTCCTGCATACGAGGTGACTTTACCTGCGAATAAAACGCCTTGACCGCCAAAACCTGCGAATATAATATTTTGTAACATTACTTTTCGCCTCCTTTAACGCCGTCTTTGTAAACTCCCAAAGGATAGTATGGTATAAGATTTTCTTCTTCCCATTTAATCGCTTCAACCGGGTTAAGCCCCCAGTTTGTGGGACAGGTCGAAACGACTTCGATTATCGAGAGGCCTTTTTTGTCGATTTGGTTTTGGAACCCTTTAAGAATAGCTTTTTTTGCTTTTCTTACGTTGGCGGGGTTGTTAACCGCAACGCGTTCAGCATACGCAACGCCTTCAAGCGTCGACATCATCTCACAAACGCGAATCGGGTAACCGGCAACCGCTGTGTCGCGACCATACGGAGAAGTTTGGGTAACTTGTCCGTGGAGCGTTGTCGGAGCCATCTGGCCGCCTGTCATGCCGTATATAGCGTTGTTAACAAATATAATCGTTATATCTTCGCCCCTTGTGCCAACGTGAACCGTTTCCGCAGTTCCGATAGCGGCAAGGTCTCCGTCGCCTTGATATGTAAAGACGACTGAATCGGGAAGCGAGCGTTTAACGCCGGTTGCAACCGCCGGTGCTCTTCCGTGGGGAGCTTGAATCATGTCACAGTTAAAGAAGTTATACGCCAAAACGGAGCAACCGACCGGCGCTATTCCTATTGTTTTACCCTCGATATCGAGTTCGTCAAGTGCTTCCGCAACAAGACGGTGGATAATTCCATGGTGGCAACCGGGGCAATATGACGTTGGAACGTCTGCCAATGCGTGAGGTCTTTCAAATACAACAGCCATTATTTTGCACCTCCTGAAAGCTTTTTAATCTGTTCGAGTATCTCGGCAGGGGTTGGGATAATTCCGCCGGTGTGTCCGAAGAATTCAACAGGAATGTTACATTCTGTTGCAAGGCGAACATCTTCCACCATCTGTCCCATGCTCATCTCAACGGTGAGCATAGCTTTACATTGTTTGCCTCTTTTTGCTATGACTTCTGTCGGGAACGGCCACAATGTTATCGGGCGAATTAAGCCGACTTTAATGCCTTCGGCTCTCGCCATGTCAACCGCAGTTCCGGCAACACGAGCCATAGCGCCATATGCAACGACTGCAAATTCTGCGTCGTCCATGTTGGTTTCGGCTACGCGAACTTCGTTTTGTTTAATTAGTTCGTATCTTTCAAAACGCTCTTTAATCTTGTCTTCAAGAGCTTGTGGTTGAAGATACAAACTGTTTGTTACATTTTTCTCGCGTTTGTGGCCGTGGCCATCCGTTGCGTATGGTTTGTCGGCAATTTTTGGTTCTCTGTCAGGGAATACAACCGGCTCCATCATCTGACCCAAAAGGCCGTCCGACAATATCATTGTGGGAACACGATATTTTTCTGAAACTTCAAAACCGTCAAACACTACGTCTACCATCTCTTGAATCGAGGACGGAGCGTAAACCAAAAGATGCGAGTCGCCGTGACCCATTGCTTTTGTTGCTTGCCAATAATCGGCCTGACCGGGTTGAATTCCGCCAAGTCCCGGGCCACCCCTCATGACGTTGACGATTATACACGGGATGTCCGATCCCATTATGTATGAGATACCCTCGGTTTTAAGGCTTATTCCGGGCGAGCTTGAACTTGTCATAGCGCGAACACCGGTGGACGCCGAACCAAGAAGCATGTTGATAGCAGAAACTTCGCTTTCAGCTTGCATAAAAACGCCGTTTTCTATTTTGGGCAATTTTTTTGACATATATGCCGAAAGTTCCGTTTGCGGAGTTATAGGATATCCGAAAAATCTAATACAACCGGCTCTTATCGCGGCTTCCGCCAAAGCCTCGTTGCCTTTCATAAGTAACTTTTCCGCCATGCTAGTTGTCCTCCTTCATAACTGTGATTGCAACATCGGGGCACATCATCGCGCATATAGCACAACCTATGCAATCCTCCGGATTTTTTGCTTTGGAGGGATGATAACCTTTTGCGTTTATCATATCCTCATCCATGCCAAGCACCTTTTTAGGACATACCGTTGTGCAGATTTCGCAACCCTTGCATCGATCTACGTTGATAATAACAGATCCTTTTGCCATTTGTGCATCTCCTTTTTTTATTTAAATTTAAATCTCCCAAGGTTTATTTACAAACAACTTAACGGGATAAACGCCACTCATGTTGTCCGAAACCGTCTCGATAGCAAGGCTCGCCAACAAAGGAATGCCTGTTTTGTCCGAAAGTTGTTTTGCAAACTCAATAGTGTTTTCTATATCTTGTTGTGTTGTGTCTTTGCCAAGGTTAGAACTGTTGACAAGATAGGTCACCTTTTGCCTTGTCACGCGTTCGATATCTTTTATATGTAGCGCGGTTTCGTCCACATCTTGCGTAAACGGACGATATCTGCTGAAAAGATACAAAAGGTCGCAACCGCCCATCTTGTCGATGTCGGCTTTATACCGTCCAAGCGCCGTCGCCCCGACGTCGTCACCGCCAAGGTCGATGATTGTCTTTTTGTCGGACAAGATAGTTCCTTTAACTTCTTTTGGGATTGACGGAGTGTCGAGAGAGGTGTTGGCGTGTGCCGGCGCGATAACATCTATTCCGCTTTCCACCAACATCTGCTTAAAGTCTGCCGAACGAAAATATGGGTTAACTATATCAAGGTCTACAAGTGCAACTTGCTGTTGTTGTTTCATAAAATCTAACGCCAAGTTTACCGCAAAGTTGGTTTTGCCCGAACCATAATGCCCCGTTATAACGACAATTCTTTTTAAATCAACGTTCAATAAATAAACCCCCTACTACATTTTTTGCGCGTCTTTTTCCTATTATAATATAAATTTAAAATTAATTAAATAGTTTTTTGTTAAAAATATAAAAAAATCTACAAAATTCTTATATGAATTATTAAAATTTTACATAAAATTTGGATTTAATAATAAGCAAAATTGAAAAACGAGAACTATTTAAGTTCATTGGTGTCCAACCTCGCCACAAAAAACGGCCGTAGGGAAGGCTTGCGCTCCCTCCTTAAAAAAAGAAAACCGTTGTGTTTCGAACAATATCAAGTGTCGTCCCTGTGTTTTGAAAAAACACACCCAATTATTCAAAGCCTTGTCGAATAATCGGATGTGTCTGTTATCTTGTTAACGTTTGTCAAATCCAAAATTTTTAAGAAATGATTTGAATGCCAAGCTTTTTAGCCGACAACCGTACTTTATCGCTTATCATGGCGACAAATTCGCTGTTGGTGGGCTTGCCCCTAAGGTTGTTTATGGTATACCCGAAAAATGAATTTAATGTGTCAACGTCTCCTCTGTCCCAAGCAACTTCTATTGCGTGGCGTATGGCACGTTCGACCCGTGACGAGGTGGTTCCATTTTGTTTTGCTATCGTCGGATAAAGTTTTTTTGTCACCGCGTTAATCATCTCGGGGTCTTCGACCGACATCATTATTGCGTCGCGCAAGTATCCATATCCTTTGATGTGCGCCGGAACACCGATTTGATGAATTATATCTGTTATTACAATCTCAAGATCCCATTCAGGTGACGGCTTTCCTGCCGCTGCTCCAAAATCCGAAACCCCCATAAAACGTTCAATTCTGTCAGCCAAAACAGAGATATCAAACGGTTTAAGAATGTAGAATGCCGCCCCGGCCCGTATAACCTCGCGTTCCATAATTGGGTTGTCAAAGCTCGACATTACGATGAATTGCGGTTTCATGGGTTTTCCGCTCTCGCCGGAAAACTGTGAGATGATGCCGATAGCGTCGATTGTCGACATGAACATATCAACCACTGCAACATCGGGACAATGGATTCTTATAGCCTCAAGAACCTTTGCGCCGTCTTTTTCGCAACAAACAACTTCACACCCTCGTTTTGTAAGAATTTCGGAACAGCTCCTGCCGAATTCTGCGCCGGTGTCCGCTACGAGTACCTTTAGTTTCTTTTCCAAAATAATCTTCCCCTTGTATATTTATTTAGCTGTCCTTCTGCTTACATATTTTACCACACGGTCAAAGAGTTGGCAATATCTTTTTCAAGAATGACCAAAGTTTTTTTTGGATTTGCTTGTTTTCAAAAGATAACGCTCAAAGTTTAGCATAATATAAACTACGAAACTCGTTGATAAATGTCGGATAAAAAATATACAATAAAAACTTTTTTAGGACGTTCATTAATTTTTGTTTTTCTTTCAAATTCTCTGTTTTTTTGCGTTATTTAAGCTTTGTTTAATTTTTTAAAAAGCGATTGCTTTGCTGTTATGGTTATTTTCAACATATATTAGATAAATCAAATTAACTTTATAAGAGAACAATACTATAGTTATAAAAAGTTTTCAAGCAACATTCGACTATTACCAAATTATGTAATTATCGAAGGTTGTATAACGATAGTTAAGCGAGAAAAACCTGCTTTTGATTTTACATAAAAAGATGACACGGCCAAAAAACCATGTCATCTTTTTATTGTATATGTAAAATCTTTGTGTATATCGAAGCTGTGTTTGATTAGTCGTCGTAAAAATCGTCTTGCTGTGTGTTGCCTCGTGTCGGGTCGTAAAACTCGTCTTCAAGTTCTATCTCATCGTCTGAAAATTCTGGGTATTCTTGGCTGTATTCAATCTGTCCGTCATATTCGCCCTCTTGATATTCTTGGTCAAACTCTTCGGAATATTCTTCGTCATACTCTTCTTGATATCCATCGTTATATTCGTCGTTGTATTGATCATTGTATCCGTTTTCGTATTCTTCTTGCTCATAATCGCCATACTGTTCGTTTTGGTAGTAGTTTTGATTGTTAGGGTTAAAGTTTGGGTCTTGCTGATAACGATCGCCATTTTGCCTATAGTCGTTAACCATGTTGTCGGTTATCGGGCCAAACGCGCCGGTGGGTTGATTTTGTCCTCGTCGTTGTCCTTGAGGCGCTCCCATAGGTCGCCCGTTTCCGGGCGGGTATCCGTATCCGTTATACCCTCCATAGGGGTTTTGCATACCGCCCGGCATGTTTCCGTATTGGGGAGGCATGCCAAACTGGGTTGTGTTATACATCGCCATCTGCTTGGCAGCGTTTCGCTTGCCTAGCAAGACAGCGGTTATTATTATCGCGATTAAAACGACAACTGCGCCGCCTATAATCGCCCATACAACAGGGCCGCCTAAAAATTGTTGCTTTTCAAACTCTGCTTTAACCGAGACATCTCTATTAGGCATTACAAAAAACGTTGTGTCGCTTTCGGGGTCGTCAAACGTAACACCGCTACCGCTACCCCAAGAATGGAAAGAAAAACCGTCTTGTGGAGTGGCATTAACCGTTATAATAGTGCCTTCGGTCGCGCTAGACATATCGGTTGTCACCGCTCCGCCCGTTGAACCTTCTATCGTGATTAAAAATTCGGACAGTGGAGGAACATAGTTTGGGTCTGCGACAAAGTTGGCTGTCAGAGAGCTGTCGTCGCCCCCCATTGTAAACGTCGTAGAGGCTGCGGCTGTGTCTGCCACCGTTCCGTCCCCTGTGACAACCCAACTGTCAAACAAAAAACCTTCGTTCGGTTGTGCCGATACGACAAAGTTGTCGTCTGAAGCAAAGTTGCCGGGAGCTCCTTCGATTATCATTCCGCCCTCGCCCGCCATGATAGTGAACGCACTTTGTTCGTCGTCCGGTTCCGATGTCGAGGGCGCGGCGGTTGCAACCGGTGCGCCGGAATAAACTGGGGTTACCGTTATCGGGTTGCCCGGCATTATGAACACTATTTCGGACGCCGACATATCAACTTGGTTTGCGGGTGGTGTGTTGAACTCCCACCGCACAAATTTATATCCCGCATCGGGGGTGGCGCTAACCCTTACCGCTTCGCCGGGGTCCGCCGACGCCACGCTCGCCGTAACCGTTCCACCCGTCACCGAGGGAACCGTTATCTTGTTTCGCGTATCGTAGAAATAACCGACTATGTCGGTGTTGCCGGTTATAGTCATTTTTAAGTCAACCCCAAGGGTTCCTCTTGAACCGTTTATGCTCCAATCTTCAAACGTTACGCCCGTGTTTGGCGTTGCTTTAAACGTAACTACGGTTCCGTAGTCTACCGAAGAACCGGATGAAACACTTCCGCTGACAGAACCTTCGCCGTAAGAGGAGTAGCTAACGATGTGTTTTGTTAGTGTGAAGTTGGCAGAAGCTTCGGTTAGATTATAAGTGTCTTCGACAGGAGCCGTGAATGTGGATTCGGTTCCGCTGTATACGTTGTTTGGGTTGTTTATGCCTCGTATAGTCCAGCTTAACCCTCCGCTGTAGGCATATCCCGTGTTTGGAACCGGGTCAAAAGCTATGACGGTTCCGTTTTGCGTATGTACGACGCTCCCGTTTGTGACCTCGAGAGCTCCTGCTTCGGCGCAAAGAAACATCGTTGCAAACGCCATAAGCAAAAATACAGCTACTATTATTTTCCTGTTTGATGCAACCATAATATAACCTTCCGTCCTCATCTTTAAATAATTTATGACACATGCATCTTTATAGTTTTATCCAATAATAACAAAAACAACAAAGAAAAAACTATAAAATTAATTACTATATGTATTAATATTAATACATATTTATTTTTTGTCAAGCTTTGAGGGTGCAAACTAACCAAAAATTGCGATATTTTATATGTAATTTAAAAAAAATTAAAAAAAATTTTGCAAATTATTATCAAATTGAATGATGCTTTTTATGCTTAAAACAACCATAACTGCTTGCTGTAACATATAAATAGTATTGTTTACAGTTTTTTTTACAAAACATTTAAAAAATACGGCATTTTCGGTATTGAATATTAAAAATTTATTTGATATAATTTTAACGGTATTATTTTAAGAATATCATTTTTATATTTTTAAGGAGTTATAGATTTATGGCAAAAATTAAAATCGGCATCAATGGATTCGGAAGAATCGGACGTCTCGTTTTCCGCGCAGCTATCATGCAACCCGAAGTATTCGACGTTGTGGCTATCAATGATCCGTTCATGGACAGTGCAGAATACATGGCATACATGACAAAGTACGACACAGTACACGGCGTTTTCCAAGCTGAAATCAAAGCAAACGGCGACGACCTCACAGTAAACGGCGACAACGTTAAAGTCTATAAAGAAATGGATCCCACGCAAATTCCTTGGGGCGTAGCAGGCGCAGAGTATGTTGTTGAATCGACAGGTGTTTTCACAACTATCGAAAAAGCTTCTGCACACATCAAAGGCGGAGCAAAAAAAGTTATCATCTCGGCTCCTTCGGCAGATGCTCCGATGTTTGTTTGCGGAGTTAACCTCGAAACATACACAAATGACATGAATGTTGTTTCCAACGCATCGTGTACAACAAACTGCCTTGCACCTTTGGCAAAAGTCATCAACGACGAGTTTGGCATTGAAGATGGTCTTATGACAACGGTTCACGCAACAACAGGAACACAAAAAACTGTTGACTCGGCATCGAAAAAAGACTGGAGAGGCGGACGTGCGGCACAAAACAACATCATCCCTTCTTCGACAGGCGCAGCAAAAGCTGTTGGCAAAGTTATTCCGTCGCTTAACGGAAAACTCACAGGTATGGCTTTCCGCGTTCCGACACTCGACGTTTCGGTTGTTGACCTCACAGTTAACCTCAAAAAACCGGCAACTTATGCTGAAATCTGCGCAGTTATCAAAAAAGCTAGCGAAGGTTCTTTCAAAGGAATTCTTGGATACACTGACGAAGCTGTTGTTTCAAGCGATTTCACAACAGACGCAAGAACTTCGATCTTTGACGCAGAAGCAGGTATCGCTTTGACCGATAAATTCGTTAAACTCGTATCTTGGTACGATAACGAATGGGGTTACAGCAACAAACTTCTTGACCTTGTAAAACACATGGAAAGCGTTAAATAGTTTAAAAGCTTATATGCGTATTAAAAGGACAGGCTTTGAAAGGCTTGTCCTTTTGTTTTGTGAAAAAATCTGTTAAACAGATTGCGGTTTGTTTCATGATATATTATAGATATTTGTATAGTAAAGGCGATTATTTATTGAATTACGAGAACTTTTGCAAAAAACGATTTATTGATTGCTTTTGTTGTGATAACTCGGTATAATCTAAATTCACGGTTTAAAGATTATGAAGCTATTAGAGCTTTATAAAGTCGTTGTGGAAATATATTTTTTGGGAGAACGCCATGAACGTTTCAGCACTTCTTTTATACATGTTTGTCCAATCTTCAACACCGGGACCGAACAACTTTATGTGTATGTTTAGCGCCGCTCAGTATGGTTTTAAAGGATCTTTGCGTTACATAGTGGGTTCGGCAACAGGATTTGTCATTAAAATGGTGCTTTGCGGAATGTTAAGTCTTGCGCTTGCTGTGTTGATTCCTTCGCTTGTTCCATATCTCAAGTGGGTTGGAGGGGCGTATCTTGTCTATCTTGCGGTTCACATAATCCTTGACGCGCGAAAACCCGCAAACGATAGCGACAAAGAGGGAAGTTCGACTTTCATGAGTGGCATACTTCTTCAATGTTTAAACATAAAAAGTTGGATATATTGTTTGACGATTTATACCGTATACATAATTCCACATACAACAAGCCAAGCTACGATGATTTTGTGGGTTTTCATAGCCCTTGGTTTTATGATACCTACTTCGCTTTGCTATGCTGTTTTTGGTCACGCTATTCGTCGTGTATATTCAAGATACCGCATGGTTTGCGGAATAGTGTTTGCGCTTGCTTTGATATATTGTGCAATAATAGCGGTTGCATAAAAAGGTTGCAAAATTCTAACTATATGTTACAATATTCTTTATATAAGAGAACATATTAATATATGTGCCTGTAGCTCAGCTGGATAGAGTATCAGACTCCGACTCTGAGGGTCGTGCGTTCGAATCGCATCAGGCATACCACTCGTCGCAAACTACGCTTAGTTTGCGACGACTTTTTATAAAAAGATAAAAGTCATCGCGCACAACGCTCCGTTGCTCCTCGTTTTTCGAAAAAAGGCACGCTCGGGTTTGCTATTCGGTTGCAAGCGCCCTCATAACGCAAACCTTGTCACTACCACCTTTTTTCGTTTTTTCGTCCTTGGAATGCGAACAATAATTTTTAAGCATAAACACAGATTTTGCAAACTACGCTTAGTTTGCGACGACTTTTTATAAAAAGATAAAAGTCATCGCGC
>CAYJAY010000023.1:35032-38952 GCA_964368445.1 uncultured Oscillospiraceae bacterium
ACAACGCTCCGTTGCTCCTCGTTTTTTTATTAAATTACAATATATCCCACAATGTGAAAATAGGTTGAATTTATCCTACTTTTTGCATATAATATAAATACATACGGTAGACGCCACGGCGTTGCCGTGGTGTTGTCGTGGCAAAGCCACATATCGAAGTTATAAAATGCTTTGTATTATATGAACGAGGTGAAATATATGTTGTTAAACACAAACAATTTAGTTGCTATGACAGAGGCTAATCAAAATTTTTCTAAAGTAGTTAGGTTGGTGGACGAGAGCGGAATGGCTGTTATACTAAAAAACAACAAACCTAGATATGTGCTTGTTGATTTTGACGAATACGATGAGATACAACAACTTCGAGCAAAACGGGCACAGTTAATATCCGGTACAGCAGATAATTTAATCGAGGAAAACCTCGAAGCGTTTATGGAACTTGCGAAATGATTTTATTAAACATTAGTGAAATTTTATCTATCCACAGTAAACTTATAATGAAAACAGGTGGAACGGACGGCGTTCGTGACATTGGCTTGCTCGAATCGGCGGTTTATAGTGCTGCCGGTGCTTTTGGTGATGAGGAAGTTTACAGTGCAGTCGAGGAAAAATCAGCAAGACTTTGCTTTGCCATTATTAGCAACCACGCCTTCGTTGATGGCAATAAAAGAATAGGCATACTTATTATGCTTATGACACTTAAATTAAATAAAATCAAAATTGCCTATACACAAAAAGAACTCATAGATTTAGGTTTAAGTGTTGCAGCCGGAAGCATAGGTTATGATGAAATTCTTAAATGGATTTTAAAGCGCAAAATATAAATGTTTACGAACAGAAATGAAGGGACATGGCTTAGTGCCACATCCCTTCCTTTTGTTTGTGCTTTTTATTTTTTATTTATAAATTGTTCAATGATAAATCTCGGTCTTGCTTTGGTCTCGACATATATCTTGCCGATATATTCCCCTATGACGCCAAGTGAGGCGACTTGTATTCCGCCGATCAACCAGATTGAAAGCATGGTCGAGCTCCAGCCCGTCACGACGTAACCCATCATCATCGAAAGAAGGGTGTATATAATTGCGGCAAGGCAGACGATTATTATAAAAATCCCAAGGCCGGTTATCATGCGTATAGGTTTAATCGAAAACGAGGTTATCCCGTCAAACGCGAGTGAAAGCATCTTTCCAAGCGGATATTTGCTTTCGCCTGCAAAACGTTCGCTTCGTTCATATTCGACGGTAGCGGTTGTGAACCCGACAAGCGTAACCATGCCACGCAAAAACAAGTTGACCTCTTTAAACTCGGCGAGTGCGTCGAGGGCGCGTTTGCTCATAAGCCTGTAGTCGGCGTGATTGTACACAACGTTTGCACCAAACATGTTCATAAGCTTATAAAACGATTGCGCGCTTGAACGTTTGAAAATGGTATCTTTTTTGCGTTTTGAACGAACGCCGTAAACGATGTCGGCGCCGTTGTTATATTGTTCGAGAAATCTATCTATCGCGTCGATGTCGTCTTGGAGATCGCTGTCCATTGATATAACAACGTCGGCACATTCTCGTGCCGTCATGAGCCCTGCGAGCAAAGCGTTTTGATGTCCACGATTTTTAGAAAGTTTAAGCCCTGAAAACAGACTGTCTTGTTTGTGGAAATGTTCAATTTGTTCCCACGTCTCGTCGTTTGAACCATCATCTATAAAAACAACACGAGAATTTTTCGAGATTGTTTTTTGTTTAATCAAAAACTCCATCTTTTCTTTTAAACGTTTATAGGTTTCGGGTAAAACCTCTTCTTCATTAAAGCATGGTATCGCAAGATACAAAATATCTCCCATAGCCATTGTCGCCACCTCAACTTATTATTTTTTTAGAAGATTTATGTTAATGTAAGTATAACACATTTTTTATGGGATTGACAAATAGAAATAATAAAAATATAATTCTAAAAGCAATGTTTTTTACAAATGTTACAATTTGTTTCGTTTTATTAATGGATTTGCAAATAAAGTTTTTACTTTTCGCATGTTGCGAATAAAACGTTGCGGATATTGGGTTTGACAGAGTTTTGCTTTTTAAGAAAAGGAGAGTAGTTACAAATATGGATTACACAGTTTTTAGTTTTTTGTTGATTGGCCTAACTTCATATCTTTTGGGGTGTTTAAACGGAGCAATCTTTAGTTCAAAGTTTATCAACAAGACCGATGTTCGAGAATACGGAAGCAAAAATGCAGGGCTTACAAACTACATAAGGTCTTTTGGCTTAAGTGGTTTTTGGGTTGTGCTCGCTATCGACGGACTTAAAGGGGTTGCTTCTTGTTATATCGCGATGATGTTAATGACGCCGCTTGGGCTTGCCGCCGAAGGCATGATGCTAGCGGTTTTGTTTTGTATAATAGGTCATTGTTTTCCGGTCTTTTTTGATTTTAAAGGCGGAAAAGGTGTTTTAACCGCTGTTTTTGCCATACTGTTTTTTGATTGGCGAATAGCATGTGTTGTAATAGTCGTTTTTGCGTTAACCGTTTTGCTTTCAAAGATGGTTTCTTTGGGGTCGGTTCTTGCCGCCACGGCGTTTCCGTTGTTTGTCGCGGCTTTTATGTATAACACTGCTATCTTGATAATGTCGATAGTCGCCGGAGGTTTGGTTATTTTTATGCACCGCGGGAACATTAAAAGAATATCGACAAACACAGAGAGTAAAATAAACTTAAGCAAAAAAAAGCCAAAATAACAGTGGTTTTATCTTAAAACCGATCGATATAATTAAAATGTTCATTATTGATAGTAAATTTGATTGTATTTTTGACAGAAATACAGTACAATGAAAATAACAGACCAATAAAATATTATTGTCGGTTTGCCTGAAAAGGTTTGAAAATTTATTTCAAACAAGGTTTTGTGTGTTTCATTTGTCGTAAATTTAATAGGCTGAACAAAAGTAATACGGTGAAACAAGTACAAAACAAAAAAGAAGGGAGCAAAACAGATGAAGATTATAGCAGATAGCTCGTGTGACACGACCGAGGAATTAAGAGAACAACTGGACATTGAATTTGCGCCGTTAACGATACGCGTTGCAAATGGCAATGAATATATCGACGTCCCCGGATTGGACACCGTAGCGTTAATGGAGGAGCTTAAGTCATACAAAGAGCCGGCTCGCTCTAACTGCCCATCCCCCGAAGATTTCGCGCAAATCATGAGAAAACATCTTGAGTCGTTTGTTATAACGCTTTCTTCTGCGCTTTCCGGAACATATGGTTCGGCGGTTGTCGCCAAAGATATGGTGCTTTCGGAAACCCCCGAGAAAAAGATACACATATTTGATTCAAAAAGTGCGGCGTCGGGCGAAACGCTTATCGCAATGGAGATAAATCGTTTAATTAAACAGAACTGTTCTTTTGAAACGATTGTGACGGCTGTTGAAGCTTTTATATCAAGAATGCAGACTATCTTTGTTCTTGAAAGCCTTGATAACCTCGTCAAAAACGGCAGGGTCAGCAGAATTAAAGCGTCTGCCGCGTCTATTCTTAACACGTTTCCCATCATGTGTGCAAGCGACAAGGGCGAAATTGACGTCATGTGCAAAGTCCGCGGATTTCAACAGACACTTAACAAACTTGTGTCTGTAATTGCGGAAAAAACCGATGACTTAAAACCGAATTCGGTTAACCTTGTATTGGCATATTGCAACTGTGCCGAACGAGCCGAGGCTTTGAAAAAAGATATTCTTGAAAAATGCAAGGCGATTAAACAGGTGACGCTCGCCCCAACAGGTGGCCTTTCCTCGATGTATGCGTATGAAGGCGGAATTGTCATAGCTTTCGCGTAGCGAAAGTTTGCGTTCAGCGTAGCGAAAGCTCAGGGCGTCAAAAAAGGTACACCCTCAAAAATGTTGCACAAAATCGTGGGTAGGGG
>CAYJAY010000024.1:0-38520 GCA_964368445.1 uncultured Oscillospiraceae bacterium
CAAAATCTCGCCACAAAGTGGCGCACATAAATTACGAATTACGAATTACGAATTATTAACTTAACAATCAACTATTTTTAAAGAGGTATTAAATTGTCAAAAAACGAAATTGTAATTAAAGGTGCAAGGGAACACAACCTTAAAAATATCGATATAACTTTACCACGAGATAAATTGATCGTCATGACCGGGCTTTCGGGTTCGGGAAAATCGTCGCTAGCGTTTGACACTATCTATGCCGACGGTCAACGCCGTTACATCGAAAGCCTTTCGTCGTATGCGCGAATGTTCCTAGGACAGATGGAAAAACCCGACGTCGATTATATCGAGGGGCTTTCGCCCGCTATCTCGATAGACCAAAAAACGACCTCGAAAAACCCGCGTTCCACCGTCGGAACCGTGACCGAGATATACGATTATCTGCGTCTGTTATATGCGCGGATAGGTATTCCGCATTGCCCGATATGTAACCGCGAGATTAAACAGCAGACGGTCGACCAGATTGTGGACATCGTGAAACAACTTCCGGAAGCTACAAAGTTTATGGTGCTTGCGCCTATTGCGAGGGGCAAAAAAGGAACGTTCCAAAAAGATCTCGAAGCTGCGGAAAAATCGGGGTTTGCAAGGGCAAGGATCGACGGAAGTATATACGACCTTTCAGAGAAGCCTAAGCTTGACAAAAACTATAAACACACTATCGAGATAGTTGTCGACCGACTTGTCATGAACAACGAGATAGACAGCCGTCTTTCCGATTCAATCGAAACCGCCGTGTCGCTTTCGGGCGGCATGATTATTCTGTCTGTCATAGACGGCGAAGACATGATGTTTTCGCAAAGCTACGCTTGCCCGGAACATGGCATTAGCATCGAGGAACTTTCGCCGAGAATGTTCTCGTTTAATAATCCGTTTGGTGCGTGCGAAAAATGTACCGGCCTTGGAACGTTTATGAAGATTGACCCAAACCTTTTGATACCAAACAAAAATCTCACAATTCGCGAAGGTGGTATACGGGCGAGCGGTTGGAACTATAGCGAAGGTTCTATAGCAATGATGTATATAGATGCGCTTGCAAAGAAATATAACTTTTCGGTGGACGAACCTATTAAAAAACTTCCGAAACAAGCGATTGACGCTATCTTATTCGGAACTAAAAACGAGAAACTCGAACTATATCGTTCCAACGAGTTCGGCTACGGAATGTACAACGGCGCGTTCGAGGGGATAGTCAACAACCTTGAAAGACGCTTCAAAGAGACGACAAGCGACTGGATGCGCGACGAACTTGCGGCATACATGAGCGCGGTTGATTGTCCCGATTGTGGGGGAAAACGCCTTAAAGCGACCTCGCTTGCCGTTACCGTTGCAGATAAAAACATAATGGACATAACCGATATGTCGGTTATAGATCTTTTGAACTTTATTGAAAGCTTAAATCTTTCGGAACGCGAACAACTTATCGGGGAGAGAATACTAAAAGAGATTAAAGAGCGGCTTGGATTTTTACACAACGTGGGGCTAGATTATCTTTCGCTTTCCCGAAGCGCAACAACGCTTTCGGGAGGCGAAAGCCAAAGGATTAGGCTTGCGACACAGATTGGCTCATCGCTTGTCGGGGTGCTTTACATTTTGGACGAGCCGAGCATCGGCTTGCACCAACGCGACAACCAAAAATTGATTGCAACTCTTGAGAGACTTCGCGATATAGGAAACACGCTTATAGTCGTAGAACACGACGAGGAGACGATTAGAGCGGCGGATTACGTCGTGGACGTCGGCCCAAAAGCCGGCATACACGGCGGCGAGATTGTGGCGGCGGGAACGGTTGCCGATGTTCTTAAAAACAAAAAGTCGATAACGGGACAGTATCTTTCGGGGAAAAAAACAATCGATATCCCAAAAGAGAGAAGACAGGGCAACGGAAACAATCTTGTGGTTAAAAACGCGACACTTAACAACCTCAAAAACCTTGATGTTTCGTTGCCTCTTGGGGCATTTAGTTGTGTGACCGGGGTTTCGGGTTCGGGCAAATCGTCGCTTATAAACGAGATATTGTATAAAAAACTTGCGGCGGAACTTAACGGCGCGCGGCTTCATTCGACAGGGTATGACGAGATAGAAGGGCTTGAACATCTCGACAAGGTTATCGGAATCGACCAATCGCCGATAGGGAGAACTCCGCGAAGCAACGCCGCAACATACACAGGGGTGTTCACATATATTCGCGACATCTTTGCTGCGACAAACGAAGCTAAGATAAAAGGATATGGCCCCGGGCGATTTTCGTTTAACGTTAAGGGTGGACGGTGCGAAGCGTGCCAAGGCGACGGCATAATCAAGATAGAGATGCACTTTTTGCCCGATATTTTTATCCCGTGTGAAGTATGTAAAGGCAAACGGTACAACCGCGAAACGCTCGACATCAAATTTAAAGACAAAAACATCAACCAAGTTCTTGAGATGACGGTGGACGAGGCTCTCGAGTTTTTCAAAAATATTCCGCGTATCCACAACAAGATAAAGACTCTCCACGACGTGGGACTTGGGTACATTAAACTCGGCCAATCCGCGACAACGATTTCGGGAGGGGAGGCGCAAAGGGTTAAACTTGCGCTTGAACTGTCCAAACGAAGTACCGGAAAGACGATATATATCCTTGATGAGCCGACAACAGGACTTCACGTTGCAGACGTTAAAAAGCTTTTGAAAGTTCTTCAAAAACTTGTCGATGCAAAAAACACCGTCGTTGTGATAGAACACAACCTAGATGTTATAAAATCTGCGGACTACATTATCGATCTTGGACCCGAGGGAGGGGACAAGGGAGGAACTATCGTCGCAACGGGCACGCCGGAACAGGTGGCGAAAAATGAAAGTTCTTTCACAGGACATTTTCTTGATAAAGTTTTAAACTAAAACAAAAAATATTGCATGATAGATTATTTGAACCTTGATTTATATCGAGTGGAATAATGAATGTTGTGCAATATTTTTCATTTTTCCGATTTTTCTGCGTTTTTTGTGGTAGAATTGTTGATTTTTGTTTTTTATATGTTATTATTATTATATTAATTATAGATTTACAAATAGACTTTGCAAAAGTTTTTATTACTGAAATTCTCAAAGGTTTGATTAAAATGAATTTGAAAAAAATAGTGACAGACACAATACCGTTAATAGTTACTGTTTGCAGTATCGTTGTTCTTGCTGTGATGATTTATTTTGACAGTATGATAGTTCAAAACGAATTTAACGATTATGGATTTAAAGAGATAGAAAAAATTAAGGTTGAAATAGAAGTTGACCTTGAAAACAATATAGAGGAAAGCGAAGATGATCTTTCGCTCGTTGCGGAGTTTGCTGAAAAGAACGATGTGACAGAGCAAACGGCGGTTGAATTTTTAAACACACAGTCTCAAGTACAAGAGTTTGAATCGCTTTTCTATGTCGATCTTAATGGAGACGGTGTTTCGGCAGACGGAACGACAAGGAGCTTTTCGAACAGTGAAGCTTTTAAAGGGGCGCTTAACGACGAATTTGTTATAACAAATCCCACAATATCATCGATTACAGGGGAGTATGTGCTTGAGGTTGCAGTTCCGGTTTTTGAAAACGAAGAGATTGCAGCGGTTTTGATAAGTGAAAATTCTATTCAAGAGATCTATGATAATATATATTCTTTGATGGGGAAGATCGGACATGCATATATAGTCGACAGGCAAGCAAATATTATTTTTTCAACCGACAGTAGTTTTATACAATCGAATACTCTTGATGACGAGAGCTTGTTTTTCTTAAACAACCAAAATATTCGAACTATCTATGATGACCTTAAAAACGGTGTTGGCGGAAACATGAGTTTTGAACTTGACGGTTCTGACGCAATGTTGTTGTATACGCCGATAGACCTAACTCCGTGGAGCCTTATGTTGGCTGTTGACCAAGGAATGATTAACGACACGTTGCTAGAGTCGGTTAATTCGGTTATATATCTTTGTATCGGGTCAATTTTGATTTTGGTTGCGTTTACTCTTTACACTTGGTATACAAGAAGACGTCTTCTTAGATCTATCGAAAAAAGCGCATATATTGATACGCTAACCGAAATCCCGAACGTTACAAAATTAAAAATAGATATGCAAAATATCTTGTCCAAAAACAAAGACGAAAAGTATTCTATAATAAAAATGGATATAGATAACTTTAACGCTATAAATGAGCTTTTTAGCGTTGAGATAGGTAACCGAGTTTTAAAGGCTTTTAAAAATATAAGGGATTCGGTTGACGAACCGTCGCTTATTATTGCGCGGCTTGGCGGAGATGAATTTTTCCTTTTTTCCGGCAACGGTTTTCTTGACGATATGGAAACACGTACACATATATATGAAGCACAGTATAACATGCTTATACCGGAACTTGGGGATTACAGAATAGGCCTTAAATATGGTCGATATCACATCGAGCCGGGCGAAACCGATGTTGATGATATTATAAACAAAGCAAGCATGGCGCACAAGATGGCGAAGGACAAGAAAGAAAAGATAATCTATGACTATGACGACAACTATAAAAAGATGTTGATGGAGTCGGGAGAGATTATCAACACGATGAAATCGGCGCTTGAAAACAAAGAGTTTAAGTTGTATCTTCAACCAAAGTTCAGCACGGGCGACGAAAGGTTGATTGGCGCCGAGGCTCTTGTCAGATGGATAAAAGACGACGGGACTATTGTTTATCCCGACAAATTCATACCGTTGATGGAAAAAACCGGATTCATAACGGAACTCGACAGATATATGCTTGAAAATGCATGCAAGCTAATTAGAGGGTGGATAGATGCAAAGACAGGGTATCTTCCTATTTCGGTAAACTTTTCGCGTCTTAACCTTCTTAACAAAGATTTTGTGAGCAACATTTCCGAAATCATCGACAGACATGACATTCCGCATGGTTTTATCGAGGTCGAGATTACAGAATCTACCATGATCGAACAAGAAGAGAAGATAGAAAAGTTGTTTACACATTTACATAAGGCGGGCTTTAGAATATCGATAGACGACTTCGGTTCCGGATTTTCTTCGTTGGGACTTCTTAAAAACCTTAAAGCAGATGTGCTTAAACTTGACAAAGCGTTCTTTAACAACAAACGAGATGTTGTTAGGGGAGATGTAATTATAGACGGCATAATAAAGTTGGCGCAAAGTCTTAACATGTATGTGGTTGCAGAGGGTGTTGAAGAGGAAGAACAGGTTGACTTTTTGAACAACATCGGATGTGACGCCATTCAAGGATACTATTACTCGAAACCAATACCATGTGTCGAGTTTGAGGCGAAGTATAAAGATGCAATGCCACAAGCTATTCAAGCGTTTAAACAAAGTAAATCGCTCTTTTCAACACTCATAACACCGTACAACCAAAACTTTGACATAGCGCTTGCGACGATAAACAGTCTTGAAACACCGGCAGTTTTGTTTAACTATGATCTAAGCCAGTTCAGCAGCAACAAAGCGTTGGTAAGTTTGTTTGGGCTTAAAAACCTTCGCAATTGGAGAAAAGAATTTTTGGAGTTGTCGCTTGAACAGCAAGACGCAGGAGGATTGTCCCGGCTTGCCGCCAAGAACTATGTACTAACTGCTAAACAAGAGGGAAGCACCAAGTTTAAATGGAGCCATGAGGACAGAAAAGGCGTGATAATACAGTGCGAAGTTGATATAAAACGTGTTAACTTGCTTGACAACAACGGTGATGAACTTTATATTGCATTTGTTAAACCAAAGTGATTTTTTGGTTTTGCGCATAAGTTGTACTGGTAAAAAAATACATTTAAAATGGCTGTGACGAATTAATGCAGTTCGTTATGTCATCTGAAACTTCAAAAATACCCTCTCAGTCACTTACGGATTGACTGAGAGGGCAAGTAAAAAATAACATGGGCTGTCGTTCGACAGCCCATGTTATTTCGGTGGGTTAAATCTGCATTTGAAACAAAATTCATCTATTATATTGTATCAGCAAATGTGAAAGCTTAACCCAAATCTTGTTCGTTTTCAAGATTGTGCCAAACATTTTGAATGTCGTCGTTATCCTCGAGATGTTCAAGTAAAATTCGCATCTTTTTAAGATTGTCGTCACCTTCTAGTCGAACATAGTTGGATGGAATGTATTCGACGTCGGCCGATTCAAACGAATATCCCAAAGCAGAAAAGCTTTCGCGAACCGCCGAGAGCTCGGAAGGATCGGTGAATATCTCGGCTATTTCGCCGTCGAAATCAACGTCTACAGCGCCTGCTTCAAAACAATCTTCAAGAACCTTATCGTGGTCTTTTCCCGTGATGTCGGTTATTATGACGCCTTTTTGCGCAAACATAAACGACACGCAACCCGTTGTCCCAAGGTTTCCGCCAAACTTATCGAAATAATGTCTGACATCTGCCGCAGTTCGGTTTCTGTTGTCGGTCAACGCCAAAACTATGACAGCAACGCCCGAAGGACCATAACCCTCGTACATAATCGATTCATAGTCGGCCTTGTCTTCGGTCGACGCTTTTTTAATAACTCGTTCGATGTTTTCGTTGGGTACGTTAAGAGATTTTGCTTTTGCTATGATATCCCTTAATTTTCCGTTAGTTGAGGGGTCTCCGCCACCTTCTTTAACCGAGACAATTATCTCGCGCGCCATCTTGGTGAAGATCTTTGCTTTTTGGCTGTCGGTTTTTTCTTTTTTTCTTTTAATATTGTTCCATTTGGAATGCCCGGACATGTTTTCTCCTTTTATCACTATAGATGAAATAATAATTTTCTATTTTTTTGTGCCGGTCTTTTTTCTCAAAGCCAGTCTTGTATCTTTAATTTCGGAAAGCGTCGCCGCAACCGTTTCTTCGCATTTTTTAAGTAGGGTTTCGCAATATTCCATCATCGCCCGTTCTGTCGCTTTGCTTTTTGCGGAAGCCTCGTTTAACATCTCTTTGGCTTGCTGTTGGGCAGTTTTAAGAACCGCTTCATGCGAAATCATCAGCCTTGCTTTTTCTTCCGCTTTTTTTGCAAGCATATCTGCCTCGTTTCGAGCGGCCTTAATAATCTCTTCACGGTCGGCAACTATTGCCTTTGCGTCTTTTATCTCTTGCGGAATGTGCATTCTAATGTCGTCCACCGCGTCGCGCACCTTGTCGATGTCGATCATTCGCTTACCGCCGGTAAACGGAAGATCCCACGCTTCCTCTAATATGTCGTCGATCTTGTCAAGATATCTGTCAATCGCCATTTTTTCAGTTCCTCCTCTTAATGTTATCTGTAATTTCTTGAAGAATTGGGGACGGTACAAAATCTGAAATGTCTCCGCCAAACGATGAAATTTGTTTAACCATGCTTGAACTTAAGTACATATACTCTTCGCTTGTGTTTAAAAACAACGTCTCTACTTCGGGGTTAAGCTTTTTGTTTATAAGCGACATCTGGAATTCATATTCGAAATCGGTAAGCGCCCTAAGCCCCCTGATTATTGAACATGCACCTTTTTCCTTTGCATAATCAACCACCAACCCGTGATAGGTGTCGACCTCTATGTTGTCTATGTGTTTGGTAGATTGTTTGATAAACCTAACACGCTGTTCGTCGGTAAACGAGAGTTTTTTGTCGGGGTTTACCATAACAACAACAATTATCTTGTCAAACAACTTTGAAGCGCGTTCAATTACGTTAAGGTGTCCTTTTGTTATCGGGTCGAAACTTCCCGGACAGATAGCAATCCTCATGTTTCAGGTAAATCCTTTCTGTAAAGCCAAAGCTCGGTGTTGCCGTGTTTATATGATTTTTTAAGCGAGACACTTTCGGTTTCGGTCGGCATCTTGCAACCCTTTTCGGTTTTTGCAATTATATAACCGTCGTCCTCTAGTATCTCGCCCGCTAGTACAACGGCTTTTTTAGCAAGGTCAAGGGAATAGGGTGGGTCGATTAAAATTATGTCAAACGTCTTGTCCGTTCTTCTCATAAACCGAAAAGCGTCGTCGTGGTAAACCGAACCGCCCGAAAGCCCAACAGACCTAATGTTTGCCGAAACGATAGAGCAACTTTTTTGCGAGTTGTCCACCATGTATGCATTTTTTGCGCCACGGCTTAACGCTTCAAGTCCCAGTTGTCCCGAGCCCGCAAACACATCAAGCACCTTTGCGCCGGGAAGATGAAAATGTATTATCGAGAAGATAGCCTCTTTAACTTTTTCAGTGGTTGGGCGAACATCATCGCCGGCTAAAGTTTTAATCTGTTTTCCACGTGCTAGTCCTGTAATTATACGCATCTTTAAAATGCCTTTCAAAAAAGTATATAACTTAATTATTAAATAATCTGTCGTGGTTGTCAAGTGTTAAAGAAATCAAAAACGGCTTTTGATGATTTTGCGCTCATTCCTTTAACGTCGGATATCTGTTCGATAGTCGCTTTAGAGAGTGCCTCGGTCGTTTTAAAAGCTTTCATCAAAAGTTTTGCCCTGGTGTCGCCTATGCCCTCGATTTCGGTCAAAACCGAACGCAACGTCAATTTGCTGTGGCGTTTTCGTTGATACTCGACGGTGTAGTTGTGTGTTTCGTTTTGTATCGTCGAAATCAAGTTAAATGCGCCTTTGTGCATCGAAACTTCTATTTCGCCCGCCGTGCCAACAATTCCGCGTGTTCGGTGTTTGCTGTCCTTAACAAGTCCATACAACGGAACATCTTTAAACGCGGTGTTTTTAAGCGTTTCGGTTGCTGTTGAAAGATGGCCTTTTCCGCCGTCTAGAAAAATTACATCGGGTTTTATATTAAACCCCGGACTTTGCGCTTCAAAACGCGCGGTTCTTCGCGCGAGCACCTCTGCCATAGAGGCATAGTCGTCAACCCCCGAAACGGTTTTGATTATAAACCTTCTAAACTCGGGCTTTCTCGCCACACCGTCTATAAACACCGACATTCCGGCTACGGATTGTTCGCCATAGTTTGATATGTCATAGCATTCGATTCGCTTTAAAAGCTCTTTTTTTCCGAGAAGGTTGGACAACTCGCCAAGACGAGCTTCAACCTTTGTTTTTCGCCCGAAATCTATCTTGATAAGTTCTGCGGCGTTTTTATATGCCATGTCGACGAGCTGTTTGTATTCACCTTTTTGAGGTATTAATATTGGTACATTTCGTTTTAACTTGTCCGAAACAAACCTTTCCAAGACTTCTTTCGATTCAAAATCGGCGTCACAATAGACCTTTTTTGGAACTTCGCGGTCGATGTAGTAATGAGATAAAAACTCGTCGCGAACCGCCTTAGTGTCCTGTGTGTCATAATATATAGTCTCGTCTTTTCCAACGAGTTTTCCCTCGCTGAACCTCAAGACCGACGCCGAGACCGCTTGCTCGTTTCCGGCAAAAGCAAAGACGTCAAATTGTTCGTTTTCGTTGCTTCGTATAACTTTTTGTTTTTGCTCCATTCGTTTTATAGAAGCTATGATATCTCTTGTTTTTGCGGCTTTTTCAAACTCTAGTCTTTCGCTTTGCCCCGTCATTTCGTCGGTTAGCTTTTTCACAACCTCGCTCGTCCCTTTTGTTATCAAAGAAACCGCGTCTTCAATTTTTTTATTGTAGTCTTGTTTTGAAATTCGACCTTCACATACGGCGGAACATCGTCCGATATGTGCGTTTAAACATGCCCTGCCTTTTCCTATTTCTTTTGGAAAACTCTTTTTACAGGTGGGGATTCCAAAAGCTATCGTTGCGGTTTCAACCAACTGTCTTAAACCGAACGCGTTTATAAAAGGTCCAATATACCGCGCACCGTCGTCGTTTTTTTGAAATTCGGTCGTTATCTTTGGATATTGTTCATTTGAAACTTTAATATATGAAAATCCTTTGTCATCTTTTAAGAGTATATTATATTTTGGTGAGTGCTGCTTGATTAAAGAACACTCAAGCATAAGCGCTTCAAATTCGCTGTCGGTTACTATGAAATCAAATTCAAACACCGAGGATACCATTCTGGTGGTTTTAAGGTCGTGCAACGCTCCACTTCTAAAATAACTAACCACACGGTTTTTAAGCTGCTTTGCTTTGCCGATATAGATGATCTCGCCCGATTTGTTGCGCATTATATAAACGCCCGGCTTAAGTGGAAGAGCGTTTGCTTTGTCTCTTAATTTTAATATAGTGTCGTGCAAATTTTATTCTCCGAAAATTTATATTCTCGCTTTTAATCTGTGTCAAGTTTGTGTGAAATATGTGTTTTGAAAGTTAAAAAAATGCCGCCCATTAAAAAATGAGCGGCAACGATTCGCCTTATACCAATTTGTTGTTAAATCGATACTATTCGTTAAAGCCCGAGCTAATAAGCTTAACAAGACCTTCAACCGCCTGTTGCTCGTCTGAGCCATCAGCAATTATACGAATTGATGTTCCACCGACTATTCCAAGTGAAAGAACACCAAGAAGACTTTTTGCATTAACACGGCGCTCTTCTTTTTCAACCCAGATCGACGATTTATACTCGTTTGCTTTCTGGATAAAAAAGGTTGCCGGACGTGCGTGGAGACCGACTTTGTTTTCTACTAAAACATCTTTTACAAACATTTCTACTGCATCCTTTTAAATTATACGAAAATTAAACCTAAGCGTATATAAGACATATATGCTTGCATTAATAATAATATATTATTATGTTTATTACAAGTAAAATAATATAAATTATATAAATTTGTTAAAACGTGAAGATTAAGCGGTTTTTTGGTGTACTAAATTGTGCAACATTTACACTAAATAAAAAATGTTTTTAACAAATTATACACAATTGGAACCAATAGCGCCGGAAGCACATTGGCGGTTTTAAACTTGAAGTTAAGCGCAAAGTTTAACCCGATACACATAACTATTGCATAGCCGACCATGCAAACCTCGTTGATGGCAGACATCGGAACGTCGCTCATTACTCCGGCGAAAAGAGCTACCGCTCCTTGTACAATAAAAACAGGTATAGCCGAGGCTATTACGCCAAAACCAAGCGTTGCGGCGAGCAGGAGCGCCATAATTCCGTCGATTATCGATTTAACCGAAAGAAGCGTCATGTCGCCGCGCAAAACCTCGTCCATAGGCCCCAAAATTGCCAACGCGCCAACCGCAAACACAAGCGCAGAGGACACGAACCCCTCGCTAAAACCTTCAATCTTTAATATGCCTTCGATTTTTTTTGCGCCGTTGTTAAGTTTGTCGTCTATCTTTAAAAGTTCTCCGATTATGACCCCTATAATTAAGCTGATTATAAGCAACAGTTCTCCGCTTGTGACTATAGAACCATCCACCACTGTAAGCGTTATCTTGAAAAATCCCATGAGAGCTATCAGCAACACGGAAAGACCTTGAACCTTGAAAAGTGGTTGTTCGATTTCTTTTGGAATAAATCTTTTAATTAAAAGGCCAAGTGCTCCGCCGACAATAATTGCGACGGCATTTATCGTTGTTCCTATCATTTTTTATTTTCTCCATTTAAATCAGTTATATATTTTTCATACATGTCCGGTCGCTTTTGTTTTGTTATTTCAAGCGACATTTCATGTTTCCATTTTTCTATATTTGCGTGGTGACCCGACAACAAGATTTTGGGAACAGCGCGGTCGTTCCAAATTTCGGGACGCGTGTATTGCGGGTGTTCTAACAGTCCGCCAAAATGGCTTTCTTGCTCAAACCCCACCGCCTCGGAAAGAACCCCTTCGCATTGCCGTGCAACCGCGTCTGCAATGACAAGCGCCGCAAGTTCTCCACCTGTTATGACAAAATCTCCAAGCGACAACTCTTCGTCCACAATCTCGTCCACAACACGCTGGTCGACGCCTTCGTAGTGGCCACAAAGTATCGCTATGTTTTCAAGCTTTGCAAGTTGGTTTATCTTTTGTTGGTCGACAACGTTGCCCACAGGGGTTACAAAGATAAGGTGTGGACGTTTTTCGGTCATTTTACAGATCTCTAAAAAACAATCATGTATCGGTTGGGCATTCATTATCATTCCGTGCCCTCCGCCGTATGGGGCATCGTCTACCTGTTTTTGGCGGTTTAGGGTGTAATCCCTTATGTTGTGCGCAAAGATAGAAAGCTTTTGTTTTTCAATAGCGCGTTTTATAATGCTTTCCCCGGTGTATGCGTTAATCATGTCGGGGAACAACGTTAAAATATCAATCCTCATCCTGTAAAAGCCCCGCTATCGGTTGGATAGTAACCTCTTTTTTTTCTAAATCAATTTTTTTAATAAACTGCTTGACCGCCGGAATCATTCTTATCTCTCCGTTTGTTAAACGAATATAATAAAGGTCTTGTGCCGTTCCGTTGGTGACGTCTTGGACGGTTCCGATTACTTCATTTGTTTCAATATTTATGACATTCAAACCGATTAAATCATCTATGAAATAGCTGCCTTTTTTAAGTTTTGCATCGTCACGATTAATATAGAATATCTTTCCTATGAAAGCCCTGCTTTGTTCGATGCTGTCATATCCGTCTATCTTTGCGACAACTATGTTTTTGTGTATACGCATAGAATGTGGCTTTATGCTGTTGGTTCCGTTTGCATCAAGGTAAAGAGTTTTAAAAGAGCAGAGAAATTCCGGCGTGTCGCAAAGGGGATATATCCTTATTTCGCCTTTAATTCCGTGCACCGTGACAACCTTTCCGACCTCTAAAAACTGTTTCATGTAATGTTTTATCCTTTTTTGAATAACAATTTAATCGGCGACACAAAAATGTGCCACCGATGACGTTTGGTTAAACGTCAGGGCATAAAACGGGATTGTTTTATGCCCTAACGCTTTTGTCATTTTCTGCTTTGCTTTGCTTTGCTTTGTTTTGAAACTAAACGCTTTTCACACAAAACAAAGATTGAAAACAAAAGAACTTTTTAGCCGATCTCAACCGAAATTCTTTTGCCTTCTCTAACGGCCGCGGCACGCATTACAACTCTAATAGCTTTTGCAATTCGTCCTTGTTTGCCAATAACCCTACCCATGTCGTCTTCTCCCACAGAAAGGCGAAAAACTATTAAGCCTTCTTCGTCGGGTTGTTCCGAGGTTACCTTAACGGCTTGTTTGTCCTCTACAAGGCCTTGTGCCAATAATAACAATAGTTGCTCCATAAGTTATAAAATCCTTTCAAAATACCATAAAACGGGATTATATAACGCCGTTTTTCTTAAGAAGTGCTTTAACTGTGTCGGTAGGTTGGGCGCCGTTAGCCATCCATTGTTTAGCTTTTTCGCCGTCAACCTTAACTATTGCCGGGTCTTTTGTGGGATCATAGTATCCGATTTCTTCGATAAAACGTCCGTCACGTGGATAACGTCCGTCGGCTACTACGATACGATAGAAAGGAGCTTTTTTTGCGCCCATTCTGCGAAGTCTGATTTTTACCATTTTTTCTTGTCCTCCAAAATTCTTTTTTGACACACCAAATTAAACATTTTTAATTTCAATTTAGTGTTATATTCAATAAACCGTTTTACCGGAAATAATGACTTGATTAAAATTTGAATCCGCCAGGCATACCCCCGCCAAGGCTTCCCATGTCGAACCCGCCTTTGCCTTTTTTGCCTTTTCGGTTCATCTTTTTAAGCATCTTGTTTGTTTGTTCAAATTGGCGTAAAAGTCGGTTGACGTCCTCAACCCTCATTCCGCTGCCCGTCGCAATTCTGCGTTTTCTTGCGGGGTTTATTATGTCGGGGCGTTCGCGCTCGCGTTTTGTCATCGAAAGAATAATAGCTTCGGTTTGTTTGAATTTTTGCTCGTCCAAAGCTTCTTCGGGAATGTTTGCGCCGCCCGGCATCATAGCCATGACCTGTTTTAGAGAACCCATGTTTCGGAGTTGTTGGAACTGATCTAAAAGATCGTTCATGTCAAAACCTTTTTTGAGCTTTTTCTCCATCTCAAGGGCTTTTTTCTCGTCAAAATTTTGTTCGGCTTTTTCGATAAGAGTTAACATATCTCCCATGCCGAGTATTCTCGAAGCCATTCTTTCAGGGTGGAAAACTTCGAGGTCGCCAATCTTTTCGCCGATACCGGCAAACTTTATCGGTTTGCCCGTAACCGCCAACACCGAAAGCGCCGCTCCGCCTCGCGTATCACCGTCTAGCTTTGTGATGATAACCCCGTCAACGCCTATTTCTTTATCGAAACTTTCCGCAACGTTGACGGCATCCTGTCCTGTCATAGAGTCTACGACAAGTAGGGTTTCGTCGACATTTGCAGCGGATTTAACGTTTTTAAGCTCTTTCATTAGTGTTTCGTCGATGTGTAGACGGCCGGCGGTATCGACGATTACGATGTCATGTCCATAATCTTTCGCAAATTTAATGCCATTTTTAACAATCTTTACTGGGTCGCCCTGTCCTTCTTCGTGCACAACTGCTCCGGCGGCTTCGCCGACTATCTTAAGTTGGTCGATAGCGGCGGGTCGATAGACGTCACACGCTATGAGAAGCGGGCGTCTTCCTTTGTCGCGATAGAACTTTGCAAGTTTTGCGGCGTGGGTTGTTTTACCCGAACCTTGAAGACCACACATCATTATGACGGTCGAACCTTTGGAATTAAGCTTTATCTCGCGCGAACCGCTTCCCATAAGCTCGGTTAGCTCGTTGTTGACTATCTTTATAACCTGTTGAGCAGGGGTTAAACTTTCAAGAACCTCTTTGCCAAGTGATTTTTCTGCGACTTTGTCCGCAAAGTCTTTTGCGACTTTATAGTTTACGTCAGCCTCAAGAAGCGCCATGCGAACTTCACGCATGACGAGACGAATGTCACCCTCAGAAAGCTTTCCGCGTTGTTTAAGCTTTCCGAAAATTCCGTTTAATCTAGTTGTTAAACCTTCAAATGCCAATGTTTTATGTCTTCTTTCTGTTTAAATTAAAATAACTAAGGCAAAAGTGTAGTAAGCCTTCGCTTTATAAGATCTATATTATTTTTAACTTCATCCGGTAAAAACCGAAGGGTGTTGATGTTTTCGATTGAATCAACCGTTTTCAACACAGTTCCGACTTGGGTGTTGACGTTTGTGATATATTCTCCAAAATGTAGTTTTTCCTCGGTGTTGAGAATTATGTCCTCTGCGCGTTTAATCGAATCGCGAACACCTTGTCTTGAAATTTTGCTTATCGCCGCAATCTCTGCCAACGACAGGTCTTCGTAATAATAAAGTTCGACAACCTCGCGTTGTTTCTCGGTTAATAGCGGAGCGTATATATCGATTAAAAATGAAAATTCCATTTTTTTCGGCATGTCAAACCCTCCGAAGCTCAAGATGTGTAAAGGGAAAATACTTTACAAGTCAAAATTATACTTGATAGTGATTTAAAAGTCAATAGTAAAAACGCAAAAAAACCGCCGTTTGGCGGTTTTTTTGTAAAACAATATAAATTAATATGTTTTTGTAAACTTGGTAAACGCGTAACCATCACTAAAGATAAGGTGAATTAGATATTCTTCATATCGATTAAGCGAGTTTACATACCAACTGTCGAGCGTAACGGTGACCGTTCCGTCTGAGGCTTCTTTTTTGGTGTAATATGTTGAGGGGATTGCGTAACCATGTATCCAAACGCCACTAAATTTGTCGTAATCTCCGTTTGACGTGAACACAGCGCCGGTAGAACTCGTGATGTTACGAGTTGGCATTCCGTCTCCGATAGAGTACAAATTGTCGTTCATCGTTGGGGGAGGCACAGGCGCAGGGGCAGGAACAGGAATACCTGTTCCCCAATCGTCGGGATATTCGGGGGTTGGGGTTCCGGGAACAGTTACATAAATCGTGAAGTCATATTCCGCAACGTTGTTTGAATAGGTACAGTTGTATCCCGCACTTGTTGTCGGAGTTATAGTAACACTTGTTGTTTTATGGTTTGTTCCAAAACTGGAGTTAAACGACCCGGGATTGGTCGATTCCCATGATATACTGCTGTCGTTTGCCATATACAGCGGCAAAGTCAAGTTAACTTCAAGCTTGTCACCTTTCTCGACGGTGTATACCTTCGAGCCGTCTCCCGTTATAGACAACGAAGAAGTTGTAGTTTCAGCGTAGGTGCTAGGCAAAGCCAACACTAATAATAAAGTCAAAAATAACGATATTGAAATGCTTAATTTGAAAATTGAAACTCTACTCATTTGAACCTCCTTGCTTGAAAAAACACACGGTGTGTTTTTATGCTAGTTTGATTATTATACAATAGATTCGTGAAACAAGTCAAACCGATTGACAAATTAAACCAAATTAAAAGAGGCAAAATGACCAAAAATTTTGATACAATATATTGTGTAAATTTTCTTTATACATCGCAGATTTCAACAAAATATCAATTATCTATTAAACAAAAAGAATATCTCGATTTATTTGTTTGTAAAAATTATTTTTAATTTGTTCAAAATCACCAAAGTTTCCAACTGTCCACATAAGTTTTGTCACGACTGCTTCAAGATTCATATCACGCGCTTCGAGAACATTAGGAAGGTTTTTAACTGTGTCTCCAACTTGATACACCGCAATATCGCTTCCTTCGTGGGTAACCTGTGTCGCCATAACTGCAACCTTTTTGCACGACACAAAATCTTTTAGCGCATCGGTAAAAGAGGTAGAGTATTGTTCGTAGCTTGGAAGCCCGCCAACGCCATAGCTTTCGATTATCAAAGCGTCGTACTGGTCGTTTAGATAACGGATGATGTTTGGGTCAATGTTTGGAACCAGTTTAAGCAAAAAAACTTTTTGATTAAGCTTGTTATAAAACTCGACAGGGGAGATAATGTTTTGTTTATCGTCTATATAAAATACAACTTTTTTGTCCTGTATTTTTGCTATATAGGGGTAGTTTATGCTTGAAAATGCATGGTAACTTTTTGTTCTCTCTTTTTTTGCGCGAGTTCCGGCGATTACGTTTCCATCAAAAACGATGTTAACCCCGTGGGCCTTGTCGTTCGAGGCAAACAAAAAACTGTCCAAGAGGTTTGTTTTTGCGTCGGTAACTTCAAGATTAATAGGTTTTTGTGAGCCTGTTACGACTATCGGTTTTTTGGAGTTTTGAATCATATACGATATAGCCGCCGAGGTATATGCCATCGTATCGGTGCCGTGACATATGACAAACCCGTCATAGTTATCATAGTTTTGTTCGATAGTCTCAACTAGCATTATCCAATGTTTCGGCGCTATGTTTGTACTGTCGAGATTTAAAAGATCGAGAAACTCTATGTCACATATAGAGTTAACTTTTGGAACATACGAAACAAGCTGTTTAGCGGATATGAGCGGGGCTAGACCGCTGTCGGTTGAACAGCTTGCAATTGTGCCGCCCGTTGTTATCATGAGAATTCTTTTCATTTAGTTCACCAATTCAATATATATTTTGTGATAAAATTAGATTGTTAAAAACGTTTTATAGAGTGTGTTTGGTTTGTTTAATGTTATTTTATCAAATACAAGACATAAAATACAACAAAAAAATGAGTTGCTATAGAAACAACAGATCTTTATTAACTTTATTTAACAAATAATTGAATTTTAATCGATTTTTTGCTAATATATGGCGTAGATTTTTTGTGAATATAGTTATTTAATTTTGCTAGTTTTGCATTCTGTTTAGCGGATATCCAAAAAAATCAACAAAAACATAACTGTATAACCATATATCTTTCGTGCTTTCTCTTGTATAGAGAATTGCATGTTTGATTTGGACGTTTAACGAAAATTCAACTTTTTGTAGTTGGCAATTTTAACACAACATTAGGGGGTGTAGCTTTATATGATGATAGAATTAACCAGTGTAGTTTTTGGAATTTCAATTATAGCGATGTTTATCTATCAGTTTTCAATTTTTTCCTATGCGTCGAGTTTGTTGATAGGGGGAACTAAAAACAAGTGGGTTTTTACAGGTTTTTCGCTATTAAATACTTTGATGCTCGCATATGTTCAGTATGTTCAGTTGGATCTTTACATAATAATAATTATCTTTTTAATTATACTCACTATAGAGTTTAAACTCATTTCTAAGACAGATTTTGTACAGGTCTTTTGTGGGGCTTCGATATTTGTTTTGCATATATCGGCGCTCATAACCCCTTTAATTATTATATTCAGCGGTATGTTTAACATCTCGCCGGCAAAGCTTATCAAAGACACGATATATGACCATATTGCTGTTATTATAATCTGTGTTGTGTTGACTTTGGCGCATGAAATTGTCAAGAAATATATCGACAACACCTCTATCCAAAGGGTGACCGTAAAGAGCAAACATTCGATTATTCTTCTAGTCTCGATAGTCCTAATTGTCATTCTACAAATAGACCATTCCGCGGCAATGATGACGGATGTTTTTTTTAGTGAGCAGATAATACTATCGATAGCGATTTCGCTTGCTTCTCTTTTAACGTTCTATCTTTTTTTCTTGTATGCAATCAATTTGATTGATGCGAGTCTCTACAAAAGATACTCAGACGAAGTTATAGGCGAACAGAAAAAAATCTCGAAGCAGAAAGAAACCCTTTTAACAAAGATCGAAAGAGACGAACTAACAGGGGTGTTTAATCGTAGATATATAATGGACGAGCTTGAAAAAATCTGTGAAGAGGATAGCGATTCGTTTTATGTTCTTTTTGTCGATATAAACGCTTTAAAATACACAAACGATACATATGACCACAAAGCCGGTGACAGGCTTATAATAAAAATAGCACATTCTATTTTAAATACCGTTCGTGAGTATGACATCGTCGCTCGTATTGGCGGAGATGAATTCCTAGTAGTTATGCCAAAGGCGAAAAGTGAAGATTGTAAAAACGTTATTGAGCGCACAATGCAAGCTATCGAGCGCCAAAACGAAACAGAAGACTTTCTGGTTTCAGCAAGTATTGGTTCAATCTATGTTGACGAGAACGTAAGACAAAAAGGCGTAAGCTATATTTTATCGGTTGCCGATGAAAATATGAGAAAAAACAAAGAGATGTTCTATAAACAAAGAGGGGGTGATACCGTATGACACTATTAGCCATTCTTCTCGTTATATCGTTTATCGGCTACCACTACACATTTTTCTCATATTGTGGTTATATCTTTAACATCAACAAATATCCGTGGATGGCAAGTGTTATTTGCGGAGCAATTAACCTGTCTTTCTGGCTAGTATATATATATTATATCTCTTCAAATTATGAAGCTGTTGCAATAGTCCTTTATGCAGTTATTTTACTAGTTGAAACAAGAATAGTGTTTAAAGCGAAACTGGTTCAGATGCAGTTTATCGCAGTAACGTTCACAATAAACCTCTTTGCAAAAAGGCTGGCGGTTCTAGCTTCGATGGCGATATTCCATCAAAATACAATCAGTCATGTTTTAAGCGAATCGAAACTTTCGGTTATGGTTGCCATAATTTGTTTTACAATATCGATTTCAACAATTGGCTTTGCAAGGCAAATGATACCACGAAACTCGCTTGATACCATTCTGTCAGACAATAAAAACCTTGCATTTTTAACAACAGCATACTCAATACTTTTCGGCACGCTGTTTGCATTTTTCTTGTCAACGTATGCCGACGTTGGATATAGACTATTGTTCCACTATGCTGTTTTTGGATTTATAGTTATAAGTGCATTTGCAGTATTTATAATTTTTGCCTACAATCTAGCAGAGCTTAGAATACAAACCGAGACGTATAAGAGGCTAAGTCGAAAAAACACCGAAGATTTAGAAGAAATTAAAGACCTTGAAAAGGTTGCGATTAAAGATCCTTTGACATATCTATACACGCGGGACTACGCAGATGAGCTTATTCAAAAGTTTATTGATGAAGAAAATTTGTTTTTCGTAGCCTTTGTAGACCTTGATGGACTTAAGGCTGTCAATGACACGCTTGGTCATGAAGAAGGAGACTTCTACATCAAAACAGTTGCTGAAATACTTCAAGACTATTTCAAAGATAGTGCATCATGTCGGTACGGCGGCGATGAAATTGTTATTGTTGGAAAATGCAACACCGAATATGATGTAACAAAAAGGTTAATTCAAAGCTACAAAGCGGTTATCAACATCCCGAAACTTTACCAAAAAGACTACAGTACTTCGATAAGTTACGGAGTCGCATTTAAACATGCAAATGAAATTATCACGGCGTCTGAGTTAGTAGCAATTGCAGATGCTCGTATGTATGATTTGAAGAAAAGCAAAAATAAACACCGTAAGGTCATTTCGGTCAAGTGATGATATGTGCCAGTTTTACGATTACAAACATAGCTGTTTAAGGATGATTTAGTATGTTATAAAACGTATGTCCATTATAAGAGATGTTGGTGGTCTGTGTTTATATCTACACAAATAAAACAAAAAAGTTCCACCGGTTTTGATGTCGGTGGAACTTTTATTTATAATGAAAGATATTTATAACAGATATAACAGATCTTATTTTTTAGGATGAAGCTTATTTGTTTTTCGTTTCCATATCAAGCAGAAACTCTTTCATAGAAAGCCCGCCCGCATATCCGACAAGCTTTCCGGATGCTCCGATTACTCTATGACAAGGAACGATGACGGTAACGGGGTTTTTGTTGTTCGCCATGCCAACCGCACGACTGGCTTTTTCGTTTCCGATTGCAATCGCAATATCCTTATAGCTTCTAGTTTCGCCATAAGGTATGTCGCAAAGGGCAGACCAAACTTTTCTTTGAAAATCGGTTCCGTTTAGTTTATACGGTAGGTCAAAAGATTTTCTTTTACCATCAAAATATTCTAAAAGCTGACTAAACGCTTTATTAGTAAGTTCGGTTTTGGTTCCGAAATCGTTTACCTCTTTGTCAAATATTTTTTTGAAAAATGTTATATATTCATTTTCATACTCCATTTTAAAATAGCCTAGTTTTGTTTCATATATCGCAAAATTTCTCATTTGTCACAACTTTTTCGATAAGTCGCGGGGGACATATCCGACCTTTCTTTAAAAAATTTATAAAACGCCGAAAGACTTCCAAAACCAATCGAATACGCTATGTCGATTATTTCTTTGTCGGTTTGCTTTAAAAGTTTTTTGGCTTGTTTGAATCGCAGTTCATTTACATAGTTGCTTGGAGTCTTGCCGTACTCTTGTTTAAAAACCTCCACCATCCTTTTTCGCGAAAGACCGAGTTTATCTATTTCGATGTTTAACGTGTTTGTCTCATCGAACGTTTGATCAATAAGATTTTTGAACTTTTCCGCAATGTCTTGCATCGGTTTATAATCAACAAGATCGCTCCGGCACCTTTTGCACGGCCTGTAGCCTGACTTTATTGCCTCGGCTGATGTTTTATAAAACGTTATATTTTCTGCATTAGGAGGTTTAGATCTGCAAGAAGGCTTGCAAAATATACCTGTTGACTTAACTGCGTAAAAAAACACAGTGTCATAATTTTCATCATTTGATATAACGGCATCATACATCTCTTCAAACGTCATATTGAAATTAGCACCCTCTTTCACTATTCATCCTCTTATATAAATTCGCCATGCCCATCGGGCAGCGACTTAAATCGGTAATTAAAGCAACTAACATTATTATATAGAATAAACTCCTGGTTTTCTTCCTTTTTTTTCGCAAGTAATTTTCGTATTTATAAAAAGTTATGGTAATACACCAATATCTAATGTAGCGTGCAATTTTTCATGATAAATATTATATACTGAATTTGCAAGGGTGTATTTTTAAGTTGCAAAAAAACATCGACTAAATTAATAAAGCTTTAATTATGTTACATTCTTGAAAAAGAACGACATAATTTCAATAAAAAACAACATTAAATTCTTTAATCAAATTTTAATAATTCTATTATATAATGTAATTATTTAAATAAGAAAGGAAGCAGCATGAGGGTTTTAATTGCAGAAGACGAAAGAGATATGAATAAAATAATCACAAAAAAGCTTGTGTCTGACGGATACAGTGTAGACAGCTGTTTTGATGGTGAGCAAGCTTTTTATTATATAACAAACAATGATTACGATATAATCATTCTTGACATTATGATGCCCAAACAAGATGGTTTTGCGATTATTGCAAAAATGCGGGCACAAAAGATCGATACACCGGTTATTTTTTTAACCGCTAAAGATGCTGTGTCAGATAGAGTGAAGGGTCTTGACTTGGGCGCAAATGACTACTTAGTAAAGCCTTTTTCCTTTGAAGAACTTATGGCTCGTATTCGTGTAATGACGAGGGTAAAAGCAGGGAAAACAACTAATGTTCTTTCAGTTTGCGATCTTACGTTAGATATAAGTTCACACATTGTTAAGCGCGGTGATCTTATCATTAGCTTGTCGGCGAAAGAGTATCAAATCTTAAAATACATGATGTATAATGTTGGCATTGTATTATCTAGAGAAAAAATTGAAAATCATATTTGGAACTACGACTATGAGGGCGGAACTAATGTTGTTGATGTGTATATAAGATATCTACGAAAAAAGATTGATAGTGGCTTTGATAAAAAGCTGATATATACGGTAAGAGGAAGTGGTTATGTTATAAGGGAGATGTCATGAAAAAAGCATCAACAAAATTAAAGCTCACATTATGGACAACAACACTCCTGCTTATTATGGCTGTTAGCTTAATGAGTTTAATGTTTGTGGTAAGCGAAAATATAGTTTTGTCAAATAGTATAACACAGCTTTCAAAGGTTGTCAGCAACAATGCGAGCGAGCTTGAATTTGAAGACGGGAAGCTTGACAGCGATGATATTGATTTTTTCAAAGAAAGTGTGTACACCTTAATATATACACAGGATGGCGAACTTGTGGCGGGAAGCTTTCCTGAGAAATTTATCGAAGAAATTCCTTTTAACGATAAACAAACAAACGAAGTGACGGTAGAGGGGGTGCTATACTATGTTTACGATATACTTTCTCCTGTAGAGGATTATCGATATCCTATGTGGGTTCGAGGCATAATTGCAGTTGATTCGGTAGCAAATGCAACCAATAATATTTTGAAAACAGCTTTGTTTTCATTGCCTTTGATTATTTTACTTGGTGCGATTGGTAGCTATTTTGTTGCAAAAAGAACATTTAAACCGATAGATAAGATCGTTAATACCGCTGAAGAAATTAGCATAAACGAAGATCTTTCCTTACGCATAGATTTAATAAATGAAAGCCCTGAAATTCAAAAACTAGCGGATGTATTTGACAACATGTTTGTTAGGTTAGAAAAATCCTTCGAAGCTGAAAAACAATTCACATCCGATGTTTCTCACGAGTTAAGAACACCTACGGCGGTAATTTTAGCTCAATGCGAATATGCCCTTGGTGAAAATATATCACCGGAAGACAAACAAGATGCGTTCGAAACAATCCGAAGGCAAGCCGGAAAAATGTCGCAACTCATAGCGGATTTGTTAAACCTTACCCGTCTTGACAGCGGTATAGAAAAAGCAGAGTTTAAACGTATTGATTTAAGTAGTCTTGTTAAAGAGATATGTACCGAACAAAAACTAATAGCACCTGTCGGAGTAGAATTAAAATATAATATCATTCCCGATATTAAAGGAAGTTTTGACATAAATATGTTCACGCGGTTGCTTAGTAATTTGATAGGTAATGCTTTTAGATATCGAAAACAAAATGGAAGCGTGGAAGTATCACTATATGAAAATGACAAAGAGATTATTTTATCTGTACAGGATAACGGTATCGGAATATCACAAGAACATCATGAAAAAATCTGGCAAAGGTTTTATCAAGTAGACACTTCAAGAAATTCACTTAAACACGGAAATATGGGATTGGGGCTTGCAATGGTAAAACAAATCGCACAGCTACATAATGGCAAAGTTGAATTACACAGCGAGCTAGGCGAAGGAAGTTTATTCACTATAAAATTTTTAAAATAAAGTTTAAAACTTTAATGTTACTTTAATTTTTCTAAATTACAATACACTTACACTACACAAAAAGAAAGCGAGGTATTTTATTATGGAAATAAACAATAAAACAAAGTTGATAGGTTTAACAATTTGCGGTGTATTAATAGTCGGCGCTATCACAGGCGGGATATATGTACACGCCACACAATCAAATCAAAGCTATATAGGCGAAGAAAAAGCAAAGGCTATCGCATTAGAGCATGCAAAAATTAGCGAAAACGAAATTTCTTTTGTACTCAGCAGATTGAATTTTGACGATGGTATTGCAGAATATGAGGTCGAGTTTTGGAATGGTTTGACAGAGTACGACTATGAAATAGACGCTATAACAGGGGAAATAAGAAGTTATGACTATGACATGGAAAGCAATATATCTGTTCCACAATCGCCTCCCTCAAACAATGATATAAAGGAATCTGCCGCTTTATCTCAAGACGTTACACAAGAACAAGCTAAAAGCATTGCGCTTCAGGATGCAGACATAAACGATAACGATATAAATTATATTAAATGCGAGTTTGATTATGACGATGGTAATCCTGAATATGAAGTGGAGTGGAAAATTGGCAACATGGAATATGAGTATACCATTAGTGCTGTCGATGGATCTATTTTAGAACGAGATATAGAACTAGATGATTAATTGCAAATAGTATAGTTAATGTTAAAGGTGGCTTAATCGTAATAGTCAGCCTAGCTATTTTTTTAATTAGATAAATGAGATGAAAATATCTTTTAAATCGACACAATAAAATATAAACAGTTTGGTCATCTTTTACGAGATCTATTAGAATAACAAGTAGAATACTCATAAATAAAAAGAAGCTGTGGCATTTAGGGCTTGTATAATATTACCTAAATGCTACAGCCTTTTTATTATAGAAGGCTTTTGTTTCATAAAGCCTATATTTTCCTTATGATTAATAAACACACAACCTACCCTAAAAACTTCTCAATACACCTCTCGAGCTCTTGCTCAGAAAGTGCTCCATATCCTAGAACAACGCTGTTGTTCGGTATCTCGAAATTAACTCTATTGCTAGTGGTATAGTATTCCGAAAGGCCTCTTATTATAATTCCGCTGTTTTTTGCAGATTGCACAATTTCGGTTTCTGTCGTGCCGTCGTCAAACCTTACAACCATGTGAAGCCCAGTGTGTTCGCCCAAAAGCGATATGTTATGTTTTCCGAAAGAGCTATAAAGCGCGTCTATTAGCCGGTCGCGGCGGTTTCGATAGGTGACGCGAAGCCGTGAAAGATGTCGGGCGAAATGTCCGCTTTCGATGAATTTCGACAAGGTGTGTTGCTCAAACCTTGACACCGTTGAGGAATACGAGCTGTAAAGCTTGTCGAAACGCTCCAAAAGTTCAAACGGCAAAACCATATATGCTATGCGAATTGATGGCGCAAGACACCTTGAAAATGTCCCGAGATAGATAACTTTTTGACCGTTGTCAAGGCTTTGCAGGCTTGAGATTGGTTTGCGGTCGAAACGAAACTCGCTGTCATAGTCGTCTTCAAATATATATCTGTTTTTTTGTGCGTGTGCCCACGAAACAAGCCAAAGTCTGCGGTTCATTGGAATAGTCGATCCGGTGGGGAATTGGTGGCTTGGGGTTAGGTATAAAATGTTGCATTCGCTTTTTTCTATCTCGTCCGGTATAATTCCGTTTTGATCAACCGAAATGAATTCGGTTTTTTTTTCGCAATTTTTAAAAATGCGCGATATCTTTTGATATCCGGGGTTTTCAACACCATAAACCCCATCTTCAAACAAGTTTGTTGCAAGCGAAACAAGATACTCAAATCCCGCGCCAACTACAATCTGGTCGGGTGAACAGTTAACAGCGCGGTATTCGTGAAGATATCGCGCAATCTCTACTCGCAATCGCTCGTCGCCTTTGCGGTCGCCGTGGTTAAGCAGAGCGTCACCTTGTGAAAGCGTTTCGCGTCCTATGCGCCCCCACGTTTTATACGGAAAAAGCGTCGTGTCAAGTCCGCTGGTCGTCATGTCTAACAGCTGCTTTTTATCTTGCTTTTGCGTAACTGAATAGGAAAAAACAAGTTTTTTTTGTATATTGAATCGTTCGATTTCTGCGACAAAAAAACCTTTTTTCGGCTGTGATATTATATATCCTTCGCTGCAAAGCATCTGATATGCCGTGTCGACCGTGTTAACACTAATCGAGAGATTTTCCGAAAGCTTGCGTTTAGACGGCATTTTGTTGTTGTGTTCAAGATTTCCCGAACGTATCTCGGAAACAACATAGTCATAGAGTTGTTGATATAAAGGAATGTTGCTTGAACTGTCAAGTGAAACGCTGAAGTTAAACATAGGTTTTCTCCTAAAACTGATACTATAAAAATTAATAAAACTGAATGTTTACATGGTATCACTTTTTTGTTATATTGTAAACAGTTTGAAAATGAATTTTCAAACGGCAAGTTTTGAGCTTTCATGTTTTACAACATGAACTTTGCGTAAACGCAAAGTCGCCCAAAACGTTACGGCTTGGCGAGATGAGGGTGTAAACAGTTTGAAAAATAAATTTTCAAACAGTAAGTTTTGAGCTTTCATGTTTTATAACATGAACTTTGCATAAACGCAAAGTCGCCCAAAACGTTACGGCTTGGCGAGATAAGGGTGTAAACAGTTTGAAAATGAATTTTCAATTGCAAAATTTCACTTTACAAGAAAGGTTAATCACAAATATGAAAAAAAATAATATATTTGACATAAAGACTATTGCTAAGATAGGTCTTATGGCAGCTTTGGTTTTTATCGGAACAAATTTAAGGATTAAAATACCGATTGGGTTGGACGGAACTATGCTCCATTTCGGAAATGTGTTTTGTTTGTTGTCGGGTCTTTTGTTTGGACCTTTGGCGGGAGGACTCTCGGCGGGAATAGGAAGCGCTATCTTTGACCTAACGAGCGAATATGCCTCGGAAGCTTGGATTACGTTTATAAACAAATTTTTTATGGGGTTTGTTTCGGGATTGATTTCAAAACAGTTGTTCAAAAAAAACAACAAAACAATCAACTTTTTCATAGCGGCAATGGCAGGAGCGTTAACATACAGTACTCTTTATATTGTGAAAACAATCATATTTAATCTGTATGTATATGTCATACCTGTTGAAACGTTGCCGACAATCGTTGCGATTAAAGGTGTGGTGACGTTGATAAATGCGATAATTGCGGTTTGTGTTAGCGTGTTTTTCGCAAAATCTATGCAGATACCGCTTAAAAAAGCAGGGATTGCGATGATTGCCCAAACTAAATAGTATTAATAATAATAAAGTGTACCTTAAAAAAATTTGAGGTATACTTTTTTGTTGCGTAATTTGTATAGTTTTATCATTAAATGTAGTATAATAAAGAAAAGGGAACACCAAAAAGATAAAAAACAAAACGGTTATAAACAAAGCAGGTTTGAACGAAAGCCATGACGGGAGTTCAAAAGAGTAGCTTTATGTACGAAAGGAGCACAATTTTCATATGTCAAACATAACAATTTTAGACGGTGCAATTGGCAGCATATTAATGGAGTTTTGCAAAGAGGGGGTTTATAGTTGCAATATAAATTCTCCCGAAAAGGTTTTGGAGTTGCATAAAAATTATGTTCAAGCAGGATCAAACATAATCTGCACCAACACGTTTAGCGCAAATCGTCCCGGAATAGGCAACTATGATGTGAAAGAAGTTATTACAGCGGGTTTGAAGCTTGCGCGCAAAGCGGTTGAGGGAACCGAAGTTAAGGTGGCGCTTGATATCGGGCCTCTCGCAGAACTGCTTGAACCATATGGCGATCTTGAAGCAGAGGAGTGCGCCGAGATATATCGAGAGATAGTCGAATGTTGCGAGGCTTGTCCGCCCGACTACATATTGCTTGAAACGTTTATCGACCTTGAGATGTTGAAGATTGCGGCACAGCAAGCCTCGAAATTAAACATACCGATGTTTTTGTCGATGAGCTTTACCCCTGTCGGAAAAACAATTATGGGTAATTCGGTTAAAGATATGGTGGAAGCGTTGGAAATATACAACCCTGTTGCAATCGGTCTTAACTGTTCGCTCGAACCAAAACAGTCGTTGCCTGTTGCAAAGATGTTCCGCGAACACACAAAACTACCTTTGTTTTTTAAGCCAAACGCAGGCAAACCACAAGTTACGGCGGATGGCATAGTTTATGAAGACCACAAGGTTTTTGCCGACGAGATGATCGAAGCGAAACAACTCGGAGATGTTTACATCGGCGGTTGTTGCGGAACGGGACCGGAATATATAAAAGAGATTTGCGAACGCATCTCGCAAAGTTAGGACTTAGCTTATTTAAAAGTGGGTTTAATAAATAAACTAGGAGGGCTTTATAGCCCTTCTTTTTTTTAAAAAAGTTTGAAATGTAAAATATTTTTTAACAAATGTCAAATATAATTGACAATAACTAAAAAATATATTACTTTATATCTAGAGGTGATATGATGGCGAAGAATTTAAAGCTTAAATCGGCACGAGCGGCACTCGATTTGACACAAACCGACCTTGCTGTGCAAGTCGGGGTTAGCCGCCAGACTATCAATGCCATAGAAAAAGGGGACTATAACCCCTCGATAAACCTTTGTGTTGCTATTAGCAAAGCACTGGGTAAAACTTTAAACGACCTTTTTTGGGAGGAGAACTAAATAATGGACAAGCAAAATTATGATGAATATCAATTAAGTGTAAGATATAAAGTTTCGTTTCAAGCGTTGATGTTAACGTTTGCTTTGTTTCTTGTTAACGCAACGATTTTAACGGGGTTTCAAGACGGTTATATGTGGGCGTCGCCTTTGGTGCAAACGGTTCTTATTATATGTGTTGTAACGATTTTTTTTGTTACTGCCACAACGCTTAAAGGCGCATATTTAAGCAATAAGGTTAAAAAGCCTATCTATGAGAGCATATATTTCTTTGGGTTGTCGGCTCTGTTCGCAATTACAACTTTTTCAAATGTCATTTCGTTTTCAAACGGTTTTTCGCAAGATGTCGCAGGGGCATTCATAAAAGACGGAATGTTGACCGATAGGATAGCTCCGTTTGCGATGTGTGTTGTGTTTATGTATTTTGGAGTTTTAAATCTCTGGGCGGTTAAAAGGGAAAAAAGGCAAACAAAACAAAGCGACGAGGAATGAGAAAAAGATGGGACAAAACCCCGTTGTCCAACCGTTTTTTATACATTATACATACGAATATTGTATAAAAATTCACCAAAAGTCGATATTCTATACATGTTTACTAAATTATCGTATTTTGTTGGTTTTATATTTAAAAATACTCACTATTGAAATGCATAAAAATTCATGGTATTGTATAAACATACAAAACGGCATACAAAATGCCGAAAGAGTAAAACAGTAAAAAAGGAAAATTGAAAGGTAAAAAGAAAGATGAAAAAATTATTAGTATTAGTTCTTGTAGCAATGTTGACATTTGGGTTGGTTGCATGTTCTGCGCCGGCAGAAACAACACCCGAAACGACAGAACCAACCGAAACAACAGAACCCGCAGAAACTGCGAAAGAAAAACTTGTTGTCGGAACTTCGGCAGACTTTGCTCCATATGAGTTTATCATAATGGAAGACGGTCAAGAAAAAATCGTTGGATTTGACATCGATTTGGCACAAGCAATTGCAGACGATCTTGGCATGGAACTCGAAATCAAAAACATGTCGTTCGACGCTATCATAACCGAAGTTGTTACGGGCGATATCGACCTTGGAATTTCCGGCTTCTCGCCGACACCCGAAAGAGCAGAAGTTGTTAGCTTCTCTGAACTATACTACATGGGTGGACAATCTTTCATCATCAACGTTGAAGATGAAGGCGTATACGAAAGTTATGAAGATTTCACAGGGCTTCAAGTTGGCGCACAAACAGGCTCTATCCAAGCTGAACTGCTTGCTGAAAACACACCTGACGCAATTCCGGTTCTTCTTCAAAAAGTTCCCGATATCATCGCTGAACTTTCGGAAGGAAAAATCGAAGGCGCATTCATGGAAACAGCTATCGCAGAAAGCTATATCAAAAACTATCCCAACGTTATGATAGCTTGGGATGTCGAGTTCGACTCAGAAGGTTCTGCTATAGCAGTTAACCAAGAAAACACAGAACTTCTCGAAGCAGTTAATGCAACGATTGCAAAGCTTCTTGAAAGCGGAGAGATGGATAACTTCGTAGCAGCAGCAAACGAAATCATCGACCAAGATATTACAGGCTAATTACAAAATATAAAAAAACTCTGTCGGGCGTTGTTGCGACGCTTGACAGAGATTTTGCATACTACCTTGTGTAGTAGTTTTTAATATACAAGGTGTTATGGGAGGTTTTTTCAAATGGGATCATCACTTATCTCAATCGAAGGTTTTATTAAAACATTGGAATTTTGGCCGATGTTTATGCGTGGTACTCTATATACAATTCTATTGGCGCTTTTTGCCGTTTTTTTTGGCTGTATTTTGGCGACATTTTTGTCGTTTATGAGAATGTCAAACATAAAGATTTTAAAGTTTATCTCAAGCGTATACATCGAGTTTGTTCGTGGTACCCCGCTTTTGGTTCAACTTTATATTATCTATTACGGACTTTTCAGTGTCATAGACGTTCCATCTATTATAATTTTTGGATACATCGACACAGGGCGATTTATCCCTGGTGTTGTCGCGATTGCGTTTAACAGCGGCGGATATCTAGCCGAGATTATGAGAGCCGGAATAATGGGGGTTGACTATGGGCAAACTGAGGCAGCTCGTTCCCTTGGTTTAACTAAAGGGAAAACTATGCGGTTTGTCGTAATGCCTCAAGCTGTAAAAAATATATTGCCCCCCGTTGCAAATGAATTTGTCACGATTATTAAGGAATCGTCGGTTGTAAGCTTCCTTGGAATGGCGGAGATTATGTTTACTGCAAACGCAATAAAGGGTTCTGCGTACGTCATACTTGAACCGCTTATTATAGCGTCGCTAATATATATGTGTTTAACGTTCCCCGCTTCAAAGGGAATTCAAGCGCTCGAAAGGAGAATGAGACGTGGAGATCAACGCTAGTTTTTTAGAGGTTAAAAACCTAACAAAAAAATATCTCGGAAAAATATATGCGCTTAACGACGTTTCGGTTGACATAAGAAAGGGTGACGCAACGGTTGTAATTGGTCCTTCGGGAAGCGGAAAATCAACGCTTTTGCGCTCGCTTAACCTTTTGGAAACTCCGACATCGGGACAGATTTTTTTCGAGGGTACAGAGATAACAAAAAAAGGCATAGATATAGACAAAGTTCGCGAAAAGATGGGAATGGTGTTTCAAAACTTTAACTTGTTCCCACATCTTACGGTATTAGACAACATGACGCTTGCGCCGATTAAAGTTAAAGGAATGGCGAAAGAACAAGCGGAAGAAAAAGCGCTGGAACTTCTCGACCGAGTTGGGCTTAAAGACCGCGCAGATGCTTTTCCGATAACGCTTTCGGGAGGACAAAAACAACGCGTCGCGATTGTACGCGCGCTTGCGATGGAACCCGATGTCATGCTTTTTGACGAACCGACCTCGGCGCTCGACCCCGAGATGGTTGGCGAGGTTCTTGACGTTATTAAAACGCTTATCCAATCGGGAATGACCACCGTTATCGTGACCCACGAAATGGGGTTTGCCCGTGAGATTGGCGACAGGATTTTGTTTATGGACGAAGGCAAGATAGAGGAAGACGGAACTCCAAGTGAGGTTTTCGACAATCCGACAAGCGAGAGGACAAAAGCGTTTTTAAGCAAGGTGCTTTAATTAATTCGTAATTCGTAATGCGTAATGCGTAATTGAATTCGCAGATTGTAGTTTAACTGTTCAAATTAAAATGGCGAGGCATTGAAGAATTTTCGATGTTTCGCTTTTTTTGATGTTTTGTTTTTGTTATGTTAGTGAAGTTACACACGTCTTAAAAGTTCAATAAAAAAATATTATTGTAATAGCTTTTTTTGTCGAATAATGATATAATACTACGTGAGAAATAGATTATATCAACGTTAGTTTATCAATAAATTGTTGGGAGAATATTATGGACTTAAAGAGAGTTAATGAGATACTAAATCAAGAGATGATCGTCGCAACTGGGTGCACCGAACCCGGGGCGGTGGCTTTGGCGGCGTCTGCGGCGAAAGATTACCTCGACGGCGAGGTTGAAAAGATAGCGGTAAATGCGAGTGGAAATATTATCAAAAACGCAATGGCGGCGGGGCTTCCCGGAACGCCATATGTCGGGATAGAATATGCGGCGGCAATCGGGGCGGTTGGTGGCGACACAAAACAGGTGCTTCGAGTTATCGCCGATGTTTCAAACGAGCAGTATAAAAAAGCCGAGACTTTAGTTGAAAGTGGAAACGTTTCGATAGAAGTTGCTATCGTTGTCGAAAAACTTTATATCGACATAACCGTGTTTGATAATAAAGGGAACAGTGCGCGCGCGGTTGTTTCGGGGTCGCACACAAACATCGTTTTAATCGAGAAAAACGGCGAGAAGATTTTTGAAAAGGATGCGGAACATTCGGCGGGCGACGGGATTTCGCCTACTCAAATTCAAAACGAGTTGTCGGTTAAAAAGATATGCGACTTTGTTTGTTCAATTCAAACGCTTGAAGATGTACCGGATATGGTTAAGAAATCGATTGAAATTAACCGAAACATCTGTGAAATTGGGCTTGAAGAGGATTTCGGTTTAATGTTTGGCAAAAATATCAAAGCCGATATCGAAAGTGGAGCGGTTGGAAACGATCTTTTAAACTATGCCATGATGGTTACGTGTGGCGGCGCAGATGCACGCATGGCGGGCGCGCCTATCGATGTTGTCACAAACTCGGGAAGCGGCAACCAAGGGATAACGTGCACTATGCCGGTGGTAGCGGTGAGTGATTTTCTTAAAAAAGATGAGATAACGATGTATCAAGGGGTGGCGCTTAGCAACCTCATGGCGGTTTACATAAAATCTAAATTTGGCAAACTTTCTGCACTTTGCGGAGCAACCGTCGCCGGAATGTCGTCGGGTTGTGGGGTTGTGTTTGTGTTGGGCGGTCGTCTTAAAGAGATTGAGTATGTTATTCATTCGATGATAGGCAACGTGACCGGAATGCTTTGTGACGGCGCAAAACCCGATTGTTCACTTAAAATCGGCACCTGTGTAAACGCCGCTTGTCACGTCGCGCTTCTTGCAATGAAAGGAATTAGGGTGGAAGAAACGGAAGGAATCGTGGCCGGTTGCGTCGAACAAACTATCGAAAACTTTGCGCTTATTGCAAACGAAGGGTCTTCGAAACTCGACAATTTGATTTTGCAGATTATGACGACCAAGAACAAAACAAAAAAATAGTTTTGAAGTTTCTAAAGTAAAATAAAAATATAAGTGCGGGTGACTTATGGTCACCCGCACAGCGTGTCAATAAATCAATGTGCAAAATCAACATTTTGTTAAACTATACAAAAAAATTAATGTATTGGAACAGCTCAAACTTTCCCCTTTAAATTTGTTCCAAAATACTATATAATAAAAAAAACTATAGAAAAGAAACGGTGGAAAAAATGGAACAGCAACTCGGAAAACTCTACGACCCAAAAGCGGTTGAAGATAAGGTTTATAAAAATTGGTTAGATAAGAAATATTTCAACGCAAAGGTCGACCCCGATAAAAAACCATATACAATAGTTATCCCGCCTCCAAACATTACGGGACAACTCCACATGGGACACGCCCTCGACAACACTCTTCAAGATATCTTGATTAGAACCAAAAGAATGCAAGGATATTCCGCGCTTTGGCTTCCCGGAACCGACCATGCGTCGATAGCTACCGAAGCTAAGATAGTTGAAGCGATGAAAGCCGAAGGGGTTTCGAAAGACGACCTAGGACGCGAGGGTTTTCTTGAAAGAGCGTGGAAATGGAAAGAGCAGTATGGCGGAAGAATTATAGAACAGCTTAAAAAGCTTGGCTCTTCCTGTGACTGGGACAGGGAACGTTTCACGTTGGACGAGGGTTGCAGCGAGGCGGTTAAACACGTTTTTATAAATTTGTACAACAAAGGGCTTATCTATCGTGGCGAAAGAATGGTTAACTGGTGTCCAAACTGTTTGACAACAATCTCGGACGCCGAGGTTGATTTCGAGGAAAGCGACGGATTTTTCTGGCATATTAGATATCCGCTTTCGGACGGCACGGGACATCTTGAACTTGCGACAACTCGTCCCGAGACAATGCTTGGCGATACGGCGGTTGCTGTTAACCCGGACGACGAGCGATATAAACACCTTATCGGCAAAACGGTTAAACTTCCGCTTGTCGGAAAAGACATTCCGATTATTGGGGACAACTATGCGGAGATGGATTTCGGAACAGGTGTTGTTAAGGTTACCCCGGCACACGACCCCAACGATTTTGAAGCCGGAATAAGAAACAACCTTGAAGTTATAAATATCTTTAATGAAGACGCAACAGTCAATGAAAACGGCGGCGAATATCAAGGGCTTGACCGATATGAAGCGCGAAAGCTCATTGTTAAACAACTCGAGGAACAAGGGTTTTTAATCAAGACAGAACCCATTAAGCACAACGTAGGCAAATGTTATCGTTGCGGAACTACGGTAGAGCCTAGGCTTTCGCTTCAATGGTTTGTTGATATGAAGCCGCTTGCTAAGCCCGCTATCAAAGCGGTTGAAAGCGACGACATTCAATTTGTACCCGAACGTTTTGAAAAAACTTATTTCAACTGGATGTATAACATAAAAGATTGGTGTATCTCGCGCCAACTTTGGTGGGGACACAGAATTCCGGCATACTACTGTGACGATTGTTCGGAACTTGTTGTGTCGGATAAACACGAGACGGTGTGCCCAAAATGTGGCGGAAAACTCAAGCAGGACGAAGACACGCTTGACACATGGTTTTCGTCGGCACTTTGGCCGTTTTCGACACTCGGTTGGCCCGAAAACACTGAAGATTTAAAATATTTCTACCCGACAGACGTTCTTGTGACGGGATACGATATAATATTTTTCTGGGTTGCGAGAATGATATTCTCGGGTCTTGAAAACATGAACGAACGCCCGTTCCACACCGTGTTTATACACGGAATTGTAAGAGCGGCGGACGGAAAGAAGATGTCGAAATCGTCCGGCAACGGAATTGATCCGCTTGACATTATCGAAGAATACGGCGCCGACGCTTTAAGATACATGCTAGCGTCCGGAACAACCCCAGGAAACGACATGCGTTTTTCCGACGAAAAGGTTAAAGCTTCGAGGAACTTTGCAAACAAGCTTTGGAACGCCGCGCGGTTTATCCTTATGAATGATGTTTCGGGAGTTAAAGCCGACAGTTTGCCGAGCAGCCTTAACATCGAAGATAAATGGATACTTTGCCAACTTAACACCCTTGTAAAAGAGGTGAACGACAATATCGAAAAATACGAACTTGGCGTTGCCGCAGGAAAAGTGTATGACTTTACATGGGACGTATTTTGCGATTGGTATGTCGAAATCTCGAAACTTCGTTTGAACGGCGAGGACGAAGTTCAAAAGGAAAACTGCAAACAAATCCTAGTTTATGTTATGACAAATATACTTAAACTTCTCCATCCGTTTATGCCGTTTATCACCGAAGAAATCTATCTAGCTATGCCACACAGCGACGAAAGTATTATGATTTCTGCCTTCCCGACTTATGACGAGAAACTGAACTTTGCGAAAGAAAAAGACGATTTCACAAAGATTATGGACGTTATCAAAGCGGTTAGAGTTATACGAGCAGAAAAAAATGTTCCGGCTTCTAAAAAAGCAGATTTCTACATCGAAACGGCTAACACCGAACTGTTTGAACTTGGGACAGTGTTTATAGAGCGTTTGGCATATGCAAACAAGGTTTATATCGGGAACAAATTCGAGATAGACGGAGCGGCACAAACCGCAACAGACAGCGCAAGAATTTTAATCGAGATGGATCAACTTGTTGACAAAAAGAAAGAACTTGAACGTTTAAACAAAGAAAAATCCGATTGTATGCGCGAGATTGAGCTTGTTGAACAAAGACTTTCAAACGAACAGTTTGTTTCAAAAGCCCCCGAAAAGGTCGTTAACATAGAAAAAGAAAAACTCGAAAAAGCAAAACAAAAACTTGAACTTTTAGAGCAAAGCATAGCAAGCATGGCATAAATTAAAACGGAGGGCGTTAAAACCCTCCGTTTTTCGTATGAATATTATATTAACGATTTTTATCTGTTTTCAACTTTGAAAACAAAAAAGGATACCCTGCCATTGCCCAAAAAATTACGACAAAATATCTCAACGCGTCCGCGAAAAGCGATGTTCCCAAAACAATCTCGATGCCTTCAAGAAGGACAACCGTTGTCGCAAGACCAACAACAAGTTTTAATATCTGTTTTGGCAAACTAAACGCCGTCGGTTTAAATTTGATATATTTACTTTCAAGAAAAAAACCTAACGCAAATCCGACAGCCGCGCCCGACGCTTTAAAACAATCGGTTGCGTAGTGTTGTTCGATTGTGCCGATATAAAACAAATAGTAGGAATATGCCATTAACAAAAAAGAACCGGCGCAAAGTGAAACGCTTAAAACCAGTCTCGAAGTTGCGTTTGAAAAAATCTTTTTTTCGTATAAACAAAACAACAAGCAGATGACCACCGTGAAAACAAAACTAACCACAACATCAGCGAGCGTGTGAACCCCAAGATACATCCTTGAAAAAGCTATAAGAATAGCTATTGAAAAATATATCACGGTGAAAAGCCTTTTTTTGGTTTTTATCCCGAAAGTCGAAAAGATAGCAGCCCCGCTTTGGGTGTGACCGCTTGGGAACGAATAACCTGTCGCATGTTCCATAGCTTCGGGGACGGGAACGACGCCGGGGTCGATAATCCATGGGCGGTCAACGCGAAAAGATATTTTAAGCCCTTGCACCAAAAGCCCCGAAAAGAAATATATAAAACCTGCAAGCAACGCAATGCGTTTATTGAAACACCAATATAAAGTGCAGATAACGACTATGACGAAGATTTCTTCGCCAAGGGCGGTTATACCAAGAAACAAATCGTTTAAAAACGGTGTTCTAATCTCGGAAATCGACGCTAAAAGAGACATAAAAAAACAATTCCTTTATTGATGTTTTGGGTGGGATTATATAATATACACAGTCTATCATATTCGAACTGTGAATTCAAATGAAAAAACGGTTGATACGAAGTTTATTGCGTTCGTACCAACCGTTATGTTAAAAATAATCTGTAAGTTTATTTAAAATATCTTGCAAGAAGACCCGAGAAACCGGCGCCATGTCTTGCTTCGTCTTTTGCCATTTCGTGTACCGTGTCGTGGATAGCGTCGAGGTTAAGTTGTTTTGCTTTTTTTGCAAGCTCGAATTTACCCATACATGCACCGGCTTCGGCAGCCGCGCGAAGTTCAAGGTTTTTCTTTGTGCTGTCGGTCACGACTTCGCCAAGAAGCTCAGCGAATTTTGCGGCATGTTCAGCTTCTTCCAAAGCATATCTTTTGAAAGCTTCGGCGATTTCGGGGTAACCTTCTCTGTCTGCTACGCGACTCATCGCAAGATACATTCCAACTTCACAACATTCGCCGTTAAAGTTTGCAACCAATCCTTCATAGATATCTTTGTCGACGCCTTCTGCTTCGCCAACTTTATGTACCGTTACATATCCTTCGGCTTCTCCTCCGGCCATCTCCTCAAATTTGTTTGAGCCGGCATTACATACTGGACATTTGCCGGGAACGCTATCGGATTTCTCGATATATCCGCAAGTTACACATCTCCACTGTTTCATAAATACAATCTCCTTTTAAGTTAAAGTTATTTTATTAAAAACGGAATTAATTTTTCCGATTTTTACAAATGTTACAACTGCCGTTAAAGATCACGTTGTGGCTTTCTATCTTAACGTTAATCTTGTCTTCGATGTTTTCCTCGTATCCGCTAAGGTCGAGATGCTCCGAGATATCGACAACATCGCCGCATTTTGAACAAACGAAATGCATGTGTGGGTTAACGGTTGCGTCGTATCGTTCTTCGCCACCAATTGTCGACACCGTTACTATCTTCCCTTGGTTTTTAAAAAGGGCAATGTTTCGGTATACCGTCCCAAGCGAAAGGTCTGGGATTTTATCTTTAAGACCGACATATACTGTATGTGCCGAAGGATGGCTCTTGTCATTTAATATTGCGTTGTATATTGCATCGCGTTTTTTGCTGGTTCTCATATCCATATTGTATCACCTATTTGATAATGATTATCGTTACTGTTATTATACCACATCAAATATAAATTGCAATAGGTTTTAAAAAAAAATATTTATTTTTTTTAAAACCTAAAAATTTGAAAACTATGTTATAATTTTAAATATGTAAAATTAACTTAATATTAATTACATTTGAATAAAAAAAACAAAATAAGCAAAATAAATCTTTGGAGTTGTATAAATTCTTTGTAAAGACAAATTAAAAGACAAGATAAGCTAATTTTTGTTGACAATAAAACACGTATATGATAAAATATTTAAGCCGC
>CAYJAY010000025.1:0-37734 GCA_964368445.1 uncultured Oscillospiraceae bacterium
GCGATTCTATCTTAACTTTTTACATAGCTTTAGACATACCCCCCGAAACATTAGAGAAAATAATAGGTTCACACCTTTTTTTCACGCCTAGCGTTTCCGGCCTTTCTTCGGTTGAAACGCCAAGCAACCCAAACGATATCGACGAGCTTTTTCAATATACTAAAAATTTTCTTGAGGCCACAACATTTGAGATATCATGTCCCGCAGTCAAAAGCAGAAATCTTGCACCACATAAAACCAGCGCAATAATCGTTGGAACGTTGTTTAGCTATGATATCACCGAAAAGATCAAATCTCTCGGATTTTACGATAAATTTAAAGAATTTTGCAAAACCGTGATTACAGAGATTTTAGACAAAACATTAATTAAAGATTTAAAATCATCTTTGATTTTTTGCGATGTTTCAACCCCTTTAAGTGTCGAACAAAAAACTGGAAACGATGACGGAGCTATCACAGGTTGGAGCCACGCCAGCCAACCATTGCCCGCCGTTTCGGGATTTACCGCGATAGCAAACTCGGTTAACACCGATTATCCAAACATATACCAAGCTGGCATGTGGACGTTTTCCCCCGCCGGTCTTCCTGTAAGCATAATAACGGGAAGGCTAGCCGCTGACAAAGCTATTTTAAGCATAGACAACGAAAGGTTGACAAAATAATGTATTATTTATTATCAAGCCTTATAGGAATAGTTTGCTTTATTGTGTTGTTTTGGAAATTTCCGAAACTTAAACACAGCGAGCAAGGCAATAACAACTTATCCGTCTCGGTTGTGATACCGTTTCGCAACGAACAACACAACGTCGTCGATGTTTTAAAAAGCATACAAAACCAAACTCACAGGCCTTTCGAGGTAATCTGTGTCGACGATATGAGCACCGACAACACAAAAGAGCTGATAAAACAATTTAATTTCGCTACCCTTGTCGAGGTACAACAAAAAAAACAAGGTATTCAAGGCAAAGCGTTCGCATGTCAACAAGGCGCAAACATTGCTACAGGAGATTTAATCTTGTTCCTTGATGCCGATGTTCGTCTTTCGCCGTCCGCAGTCTTTGACCTTCTCGAAACACACCGCACCGAAAAGTGCACCGTGTCTGTTCAGCCTTTTCATGTCGTTGAAAGATTATATGAAAACGGTTCGCTTTTTTTCAACCTTGTGCAACTTGCCGCAAACGGAACCTGTTGTGCTTTTCACACAAGTCCCGCCGGACTTTTTGGTCCGGTTATCCTCATCGACGCAAAACTATATCGCAAGATAGGCGGGCACAGTTGTGTAGGCAACAGCGTTGTAGACGACCTCGAAGTTGCAAAAGCTTTAAAAAAACATGGCGAAACTTTTGTAATAAAAACAGGTGGTAAAAGCATATTGTTTCGTATGTACCCCGACGGACTACAAAAACTTTCACAAGGCTGGATAAAAAACATTGCTGTGGGCGCGACGTATACTTCACCCGTTATCTTTGCACTGACCTTTTTTTGGATCAACGGTTGTTGTAGTTCTTTAATTCTTTTTTATGAACTATTAAATAATGATTTATTTTTCATAGCGTTTATAAACTATTTTTTATGGGTAATTTTAGTCGCCGTAAAATCAAAAAAAATCGGTAATTTTGACTTTATTCAAGTTTTGTTTTATCCTGTTTGGTTTGTTTTATTTTTATTTATCTTTTTTGTTTCGATGATAAAAAAGATTTTTCATATTCCCGTAACTTGGAAGGGGCGCAAAATTAAATGGAACGAGAAGGTATGCAGATAATATTTTTGCCTGAATGGGCTACCGTTTTAATCTGTTTTTTGGTATGGCCAGTTATTCAGATTTTCGCCGCAATAGTTTCAAGAACTTTGCCCGACAGATTTTTTAAAAATGACAATTTTATTTTCAAAAGTTATTCTTTTGAACAAAATGGAAAACTATATGAAAGATATTTTAAAATTAAACGTTGGAAAAAATTTTTACCGGACGGCTCCGCAATAACCGGTGTAGGTGTTAAGAAAAAGCACCTGTATGATAAAAGTCAAACAGGACTCGAGCTTTTTATCATCGAATCGTGCAGGGCAGAGTTTCTCCACCTTGTCTCAATCCCACCATTTATTATTTTTGGTTTGTTCTGTCCGGCATATGTAATTTTGTATATGTTGTTATATGCGCTAGCGGTTAACCTGCCTTGTATATTAGCACAACGATACAATCGCCCGAGAATTGCAAGATTTTTGAACAAACATAACAATTCAAAACAAGGCGATAAGTATTATTCGATAAAACGATTAAATGTTCAAACAAGCGTAAAACTGTAGATAAAAATTTCAAAGCAAAACCGAGACACCATTAAACGTTGTTGTCTCGGTTTTGTTATTTATTTAAAATCTTAATATAGTTAAAGCCTGATGAATAACAGGTTATTCATCACAAATGCTATGCATTTTACTTATCTTGATGCTATCTGCTGAATTTTCGCCATAGGCGAAAATTCAGCAGGCATTAACTATCTTTTAGCGCGATCGATAACCTTTTCTACATACATCTTTTGATCCGCAATCTTCATCAGTTTTTCTAACGAAGGCGCTTCGCTCGATAGAGCATAGCCCACGCTTGCTGAGATGTTTATACCTATGTCATCAATCATAAATGTGCGCCCCGAAAGCTTTTTAACCCTGTTTTTTATAGCGAGTGCGTCGTTGTCGTTGTTTATATTGGGCGTTATCAACGCAAACTCGTCTCCACCCATTCGCGCAATAATCGTGTCCGATTTAAAGTTGCTTTTTAATCTTTTAACATATGCGATGAGAAGTTTATCCCCAACTTCATGTCCATAATTGTCGTTAACCGGTTTAAAGTTGTTAAGATCAATATAAAACAACGCAAAATCATCTTTGTTTTTCTTGTCGTAATACTGCTGTAGTTTAGTTCTGTTATAAGCGCCCGTCAGATTGTCCGTTTCAAGTCTTGTCGTCATCGTCATTTTTGATTTTTCATAGTTTGTAAAGATTCTCAACAAAATAATGTTAATAAGCAATATGGCAAAAAACCAAAACAATCCGTTAGACAATATTTGATATTCTCTCCCGTCAACATACAACCCAAGATGCCAAACATTTTCTCCAACTTTAATATCTTTGTAAACAGCTTTAGATCTGTTAAAATGATTACTTTGCGAGGCAACTATATTTTCGCCTTCATATTCAGTTATTAATTCATATTGATATCCAAGGTCTTCAAGTCCGCTTATCCCGACATAGTTCAAAAAACACGGCATCTCAACCGATATCGAAAAAAATCCGTGGAACTTATTATCGATATACACGGGATTTCTAACCGCAATTCCGGTATTTCCAAGAACAAGATCAAACGGCCCCGAAATAACAATCTCTTTCGTTTCTTTTGACTTAATTGCATCAACCGCGGTTAACGGATGTTCCAAAATATCGACCCCGATAAAGTCGCTTCTCTCGGTTGCCGGATAAACAAGAACCGCGACACCATCCGGAAGATATGAAATCACCGAGTTTAAATCTTCATTATAAAAAGCTGCCGCTACCTTATGAAATTGTTCAACATCAATTTTTTTATCACCTGTTGTGACCAAAACATCAAGCACCTCTGTGCTTTTAATCAAATCATTTATAGTGTTGTCTATACGCTCCGCATAAATCCCCCTTATGTCCTCTTCTTTTTGGATGATGACATCATAAGAGTTTGCAGAGGTAACTGTGAATATTATAATTCCCACAACAAGCAGTATAAAAAAAACAACTCTTGAAACCCTCATAATTCAACTCCTTAATAGGGCATAACAAAACGTAATATCACTTTGTAGGTATATTATATATTTTAAAAATTATTTTGTCAAGTTTCACTAAAAAAATCGTTTCACAATTTATTTTTAATGATTAGTTCATAAAACAACTGTCAATTGTTAATATTTTAAAGTTCTAACTTTGAAAAACATCTAAACTAAACCACCGACTTAAAATAAATCGGTGGTTTTTTGAACAAATAAACTGAATTTTACTCTTCAATTTTTTCAAGCGACGCTTGGAAATGGCGAAGAATAGGGGGTTCCCACGTAATTTTGTATCCGCGTTTGATGTCTTTTGCGCGTTTGCTTACAGCAATTATTGCATCTGCCATTACATCAAAGTGCGACTGTGTGTATACACGGCGCGGAATTGCAAGACGTGTGAATTCAAAATCTGCATGAAGTTGTTCTTTAGTATCGGGGTCGTTTCCAAGCATGTAAGAACCGATGTCACAGGTGCGAAGACCTGCTTCTTTATAAAGTTCAATTGCAAGAACCTGTCCCGGATACTCGTTATACGGAATGTGCGAGAACATAGCTTTTGCATCTACAAATATGCCGTGTCCACCAACCGGAGATTGATATGCAATACCCGCGTCGTCAAGTTTCGCGGCAAGGTATTCCATTTGTCCTATTCTGTATGCGAGATAATCGTCGTCGATACCCTCATAAAGACCAACCGCCAACGCTTCGAGTTCACGTCCCGAAAGGCCACCGTATGTGTAGAACCCTTCAAAACATATGCAGTTAGCTTTTATTTTAAGGATAAGCGGAGACTCGCCGTCTTTAACGCCTATCATTCCGCCCATGTTAACAATCGTGTCTTTTTTAGCAGACATCGTGAACATATCGGCATAGCTAAACATCTCTGTTATAATTTCTTTAATCGATTTGTCGGCATAACCCGCTTCATCACGTTTGATGAAATATGCGTTTTCTGCGTAACGAGCCGCGTCGATATCGAGAGGGATGTTATATTTTTTGCTTATTGCAGCAACGTCTTTCATGTTTTGCATAGAAACCGGTTGGCCGCCCGCCGAGTTGTTTGTTATCGTCATAACGATAAGCCCAACTTTGTCTACGCCATATTCATTTATAAGTTTCTCAAGCTTTTCAACATCCATGTTGCCTTTGAATTTTGCACGAGCAGAAGGATCTTTCGCCTCGGCAACCACACAGTCGACAGCCCTTGCACCAGCAATTTCTACATGTGCACGGGTTGTGTCAAAAAACATGTTGCTTATCGCTACCTTGCCTTCCGAAAGGAAAGTTGGGAACAAAACTTGTTCTGCAGCTCTTCCTTGGTGGACAGGTTGGAAATAGCCGTATCCGAAGATGTCTTTGCACGCGTCGTTTAAACGATAGTAGCTTCTCGCCCCTGCATACGACTCGTCAGCTTGCATCATAGCCGACCATTGGTTTTGGCTTTGTGCATTGGTGCCCGAATCGGTCAAAAGATCGATATAACAATCTTCCGCACGAAGGTTGAAAAGGTTGTATTTTGCTTGTTTAATTTTTTCCTCACGCTGTTCCCTAGTCAGCATTTTAAGGGGTTCAACCATTTTAATTCTAAACGGTTCCGGAACATACTTTACTGCCATAACAAATACCTCTTTAAAATAATATTTTTAAAAATACCCCGGTCATCAAGTGAATACTCTATTAGTGAATCTTTTTCACCGGACTGGCGGACAGTATTGTTATACAAATTTGTGGAAATTCAGTTTTTAGGAAATTTAGTTAACTAGCCTATAAAAGCAATCGTCTCGATTTCGACAAGGCTTGCTTTCGGGAGTTCTTTAACCGCAAAAGCAGATCTCGCCGGGTAGCTTCCCTCTTTAAAATATTTAGAATAAACCGCGTTCATATCGGCGAAGTTTGCCATATCACTTAAGAAAACTGTTGATTTTACAACATTGTCAAGCGAAGCACCGGCAGCCTCTAGAACTGCTTGTATGTTTTTGAAGATCTGTTCTGTTTGTTCGGTTACACCGCCCGAAACAATATCACCTGTTGCAGGATCGATTGGGATTTGTCCCGACAAGAAAAGCATGTCGCCTGCACGAACAGCTTGTGAATATGGGCCTATTGCTCCCGGAGCTTTATCGGTTGAAATAATTTGTTTCATAATTTGAAAAAACCTTTCTTTTTATAATTTTTTTCTCTAACATTTAATATAACATCGCTTAACCATTTTGTCAAAGAGATTGTTTCATTTTTGACTATTTGTTGAAAAAACACCTGATTATTTTGCGCAAAAAGTCATACTTTTTTAATACGATATTTTTTTTCAACAAAAAAGTTTATATAAATAACCCTCACCTATGGTGATGATTTAGGAAATACTCCTTGCCTCGCTTTGCTTGGCATTTTGCACCGATAGCGCAAAACCGTAGTATTTCTAAACTTTAAAGCTACATCTAATATAAATAATCCGTAGTGTAAATCTTTTTATTGAAACGTTTTTTGTCAGAAGGGTCTAACGCCCCTTTGTAAATTGTTTTGGGGCGGGGGAGTTTCGATTCTCCCCCTTTGCCCCCCGACACCCCCAAAACCCCCTCAACGATTTAGGGCGACACACGCCCTAAAAACCCGCCCCATTTTTTGCGCTTTATAAACTGTATACTGCAAAAAACTTGCAATGGCGATACTCGCCATTTTGTTGTTCTTGTTTAACAGGATATCTTCAATATTTTTTTGTAGATTTTCTTTTGACATTCTTTATCAATACAAGCTTCATCTTATATAAATAATACGTAGGATTATTTCCAAGAGCTCTGCCGCACGGCAGAGCTTATACAAATGACATTGTAGCACAAAAGAAATATTTTGTGCAAAATTTATTTGCCGTTGTAAGTTGGTTCGGGCAACCGACGGCAAGCGGACGAGGCAAAAAACAGCAAATAAATCTATAAAAACCTGTATTGAAATTTCGCTCGTAGGGCGATCCTTAATTCCACATTCTTCATTAGATAAAAAAACTCCCCTAAAGGGGCGACAGACCGTCGGAAACTACGCTTAGTTTGCAAAGACTTTTTTTGTGAAAAATTAAAATCATCACGCACATCGCTTTGTTGCTCCTCGTTTCACCGTATATTAAATTTAAAATCTCTATATTTTTTTACAATTGCTGTTATGATATAATGAAAAATATAGAGATTTATATCGAAAGGAACAGGTTATTAAAATGAGAAAAATCCACTTCATTTGTTTTGTCTTACTTTTAGTTTCTTTTTTATTGGTAGGTTGCAACAGCGACAAAGAAAATGTAAATGTTGAGCATGTTGATAGTGTTGAGAATATTGATGCTGACAATCCTCTCAAAATGAAATTGCTGACCGGCTCTTTTGGTTACAGAATGGGCATTTCGGCTTATGCACCTATAGCAAATGATCAAAACGGAGCTTATATTTTTGCCAAAATAACTGACGTCCCAAACGACAACCTTTTAGAAAGCGTTTCGAGAACACCGCTGTATCTCGACTTTGCAACCCATGAATTCCGCAGGTTGGAAAACTACGAATTCACAAAAAACGATATAGAAGGATACTTTTTTTGCTCCACCGAATATCTTTGGTGCACAAGCAGTGACGGCGACACAAGCTATATTGCGCGATTTTCGCCACAAGGGAAAAACCGAGTGCAAACAGAACTTCCGGGCTTTGCCCTTTACACAAGCGGGGTTGCTTCAGACGGAGAGAATTTATGGATTTTACTTGTCGACGACCGTTCTTCAACCTATAATCACGATGTTAGACTTTGTAAAATAAACAAGCAAACTCTTGAAGTTAGCAACATCAAAACATTCTACGCCGACCAATCGAGCATCTCTTTGGACGATGTTTATCAAAACGGCCTTATCCTTAACATGATGAAGCCGCCTGCCGACGCAAGCTCTGAGTTATATCTAGACAATATAACAAATTTAGACAAACAAAAATATATTTTTCCATTGACCGAAAACGGTGATAACCAACTTGTTGAAATCGACAGATATCCCGAACAATTTCCTTCGGTGCATGATACGAGATACTACATCGACACCCAGTCTAACCGCGCTTATTTTCCGCACGGTGACACAGGGTTAGCATATGTTGATTTATCAACCAAAGACGTATATAATCAGCCATATATCCCAAAGCCCTCCGGCACAAGGGTTAAACGAATTTATGGGTTTACAGATGAATATTATCTTGTTTGGACGTCAGATTATCACATCGAAAATTGGTATAGTATTTATAGTTATATTAACGGCGACATATATCCGGCATATTCGTTGATATCAAAAGAGGATTACATAAACAACAATCCTGTGTATATAAACTTTGAGGATAAAGTTTTTGGTTAACATATTTATTCGACAAAATAACTAATTTAACTTTATCAAATCGCAAAAAATAGTTAAATCACACATAATTTGCAACGCGCACTTGTAAATCAAATATATTGATTGTATAATTAGTTAACTTTAACGAAAGGAAAAACGCAAGCGTGAACTTTATCAACATTAACCTAGGCCTAATTATTAGCATTATTGTTATTATCAATAGTGTTTGTTTGCGTTTTGCCAAACCGAGGTTAAAGTAGTTTAAAAGCAATTTATTTGTACTTTTAAGAGCCTCCGGCTAACGCGCCGGAGGCTCTTTTTTGTATATAGTCAACCCACTTCAAAAATTTAAAGGAAAGAGATTTTAAAAAATGAAAATGAAACAAAACAGAAACTTTGCGCTTGTTGCAACAATTGCAATACAGCTTTGTGTCGGCGTTGCGTATATCTGGAGCGTATTTCAAAGCGGAATTGCAACCTCATTGTTTGCAGGAGACAACACCTCAGCTAGCTATACCTATTCTATTCTACTTGCCGTTTTGGGCTTTGGCAGCATCATCGGTGGAAAACTTGTCCCGAAAATCACTATAAAATACGTCGTTATGATCGGTGGTTTTTTGATGTCGCTTGGTTTTTTCTTAGCTTCCTTAACAACCCCCGAATTTCCCCAAGCTCTTTGGCTGACGTATGGCGTAATAGGTGGCATCAGCATGGGCTTTGTGTATTCCCCCACAATAGCGTGCGTTCAAAAATGCTTTCCCGAAAAAAAAGGACTTGTAACCGGCCTTGTGGTTGCCGCATTAGGCCTTGGCGGCGTTGTCTTCACCCCTGTTGTTGAAGCGATAATCGCGGCAAATGGCGGTGTCGGGGTTGGAGAGCTTGCCGCTATTCGTATTATTTCGATAGTCTTTTTGGTTATCTGCACAATTGGTTCACTTTTTTTATACACACCCGAACAAAAAATTACTACAACAAACGGAAGTGTTTCGGACGACTTAACTGCCACACAGGTAATTAAAACTTCTGAGTTCTATTTAATTGCGTTCGCTATGATGCTTGCTTGCATAGGTGGTCTTATGATGATAGGCTTTGCAAAGCCCATCGCAGAAGGTCGTGGAATGGGCGAAGTTGCCTCTATAGGTGTTTTGATGATTTCGATTGCAAACGCTGCCGGTCGCCTCAGTTGGGGAGCAATATCGGATAAGCTTGGAAGGATCAATACGTTGCTCATTCTAATGGTGGGTTCCGCCGTTCTGCCGCTTTTGATTAACTTTGCGCAAGGATATTTAATATTTGTTCTAATTGGTTTCATAGGTTTTTTCTATGGGGGACTTCTCTCGACATTTCCTTCGCTCACCGCCGAAACGTTTGGCGCAAAAAATTCTGCAACAATCTACGGAATGGTTTTGGTTGGCTTTGGAATTGCGGCTCTTATCTCGTCAAACCTCGGAGGATATTATAAGAACATTGCTGCGGACAACATAGACATGATGTTCCCGGCTTTTGCAATAGCGGCGGCTTGTTCTTTGGTTGCGGTTTTTCTTATCGTTGTTTTGGCAAAAAAACAAAAAGCGAAGAAAATTTCAACTTAATATTTTATAGCTTATCCGGATTTAATACGCTAAGTTATATCAACAATTTAAATCTAACTACATAGATATTAACTAAAATTGCAGCAATGTGATTAAATTTAAGCTATTACAAGATTACAATTCGGTTAAACAAAAAACCATTAAACTATATCATCATATAGAAAGTTATACTGGACGACAGATATGTCATTGTCGTTTTGCGTTTCAAGGTTAAGCGTTAGATTATAAAAAACAACATCGTTTTCTATACATAAATTTTTCAACAGGGTCGCCATTTCGTTCGCCGTCTGTTCAGAAAACTGTTGTCCGCTTATCTCTAGATAGAATTCTCCGCAACTTGCCGCAATGTCGTTCAGTTCCCCTCGGCTTAACTGTTTATCAATTATGAGCGAATTTGTATCTTTGGAAAAATCGAACGTTCCCTCCTCGCCCGAATGGAAAGCAAGTCTTCCGTAACCGTTCGTAACATTATAGGGGAAATCGTCAGAGAATATTATCTCGTCTACAAGATCATGGTATTCATAATTAAGACGCAACCCCGTATTAAATCCATTTGAGACCACATAGTCATAGGTGTTTTGTTCAATCCCTCCGAAACGGTTCATTACAAGCGCAAATTCTGTATCAATACTTGATGGAGACGAAACAATTGCGTTATATGAGCCTTTTTTCGGTGAATATAGTAGATCCTTTATAACGTAATCGGTAGATTCGTAGTGTTGATCTAAATAATCTTGGGCGGCACTTTTTGAAACAGCATATAAAACAGGGTTTCCGAGTAAAAAACAAGCAGCGACAATAATTAAAATAACAAGCAACACAGCAGTTATAACAGCTATTTTTTTAACGTTTATTTTCATGAAGTTGTTTCTCCTTTATAATTTTTTATTTGATAACTTTAACCGGCGTCATCAACCTTTTTAGTTTCAAGAATTTCTATAAGGTTTTCCCCTGCAATCTCGCTTTGTAGCAACCCCTCATACCGAAATTCCGACCGAGTGTTTTTTTCAAAAGGGAATTTATACATCGAAAACGACATATTATTAAAACTGATACCACAGTCATTTATCACATCTTTTGTCGTTTTGATAATGTCGACAGAAACTTCAAGCGATGGGTTCTCGTGCTCGACGTAAACGGTAACCGTTCCGTATTTTTCTGCAATTTCGTTTAGCTCGGCGGTGCTATATATCTTGTCGCTTTCAAGCTCCTCCGGTTTTGGTGGAACGATAAATCCGCCAAAATTTATTATATAATCCGGTTTTTCGTTACTTAAATTGTAATCTGTGCTCGTTTGCATTAACAGTTCCGCGTATTGCCTTAAAAGGCGCATATGTGTGTTTGATTTTTCGGCAACACGCGAATTGTATGAGTTATCCTTAAAACTACCGTATCTCGAGTAGACTAATGTAAAATGCCCGTCTATGTTTGTTTGGTCATATGGTGCAACATCCACAATATAATTTTTTCGAAATCTGTCATAGCTTATGCTTGAAACTTGGAAATTACTTTCGCCATATTCCGAATTAATAAGTGTTTCGGCTTGGTTTTTTATATGTCCTGATGTTAAAGGGTTTCCGACAAAGTTATCAAACAAAATAAAAATAAATAGTATAAGTAAACTTGCGGCTGCTACCGCCAAAATTTTAATGCATTTTTTTGTTTTCATGTTTCCCGTTCTCCTATTATTGTTAAGTTGCAATGTTTTGAGCTATTTTGTATTTGTATTCAAAACTTGCGTTCGAAAATTTATTTTCGAACTTTTTCCTTTCTTAAACCAAAATCAAATAAAAATCCTATTAAAACACCCAATAATATCAATCCGCAGTATATAAAACCATAGGTAAAACCTGCCTTTAACCCTTGAACAAAAACCAAATAGTATCTAACAAACGTTATCGCAAAAACAGCGATAAAAACTATATATAGCTTTTGTTTTAACACAAAATAACTAACGGCGCCTATTGCGGGCATTATTAATATATTGTAATACTCTCCACCGCTTATCATAAGCGAAACTCCAAACAAAATCCCAAAAACAACCAAAATCGATGCTATTTTATAAAAGTGGCTTTTTATCTTTTTCAACACTCTGCTGTCATCCGGTTTTGGTTTTTCGTATGTCTCAAAGATTTCTTTGCAACTTTGGCAGGTCGCTGTATGTTCAAAAACAGCTCTTTCGCTTTGTTCGCTTGCAACGCCGTCGATAACAAGAGGCATTAAATCCAAACATATATCACAATCGATTTTATTCATAAAACATACCCTCCTTTAAAAGAATTTCCCGTATCTTTCGTTTAGTTCGGTGATCAACCACCCTTGCGGAGCTTTCGGAAATCCCAAGTTTTTCAGAAATCTCATAGTAGGAGTAACCCTCTATTCGCATAAATACAATGATCCTTGCATTTTCTTTTTCTTTATCTAAAAGTTCCGTTACCTTTAAAACAATCTCTTTTCTTAAAATATTTTCTTCCTTTTGTTGGTCGCATATTATGTACTGCCTAATCAAAAAATCTTTTGCAATCTTTTGTTTTTTGTCCGCTCTTACATATTCATACCACTTGTGGCGAGCTATCGAAAAAAGCCATGTTTTTATGTCGCTATCACCTTTAAAAGAGGGTAAAGATTTTATTGCGCTTATAAATACTTCCGAGGTTAAATCTTCCGAAACGCCCGGATTTCTTGTTTGCGAAACCAGGTAGTTAAATATATCTTGTTTATATTGCATGTATAAACTATCAATTGAAAGTTTCATCTCGTTCCCCCTTTCGATATATTAGTGACAAAACAATGGTTTTTGTTACATAACTGAATAGAAATAATCTTCACTTGTGGTGAAGATTATTTCTATTAGCTATTTATTAAGGATAGTGTTCAATATATAATCGGTTCGTTTAATAATATTTTCAAACCTTTATCTGTTTACAATTATATCAATAAAAAGTTAAATTGCAACTATAAAATAACGAAAATATCGTTATAATAAATCATGATAAACCTTGCGTCAAAACGGATAAGGCCGCTAGTTCCCCTGCCCGTAATATGCATTTTTTCCGTGTTTTCTAAGATAGTGCTTATCAAGCAAGTTTTGGTCAATATCTTCAATCTCTTTATTTAGCAAAAGATTTTGCCACGCCATGAAAGATATTTCTTCAAGCACAACGGCGTTGTGCACCGCGTCGCTTGGACTTTTGCCCCAAGTAAACGGCCCATGACTTGCAACCAAAACACCCGGCATTTGGTCGGGATCTATCTTTTCAAACGTTTCGACTATAACCTTTCCTGTGTTTAGTTCATAGTCTTTTTCTATCTCCTGCTTTAACATGTTTCTCGTACACGGCACATTTCCATAAAAATAGTCGGCATGTGTTGTGCCTAGAGCCGGAACCGCTTGTTTGCTTTGCGAAAAAACTGTTGCGTATCTGCTGTGGGTATGGACAACCCCTCCTATATTTTTGAAGTTGCGATATAGTTCAAGGTGTGTATCGGTGTCGGACGAAGGGTTAAGTTTTCCCTCGACCTTTTTCCCAGTCAAAAGGTCAACGACAACCATGTCTTGTTCCGTCATCTCGTCATATTCAACACCGCTAGGTTTTATAACGACTAAGCCCTTTTCTCGGTCTATTCCCGAAACGTTTCCCCACGTAAACGTTATAAGCGAATATTTGGGAAGAAGCATATTTGCTTTAAAAACTTCTTGTTTTAAACTTTTCATGTCTACTATTAATCCTTTTTGTTTGTAAATTCAACCTCACATTTAAAAATAAGGGGCTGTAGCGTAATAATAATTTCGTCACAGTCCCTTATTAAAGCAAAAAATGCAAGCTATTTCAATTTCCACGCAAGATCGTTTAAGAATAACTGTTGTTTCAAGCTATCTTCGGTAGTTGTTGCGCTAAGATGCACAACTTCGATACCACAAAGTTCCGCAAAATCTTTTAACATCTGTGCATTAGCGTCGTACGACAACACGCTGTGGTGTGCTCCCCCCGCCATAATCCAAAATTTTGTACCTGTACAAAGGTCGGGCAACGCTTTCCACATTACACGTGCAACCGGAAGATTTGGCATTTCCATAATAGGCTCGACACACTCAACGTCTTGAACGATAAGGCGCATTCTTCCGCCCATGTCGATAAGCGAAGCCAAGACAGCGTTTCCTTTTTTACCCTCGAACACAAGACGTGCCGGAGGATTTTTGTCCCCAATTCCAAGATGGTGGACCTCTATTTTTGCCTTACCTTTCGCAACAGACGGGCAAACCTCAAGCATATGTGCGCCAAGTGACAACTCGTTTCCTTTTTCAAGGTGGTAGGTATAATCCTCCATAAACGATGTCCCACCCGAAAGACCGGTCGTCATAGCTTTAATAATATGTGTCATTGCAGAGGTTTTCCAATCTCCCTCGCCGGCATACCCATATCCGTCCATCATAAGATTTTGGCTAGCTAATCCGGGAAGCTGTTCCATTCCATAAAGATCTTGGAACGTATTGGAAAACGCACTTATTCCCTCGCGCTCGAAAATTCTCGACATAGCTATCTCTTGTTTTGCCTGATAGCGCATCGAACCGATATCTTCCGTCTTTATATCATAACGGCTTTTATATTGCTCCACCTTTTGGTCGATATCCTGTTCCGTAACCGTTTCCATCTCTTTAACAAGATATCCGACGGGCCATGTGTTGACTTGCCAGCCTAGCTTAATTTGGGCTTCTACTTTATCCCCCTCGGTTACAGCAACCTCTCTCATGTTGTCGCCAAAGCGCATGACTTTAAGCTCAGTGCTTGCTTTATAACCGATAGCACTTCTCATCCAGTCGGAAAGTTCCAAAAGCGGGGCTTCATCTTCCCAATATCCTACGATAATTTTTCTTTGAAGCCTTAACCTTGCGCCGATAAATCCGTGTTCACGGTCGCCGTGGGCGGCTTGGTTTAGGTTCATGAAGTCCATGTCGATCTCGTCGTTAGGTATAGTTCTATTGTACTGTGTGGCAAAATGGCAGTAGGGTTTTTGTAGCAACGAGAGGCCGTTTATCCACATCTTGCTTGGGCTAAATGTGTGACACCACACAACAACCCCCAAACACTCGTCGCTTGCGTTGGCAAGTTTCATGACTTCGGTTATCTCGTCTGCCGTTTTCATTGTTCCTTTATAAACAAATTTAACGGGAAGACTTTCCCCCATCTTTTCCGCCATCTCTTTGCCGCGTTGGTCAACAGTATCAAGAACTTGAGGTCCATATAAAAACTGTGAACCGACTATAAACCAAAATTCGCTGTTTTTCATGTCTATCATAAAATTTTATTCCTTTCAATTATAATAAATGTTTGTTATTCTTTTTGCTTTAACTCGTTAAACGCTATCTTGCTCCACAATGTCCCATGGCATTATAAGCGGTTTTTCTATCGCTCCATCTATCATATAAAGAAGTTTTCTTGCCGCCATTCTTCCAAGATCCTCTTTTGGATGGTTAAACGAAGTTATTTTTGGCGAGGCTATTTCTGCATATGTGCTGTAATCGAAACTTATAATCGCCATATCTTTAGGAACTTCTTTTCCTATTGAGTTTAACTTTTGAATAACTTTAACTGCAACATTATCGTTGTAACAAACTACGGCAGAACAGTTTCCAATCGTATCAAGCGCAAAGTTATCTATAATTTCTTCTTGGTTCTCGGTATTAAACCAAAGTATATTCTCGTCGCTCAACGTCACATTGTTTGAAACCGCCTCAACCACAACCCCGGCATATCTTCCGTGGCCTTGTTGGTCGTCGCTTTTAAAGATGCCTGCTATTTTTTTGTGCCCTTTTTCCACAAGATACCGAAATGCTTGTTGTCCGGCTTTTTTATCGTCGGTTACAACATAAACTGGATTTCTTAAAGCGTTGTAATATCCGTTAAAAAAAACTACCGGTATCCCCATATCTTGCAACTTTTGATACAGATCGATATTTGGGTTTGGAAGCGCGGTTTTTGTTCCTTCAACAATAAGACCGTCGATAGATTTTTGCATGAAGTCCCTTATAATTCTGCGCTCGTTGTCAACCCTGTTTTGGGTTGCCGCAAGCATTGAGGTATAGTTGTTTTCGGCTAGTTCCTGTTCAATTCCTTTTAAAATCGTAGGGAATATATATTCCCCTATATATGTTGTAACAATAGCTATGTTGCGAGTGTTTACCTTTTTGGGTGTGTAATTTTTAACATAAGTGCCGCTTCCTCTTGAACGTTCAACAATTCCCTCGAGTTCTAAAACTCCTATAGCTTGCCTTACCGTTTGACGGCTTAATCCTGTCGATAAAGTAAGTTCGTTTTCACTTGGAAGTTTAGAACCTACATGATATTTCCCGTTATCGATATCTTTTTTTATTTGTTTTGACAATACAACGTACTTATGTTGTTCCATGTTTTTTCTACGCCTTTCTTTTGCTAAGTATTATATTTTGCATTTTTGACGTATGTCAAAACATATATATTTACCTTTGATGGTTAGATTATTAAACGGTTAAACCTACGCTGTTTTGTTCTTTTTTGATAAAACGTCAAACGCAACGGCAACTAACAAAACTGCGCCTTTAATAGCTTGCTGCCAGTCTATGCTGACACCCATTATGTTCATTCCGTTGTTCAAAACGCCCATCAAAAGTCCACCGACTATCGCCCCGATAATTGTTCCTATACCTCCCGAGGTAGAAGCCCCGCCGATAAAACAAGCTGCTATCGCGTCGAGTTCAAAGCCATCGCCGTTTTTCGGGGTTGCAGAGTTTAAGCGTCCTGTAAATACAAGGCCGGCAAGAGCCGCCAAAAGACCCATATTTGTATACACAAGGAACATGATACGGCTTGTTTTAATGCCCGAAAGCTTTGCGGCTTTTGCGTTTCCGCCAAACGCATAGATATGGCGACCGACAACCGTTTTATTTGTAATAAAAGTATATATCAAAACCAAAAGCACAACCAAAACCAAAACGGTAGGAAGACCTCTGTATTGTGCTAATTGTATCGCAAAAAACATTATTACTCCCGAAATCAACGCCAACCTTGCTATAAACAAACCGAAATGTTCAACGTCAAACCCATATTTCTTTTTGTTTTTTCTTGATACAACTTGAGACACTATAAATATTATACACGCAACTACGCAAAGAATAACAGTTAAAGTTTTAAATTGTCCTGTTTCCGGCGCAAACGGATCGGGTATAAATCCTGCTCCAATAAAGGTATACTGGTCGGGGAGCGGAGCAATACTCGTTCCTTGAAGAATTGCCATTGTACATCCGCGGAAGATAAGTTGACCTGCAAGAGTAGCTATAAACGCAGGAACTCCGGCATAAGCTATCCAAAACCCATGCCAAGCGCCGATTAATATGCCTATCAACAAAGATATTAACATACCGGGGATTACCGGAATCCCCATTCGAAGAATCATAACCGCCGAAACCGCTCCAACGAATCCGACAATCGAACCTACCGAAAGATCGACGTTTCCTCCGGTTAGAATACAAAGAAGCATTCCACAAGCCAAAATCATGACATAACCGTTTTGTTGAATAATGTTCGAGATGTTTCGTGGAGTCATTATAATTCCTTCTGTCAGAAAATAAAACAACAACACAACTATTACAAGCGCAATAACCATTCCGTATTGACGCATGTTGCCTTTTAGAGAATTCTTAACTTTAATTAACATTTTTAAATTTCTCCTTTAACCGTTACTTTGCATAATAAACTGCATTATTTTTTCTTGTGAAGCCTCTGTTGACGGTAGTTCGCCTACAAAAGTTCCCCTATTCATGATATAAATTCTATCGCTCATTCCAAGAAGTTCCGGAAGTTCCGACGAAATAATAACAACTGATTTTCCGTTTTCGACAAGATTATTTATTATAGAATAGATTTCGTATTTTGCTCCGACGTCTACTCCTCTTGTTGGTTCGTCAAGAATGAGAACTTCGGGGTCGGTATATATCCATTTGCTGAACAAGACTTTTTGTTGGTTGCCTCCCGAAAGGTTTCCTGTGTTTTGCAAAATACTGCTAGACCGTATGTTAAGCTTTTCGCGATATTCGTCGGCTACTTTAATCTCAAGATTTTCGTCAAGAACGCCATTTGTCGTAAGTTTTTTAAGCGCCGCCAAAGGGATATTTCTTTTTATAGAGTCTATCAAAACAAGTCCGGCATTTTTTCTGTCTTCCGTTACATATGCCAGTTTGCTATCAATAGCGTCTTTAACGGTTTTAACATTTGCTTTTTTACCGTTTATGTTTACTGTTCCCGAAATTTTTTGTCCATAACATTTTCCGAATATACTAAGTGCTAGTTCAGTTCTGCCTGCGCCCATTAGTCCGAAAATTCCGACAACTTCGCCTTTTTTTGCGTTAAAGTTAATGTCTGAAATAACCTGTCTGTCGCCGTCGTTTGGATCAAAAACGTTCCAATCTTTAACCTCGAAAGCAACGTCTCCTATATTACAACTGCGTTTAGGATATCGGTCGGTAAGTTCTCGCCCAACCATGTGTTTGATTATGATATCCTCTGTCGCATCTTTGATGTCAATTGTTTGAATAGTTTGTCCGTCACGCAAAACGGTTATCTCGCTTGCGACTTGAACAACTTCGTTGAGTTTGTGTGAGATTAAAATACAAGATAGACCGTTTTGGCTAAGTTCCAAAAGAAGGTCTAAAAGATGTTTTGAATCTTCGTCGTTAAGAGCCGCCGTCGGCTCATCAAGTATTAGTATCTTTATGTTCTTAGAAAGTGCTTTTGCTATCTCAATGAGCTGTTGTTTGCCCATTCCGAGATCTTTTATTTTATCATCTACATGGACATCAAGTCCAACTTTTTTAAGTATATCGTTAGCCTTATTTCTTGTTTCGTTCCAGTCAATAAACCCTTTTGATTGTCTTTCATTACCTATAAAGATATTTTCGGCAACCGATAGTTCCGGAATTAACGCTAGTTCTTGGTGGATAATCGCTATCCCCTTTTTCTCGCTGTCTTTAATGTCTTTAAAATGACAAACCTGTCCCTCGACAACTATATCTCCGGAATATTCACCATAGGGATAAACACCGCTTAAGATATTCATAAGCGTCGATTTGCCGGCTCCGTTTTCCCCGACTAGTGCATGAATTTGTCCTTTTTTAACCTTTAAATTAACATCTGAAAGAGCTTTTACTCCGGGAAAAAGCTTGGTTATCCCTTTCATTTCTAAAATGTATTGCTCCATAACAACACTCCTCGTAATATATCCTTTTGGCCGTTTTTATTATTGAATGGTGGTAACAAAAGAAATTGCCACCACCATCCAAAAAACTATTATTCAGTTTTGCTGTTTATAACAATTATGCTATATCTGCTTCTGTAAGATATCCGCTGTCAAGAATTAATTCTTGATAGTTATCAACCGTTACTGTGTACGGAATCAATAGGTAAGAAGGAACAACTTTTACGTTGTTGTTGTATGTTTCTGTGTCGTTGATTTCCGGCTCTGTTCCGTTAAGAAGAGCTTCAACCATTCCTGCTGCTACTGCTGCAAGGTCTCTTGTGTCTTTCAAGATTGTGCTGTATTGTTCGCCCGAAACGATCATTTTAATCGAAGCAGCTTCAGCATCTTGTCCTGTTACTACGGGCCAATCTTCTGTTCCGGCTGTGTAACCGTTGTTAGCAAGCGAAGCCATGATGCCTCTCGAGATACCATCATATGGAGAAAGTACGCCGTCGAGAACCGTTCCGTCGCTATAATGTGCAGCAACCAAAGCGTCCATTCTTGATTGTGCTACCGCGCCGTCCCAACGGAGAGTTCCTGTTTCTTCTTGTGATTGTTGTCCTGAAACAACAACTACTGTGCCGTCATCGATTAACGGTTGAAGAACGTCCATAGCGCCTTGGAAGAAATAGAACGAGTTAGTGTCGTCGGGTGAGCCTGCGAAGATTTCGATGTTGTAAGGGCCTTCGCCTTTATTAGCTTGAAGTCCTTCTACAAGCGACTCTGCTTGAAGTTTACCAACACCTCTGTTGTCAAATGTTGCATAGTAAGAAACTGCGTCCGAATCAACGAGCAAACGGTCATAAGCAATAACAAAGATACCGTCTTCTGCTGCAAGGTCGATTGTCGAAGAAAGGGTCGATGCGTCGATAGCAGCGATAACAAGAACTTTAGCGCCTTTGTTTATCATAGCTTCGATTTGAGATTGTTGTGTCGGGATATCGTCTTCTGCATACTGAAGGTCTACTTCATATCCTGCTGTTTCAAGGATTTCTTTCATCGAATTTCCGTCTTTAATCCAACGTTCGCTCGACTGTGTTGGCATCGATATACCGATAAGTCCGCCTTCGCCTGTTGTTGCGGGAGTTTCTGTTGCTTCGCCGCCTTCCGGCTCTACTTCTGCCGCGGGTTGACTGCAAGCTACCATTGAAATAGCCATAACAGCCACGAGTAGTAATGCTAATAATTTTTTCATGATTTCTCTCCTTCAAATATTTGTATTTACATCTTTACACCAACAGCAATACAACTTTAGTGTTACTTGTTTACACCAATCCGTTGATGTTACTAAAATCCTAGCAGACGAGAGTAATTCTGTCAATAAGTAAAATAAATTGTAACTAAAATTATACTATTTGAACAATACAACTAGTGTACAACTTAACATTTATCACAATACAACATTGGTTTAATAAATTATTATCGACTTTTAAAGCAATATCTGATAATATTAAATCACTCAATATTTTAAAGATATATGGACAAGCTGAGCTTTCTTAAAATGAACGGTTTGCCGATTGAATAACGAGGATTATTAGCTATGGAAAGTTTAACATCAAGTGACAAGAAATTCAATTTCACATCACCTATATGCGAGGGGAGCGGCGGCGGAGCTTTTGTCCCTGTGCCTGTCGACATTAATGCGGTGTTTGGCAAACGACGATTAAAGGTGAACGCTACCTTTGATGGCGAGCCCTATAAAGGCAGCATTGTAAATATGGGGGTTAAAAACGAGGACGGCAGTGTATGTTATATCATCGGAATTTTAAAGGCAATTAGAGAAAAACTTAAGAAAAATATCGGAGACAGCGTGGAAGTTACGATACAATTAATTGATTAAAAACGGAGGATATCAAAATGAGTTCACACAGTATATATACATTTAAATGGAACGAGATGAGAAAACTGTACATAGCAAAAGCCGAACGAAAAGGCAGAACGGTTGCCGAAGTCGACGAGATAATCTGTTGGCTAACCGGCTACACAAATGATGCTATTAACACGATCGACGATGATGTTGATATGTCTGATTTCTTTAAAGCTGCGCCGGCATTAAACCCAAACAGAAAGCTTATCAAAGGCTCTGTTTGCGGAGTAAAGATTGAAGAGATTGACGAGCCTATCATGAAAGAAATTAGATATCTCGACAAACTTGTTGACGAGTTGGCAAAAGGAAAACCAATGGAAAAAATTTTAAGAAAATAGAGGCTTTTTTAATGAGTAATGTTATAGTTTTATTTGAAGTCAAACCCACCGCACAAGGCATGGAAAAATATCTCGAACTTGGGTCTATGTTAAAACCAACGCTCACCTCTGCCGAGGGTTTTATCAGAGCCGAACGGTTTCAAAGCCTTAACGAACAAGGCAAACTTCTATCGATGAGCATTTGGGAGAACGAACAAGCTATCGAAAAATGGCGCAATAATCTTGAGCACAGAATGAGCCAAGGCGAAGGAAAGAACAAACTTTTCGAAAGCTATAAAATAACGGTGTGCACGTCGGTGCGCGAATATAGCGACAACGACCGCGAAAACGCCCCGACCGATTCCAACGTGTTTTTTAATAACACGCACAAAAACCCACTATGATAATTAGCGCAACAAGACGCACCGACATCCCCTCTTTTTATGGCGAATGGTTTGTAAACCGCCTAAAAGAGGGCTATTTGTTTATTCAAAATCCGTATAATGTCAATCGTTATTCCAAAGCATATCTCACACCAAGCGATGTTGACATCATCGTCTTTTGGACAAAAAACCCCATACCTTTTTTGAAATATCTTCCCGAAATCGACCGCATGGGTTACACCTACTATTTTGAATTCACCCTCACCCCATACGGCAACGAAACCGAACGAAATTTACCCGACAAAGAGTTGTTGCTTAACACCTTTTTAAACCTCGCAAAAAAACTCGGCAAACATCGAATGGTGTGGCGGTATGACCCTGTAATTATCGACGAAAACTACACGATAGAATATCACAAAGAACGATTTTCATATATGGCAAACCGCCTGAAAGACAGCACCGAGCGATGCGTCATAAGCTTTGTAGATAGTTATAAAAATGTTATGTCTCGGATGGGAAAAGACCCCGCCTATCTTATGACCGATCAAAAAATCGTTAAACTCGCAGAGATTTTCTCGAATATTGCAAAAGAAAACGGTTTTGAAATTTATACCTGTGCCGAAAAAATCAACTTGGATACACATGGAATAAAACATGGTGCTTGCATCGACAAAAGCATTATCGAAAAAATCCTAGGTTGTAACATTACAGACATAAAAGATAAAAATCAACGCCCCGAGTGCCTTTGCCTTGAAAGCATCGACATCGGGACGTATAACTGTTGTGCGAATGGCTGTAACTATTGCTACGCGTTAAAAAGCGAGAAATCTGCGCTTGACAACATGAAAAAACATAACCCGTTGTCCCCTGTTCTTATCGGCGAAGTAAACCCAAACGCGATAATAACCGAGAGAAAACGGGAAAGTGTTGTTGTTAATCAGTTGTCGTTATTTTAAGCGTTTTAGATAACGGCTGTTGTTTGTGTGCCTTTTGATAGGTTTATGTTAAATATGGCGTCCAATCTCATCTATCGCCTGTTTCCCCCACCCTGTGTACCTTGACCGGGTTGTCGTCCTTGACCGGATTGTGCGCCTTGCGTCATCGCCTCGACTGGGTTTCCGTCTTCATCGGTCACAGAGCCACCCGAAATAATGTAAATACCGTTTACATCGAGGTCGCCGTCACCTCTTGTGTGTATAGCATCGACATCAATTACGATGTCACCGCCCTCTACTGTTAAGTCCCCGTTAGAATCAATTCCATCCCCCATACATTTCAAGTATATAGTGCCGTCGGTGATCTTGACAAAGCCACCGTCGGCGCTTGCATTTATCGCATCGTCAAGCACATTAATATTTATCTCGCCACCGTTTATTGTAATTGTTGAACCTTCAATACCTTCATATCCATTTTCAACAGTTAGGTCGATATCGTTTATTGTCATGTCAAAATCCGCATGCAACGCATCGTCTCCCGAATTTATTGTGAAATCCCCACCGTTTACGGTAACGTTGTTGTTTGCGTGAACAGCGTCTTCATAGGCGGATATTATAAAATCTCCCCCATTAATCAAAATATCGTTGGCTTTAATTCCTTTCATGCTATCTTCCAGAAGGTCACTTGGTTGAACAACGTTCCCCGAGCCTTCTCCCATCGTTATTTCGTCGAGAACCTCGACATAACCTCCGCCCGAAAACAAAGTAAATTGTCCGCCCTCAATCTGCAAAATTTGCTCGGCACTTATTGCGTCGTTTTGCGCAATAATGTTAAAATTTCCGCTTGTAATAATTATATTTCCTCTGTCCAAATCCTCGTCGTTCGAGGATTTAATTCCGTCTTTACCACATTCAACCGTTATTTCAGAACCGCTAATAGCAAGCAGGTCTTTGCCGACAATTCCATCTTCGACAGAATCTACAACAATAGTTCCACCCTCAATTATAAGATCGTCACGACTGTTAATTCCGTCTTGATATTCCGTCGTTACCGTTAAGCTTCCGTCACCCGTTATAACGGTATCCGCCGCAGAGTAGACAGCTGCGGAGGGAAACTCGGTGTCGTCCGTTGTAACGCTTCCTTGGGTTACTGTGTTTTGCCCTTCAAGCACCAAAACCACGTCTTTTGCCTCGATAATGTTTATAGGTGTACCCGTTTCATTTGTGATATTTGCGTTGTTTAACACAAGATAAACCGCCCCCTCGTCGACATTCTTATCAACATTAACAACTATCTCGGTGTAGTCGCCGCTAAATTCATATCTACCGCTTTGTGATATAAATATCTCATTTGATTCAACAAAAATTGTATCACCGTCATCACCGACAAGATCATTTGTCGGATATTCAAGTTGAATTAAACCTTGGTCAGAAACGGTGCTCTCTTGTTGGTTAGCACTTTGTTCTTGTGTCGTTTGATTTAAATTAGTTTCCCCGATAGCAGATGTTTCGTTACAACCGGTTAACGTAAAAGCAACCACTATAAAAAAAGTTAGTATATAAAATTTCATTGATAGGCTCTCCTATTTTGATGATTTTTGGTAATTTTGTTTATGATAAAGCAGATAGTGCTACACGCTAACAAGCCAATTCCTATTATTAGCAGAATATTTTCATATATCGAAGATGTGCCGGCAATCTCGAAAACCCCTCGCAACAAAGAGCTTAAAATGACCGCAACAACTCCCGTATGATAAAGATGTGTTGAAAAAAAACTTTGTGGTTTAAAACGCGCCGACATCGACGCGAACAATCCGACAACTACTCCCAATAAAAGCGGATATATAAATAAAAATGTCATGTGAGGCGAAGTTACACCGTGTGAAAATTGAAAATATATAAAAGAAACTAAAGCACAGCTCATCGTTACTATTAAATAGGGTGCAACTCGTTTGCGCAGATAAAAATTTCGCACAGCCTGTCTTGTAACGCACCTATTCTCCGATGTACACAATATCGCTCACACTCCGTTCTTTAAAACTTTTTCCGTTGGTGGTTGGGTTGTTGACTACCTCACCCATAAACACCATCGTGGCAGAACCGCCCCCGTCTAAGTTATACCCTTCTACACATCCGTATGAATCGAGAACCTCCGCAATCTCTACAATCGACAAGCCGGTGCTTTGCTCTGTCCTGCCATCGGCCACCATAAATATATAATGGTTTGGTTCAATCATTCCTATCGCCGTTCTCGGGTTGCTTGGGTCTTCCCTTTCAACCTTACTGTTCTCATCAACAATAATCTCTCCGTCACTTAAAAGTCCCGGCCCAAAAGAGAATATCTGTTCGGCTCCAATCTCTGCTAGTTCAGCCACCGTGATTTCCTGCTCGTCGATGATGTCAAAGCTTCCGTCTTTAAATATCACAAGATCTTGATTGCCGTCTTGCATTCCAACTTCCCTGTAGATTTGTCCGTTACGCATTACATACCCGGTATCTCGAAAACCGTAAAAATCACCGTTTATCGAAAGAATAGCATTGTTATCCTGTGCAATTTCCGAGGTAGTTTGTTTTAAATTGGTTCCAAATGCTCCATATGCAAGGCCGGTCTTTAGCAGATTACTGTTTGATATCTTGACCTCGGCTATATATATGTCTGTATCATATTCACGTATCGTAGAAATTGTTATATCTATATTTTCGCTTTTATAGCTGTTTTCTGTTACAACGGGATCAAATGCTGGCGATTGCAACTCGTCTGCGTCCTGTTTGGGCGATGTATTATAGTTTACTTCAACACCATATAGTTGCTCGGCATTTGTCGGAAACTCTTCAAACGCTACAACATTTTGTGGAATGACAAACCGATTTAAAATCGCAAACCCAAAGTATAAAACAAAAAAAGCAGTTGCAGATATCTTCCATATGCGTGAAGCTGTCTGTTTTGAGTTGTTATTTCTTTTTTTGCTATTCAAAAAAACCTCCGTCTTGGTTGTCGCCTAAAGTGTGTTAACAAAAAGCTCTTGTTTGGTTATTATTATCTCTAAATTTCCGTTTCTTGTACGAAGTTCATCGATAAATTCTTTTTCATGAGCAGTATTTTTCAATTCGATTTCATAACTCAACTTGAACATGCTACCCATGTTTGTGGTTTTTGAGGTGATAAGATTAACCGTGTCGGTATATTTTTCAAAAAGATCATCAAAAACATCAAAGTAGTTTAGGTTTTCGGGAATAGTTATGTGAAGCGTTCTACTGTTGATTTTTTGTTCGCCAAAGTTTGTTATATTAAGCAACAGTGCAAACAAACAAGCAATTATCGAGAATAAAAACGCAAAACCTATATATCCCATTCCTATAGTTAACCCTGTACACATCGCTGTGAAGATTGCGCCAATCTCTTTTGCCGTTCCGGGGACAGAGCGAAACCTAACAAGGCTAAACGCGCCCGCCACCGCAACTCCGGCGCCGATGTTTCCGTTAACCATGATGATAACCATCGAAACCGCAAGCGGTAAAAGCGCAAGCGTTGTCACAAAACCTTTGGTGCATTTTGTTTTAACGGCATATACCTTTGCCATAAAAACGCCCAAAACAATTGCCGAAATCATACAGATAAAAAACTGTGACAACGTAATTGACAACGATGCGGAGTTGTTAAAAATTCCTGAAAAAAGACTGTTAAGCATTTGCTGCACCTCTGAAACGTTTTATATATTTGGGTAAAATAAAGTTGTTGTACGCTGTTCCGTACTTTGAAAAAGAAGTTTTATACAAACCGTTTTTTCCAAGGAATTCAACAAACCAAAATGGCAGACCCCAAACCGTTTTAACTTCAAGCACAACACAGTCTCCCGATACGACATCGACGTCTTGCTCGCTTTCATACGGCGTAACGTCGACATCGCGCATCTTAATATTAAAGTCAAATGTAATTCTGAAATCCTCGTCGTTCGGAGAATAATACGCCTCGCGTTCATACGATAAATAGATACTCGGCGAAAGTCGTTTGTGGCTCGTTATAAAATAGTCGACTTCTTTTTTAATTTGTGAACAGTCCTCTAGTTCTGTTTTGTTACAAAGATAGGACAACGCTTGTGCTTGGGTCGAGGGTAACCTTCGTTTATACACAACTCCGTCATATTTCTTTTTAAGCTCGATAAAACCAACGTTGTTTTCGTCTGGTTGGCCATAGATCCTAAGCCTTAATTTTTCCTTATATTTTGGCTTTTCGATGCTATGCCTTATAATGCTGAAATCATCCGTGTCAAAATATATGTTTGAGATTTTATGTCTCCCATAGTTATCAAGAACCATATGGTTTTGCATACACTCACAAAGCAATCTGTATTGTTGGTTTGTAAGCGTATATTTAATCTCGTGACGTTTGAATATTGTTTGAACAGCCATAGTAACCTCGTGTTTTTTATTGTACAACTTCATTATACAGGTCTAACTTTAAACTCACATTAAAAAATAAAAAAAATTAAAAAATTACAGTAATTGTTATCTCGTTATCTTTTTTACTTTCCGCAAAAATCTTTGCCCCGCTATTTTCGCAGATAGATTTTGCTATAGATAGCCCAATTCCAAAACCTGACGTATCGTCGTTTCTCGACTCATCCATTCGATAGAAGCGATCAAACCAATTGTCGTGTTTACCTTGTTTAACTCCGTCACATTCATTATTAATGGTAAATATCTTCTTGTTTCCTTTTTGCAAAAGCTCAATCGAAACAACATTACTTTCCGAAGAATATTTTATAGCGTTTTCTATAAGAATAGAAAATAATTTTCTGATTGTTGATTCTGTCGAGGTTATAGTAAGATTCTTGCTAATGTTCTTTTGAACTACAATGTTTCGCTGTTGCAACGCCGAGGAAAACTCGCCCAGCGTTTCTTCCAACGCTTCATCCAACGAAAAATCGGCTTTAACCCCGATATCTTGTACTTCTTCAAGTTTTGAAAGAGATATTAAATTTTCCACAAGCATGTTAAGCTTATCTATTTGAACCTTAACACCGTCTATCCACTCATCTTCCCCATGGTTATATTCGATAACATCACAGTTCGCTCTTATAATCGAAAGCGGTGTTTTAAACTCGTGGTTAACATCGGTTATAAATCTTTTTTGTTTTTCATATCCTAAAGCTATTGGAGCTACCGCCCATCTCGAAAAAATACATGATAAGATAACAACACATATCACCGCACCAAACATAATCAAAACCGAATATAAAAGATAGCGGTTAAATCCGATAATGTCCGACTCTATATCAAGAAAGATATAGGTATATCCGTTTTCAACCGGTGTTTTCATAAACCTGTAGTTGTCTATTATTCCAAAAGATAACCCCTCGCCGTTGACAGCATTTACATATTCAACCGCTTGCTGTGTCGAAACGCTACTTATTTTTCGGACGTCTACAAATTCTATCTCATCGTCAAGGTCAGAGCGCACAATAAAAAACCTTGTTGTAAACTCAATTTCTTTCGGAAGTCTATCGGGCGGCAATTGCCCTTCAACCGACATAAAATCCCCCTTAGACAAAAGTTCAAGAATATAGTCAGATTTATTCATAATCGATACATAGTTTACAACGTTAATTAATGTAACGATAACAAAAAGAACGATCAGTGATATTACCCCGGTAAGTATAACGAATTTTTTTTGAAGCCTTCTAACCATTCTTCAAACATACTCCTTTTAATCAAATCAATGTTAACAGATTTAATTATTTTTTTTCAAGATAATATCCGGTTTTACGTACGGCAGATATCTTTATATCCGCGCCCAACAAACTTAGTTTTTTCCTAAGATATGCTATATATACCCACACAATATTAATCTCTACATCACTGTCAAGCCCCCAAATTTTATCCAAAAACTTCTCGGTTGAAATTAATACGCCCTCATTAATCATCAACATCTCCATCATCTGAAACTCTTTACTTGCAAGTTTAAACAAAGCTTTGTCGGTTGAGAGTTCAAACGTCTTTCGATTTAAAGTTACGTTTCCATATTTAAGTTTAAAAGTTGAGCTGTCGGTCGACATCCGCGTTAACGCACGTATGCGAGCCAACAGCTCTTTTGTGTCAAACGGCTTTGTCATATAGTCGTTAGCGCCAAAATCCAAGCCCATTACCTTGTCGTCAATGGTGGATTTCGCTGTGAGCATAATAATGGGGACCGAGTTGCCTTTTGCTCGCACATGCTTAACAACCGCAATCCCGTCCATTTTAGGCATCATAATATCCAAAACAACCGCGTCATACTCTAGTGATTCGATGTGAAATAATGCCTCTTCCCCATCATATACTGCGTCAACCGAATAGTTGTTAATTTCAAATATCTTAACTAATGCTTTGGATATTTTTCTGTCGTCTTCACACAGCAAAATGCGCATTATTTTCTCCTTTTGTTGAATCGTAAAATTCAAGTTTTAAATAGTAATATTATTATACATTATCTACATTAATTGTACTTTAAAAAGCAAAAAAAAGTAAAGTTATTTGTTAAAAACAGTACGCAAGAATGCGCACTGTTTTAGCGTTATAGTTATTCTTATTTTATATTAAACATCATTCTCATAACATTATCCATGGCTTTTACCGGCAGTACCCTGCTCATTAATATAGCCATTTTGCTGTCGCTTCCAACCGTATATCTCGCTTTAGGCTCATTTGAATTAGTGGCATTCAAGATAGCCTTAACAACAGGTTCGGGACCCGGTGCTTTAGCATAGTTCTTTTTAAAAGCTTCTACAAAGTTTGATACATTTGATTTGTATTCTTGTGGGTGTTCAACAGTTTGTACTTGATTTAATGCAACATCTAAAAATTCTGTTTGCATTGCACCGGGCTCAATTAATGCAACTTTAATTCCAAAACCTTTAACCTCTGCCCTTAAAGCATCACTCAAGGCTTCAACTGCGCGTTTTGAAGCTCCATACCAACCAATCATTGGTGAACCTACCCTGCCCACAACAGATGACATGTTTATAACTGTTCCACTCTTTTTGCTTCTCATATGTGGCAAAACAGCTTTCGCAACTCGTGCTAAACCAAACACATTTACATCAAATTGACGCTGTGCTTCATCCAAAGAAACAGCTTCAACCATTCCATATCCACCATATCCCGCATTGTTTATAAGCACATCGATTTTGCCCTCGTTTTTGATTATATCGGCAACAACTGCGTTCACGTCATCATCAATAGTAACGTCCATTTTATGGATTTTCGCTCCGAGTTTTTCGATATCACGCATCTTTTCAAGCCTTCTGGCTCCTGCATAGACCGTGTGCCCTTGATTTAAAAGCTCTTTAACCGCAAGATTTCCAAACCCGGCACTCGCCCCCGTAATTAGAACAACTTTATTCATGTATAGCCTCCAAAAAAATAATTTACGACTCGTCGGTTAATTAATGTTATCACACAATTTACACGATGTCAAGTATTTTCGCAAAATTTATTTACAAAACGTAAATTATATGGTATGCTATTAAAAAATATATAACGGAGTTGGCAAAATGGAATTTCAAAGAGCGAGAAGCAAAGAGCAGTTTGAACAAAGGGAAGCTGATATTATAAACTCTGCCATGGCTTTATATGAACAATTCGGGTTTGAAGAGGTAACATTCAGCAAAATCTCTGAAACGACAAAGTTTACAAGGCCGACGATATATTCCTATTTCAAAACAAAAGAAGAAATCATGCTCCGTCTGACGGCTATCTACCTTGAGAAATTTATTTTATGTTTCGAGAATAAATTTAGCGACAGCCACAAAAAAGATACTGAGTTTGTTGCAACTGCTTTCACTCAAAGTTTTATAGAGGTGGGCGAGTTTATACATCTTTATACGGTGCTTTATTCGTTAATCGAGAAAAATGTATCTGTTGAAGCTTTAGCGCAGTTTAAACGAGAAGTTATGGGACTTCAAGCTGTTTTGGCAAACATTCTAAAATCAATTTACACAAAAGCTAACGACGATCAGATTTACAATTTTCTTATATTCTGTCTATCGTTTGCAAGTGGCATCTGCCCGATGAGCGAACAAAGCGAGCTTCAAAAAAAAGCTATCGAATTGAGTGCTACAGGATATGTAACCCCTAATTTTGAAATTTTTTTTAAAGACACGCTTATCATTTATTTAGAAAAACTTGAATTTTAAAAACAAAAAACAAACAACATAAAACACATTAACAATGCAGAAAGAGGTTTGTAAAATGGCAACCAGTGTAAGTTATATAGAGTTTATATGCGAGCAAATCGCCGGTGTTGGCGACATTCGCTACAAAAAGATGTTTGGCGAGTATATGGTTTATGTTAACAACAAACCTGTTCTTTTGGTGTGTGATGATACGGTTTTTGTTAAAATCAAAGAGGAAACAACGGCTGTTTTGTCTGAATGTGAAACCGGCATACCATACAAAGGTTCAAAAGAACACTATATATTGGACATTGAAAACAAAGAACTTTCACAGGAAGTAGTTATGATTTTAGAAAAAATAACTCCGGTTCCAAAACCACGTAAAAAGAAAGGCGTTTAAAATGTCTTTTGATTATAAAAAAGAATTTAAGGAATTCTATTCGCCTTCAAAAAAACCGAGCATCGTCGATATACCAAAAACGAACTATCTTGCTGTCCGCGGAATTTGTTTTGTTATTTTTTTCAAATAAAAAACCATATAAAAAGGGAACAGTCTTTGTCGTTCCGATATGGGCAAATTTTTGCTCATATTCGAAACAGCATCGCCTGTTCCCTATTAACATTTATCCCTTTTTTGTTGTAGTAAAACAACTGACAATCCGCAATTAATATTGTTTTGGCAACGGTTTGTTAAGGTTTTCGCTGTAAAACGTGAAACTGTTTTTACCGTGATTTTTCGAATGATACATCGCAAGATCCGCCGCGTTAAATAGTTCCGTGTATCCGTTTCCGTCTTGCGGCGAAATTGCCACACCTATGCTTCCCGAAACCGAAACTTCCGTTCCGCCCTCTCCAACATATGCCTTACTTATCAAGCTACACATAGCCTCGGCTTTTCTTGTGATAACCCTTTTGTCGATAGTTCCAATCATAAAGACGATAAATTCGTCTCCCCCTATTCTTGAAACAATGTCATATGGGCGGAACAGTTCACTGATGTTCTTATACACATCACATAGAACAAAATCTCCGTATGAATGCCCAAAAGTGTCGTTAATGCCTTTAAAGTTGTCAAGGTCAAACATAAACAACGAACCTATGCCGTTTAAAGAAAGATGTTGATCAATTCTGCTTTGTGCACCCTCTTTGTTTAATGAGCCTGTAATTGGGTCTGTCTCGGCTTTTTTCTTTAAGCTTAGTTCTTTTTCCTTTTCGTCTTGTATCTCGTCAATGGTAAACACCGCCATAAGCTCGCCCGTTACGTCTGCTATATCGCTTTTTGAACGAATTCTATACCATGTATATTCCTTTGGGTCGATCTCAAAATAGGGCGCTTCTTCCTTAAAAATTATCTTTAAAGATCTAAAGTCCAAAGTGATGTCTGTGTTCCCTTTTTCAAACTCTTTAATTATCCTGCTTGAACTTATCTTTTCAATTTCATTAATGTCCTTCGGACTGATGTATTTCAACTTAAGCCATTCTAGTTGTTTCGAGAAATCTCTGTGATTTTCAATATTAATTTCATTCCCATTAAACAAGAGTCGTTGAACCTCATTAGCAGAGCAGTTGATTTCGCACACAATGTCTGCAAGGTTAAACAGTGCATATTTAAACACCCTGTCTTTATTAATCTTGTCCTCAAGCTCTTCCGTTTTGCTTTTATATCCATGCAGATTGATAATTCGGACAATCTGCGCCAACGATATATAAAACACGGTAATCATCGTTATCGCTATTAACATTTGCTGAAAAGCTATGTCGGTGTCAAAACTTGTGTAGAAAATGTGTGAGTTAAAACACATGTAAATCGTGACAAGTAGCGTTAAAAAATACACCCCGTTAATGAACTCTCTATTATCTGAAATAATCATTATATATGCTTTTGAAAATAACTTTATAAACACAATCATTGTGCCAATATTAATTGCAAAAGCAATAACCGTCGTAACCCAAAGATTTGCGTGGTTATAAAGATACACGGCGGGGCTCACTTCGTTAATCATCGAGAGAATCGAAGCAACTAAAGAACGTAACACAAAAAGATGCAGCAAAGTTCCAAGTATCATCGTGTTCAATCCAAAGAAATGACATTTGAACAAAATAGCTGACTCAACAAGAAAAATAGCTATCAACAAAATATAATGGAACATCAAAATTCTATCTGTATTTTGAATGTAAAAACAAAATCCAACAGCGTTTACGGAACTAAAGACAATCCTAATAAGATTGCTAAATCTTCTTTTCTCTGATATCACCGAGACCAAGGAAAAAAGCATACAAGAATAAATAAACACAACGATCGCTGTAACTATTAGTACACTAAACATCCCTATATCTTCTCACCCCTTTACAAAGCAACTGCAATTTTCATAATACAAAACACTACACAATATATCCATTTTGCCTCATTATGAATTATATCATACATTCACAAACATTTCTATTTCTATTTTTTAAAAAAAACAAAGACAAAAAATGAATTTGACAACATAAACAAAAACAAATTGTTGTTTATATTAATTTTCTACCGTTTTTTGTTTTTTATAACACAAAACAAAACTAACCCGGCAACTATCAACAAGCCGCCAAATATTGCCCAGCTAAAATCGCCGAACGACGAGGTCAAATATATTGCTGTAGGTCCGTCCGCTCCGCCTATAATCCCAATTGATGCGGCTTTGTCCATTATCCGTTCCACTCACTTGACCAAACAATTTTTTGATACATCTCGGGGTCAGTGTCCCCTTCTGTCGAGAAACAAAGCACCCTCGAATTTTCGTCAAGACAAAGGCCCTCTCGCAGTTGCTTGTATTCATCCATAAGCATAATTGCGACGGCGGTTCCGGCGGGAACGGCTCCCGATTCGCCCGAAACAACGTTTGTGTCTCCTTTAATCGGTGCCGCAAGAACACGCATTCCGAAGGCACTTACCCAGTCGGGGCAAGAAACAAAACAAGTTGCGTTGTCTCGAAGTATCTCCCACGAGATCGTGTTGGGTTCTCCGCACGCAAGCCCCGCCATTATAGACGAAATTTCGCCCGAAACAATCTTCGCCCTTCCGCTACCATCCAACGCTCCTTTATAAAAACAATCTGCCGCATTCGCTTCGACGACTATAACTTTTGGGCAGTTTTGTTTATATTGATTTGAAAAATATCCCTGTACAGCACTCGCAAAAGATCCCACTCCGGCTTGAACAAAAACATGGGTAGGTGCCTTGCCGTATATATCGTTAAACTGTTCGTCCGCTTCTTTCGGAATTGTGCCATAGCCTTGCATAATCCAAGAGGGAATGTCTTGATATCCTTCCCATGCTGTGTCTTGAACGACAACCCCATTTTTAACCTTGGCGGCTTCTGCGGCAGCTTTTCTTACACATTCATCATAATTAAATTGTTCAATCTGGGCAAAAGCGCCTTCGGAAAGTATGTTGTCAAGACGAGCTTTCGAAGTTCCTTTTGGCATATATACAAACGCTTTTTGTCCAAGTTTTTTTGCCGCCCAAGCCACAGCTCTGCCATGGTTTCCGTCGGTTGCGGTGTAAAACGAAACTTCCCCTATCTTTTCTTTTGTGGCGGGCGAAATTAATGTTTCAAAATCAAGTTCTGATATATCAACACCCAAAACTTTAGCTATGTATTTTGCCATAGCATACGAACCGCCAAGCACCTTAAACGAGTTTAGCTCGAAACGATACGATTCATCTTTCACGGCAAAACTCTCAACATTAAGTTTACTTGCAAGTTTTTTAAGGTTTACGAGTGGTGTAGGTTGATATCCCGGTATGCTTTTATGAAATTTCAACGCGCTGTTTGCGTTTTCTTTTGACATTACGTCAAGCATATCTTTTTCACCCTTAGGCATTTCATTAAAACAATATTTCATCTGTTCCATTTTTTTCAATCTCCCCTTTTAATTTCTAGTTTTATTTTAACCTTTTTATAACACACAATCAATATGCAATAGTTATTTTTTTAATTTTGCGCATAAATTGCGCATAAAAATTAATACAACTACGCTATATATAATATATTGACGCTTTACCGACAATGTACGAATTGTCTGTATTATTAGGCTTGTTAAACTCAAAGAATTGGGTATAATAGTTTTAAAATAAACAATTATATCTTTTAAATAAAATTGAAAGTTTTTAAAAAACGAAAGTTTTTTGTAGAAAAAAAACATCATTTGTAGTATAATGACTTTAATTTATCAATTTTTTATTCATATGGACTAACTTTTCCCGGAGGATTTTTGCATGTCTTTAAACGAAAACAAACAACAAAACAATGATGAATTAAATAACATTTCCGAAAACGATAAACCAAACGGAGATAATAATAAACCAACCAAAGAAAATGAAGGCAACGATTTAATTTCTAAGATAGAGATACCTAAACTTATCGAGCACGATGATTTTGTGGTTGTCGACGAGAAAGAATCGAAACTTTCGGGCGATGAAATCGCTGAAATCGAAGAGAAAAAATCGGACGATGCCAAAAGTGCTGATTTCGAAAAGGTTGAACCTGTTAAAGTTGAACCTGTTGAAGATGAATCAAGACAAGAAGAACAACAACAAAAAGAACTTGAAAAAGAACTTGAAAAACAAGTTGAACAAAATGACCTGCCCACTGACATTGAAAAATCAACAAAAGATGTCGCGCAAGACCTGCCCAAAACTAAAATCGACCAACAAAATCTGGTGGTCGATAATCAAAGCAAACCACAAACAAATGCCCATAATATCAAAGTTCAAAAATTTTCGACCCCCGCCGAACCGGGCATGCCTGATTTTTCGCTTCCTCGTGATTTAAGGCGTCTGCCCGACGTCATAACAAAACGCGATAAGCGCCCGAAATATGGGAAAAAAATAGCTTTCGGTGTTTTCCAGATTGTTTTTGGCTTGCTTTGTCTTGTCGTTATTGCACTTGGTGTTCTCGGTGTTGTTATTTCGATGTATCTCCATCAAGCAACGCAAGGCGACGAGGAGCTACTTGACCTTAACCAAATTAAGTTAACATACACGACCACTCTACTCGCCCTTAATGCCGAAACAGGTGAGTATGAACCATATCAACAAATCTTTGGCGAAGAAAACCGCCAATGGATCGAATATGAAGACATGTCAAGCACCTTGATTAATTCGATTGTGGCTTCGGAAGACCGAAGGTTTTGGACACACAACGGCGTCGACTGGGGAAGAACTGTTCTCGCAACGCTAAACCAATTTGTGCCAGCTCTCGACATTTCCGAAACATCGTTTGGTGCTTCAACCATCCACCAACAACTTATAAAAAACCTAACGGGTGAAAATGAAGTGGATGGTTTTGAAGGATATCTTCGAAAGATGCGTGAAATCTACCGCGCTTTTGTGCTTAACAATGAATTTTCCAAAGAACAGGTACTTGAAGCATATCTCAACACATTCAGGCTTTCGGGAACGATAGCGGGAATTGAATCTGCGGCAAACAACTATTTTGCAAAAACCACCGAAGAGCTAACCGCCGCGGAATGTGCCGCGATTATCTGTATAACAAAGTCTCCAAACGAGCTCGACCCATACACAAACCCCGAAAAAAACAAGCGCGAACGCGACACCGTTCTTTTTCAGATGCACGAATACGGGTATTTGACCGACGCGGAATATGCCGCGGCGCAAGCCGAGAGCGACAACATGGTGTTTAACACCGAACAATACTATTCAAGGTTAAACGAAACCTACACATTTTTCACCGACACCGTTATACGTGAAGTTATAGCCGATTTCCAAACCTATCTTGGTTTGTCCTCTGCACAAGCTAATGACCTTTTATATACCGGAGGCCTTAGCATCTACACAACTATCGACCATGAGCTTCAAGGATATGTCGACGAGTCTATGGAATATCCCGGCGGGCCCGTGACTTGGGAAGCTTCCGCAAGAACAAGTTCGGAAGAAGCGGGTGCAACCCTTCAAGGAGCTTCGGTGATACTTGATTTTAACGGAGAACTTAAAGCCATTGGCGGAGCTTTAGGCGAAAAAGAAAAAAGCTTAACCACAAACTACGCCGTCGACGTCCCCAGAAAAACAGGTTCTTCGATGAAACCTATCGCCGCTTATGCTCCGGCTCTTGAAGTTGGCGCAATAAGCTACGGCACAATGCTCCCCGATGCCCCCGTACAGATATACGAAGACAGCCAATGGCCACAAAACTATTCCAATTCATATGGTCAATATGGAACTTCCGTATCACTTTCAACAGCTATTGCCGTTTCGCTCAACACAACAGCGGTCTACACCCTCAACTTAATAGGCCCCGAGTTCGCGTATGACTTTTTAACGACAAGACTTGGAATTACCACACTTGTCGGCGAAGGCCCCGTTAACGACAAAACTTTGTCACTTGCGCTTGGTGGGTTGACATACGGAGTTTCGGTGTACGAGATGACAGCGGCATATCTTCCGTTTGGAAACGGCGGATACTATTATCAACCACACAGCTACACAAAGATTGTGGACAATAAAGGCAACATCATTCTTGATAAGTCCTCATTAATACAACCTATCAAAGCGTTGTCCGACAGCACGGCATATCAGATGAACCTTTTGTTGCAAGACGTTATGCACTCCCCCGGAACCGGCGCCGCCGCTTCATTCACAACCGATCTTCCACTAGCCGGAAAATCCGGAACCTCGACAGGAACACTTGCCGGATCATACGACTATTGGTTTATAGCAATGACTCCATACTATTGCATGGGGGTTTGGGAGGGTTATGTTAACCCCGAGATGCCGCTTTCATATTCAAGCCCGAGTTATTCGGGGCCTCGTATGGCGTGGAAATATGTCATGAGCAGGGTTTCGGAAGACGCAGAATACATCGACTTCCCACAGTCGGACGGAGTTGTGTCACGGTATACTTGCAGCGTAACGGGAGACCTTTCCAACGGAACATGCCCAAGAGTTCAGTCGTTCTTCAGCGCAGACGCTTTGCCGGGATATTGCCCCATTACCCACTCGACAGAAGCGCCACCGGCGTGATAGTATTAGATTAAAATCTAAAATTTAAAGACTAAAGAATTTTTATGGAGTTAGTATTAAAATTTC
>CAYJAY010000026.1:0-34155 GCA_964368445.1 uncultured Oscillospiraceae bacterium
CAAACACGACCGGAACGTCGTTAAAATACTGCAAACTCTTTGCCGGATAGAAAAACCCCGATAAACCGTAGTCTCTCGCTATCGAGATAAAACTCGGAACAAACGACATTAGCCCCACAAAGCCACCGACTACAACGCAAAGCCAAAGCTTGCTTTGGGCGGTGTGTTGTCGTCCTAGCGGTGTTGCTTTAATAAGCTTTTGCAAACCACTTGATTTTTCCTTCGCTATAACGTCTGACATGCAAAGTATTAAAACCACCATAGCAAAAAGCGTCTGTCCGATGTCGTTTTGTTCGTCAAGATCAAAGAATTTTTGATACCCTGTGTCATACAAAAGGTAAGCGCCGCTGTTATTTAGGACATAGTTTACGTTGTTTTGGGAAACTTGACGGAATATATTTCTGTCCTCTAAAAGGTCGCTATAACCTGCTAAAAACAAAGTGAACTGCTCACTTGAGATTTCGCCCGTCGCCGCTTGTCTTTCTAGCTCGGTGAGCGGTTCAAACGCTGCCCATCTCTCAAGCATATATTCATACGCCTCGTTGTCGTATCGCCCCTCGATGTTTAACATATAGTCTTTGTACCTTAGTTCAAACGGGTGGATATACGAAACGTTCGACACCCCAAAATATATCTGTACGGTGGTATAAAGGATTAAAACAATCAAAGCTTTGTTGCTTATTAGAAGTTTATAGTTTTCCACCCTAAAAACCGATTTAGTTATACCCGATGTTTTTTTACCAAACAGGTTAAAATTACGACTGCTTTTTTTTGCGTTTAAAACGAATCGCCGACCGAAAGAATATATCAAAACAAACGTTAAGACAACGACAAACGAAAACAAAGCTATAAACACAAACTCGACGAAAAACCTTGTATATGGCACGTCTCCGATGTTGATGCAAAAATACTGTCCCAACAGTTCGTTTGTATCCAAAAGGCTTATACAGTTTGCGTATTTTATCGCGCCAAAATCCCCCGTCGCACGAAACAAAAGACGTTGCAAAAAATTTATCGCAAGAAAAACGACAAGCCCTAGATACCCTGCCCAGTTTGTCCGAAAAACTAAAGTTATCGTTAACGCAACTAACCCAATAACCGATAGCGCAAGCCATTTCGCCGCAAAAAACAGCGCTAAATACTCTGCTATAGTGACTTCAAGGGTGGTGTGCATCAAAAACGGAATTGACTGAACCGATCTTGTTAAGTCAAACAAACCATACGCTGTAAAGCAGTATGCGAGGTTGAAAAGATAGAAAAAAAGAACCACCGGCAAAAGGCTTAGCGTTATGGCGAAAAGCTTTGCTATGGCGGTTGAAAAACGCCCCCTTGGCGTGCTTGCGACAAGAGCCAAAAGTCCTTTTTCTTTTTCGGTTGTTAAAGCGGCGGTCGAAAGAAAAAACACCATTCCTATGAGAATCCAGTCGGTTGCGCCGAAATTAATGGCTTTTTTGAGACCCGCTTCGGGGAAATATTCAATCTCGACATCCCTTAAATTTTCGTACGCCAACGCCGTTTTTTCGATAGTCGCTATGTCAAAACCCGATTCTTGATTTTGGAATATCGAGATGCTCGAAAGGCGCTGTGACGCCTCTTCAAGTTCATCCAAAAAAACTTGATATCGAGAGACCTCGTTAAACTCTTCCCCGATATCGGTATAAAAACGATATTGTTTTCTGATGTCTCCCTTAAAAACCGAAAACTCCGCAAGATATATATCGAATAAATCTTTGTTGTTTTGCCTTAAAGTTTCGTTTACTTGTCCGCTTAACGCCTCGCCCATTAAAATGTTATTTATAAGGTTGTATGCGCTAAACCGTTCGATTTCGCCCTCGATAAATTCGCCCTTTTGTTGTTCGCTAAGGCTCGAAAGGGTAGCCCCGAGTTTTTTATATTCCGACGGGGAAACCTCGTCAAGGTACAACGAATTAAAAATCAGCAACAAACAAAAGTTAATAGCAAGAAGCAATGCAATTGATAGAATAAACTTTTTAGAAGTCCATATCTTTTTAAGTTCCGCTTGAAATAACTTAAACATCGCTTTCCTCGTCAAAAATGTTCATGTACGCCGTTTCAAGGTCTCCCTCTTTCGCGTATTTTTCCACCATCTCGCCCACCGTTCCAACGTCTTTGACAACCCCTTTTTTAAGGAATATGACTTTGTCTGCAACCGTTTCGACGTCCGAAACCACGTGGGTCGCGACGATGACTATTCTGCCCTCGTCCGCCGTTTTTTTCAAAACCTCTCGAAGCCTTACCCTTTCTTTTGGGTCAAGACCTGCCGTAGGCTCGTCGAAGATTAAAAGTTTCGGGTCGTTTAAAAGAGCCTGTGCCGCAAGCAAACGTTGTTTCATTCCGCCGGAATAAGCACCGATTTTTTTGTCAAGTTCATTTTCAAGGTTGACAAGCGAAGCGACACGCAAAACCTCTGCCCCCGTGTCGCTCCGTTTAACTTTTTTTAAAGCACAAAAATATTCAAGGAAGAATCTCGCCGTAAAACCGTCGTACATTCCTTGTTGTTGGGGCATGTACCCCAAGATTTCGTAAAAATCGTTTCCGATTAAAGAAACTTGTTTGTCGTTCCAAACAACCGACCCGTCGGTTGGCGCAACCGACCCCGTTATGATGTTCATCATAGAAGATTTGCCCGAGCCGTTAGGGCCCAGCAACGCATAAAGCCCTTTTTCAAACGACAGAGTAACGCCGTCAAGCGCCATAACTGCGTTTTTGGAATATTGTTTTGTTAGTTTGTGGATTTGAAGTATAGACATTTTGGTCACCGCTTATGAAAAAAATAAAGTAGTGTCTTCAATATCGATAAAATCGGGGCTGATGTTGCTTTTTTATTAGTTTAATTTATTTTAGTTGTTGCTACCGGTTTCGGTTTCTAGTTCGACGACCGGTTCTATCTCAATCATTTTTGGCGCTTTTTCAACTATCCTAAGGCTGTTCGCCATAACGCTTGTTTGGTCGTCTTCAAAGCTGTTTGCGGTTATCTTTACGGTGTCCCCAACATCGGCCAAAATAGCCTCGCTAGAAAATGCGGCAACAAGCGAGAAATACACATCGGAGTTTTCAAGGTTTACGAAATAATATGTGTTACCCTCGATGACTGCCGAGCGAAGATCTGCAATAACCCCTTCGACCTCTGTTGTTACCGGTTCGGGTTGTGCCTCGTCTGAACCACCTGAGCTTAGGTTGTTTTGTTGAAGAAGTCGTAGATATTCCATCTCGCATTCCTCAACAGTGGTTCCCGTCGCAACTATCTGGTATTGCTCGACGTTAACCATAGCGTACATCTTAACAAGTTGACTGTTGTCTTTAAGAGCCATGAAATAGGTCGGTTGGCTATCAACATTCAAAAGAAGCGGGAACGTCGCAAGATATCTTAGATGCTGAACAACGCCTTCGGCAGAACTTTGAGCCGAAACTTCGGTAGCCCCTGCGGCTTCATAGAAATGAGTTTCTTTTGTTCGTTGATTTGTAAGGATAAATCCGATGTTGGATTGGTCCGCCATAACCGATGTGACGCCGGTATATACATATATATCGTCGTTAAGCGCGATGTAGTTATGCCCTTCTGTTGTGACAGTAACCTCTTGTTGGCCAAAAATTGAGTTTAAAAATCCGTTGACATAACGCCCGTGGTAGTTATATTGTTGCATAATAAGGTCGGCAGAGAAAACTCTGTCCACCCAACTTGGAACGTCTTCTATAGAATAAAAAGTCGATTCACCCGTGACGGCGTTAACCAAAACCGCGCCCGAAATGTCGACACCGCCAAAAAGCCCGATAGTCTTTTCGACAGTAGGTGCTATCCAATATGGTGTTTTGTCTTCGTCTATTTCAAAATGAATCGCGTTGAACATCATAGTTGGATATTGGAAACGCAGATGACGATAGATGTTTCTGCCAAACAACTCGCTTGGAGAATATTTTATATAACCGCCTTCTAAACGAACCACATCAACATCTTGGGTTGTCATGTCGACATACATATAAGCCGGTATACCCTCGCTTCTGTTACCAAGCCATTTAAAAAAATCTCCATATTCAAGATAGGTCACGCGGACAGGCGTGCTGTCGAAGTTAATTTGGGTGTAGTTGCCCGAAACGGAAAACTGACTAACCATGTCGGACAACTCGCCTAGCTTTCTGTTGCCTAGTTGAATCGCCGATTGTTCGTCGACCATTGGAATCTTGTCGTATGAAATTTCGTCGACATCGTTTGCGAAATCTCCTGTCTCGACTGTTAAAAGGTTGTGGTAGTCGTTTGCTCTAAAGATTTCCGCCGATATTACCGCGCCACCTATGTTTATCAACACAAACACCGCAAGTATAATAGCGGGAATTTTACAGTTGTTTTTTACAAACAAAAAGTATCCCCTAGGGTCTTTAATCATCAAAACCCCCGAAAGTAGCATCATGGATATTACATATACCGCAATCAACATAAATATATATCCGTAGAACTCTTCCGATTGAAGGTTGATAGCGGGAAGGTTAAGATAGAAATAACCAAACCCTATCACTATTGTAGCTATTAAAGAGATAATAACAGCTTTTGCTTTTGTTAATTTTATTCCTTTCATTTTTCCTCCGAAATACTATATTAAATTATTAAATATTCTATTGTTTTAATATTATACCCTATTTTATATAAAGTCAACAATTGCTTGTTAGTTGGCTTAGTTATATAGTTAATAATTAATAATTAATAGTTAATAGTTAATAGTGTTGGTGCGCCACTTCGTGGCGTTATTTGAATGAGGAATGAGGAATGAGGAATGTTGGTGCGGCTTGCGCCGGTATTTTAAATATATGGTTTTGTGAAATTTGCGTTGTAAAATGGCTCGTCGCCACAACGTTGCACGTATCTATCGATCAAACTACAAAAAATGAACCGTAGGGCAAGGGCTCTGCTCTTGCAGTCCCTGTCGCCCAAACTAACCCCAAACCGACAAAACAAAACAACAGTAAACCCGCCCCATCCTGCCAATGCTGTCAACTTGTGTTTTCATTAAAAACGTGATATACTTTTTATAATTATTAAAAAAATATGGGGAACTGTTGAACTTTCTCAGCAGTTTGGGGTGTTGTATGGCTACAAAAGCTGCAAAAGCAAAAGTAAAAACAAAATTAAACGTGCTGTGTCTCGTCTTGGCGTTGGTTGCGGCGGCTTTTTTGCTAGCTCCGAATGGGGAAGCTGCTCCCTCTCCTGCTCCCGACGGTTTGTATAGTGCCCATGTTATGAATGATAGTAATAGCAAACCTGTTTATCTGCAGATTAGAGTGGCTGAAAATGGAAATATCGTAGTTTTGGGCGCAGGAATGTATAGAGACGGAAGCGGTGGCAACGTCAATACCAAGTCACAATTGTCCTCTTGCCTTAGAACAACATCTGAGGAGCCAGCAAACGGAAGCGACAAAATGTACACAGGCTATTTGGGTGAGTTTGACATAAATGCAATGTATACTCTTTTTAAAGCTTCAACGATATACGACATAGGTGGCAATACAGTAGACACTACAAAATTCACTTTCCCCGGCGCTATAACACAAATAGGGCATGGTGCGTTTAATGGTTGGAAATCAACCTCGTCATCGTCACAAACATTGACAAGTGTGATAGTTCCAAGCTCTGTTACAGAGATAGGGAGCGATGCGTTTGCAGGCAGTAGCATAACAACGGTTGATTTCAGCCAAGCAACAAAGTTGACTAGAATCAATTCCAGCACGTTTAATGGCTGCGAAAGCCTTACGTCGGTAGACCTTAGCAACACAAAGATTACTAGGTTAGAAACCAACACCTTTAACATTTGTCCTCTTTTAACCTCTGTCAAACTGCCGGACACCCTTGAAACGATTGAAAATTCAGCTTTTAAGGAGACATACGGCTTAACACAATTGACGATACCGCCCAATGTTAACGTTATTTCATCGAACGCTTTTGAAGATGTTTCACTTTCACCTAAAACCAAGACACTTAAATTCACTGGGGATTACAACAGTTCTTTCAACACTATGGCAACCAACCCGAACAAAATATATGTCAAACTGCTATACCCTGCCGGAAACCCAACTTGGGAAAACAGCCCCGAGGTTCAAGCGCTTGTTGCAGCGGGCAAGGCAGCATCATATATTCCCCCAACCGCACCAACCGCACCACCTCCCGTTCCCGAAAAGATAACCCCGACGGTGCTTTCCGCGCCGGGGCAGACGATAACGGCAAACGTGGCAAACAACGCCGTGTTTTTGGTTAACATAGCTATTGGGGAATTTAGCGGAGTTTGGATAGACGGTTCGGCAATCTCCCCCGACACCTACGAAACAAGGGCGGTCGGAGAAAACACCGAAGTGACGTTTAAGCCGTGGTTTGTGCGCTCGCTTGCGTATGGTCGGCACACGATAGCGTTTATAACTATCTATAACGACATAGCTGGGTCGTATTTCTTTAGGGGATAGAAAAGAGGGTTTTACTCTTTAAGTAAATCAAGTTAAATTCAAACTGCGTCATCTTTAATTAGAATGGCGCAGTTTTTTGTCATTAAAATGGGAGTTTTATGTAAACAAACAAGTCGAAATTAAATTTATTATCCATTAGTTTTAATATATGAGCTATTGACAAAAACGGCGGTATAACTTAAAATTATCTAATAGGTAATTTTGATTATTTTTATTTATTTTTGTTTTTTTGCACACGATTTAAAAATTAAACTCAAAACCAAAATGTTTGTTTTTTTGCCGATAGTGCTTGTTATTAGTACTCTCGGTTTTTTATAAGCTTAAATTTTCTCGGAGGTGGGGAACAATTAACGGAGCGGAAATAGTTATAAAATGTCTTGAACAAGAAAAGATATCTCGTATATTCGGCTATGCCGGGGCTACGATATGTCACCTTGCGGCAGCGCTTAAAGAATCGGATAAGATAGAATATACCCTTGTGCGAAACGAACAAAATGCCGGACACATGGCGTCGGGATACGGTCGTGTTAGTGGTTCGGTTGGCGTGTGCATGGTTACAAGTGGCCCCGGGGCAACAAACCTTATCACAGGCATAGCGACAGCACACCTAGATTCAATTCCGCTTGTCGCGATAACGGGGCAAGCGCCAAGCAACCTTTTAGGGCGCGACATCTTTCAAGAAGTCGATATAACGGGAGCTATTGCTCCGTTTTCAAAACATAGCTATCTCGTTAAAGATGTAAACGAGATACCGAGAATTATAAAAGAAGCTTTTTATATAGCAAGCACAGGAAGGCCTGGAGCGGTTTTAATTGACATTCCAAGCGATATCCAAGCCCAAAAGTTTAGCGGAAAGTTTTCCTATCCGGACGAAGTCAACATACGCGGATATCGCCCGAGCGACAAAGGAAACGACCTTCAAATTCGCAAGGTGGTCGAGGCTATCTCTCGCTCTAAACGTCCGGTAATATGTGCCGGCGGCGGAATTGTGTTGAGCAAAGCCGGAGAGGAACTTGAAAAGTTCGCAACCGAAGCGAATATTCCGGTTGTCACGACGATGATGGGTCTTTCGCTTCTTGAAACATACCATCCGTTAAACTTTGGAATGGTGGGCGCACACGGAAACGGAACGGCGAACATAGCACTAGCTAAATCCGACCTTGTTATCTTTATCGGCGCAAGGGTGTCGGACAGGGCTATAGTTTCCCCCGAAACGGTGCCCGAAAGAACCGCCACGATACATATCGATATCGACCCTGCCGAGATAGGCAAAAACATGAGGACACATGTCCCTGTCGTCGGCGAAATCAAGACTATTTTAAACCAACTTATTCCGCTTGAACCGAAAGCAGACAGCGAACAGTGGATATCCGAAATGCAGGAAATTCGCAAAAAGCGACTTGTGCGCGAGCTTAAAAGCCAAGAGGGATATGTTTTCCCGCCGTCGTTTTTGCGCCTTCTCGGATCAAAACTATCTGAAAATCCCATTATCTCGGTTGACGTTGGGCAAAACCAGCTGATGACCTGTCGACATCTTTCGATTAAACAGGGAGCAAGAATTTTGACAACGGGGGGACTAGGCACAATGGGTTACGCAATTCCTGCCGGAATTGGGGCGCACATAGCCGACAGAACACGCCAAAACCTCGTAATCTGTGGCGACGGTTCGTTCCAGATGTCGATGAATGAACTTTCTGCGATGTGTGCCGAAAAAACCAATATCAAGGTGGTTATCTTTGAAAACACAACTCTCGGGCTTGTTCGCCAGATACAGGACAAATCTTTCGGCGGAGCTTTTGGGGTTAGCCTTGTCGGCTCGCCGAATTTTCAAACGATAGCGAACGCATATGGCATTGAAAACGCATATATAAGCGACGAAGACGAGATGGAAACCGCAATTGACAAGATGCTAGGTTCAAGCGGAAACTATATCTTGATAGTCCGTGTCCACCCCGAAGTTTGCACGACCGATTAGAGAATGGGAGGCAGGTTATGAAAAAAACAATATCGGTTTTGGTTGAGAACAAGGCCGGAGTTTTAAACAGAATAACGGGGCTTTTTTCGCGCCGTGCTTTTAACATAGACAGCCTTGCTGTCGGCGTGACCGACGATCCAACCGTTTCGCGAATAACAATTATAGTGGATAGCGGAAACAGCGTTGTAGACCAAGTCGAAAAGCAACTTAACAAACTTATCGAAGTTATAAAGGTTAGAACGCTAGACGACAGCAACACAATAGGTCGAGAACTCATGCTTATCAAGGTTGGCGCAAACGTCAAGGCTCGCCAAGAGATTTTGACTATCTGTGAGATAATGTCGGCTAAAGTTTGCGACGTAACTCCGACCACCATGACGCTTGAAATCTCCGAAACCACCGAAAAGCTTAACGACTTTGAAACACTTTTAAAGCCGTATAATATTTTGGAGGTTGTAAGAACGGGGCTTATAGCGGTTCAAAAAGGAAACGGAAAGATATAAAGATATTTAAAATAAATATAACAACAATTTCAAGGAGAACAGACAACTATGGCAAAGATGTATTACGCAAAAGATTGTAACATTGATTTTCTTAAAGGGAAAAAAATAGCGATAATCGGTTATGGTTCGCAAGGCCACGCCCACGCTTTAAATCTTCGTGATTCTGGTCTTGATGTAATAATCGGACTTTACAAAGGCGGCAAAAGCTGGCCTGTTGCAGAGAAGGACGGATTTTCGGTCATGACAACGGCGGAAGCAACGAAACTGGCCGACATCATCATGATCTTGATTAACGACGAACGTCAAGCGGATATGTATGCAAAAGATATAGCTCCAAACCTCACCTCGGGCAAAGCGCTAATGTTCGCCCATGGCTTTAGTATATTATATAAACAGATTGTTCCCCCGGCCGATGTTGATGTTTTGATGATTGCTCCAAAAGGCCCCGGCCACACGGTAAGAAGCCAGTTTGTTGCCGGAAAAGGCGTTCCAGGTCTTATCGCTGTCGAGCAAAACGCTTCGGGAAAAGCGTATGAAATCGGTCTTGCATATGCGGCCGGTGTTGGTTGCGCAAGGGGCGGAGTTATGGAAACGACATTTAAAGACGAAACCGAAACCGACCTTTTTGGCGAACAAGCAATAATTTGTGGCGGCGTGGTTGATCTTATGAGAATGGGATTTGAAACGCTTGTCGAAGCGGGATATGACCCTGAAAATGCATATTTTGAATGTGTCCACGAGATGAAACTCATAATCGACCTTGTAAACAAAGGCGGTATCTCGATGATGAACTATTCGATTTCGGACACGGCGGAATATGGCGAATATGTTTCGGGTCCTCGCGTGCTTCCGTATGAAGAGACCAAAAAGAACATGAAAGCTGTTCTAACCGACATTCAAAACGGAACGTTTGCAAGTAACTGGATAGCAGAAAACAGGAACGGCAGATGTTTCTTTAATGCAACTCGCCGAATGGCTACGGAACACCAAGTCGAAAAAGTTGGCGCACAACTTCGCAAAAATATGCTTTGGGGAGACGACACAAACCCCGACACGGCGAGTAATTAGTTTATACAATAATATAGTGTAGGGACAAGGCTTGCCCTTATAAAAAAAGATATTTTTCAATTCGGACAACCGCAAGGGTTGTCCCTACTTTTATACTGAAAAGGATATGATTTTATGATTAGCCACAACATAACAAAAGGAATTGAACGTGCTCCAAATCGATCGTTGCTTTATGCTTTGGGCTTAACAAAAGAGGAACTCGAACGCCCTTTGATTGGCGTTGTCAATTCGTATAACGAAATAGTTCCGGGACACATACATCTAGACAAGATAACCGAAGCGGTCAAAAAAGGAATTCTCATGTCGGGGGGCACCCCCATCGAGTTTCCTGCCATAGCGGTTTGTGACGGAATTGCGATGGGACACACCGGCATGAAATATTCCCTTTGCACAAGGGAATTGATAGCCGATTCGACTGAGGCAATGGCTATTGCCCACCAGTTTGACGGCCTTGTTATGATTCCGAACTGTGATAAAAACGTTCCGGGCCTTTTGATGGCGGCGGCACGGATAAACATTCCGACAATCTTTGTGTCGGGTGGTCCTATGATGTCGGGAATTTTGAACGACGGCAGCCGCAAAAGCCTTTCAAACATGTTCGAAGCGGTGGGTTCTTTTAAAGCCGGAAAGATGTGCGAAGCCGAAGTTGAAGAGTTTGAAAACAATGTCTGTCCGACCTGTGGCTCTTGTTCCGGAATGTTTACCGCAAACTCGATGAACTGTTTAACCGAAGCTATCGGGATGGGGCTTCGCGGAAACGGAACTGTTCCGGCGGTTAATTCGGCGCGAATTCGTCTTGCAAAACAAGCCGGTGCAAAGATACTTGAACTTGTCCAAAAAGACATTAAGCCAAAAGATATAATGACAAAAAAAGCGTTCCACAATGCCGAAACAATCGACATGGCGCTTGGTTGTTCGACAAACACAATGCTCCATCTTCCGGCCATTGCCCACGAATGTGGCATTAGACTAGGCCTTGACGAGTCGAACCAAATCTCGCAAAACACACCGAATCTTTGTCATCTCGCCCCCGCAGGCGAAACGTTTATGGAGGACCTCGACCGCGCCGGTGGTGTGTACGCCGTTATGGTGGAGCTTTGCAAAAAAGATCTTTTGCACACCGACATAGTAACGTGTACGGGAAAAACGGTTAAAGAGAATTTACAGGGGGTTTCAAACCTTAATCAAGAGGTTATAAGACCTATAGACAACCCATATTCAAAAAATGGCGGAATAGCCGTTTTAAAGGGAAACCTTGCGCTAGATGGTTGTGTCGTCAAACAGTCTGCCGTAGCGGATGAGATGATGTCGCACAAAGGACCTGCGCGCGTGTTCGATTGTGAAGAGGACGCAATTTCCTCTATTTATGGTGGAAATATAGAAAAAGGCGACGTCATAGTTATTCGATATGAAGGGCCAAAGGGCGGACCCGGAATGCGCGAGATGCTAAACCCGACATCGGCGATAGCCGGAATGGGGCTTGATAAAGATGTTGCGCTCATAACAGACGGGCGTTTCTCGGGAGCGACACGGGGCGCGTCAATCGGGCACGTTTCTCCCGAAGCTGCCGCCGGCGGCAACATTGCTTTTGTTCAAGAGGGCGACATCATATCAATTGATATAAAAAACCACAGCATCAACATAGAGGTTTCGGACGAGGTTTTGGCCGAACGTCAAAAAGCTTGGGTTTGTCCCGAGCCCAAAATTAAGACGGGATATCTTGCGAGATACGCAAAACTTGTGACATCGGCGGATAGGGGAGCTGTGCTTGAATAGCTTTCAAATTTAAATCAAAATTAAACTGCTTGCAAAAGAGAATTTAGACATCTTTGCAAGCAGTTTTTATGAACGGGTGTGGATAAAGACGTTGATTGTTTTTTTTTCACTCCCTTATAATCGTTAATTGTTGTTGATATAATTTGTAAAACAATATATAATAATTACGGCTTAGTTTCTAGTTCGTTGATTGGTGGTTAATTTCAAGATGTTGATCAAAAATGGTTTGTTGAATATAAAAAAAATTATAGCGAATTTTAGCGAAAAAAAGAAACAAACTGTTTCGGGATTTAACGCTACTCAAAAGTTTTTGTTTAATTCGTTTCATCTTTTACTTTCGCTTTACATAACGTTGACACAGTTTTCGCTCGTTATATTTGATTTAATACCGCATGTGTTGTTGGCTGTGTCAAGCGTTGTTTTGTTTTTCGTGGTGTACATTGGGCTTTTTTATCTTTGTGATGCAATCGGGAAAATTTCTATTTATTATACGCCCGAAAGAAAAAAGTTTGATTTTAAGTTTGCGTTAATTGTTTTTTTAGTTGTTGAAGTTGTCGTTATGCTTTTGTTTTTTTCCGAAACGCCAGGCAGAGCATACCCCGACACTAGAACACATTGGCGACAGATAACAACGGGTGTTTTTGATGATTGGCATCCGGCTATATACACATTTACGTTATTATTGATAACAAAGATAAAGTTTGATTACACCGCAATTTTATTTGTACAATGCGTTGTTTTTGGAATAGCTGTCGCATATCTTTTGGCAACGATTGAGCGTTTTGGCATATCAAAAAAGATAATCTATGGGATTTTGGCGCTCACGCTTATTAATCAAAATACACATGTTATGTTGATGACCGCAATTAAAGACACTGCGTTTTCGTTGACGCTTGTTTTTTTGGCAACATATCTTATAAATATCTATTACAGCGAGGGCGAATGGCTTAAAAAACCGCTGAACATAATAGCTTTTTGCTTGGCCTTAACCTACGCTACTTTAATTCGACATAACGGATTGTTGTTCACAGTTCCTTTGGTGATTATACTTTTATTGTTTTTTGAAAAATGCCGCAAACAATCGGTTTGTTGTATAGCAATTGTGCTAATGATGATTGCGCTTGTGCGAGGCCCGTTATATTCAGCGTTTGACGTTCAAAAGGACTTGCACCAACATCAAACATCTTCTGAAATTATCGGAATGCCAATGACAATTCTAGCCGATATTATGGTCACAAACGCCGAGGCTCTCGACCCCGAAGCGAAAGAATTTTTGAACCTTGCAACGAGCGAACAAGGTTGGATCGATATGTATGAAAAGGGTTCTTTTAATTCGGTTAAGTTTAGAGAAGACCTTGTCCATATTTGGCTCTACACCGATAATATAGATATTTTTAGAATGACGATTAAAAGCGCATTAAACGCTATGACGATAGCGATTAATGCGGTAATTGAACTAACCGACATGGTTTGGGCAACGACCGGTACGCCCGAGGGGAGTTTGGATTTTGAAACATCATTTTTTGACGTTCGTACATATCCCGAAATAGCAATTCCGCTTGACTTGAACACACCTGTACAACAAACAGCAAAAGGTATTTACAACATGGTGTTTGAGTTTGTTCCAAATTTTTTATACGAAGCATTGTCTTTTCTTGGGATACATTTTCTTGTAATTATGATATTCGGATTTTATGCTTGCAGTCCAAAGTACAACAAAAAAAGTGTCAAAGCTTTATTGTTTGTCCTTCCGATTATACTGTATAACGTCGGCACAATGGTTGTGCTTTGCGGAAATGACTATCGTTTTTTTCATTTTAATCTTTTGTTGTCTGCTCCGCTTGTGTTGGTGTTTATTGCGAAAGAAAAGAGAACAAAAACATAGCTGAACAAAACTTAAAGACTGGTGGCAGAAAATTTTATGGAAACAAAAAAAATATATTTGGGTTTTAAAAAGATAATAAATGACTTTAGCGAAAGCAAAAAACAAACTGTTTCGGGATTTAACGCTACTCAAAAGTTTTTGTTTAATTCGTTTCATCTTTTACTTTCGCTTTACATAACGTTGACACAGTTTTCGCTCGTTATATTTGATTTAATACCGCATGTGTTGTTGGCTGTGTCAAGCGTTGTTTTGTTTTTCGTGGTGTACATTGGGCTTTTTTATCTTTGTGATGCAATCGGGAAAATTTCTATTTATTATACGCCCGAAAGAAAAAAGTTTGATTTTAAGTTTGCGTTAATTGTTTTTCTTGTTGTTGAAGCTGTCGTTATGCTTTTGTTTTTAGCGGAATTCCCCGGAACAACCAACACAGATTTTGAATCGCAATGGAAACAAATCGAGACACTCACGATTGACGATTGGCACCCGGCTATACATACTTTAACAATGCTACTCATAACGACGGTGGTCGACAGCTATGCCGCAGTTATCTTTGTTCAATTTGTGCTTTTTGGCGTGGGGGTATCGTATCTTTTAACAACACTCGAAGCGTGGGGGATATCAAGAAAACTGCTTTATGCTGTTTTGGCGTTAACCGTTGTCAATCAAAACAACCATATAATTTTGACTATAGCGTTAAAAGACACAGCCTTATCGCTTACATTGTTGTTTTTAGCAACACATTTAATAAACATATACCTAAGCGAGGGCGAATGGTTAAAGCGTAAGTCTAATATATTTGGATTTAGTTTGTTGCTTACATACGCAACACTCGTTCGACACAACGCTATGCTATTTACATTTTCAGCGTTAGCGGTTCTTTTATTGTTGTTTAAAAAACAAACAAAACAGGTGATAGCTTGTGTTGTCATAATTATAGCTTTAATAGGATTTGTACGAGGACCATTATATTCTGTTTTCGATGTGAGGTCGGTTGAATACCAAACAAGTTCAGAAATTATTGGACTTCCGATGACGATTTTGGGCGACATAATGGTCACAAATGCAAACGCACTCACGCTTGAAGCAAAAGAGTTTTTAAACGTTGCGACGAGTGACCAAGGTTGGATAGACCTTTACACTAAAGGTTCGTTTAACTCGATAAAGTTTAGCCCCGATGTTTTGCATATTTGGCTTTATACCGACGCTTTAGACATAACTAAAATGGCGATACAAAGTAGCCTTAACGCGACGACTATTGCTGTAGATGCTGTAATAGAACTTACCGACATGGTGTGGAAAACGACAGATGTTCCGGAAGGACGGCTAACGTTTGACACGTTTTCAAAAAGTCACGAGATTGTAACCACACACGCGAAGCTACCCGAAACAGTTCAAGTGACAGCTCAAAATTTATATAATGCAGTTTTTGCGTTTGTGCCCAACTTTGTTCAAGAAGCCCTTTCTTTTTTAGGAATTCATTTTTTAATGATTATGGTTTTTGGTTTTTTTGCTTGCAAACAAAAGGGCATGAAAGCGCTGTTGCTTGTGCTTCCGATTATATTGTATAATATCGGAACTATGGTGGTTCTTTGCGGAAACGATTATCGTTTTTTCCATTTCAATCTTTTGTTGTCTGCGCCGTTTGTTGTTGTTTTTTTGGCAAAACAAAAGCCACAATAAATGTCTCGACAACATCAAAGAATTAAAAGACAGAATTAGTTAGTATATCTGTTTAACAAAACTAGGGGCTGTGAAGAAATTGTCATAATGCACAAAAGTCACAGGGGGCGATTCATTCATGATCGCCCCCTGTGACTTTTATAAATAAAAAGTTTATATGATAATTTTTCGCTTACCCTCTCAGTCAATCCGAGATTGACAGCTCTCCCTATATTGAAAACCAAAGGTTTTCAAATTGGAGAGACTGCACGAAGTGACTGAGAGGGGTTTGATAAACTTTCGAATGATATCGCATTCTATATTCTTTTGTCAATTTGACGAATTTTGCTCCATTTCGTCACAGCTCCTAGATGTTTTTTTATTGCTTAATTCTTAATTTGACATGCCGATAACGCTATTTAAAACGATTGGATGTTTTATTTGACATAACATTTAAACCTATCAAATTCTTCAATAATATGTAAAATTATATAAAATTGTCGTTAGTTTGCACAAACAACAATGTTGCTGTTTGTCACATTAAATGAAAATTTAAAAAGGTATTGCAATTTTTTAATTCAAGGTGTAATATAATGAAAAAAAGTTCGGAAACGTTTCCGGCATCGTTACCGAAATCGTTTCCGAAAACATTTTCAAAAAAATGCTGTGTAAAATTCAGATATCAGCAGTTGGTCGATCACGCATCAAGTTCACATAAAAGACGCGCCACAACCAGTGATAATCGACATTAACGATAAACTAAAAAGTAGCGGGAGAGGTGTGTTTGTTTTGACAATAAAAGATATTGCTAGAATATCCGGTTGCGCTGTGTCAACCGTGTCTCGCGCACTTAACGACCATCCCGACGTGTCGGCAGAAACGAAACAAAGGATAAACGAGATAGTTGAACAGACGGGTTTTGTTCCGAACAGTAACGCAAGACATCTGAAAGTTAGACAAAGTCGAAATGTTTCGATAATTGTAAAGGGCGCGTTTAACCTGTTTTTTGCGGGTGTGCTTGAAAGAATGCAGTCTGATTTTACGGCGGCAGGGTATAGCACATTGGTTCATTATCTCCACGAAGACGACGACGAAGTCTTGGTGTGCAAACAACTTCAACGGGAGAATAAACCGCTTGGCTTTTTGTTTTTGGGCGGTAATATAGAAAATTTTCGCGAACAATTTAAAACGATAAACGTACCAAGCGTGCTTGCAACAACCGTTTGCGCTGAACTTGGATTTGAAAATCTTACCTATGTCGGGATAGACGACACGGCGGCGGGGGGAAAGGCTTGCGAGTTTCTTGCGAAAAAAGGACATAAAAACATAGCGGTCATCGGAGGAAAAACCGAGACATCGTATATTAGTGCGCAAAGATACGACGGATTTTGCGATGCTTATCAATTAAACTTTAACGTGGCACATTCAAAAGAATTATATGAGAAATGTCGTTTCAGCACCCAAGATGGCTATAACTCGATGAAAAAGCTTTTGGAGAGCGATAAAGTTTTTAGTTCTGTTTTTTGCATGTCGGACGTTATAGCGATAGGCGCGATAAGAGCGGCTCTTGACAAGGGACTTAAAGTTCCAAATGATTTGTCGGTTATCGGGTTTGACGGAATCGAGTTTGGACAGTATTTTGAACCGAGATTAACGACGATTCGCCAACCGCAACAGCTTATAGCGAAACACAGCGTAAAATCGCTTATAAGTTGTATAGAAAAAAACAAAAAAGCAGACGACGTTGTTTTGGACTGTGAACTTATCGAAGGGGACAGCGTAGCGGTTAATAATTCGTAATTCGTAATTCGTAATTCGTAATTCGTAATTTCGGAGCACCTTACGGTGCTATTAAAATACATGTTTTTTAATCTTCTCGTCGATTTGTGATTAGTTCTAGTGGCAAAGCAAGTAAAGCTTTCCTCCCCTACGACATTTTTAAAATAAACTATTCAAAATTCGCCGAAAGCGAACCTTAATTCCTCATTCCTAATTCCTAATTTTTAATTAAACTAAAGATATCCCCCGGAACGACCGGTTGATATAAAAACAAATTTTTGGAGGAAAACAAAATGAAAAAATTACTTGCGATTTTATTAACACTCGTTTTGGTATTTAGCTTTGTTGCTTGCAGCACACCTGCTACAACACCGGACGAAGGAACATCTTCGGAAGAAGGCACAGCGACTGAGCCTATGGCAGATGGAAGCGTATACTTCCTTAACTTCAAACCTGAACAAGATGAGCAATGGCAAACGGTAGCTGCTCAGTACACAGAAGAAACAGGCGTTCCTGTAACCGTTGTAACAGCGGCTTCGGGCGAATATGAAACAACGCTTATGGCGGAGATGGGCAAAAGCGAAGCTCCGACTTTGTTCCAAGTTAACGGACCTGTTGGAATGGCAAGCTGGGCTGACTATGCATACGACCTTTCGGGTTCTGAAGTTTATGCTGAACTCACTTCGGACGATTTCACACTTAAAGATGGCGACGCAGTTCTCGGAATTGCTTATCTAATCGAAACATACGGAATTATCTATAACAAAGCTTTGCTTGAACAAGCAGGCTACACAGCAGACGATATAACCGACTTTGACAGCTTCAAAGCTGTTGTCGAAGACATCCAAGCAAGAGCGGGCGAACTTGGCATTGGCGGCGCGTTCACTTCTGCTGGAATGGACCCAAGCTCGGACTGGAGATTTAAAACACACCTTGCTAACCTTCCTATCTATTATGAATATGAAGATGACGGCATCGGAAGCACAGACGCTATCAAAGGAACATACCTTGATAACTATCAAGCTATTTGGGATCTTTACATCAACAACTCTGCGGCAGCTCCCGAAGAACTTAGCACAAAAACCGGTAACGACGCGGTTGCAGAATTTGCTAACGGCGAAGCAGTTTTCTATCAAAACGGAACATGGGCATATAACGATGTAAGCTCTTTGGGCGACGAAAACTTAGGAATGCTTCCTATTTACATCGGCGCTGAAGGCGAAGAAAACCAAGGCCTTTGCACAGGCACAGAAAACTTCTGGGTTGTTAACAACGCAGCGGCCGAAGAAGACATTCAAGCAACACTTGACTTCATGGCTTGGATGGTTACAAGCGACACAGGTAAAAACGCAATGGCTAACGAAATGGGATTTGTTTGCCCGTTCAATGGCTTCGCTCCCGATTACCTACCTTCTAACCCACTTGTAACAGCAGCTGACGATTACATCGCAGCAGGCAAAACAAGCGTTAAATGGTGCTTCCCCTCTATGCCGAGTGAAGAATGGAAAAACGGCGTTGGAACAGCACTCACAGCTTATGCCGGCGGCACAGGCGACTGGGCTGGCGTTGAATCGGCATTCGTAGACGGTTGGGTTTCTGAATACGCTCTTGCAAACGGTTAATCAATAGTTTAAATTACAAAAGGGGTGCGCCTCAACAGGCGCACCCTTTTTTCAAAACTTTAAGCGCAAATTTTCTGATAATCATCGTTGATAAGCAACGATATATTTTAAACAATAAAAAAAATAAGGAGAATAAAGTCTTATGGAAAAATCATTGAAAAAATGGTTTCCGCTATTTGTCTTGCCCACCCTACTGGCGTTTATCATCGGCTTCGTCGCTCCGTTTGTGCATGGGCTTTATTTATCTTTCCACCAGTTTATAACGATAAACCGAACAACTTTCGTGGGGTTTGAAAACTATGTAAAAGCGTTAAGCGACCCCGAATTTTTATATTCGTTTTGGTTTACGGCGGCGGTAGCCATAGTTTCAACGCTGACAATAAACATCCTAGCGTTTACGGTAGCTCTCGCTTTGACGAGAGGGATAAGAGGAACCAACACATACAGAACGATATTTTTTATGCCCAACCTAATCGGCGGAATTATCCTCGGATATATCTGGCAGATAATCATAAACGGAGCTTTGTCGATTCTTGAACAACCGCTCTTGGCGCTTAACACTGCCGCAGGATATTGGGGAATTATTATTTTGATGCTTTGGCAACAGGTTGGCTACATGATGATAATCTATGTTGCAGGTTTACAAAATGTTTCTAAAGACCTTTTAGAGGCTTCGCAGATAGACGGAGCAGGAATATGGAAAACACTTTTTAAAATAAAAATACCGATGGTTATGCCGTCGATAACTATATGCACATTCTTAACGCTTTCAAATTCGTTTAAACTGTTCGACCAAAACCTTTCGTTGACGTCGGGCGAGCCGGGAAGCACAACCGAAATGTTGGCGCTTAACATATACAAAACGTTCTATGCAAGAAGCGGGCCACAATGGAAAGGAATTGGACAGGCAAAAGCCGTAATATTCTTTATCTTGGTGGTGGTTATTGCGGTTATCCAACTTAGGGCAACAAGATCTCGGGAGGTGCAACAATAATGACAAAAACAAAATCAACATTTAATACTTTTCTAACTGTTGTGTTTGGGATATTTTCCGTTGTTCATATATATCCTATAATAATGATACTATCAAACTCGTTTAAACAAGAACGTTCGATAACAACAAGCACAGCGTTTAATTTCCCGACAGCCGAAACGTTTGCCGGTTTTGAAAACTATATAGCCGCGTTAACAACTCAAGGTTTTTTACAAAGCTTTTTCTACAGTTTGTTTATAACTGTTTCGAGCGTCGCGCTAATAATAGTGTGTTGTTCTATGTGTGCTTGGTTTATAACAAGGGTTAAATCTAAGTTTTCAACCGCAATGTACATGGTGTGTGTGTTTAGCATGGTTGTGCCGTTTCAAATGGTCATGTTCTCGCTTTCCCAGATAGCGGACAGGCTTAAACTTAACACCCCATACAACATCGCTATCATCTACCTTGGATTTGGCGCAGGTCTTGCGGTGTTTATGTTTTGCGGATTTGTTAAAGGCATACCGCTTGAGATCGAAGAAGCCGCAACGATTGACGGTTGCAACGCGTTTCAAACGTTTTTCAACGTTGTGTTCCCGATACTGAAACCTACCACAATATCGGTTGCGATTCTCCAAGCCATGTGGGTTTGGAACGACTACTTATTGCCAACGCTTGTTCTTGATATCAAACAATATAGAACAATCCCGATGCTTATACAATACTTCAGAGGAAGTTACGGCCGAGTCGAGATGGGGCCTATGATGGCGTCTATCACACTAACAATAATACCGATAATCGTGTTCTATCTATTTAGCCAGAAGTATATTATCGAAGGTGTTGTAGCAGGGGCGGTGAAAGGATAGTGCGCGCTTGTGGCATATTGTTTCCCGTTTCGAGCCTGCCCTCGAACTATGGAATAGGAAGCCTTGGCAAAACGGCGTATGAATTTGTCGACTTCTTGAAACAATCAAAACAAACCTATTGGCAGATACTCCCGATTGGCCCTACCGGATATGGCGACAGCCCATATCAGAGCTTTTCGGCGTATGCGTGTAACCCATATTTTATCGATCTTGATACTTTAAAAGAACAACAACTTATTACCCAACAAGAGATAGATTCATATGACTTCGGCGACAACAAAGTTTCGATTGATTATTATAAATTATATATAAATCGCAACAAGATACTGAAAATAGCCTGTCAAAGATTTGACAAAAACAATCAAGATTATCAGAGTTTTCTAACTCAAAACAGACATTGGCTTGACGATTATGCCCTTTTTATGTCGATAAAAGGCGAGAGAGACATGGTAGCATTCACCGAATGGGAAGAGCCTATCTTGAAACGTGAACAACACGCGCTTGATAGCGCGCAACAGCGCCTGTCAGACGAGATAGAGTTTTATAAAGTTGTTCAGTATCTTTTTTATGATCAATGGATGAAACTTAAAAGATACGCCAACGAAAGAGGCATTTCAATTATAGGGGATATTCCGATATATGTGTCGCCCGACAGTTCGGATCTTTGGGCAAACAGTGTTCTTTTTCAGGTAGATCAAAATGGAAGGATGTCGGAGGTTGCGGGGGTTCCGCCCGATGCGTTCACAAGCGACGGACAACTTTGGGGAAATCCGCTTTACAATTGGGAATATCATTCTTCGGAAAACTATAACTGGTGGATTAGACGCATAGGCCATGCGCTCACGGTGTATGATATCGTGCGAATAGACCATTTCAGAGGGTTCGAGGGATACTATGCGATACCTGCCGCCGATGTAAACGCAAAAAACGGCAGATGGCGAGAGGGCCCCGGCAAAAAGTTTATCGACGAGGTTAAAAAAGCGTTACAAAACCCAAAGATAATTGCGGAAGATCTCGGTTTTTTAAACGAAGGGGTATACGACCTTTTGGCACACAGCGGTTTTCCGGGGATGAAGGTTTTACAGTTCGCGTTCGATTCGAGAGAGGAAAGCGACTATCTGCCATATAACTATACGCGAAACAGCGTAGTTTATACCGGAACCCACGACAACACGACGACGGCAGACTGGGAGACTTCGGCGCCGGAACATGACGTCTTGTTTTGCAAAAGATATCTTAACATAAAACAAAGCGACAACTTCACACGCGAGTGTATACGAGCGGCTATGGGAAGCGTGTCCGACACCTGCATAATCCCGATGGCAGACTGGCTAGGGCTTGGCAGAGAAGCAAGAATCAACACCCCATCAACGCTTGGGGGCAACTGGGTTTGGCGAGCAGAGCAACAAGATTTAACAGAACAGCTTGCTAAAGAGATTGCAGAAATGACAAGAATGTACGGAAGAGTAACATACTAAAAAACAAAACCAACAGTATCAACTGTTGGTTTTGTTTTTTAGTAAATCAAAAATTAAAAGTTCGCTCTAATTTTGTTAAAGCTTTCCGGCGTTCGCTCTTTCAAGCCAGATGTGGGCAAAATCAAGCGCGCCATAAAGCCCGACTTTGTCGCTTTCTTTGATTATCCTGTCGCGTCCGTTAAGGCTTTGGTCGTTCGATATAAGTTGCATGTGGATTTTTCCCGCAACCTGTTCGCCCGCAACGTCGTCAAACGAAAGTATCTGCATAAACACGATATATTTGTCGGACGGGTTTCCATAGTAGATATCGCTTTTGCAACGCACCAACGCGCGACCTTTGTACATAAGGTTTTCGGTTTTGTTCTCTGCCATTTAGGTCTTCCTTTCAAAAAGGTTTTAGTGATTAAGGAAATAGTTGACAAGCGCTTGAAGAATGTCGTCTCTGTCATAGCGACGCATCAACGCGCGCGCGTTTCGATGTGTTGTTATATAGGTCGGGTCTTCTGAAAGGATGTAACCAACTATCTGGTTGGTGGGGTTATATCCTTTTTCCGAAAGAGCAACATAAACCTCTCTTAAGATATCTTTTATTTCCTGCTCTTTGTTTTGGGCAATCGAAAAAGCAATTGTAGGTTCGTTCATATAAATATCCCTTCTTTTTTTGATGTTTTGGGCGTTTTTGCCACAATGGTTTTACAGATGGCAAAAATTCGGTTAACATGTTGGCCGAAAAGCACAAAACTTATGTTTAAAACTCTGTCTCCAACTGGAAACTTTGTTTCAAACTATCTCGCTCCTCACACTATTTGGTACAATAATTTAAATTTAAAAACAATTGATACAAGGTTAATAATACACTAAATTTAAAAAAACTTCAAGTTTTTGTTTTTTGTGGGAATGGATATAGTGTTGATTTGTATATATATCAACGCTATTTATCCAAATCTCTTTTGCGTATCAATTAACTTCTTAAAACAACATCAATAGCTTTGAGTTTTTCAAGACAACAAGCTACCATTCCGTCAACCTCGACATCGGTTAGAGTTTTTGTTTTATCGCGAAGAACAAGGTTATAAGCAAGGCTTCTTTTGTTTTCGCCAATGCCTTCGCCGGTGTAGATGTCGAAAAGTTTAATAGTTTCGAGATACTCGCCGCATACCGATTTAACTATCTTTTCAATCTCGGCGCTCGGTGTGTCTATGTCACAAACCAAAGCGAGATCGCGCGTTGTTGCGGGGAACTTCGGTAGATGTTTATATTTATTTTCGGGATTTCTAAGTTCGAACAGTTTTGCAACGTCGATTTGCGCTATGACCGAATGAGGCGCGGCGTCGAAGTTTTTGATAACGTCGGGGTGGATTTCTCCGATTGTGGCGACTTTTTCGCCGCCTACAACAATATAAGCGGAGCGACCCGGATGGTAATATGGGCAATCTTTAAGCGGAATGTATTCCATGTCATAGATATAAGCACAACCGAAAAGTGTGTCGACGATTCCTTTGAGCTTAAAGAAATCGATATCTCCATAACCGCCGATTATAAAATTCTTCGGCTCGTTCGGAAGACTGTCGGCGTCGTCGTTTGCTATATATTCCGTTGCCATCTCAAAGATGCCGCAGTTTGTCGTCCTTGCGTTTTTGTTGCGTGCAAGTCCCTCAAGCATAGCCGGCAAGGCAGTCGTTCGCATGAGCGAGGTGTCCTCGCCAAACGGGTTGCTTATGACAACGGCTTTTCTGAGTATCGAGTTTTGAGGAACAAAAAGCAGATCTAGCATCTTGGGGCTCATAAACGAATATGTGTTAATTTCATAAAGTCCACACGCTATAGCGGTCGAGGTTAACTTTCTGTCAAACCTTTGTCTTTCGGTCGGTCGTGCGGCGGCTATTCCGTCCATTACGGTAGAGGGGATAACGTCATATCCATATATCCTAGCAATCTCTTCCGAAAGGTCGGCAACCCCTTCAACATCGGCGCGGAACGACGGGGGAACAACGGTTTTTTGGTCGTTTGACACTTTGAACTCAAGGTTTTCAAGTGTTTTAATCATAAATTCTTTTGAGATATCTGTCCCAAGCAGAGCGTTTATCCTTTCGACGTCAAGGTTAATTGTCGGCATAGGGGTTATGTCGCCTTTAATGTCGACAAGCCCGCCGACAACATCGCCGGCGTCTAGCATTTCAACAAGTTGTAGCGCACGCATGACAGCGGGAACGGTGCTTTCGGGGTCGAGGCCTTTTTCAAAATGCCCCGAAGCATCGGTGCGAAGCCCTAACATTTTGCTGGATTTTCGCGTGGAAGGTCCGTCAAACATAGCCGATTCAATTATAACTTCGGTGGTGTCGTCGTATGTTCCGCTGTATTCTCCACCCATAATTCCGGCGATACCTATTGACTTTTCGGGGTCGGCGATAACGGTCATGTCGCTTGTAAGTGTTCTTTTAACTCCGTCAAGCGTTTCAAGAATCTCGCCGTCTTTTGCTTTTCTAACTATTATATGTCCGTCTTTGATGTTTTTAAGGTCGAACGCATGCATTGGTTGGTTGTATTCATACATAACAAAGTTTGTTATGTCAACAATGTTGTTGACAGGACGCATTCCTATCTGACGTATCCATCTTCTGAGCCATTCGGGAGAAGGGCCGACACGAACGTTTTTGACCACCGCGCCGGTATATCGCAGACAGGTGTCGGGGGTGTCGTTTGTTACTTTAAGCATAGTATTAATGTCGCCAACCGTCTTTTTAACCACAGGTTCGGGAAGGGTGAACTTTTTCTCGAACGAGGCGGCAACTTCGCGCGCAATTCCGGTGGCACAAAGGCAGTCGGGGCGGTTGCTTGTTATGTCAAAATCTATTATTGTTTCGTCTAACCCTAAAAGTTTTATCGCATCAATGCCGATTTCGGTATCTTTGTCAAGCACCATTATTCCGTCTTCTACGCAATTAGGATAGTCTCTTTCGGTGAGGCCAAGTTCGCCAAGCGAACAGAGCATTCCCTCGCTTTTAACTCCGCGAAGCTCGCCCGTAACAATCTTTTTGCCTTCGATAATCGTTGCGCCATCAAGCGCTACAGGCACTATGTCGCCCTGCTTAAGGTTTTGAGCACCCGTGACTATCGTCAGCTTTTGGGGTTTTGCAACGTCTACTGTACATATCCAAAGTTTGTCGCTGTCTTGGTGCTTCACAATATTTTCGACAACGCCGGTCACGATGTTTGAAAGTTCGGGAAACTCTTTTGAAAATCCCTCGACCATAGTTCCGGTCATCGTCATTCTTGCGGCAAACGTTTCGTTTGTTGCATCTATATCTGTGTAGTTTTTGATTAAACTTAAAGGTAGTTTCATATTTTTAATTCTCCTTATCCTATTTTAAAACTGTGAAAGAAAACGCATGTCGGGGTCGAACAATAAACGAAGATCGTCTATGCCATAGCGCATCATCGTCATGCGGTCGAGACCCATTCCAAAAGCAAATCCGGAATATTCGTCGGGGTCGATTCCACAGTCTCTAAGGACTTTGGGGTGAACCATTCCACATCCTAGAATTTCGATGTAACCTTCGCCTTTGCAAAGCCTACAACCGCTTCCTTTGCACACAAAACAAGTAGCGTCCATCTCGGCGGAGGGTTCGGTGAAGCGGAAATGATGTGGGCGGAAGCGCACGCGACTGTCGTCGCCATATAGCTTTTTGGCGAACACTTCAAGCGTGCCTTTAAGGTCGGTCATGCGTATGTTTTTGTCCACAACGAGACCTTCGATTTGATGAAAGATAGGGGAATGGGTGGCGTCAACCGCGTCGGAACGATAGACCCTGCCCGGGACGATAACCCTTATCGGAGGTTTTTGGGAAAGCATCGTTCTCGCTTGCATCGGTGAGGTTTGGGTTCTTAAAACCACGTTGTCGTTGATGTAAAACGTGTCTTGTGTGTCACGAGCCGGATGCCATTTCGGAATGTTTAAAAGCTCAAAGTTGTATTTATCAAGTTCGACTTCGGGGCCTTCGACAACGTCAAAGCCCATGCCCAAGAAGATCTCTTTAACTTCGTCTAATATCTGCATAATAGGGTGGCGTTTTCCAACTTCGGGAACCGTGCCGGGAAGGGTAACGTCGAAACGTTCCGCTTTAAGAGCCGCTTCGGTTGCGGCTTTTTGAAGCGAATTTTTTGTTGAGGCTATAAGCGCTTCGATTTCGGTTCTTGTCTCGTTGACGAGTTTACCCATGGCCGGTTTCTCTTCGACAGGCACAGAACCCATCTGTTTCAAAATTTCGGTTAGAGTTCCTTTTTTCCCGAGAACCTTAACCCGCAGTTCTTCAACATCGGACGGTTTGCCCGCTGCTTGTAAAGCGGATTTTGTTTCGGACAAAATCTGTTGTAATTTATCTTTCATCAAGATATCCTCCAAAAATATAGTATTAAATAATAAAAAACTTCGTCCTAAAATAATTTCAGGACGAAGCATAACACAACACTCCGCGGTACCACCCGCATTTTTGCAATAAAAAAAGCAAACACTTTTTTTGCTTTGTAACGAAAGCAACTCGTTTTACTCTACTTTAAACTAAATAAGTTTGTTCAAGCAAACCGCTCACGGGTGAACTTCAAAAAATCGTGGTTTCTTTGGTTTGCTTCCAGCCCAAGGCAAACCTCTCTATTCGCGAAACTCGTATGTTTTTTACTTATCCCGGTCAAGGCGTTTATTATATAATCTCCGCCTTGTGGCGGAGCTCTTGGAAATAATCCTGCGGATTATTTATATTAGATGTAGCTTTAAATTTAAGAAATACTACGGTTTTTGCGCTATCGGTGCAAAATGGCGAACAAAGTTCGACAAGGAGTATTTCCAAAATCATCACCAAAGGTGAGGATTTATAATCTCTGCTGTAAGGCAAAGATATCTCGAATATCATTCTACCAAACAATGTGAAAATGTTCAAGTCTTTTTATAAAGTTTGCAATAACGCACAATTTATTATATAATTTCAGTATGATAATTGGTATAGGAAACGACATAGTCGAGATAAAAAGGGTTGAACAAAGTCTTTTGAAAAACAAAAGGTTTAAGGACTTTTGTTTTTCGCAAAAAGAACAACAAGCTTTTTTGCAAAGAAAAGATGCGGCAAGCAAGTTTGCTTCTTGCTTTGCGGCAAAAGAGGCGTTTGGAAAAGCTCTTGGCACAGGGGTTAAAGGATTTAACTTCACAGATATTTCAGTTTTACGAGACCAAAACGGAAAACCGTATTTCGAGTTTTATGAAAACGCAAAAAATATTGTTGAAACACTGGGGGAAAATGGTGCTAACGTTTTTGTTGCGCTTTCAAACACAGACGAGTTAACCGTTGCAACGGTAGTCATAGAAAAATTATAGGAAGGGAAAATTAAATGGAGCAAACAACGTTTTATATCAAACTGTCTTCGATAGACGATATGAAAGAATTCGTCGAAATAACAACCGCATCGAACGGTGAATTTGATTTAATTTCAAAACCTTTTGTTTTGGATGGGAAATCGCTTATGGGACTTTTGTCGTTGCCTAAGGGAACGCCTATTTGCCTTGTCGCGAAAGATGCGGAAAAAGAAACGATTAAAAAACTTAAAAAATTTGAAAACAACAACGACGAGGAGAGCTGAGAAAATTATGGAAAATAGATATATAGAACTTACGATAGAAAAGCAAAAGAACATAGCGCTTATTGCACATGATAATATGAAAAAAGAGCTTCTCGAATGGTGTGAGCATAATCGAGAAACATTAAGCAAACATTTTCTTTGTGGAACCGGAACAACCGCAAGGATTATAGCGGAGCATACCGGGCTTCCCGTAAAAAGTTACAACAGCGGGCCGCTTGGGGGAGACCAACAGATTGGGGCAAAGATAGTTGAGGGAAGGATTGATTTTATAATCTTTTTTTCCGACCCATTAACAGCCCAACCGCACGACCCCGATGTTAAAGCGCTTTTGCGCATCGCTCAAGTTTACGATATACCAATGGCGAGCAACCGCTCGACAGCGGATTTTCTTATAACTTCGACGCTTATGGATATGGAGTATACCCACAAGGTTCAAGACTTTAACATGATAGCCCAGTTGAGGGCGGGGGAGCTAGCGCAAGGGTAATGGATTTAATTCATAATGCGTAATTGGTAATTGCGGTTGGTCGGAACGACGAACCTGTGCCACTTATGTGGCGGAGTTTTGAATGGTTCGAAATAGAAATGTTTAAGAGGCTCAGACGAAATTTATTTCATTTCGTCTGAGCCTCTTTTTGCTTTGCTGTTAAACAGCTTAAACTACGTTGTTTTAAGTTTGCTTTGATTTCGGTTTATAATTAGCTGATAGACGCTTATTATAACGATTATCGAAACCCCGACAACGTCGGTTAGTGCGCTTGGGTATATAAGCATAAGCCCCGAGCCGACACACACAAGTCGAACTATTAAGTTTAGGTTTCTAAACATATATCCTATCATTCCGGCAGAGATAGCGAACATTCCGATAAACGCCGTTATTGTAACTTGAACAACCTCTATTGGTGTGGTGTTGATAAACAAAAGGGCGTTGTCAAAAGCGAAGATGTACGGAATGACAAACGCCGCAATCGAAAGCATGGTTGCGTTGAGCGCCGTCTTCATCGGCTTTGAACCTGCTATCGCCGAGCCTGCATATGCCGCAAGCGCAACGGGAGGGGTTATGTCTGCGACTATGCCGAAATAGAAAACAAACATGTTTGCCGCTATTATGTCCATCTTCATTCCAATGGCGAGAATGGGCGCACAGGTCGTCGCCATGATTAGGTAGTTGGCGGTGGTGGGAACACCCATGCCAAGGATTATGCATGAAATCATAGTGAAGAAAAGTGCAATGATAAGGTTGTCGCCGGCTATTGCGGCTATTCCCGAAATGAGGGTTTGCGCAAGCCCTGTCATCGTCACGACACCCGCTATAATTCCTGCCATGCCGCACGCCGCTGCAACAGAAAGCGTGCCTTTTCCGCCATTTTCAAGAGCGGTGAAAAATCCGTTAACCGTGAGCCGTTGTTCGCGGTTGAATATGCCAACAACTATCGCAACAAGCGTTGCAAAGATAGCGGAACGCGACATTGTGTAACCGTCTATAATCATATAAACGAGCACCACTAAAGGCAATAACAGATATAGATTTTTAACGATAGTTTTAAATTTAGGTAGTTCCTCTTTCGGAACGCCTTTAAGGTTTAGTTTTTTAGCTTTGAAGTGTACCATCAAGAACACTCCGGAAAAATATAAAAACGCCGGCAAGATTGCTTTTTGAATAATCGTTGCATATGGAACGTTGCAGATTTCCGCCATCAAAAATGCTGCTGCTCCCATTATTGGGGGCATAATCTGCCCACCCGTCGAAGCGGAAGCTTCAACTGCCCCGGCAAACTCTCCGGGATATCCTGTTTTTTTCATCATCGGGATAGTAACACTTCCGGTTGTAACGGTGTTTCCGACCGAACTTCCAGAAACCATTCCGCAAAGTGCGCTTGAAATTACCGCGACTTTTGCAGGCCCGCCCGAACTTGCGCCGGCAATTGAGTTTGCGCAAGATATGAAAAAGTTTGAAATCCCCGTCGTTTCAAGAAACGCGCCGAAGATTATGAACAACACTATAAATGTTGAGGCAACGCCTATCGGAACACCGATGACACCGGTTGTTGTGTAAAACAAGTTGTAGATGATGCGCGAAAACGGAACACCGCTAATAAAAGCATACGCTATCGCAACCGACGCAACAACGATTATCGGAAGCCCGGTAACCCGTCGGCAAGCCTCCGCAAGAACAACAATTCCAACAGCCCCAAGCACAACCTCAAGCGTGTCTATCCTTGTAGCTTTGTGGACGATATCTTGAAAAAATATCGCGTAATGAAAGAAACTGTATGAGCCTGCTATTGCAAGAACCCAGTCATACCACGGAATATAGTTAACCTTTTGTACCCGACCTTTAACCATTGGAAAGACCGCAAAAACAAGAATTATAACCATCCCCACAAACATCGAGCGGCGAACCTGCTCGCTTGAAGTCGAGAGTAGGTTCATCAAAATCATGTAAACCGAAAACGCAATAAGCATAATTCTGATTGCAATTTTTGGTTTGCCTTTGTAGATACGAACGTTTGACTCGCGGTCATATTTTTTCATAATGTCTGCAACGGCATCTGCCGCAGACGTTACTTGTTCACCGTTTTGTTCACCGTTTTGTTCACCGTTTTGTTCAGCGTTTTGTTCAGCGTTTTTTTGCTCCGTCGTTTCGTCGAAAGAGTTTGCTTTTTCTTCCGCGACGACATCAAGCTGTTTTTGTTCTGTTTTTTTATCCACTTTTTCCTCAACCACCTTTCTCTATCCCTTTATTATATTTTATCAGCTTTCGTACTCTATTACAATGCCCCTTTGCGGGAAGCAAAGCTGTTTTAAACTTATTTGCTCGTCACCTAATATTAGTATATGGTCGTATACCGGGCTTATATTATAAGCAAGATTTTCTATCGTGGTGTCGATGTCGGTTATCGTCATCGAGCCGTCGTCACCCATAATCAACTTTTGGTCGCCTATGAGTTCGGTTTGAACACCTGCCCCAAACCCAAAGTATTTTGTTTCAAAGATTTCAATTTTTCCGCCCGTTATTCGATATCTGTCCTCCACAGGGGTTTTGTTAACCGAATGTATAAAAGACACGGCGAACTGTTCGCCCTCTTTAAGGGTATATCTAGCGTATATCTCGTCAGTGTCACGATTTTTTATGTAAAGGAAGCCCTTGTTGTTTTGGTACAAAAGCACAAAGGTTGCAACGGCAAGAGCCGTTGCAACCAAAAAGTATATAAACTTGTTTTTTTTAATGGTTTTTCCTAACAAAGATTATAGTACTCCGGCTTCTTCATAGTATTTTTGAGCACCAGCGTGGAAATCAACCGTTATACCTTGAACAGCTTCTTCAAGAACGAGTTCTTCAAATTTAGCATGTCCTGTTTTAAGCGATTCTTGGTTTTCAAACATCGCTTTTGTGAATTCATAGATAGCGTCTTCGCTTACAGTTTCCGAAGCGATGATAGTTGCACGAACGCTAAGAGTTTGAACGTCTGCGTCAACTCCGTTGTATGTGCCGCCGGGGATTGTGGTTTTGGTGTAGAACGGATATTGTTCCATCAACATGTCTGCATGTTCATCGTCTATCTCAACAAGAACCATGTCTCTTGCTATCGAAAGGTCGACAACTGCTGTTGTTGGAGCGCCGGCAGTTATAAATGCTGCGTCGATTTTTCCGTCTTTGATAGAATCAGCGGCGTCGCCAAAGCTTCCGTTAACTTTGTTGATGTCTTCGTTGATGTCGATTCCGTATGCAGCAAGGATTTGAGTTGCGTTAAATTCAACTCCGCTTCCTGCGTCGCCTACGTTAACTGTTTTTCCTCTGAGGTCTTCGATGCTTTCAATTCCGGGAACAGCGATAACTTGGCAGGTTTCATCATAAACGCCTGCAACAGCTTTGAATGTAGAAAAAGCTCCGTCTTCAGCAAAAAGGTCTGTTCCGTTTGCTGCATAGTCCATAACGTCGTTTTGAACGATAGCAAGGTCGGATAAACCGTCGTCGATGTCCAAGATGTTTGCTTTAGAAGCGCCTGTCGAAACAACTGTAAGGTTAACACCTTCCATTACGTTGTTAAGAACGGTAGCCATTGTTCCGCCAACTGCGTAGTATGTTCCTTGTGTTCCGCCCGTTCCGAAAGTTAAATCAACTTTTTCGGTTGTCGCCGCGTCACTTGTCGAAGCGTCTTCGCCTTCGGTTGCTGCGTTGGGGTTGCCACATGCGGTTAAAAGCATAGCGGCTACCATTACGAGTGCCATTACTGAAAATAATCTTTTGCTCATTGTTCTTGTCCTCCTAGTTTTTATTAGTTTTATTCAATTTGCATAAATAAAATATCTTGTATTTTAACATATATTTTAAAGCAATGCAAATATTCTGTGCAATTTATTAAAACTTTTAAAATATTTTAGAACATATCACAATTTGATGGGTGGATTAAGATTTGTTTTTGTCTTGTTTTAAATCTGATTTTCAACCAACATAGGGTGTTTCCAACACAATTGGTTAATATCCCATATAGCTCCAGTTCAAATCTGTGTACTTTGTTCCGTTAATTCCCGGAACAATGCCGGTGTGGGAATATTGCCAAACGTCCAGTTTTCCACTGTAGCTGGTTTGGTTGACGTTGATATGAGCCATCCAGATTTCGTATTGTTCGAGTTCGCTTGTGTAAAATCTGTCCTCGAACCAGCTCTTTGTTGCGTAAACCATCGGGGTGTAGCCAGCGCTTTTAACAGTTTCGCAAAACGCTGTTGCTATCTTTGTAGCCTCGTCGCGGTTCATGTTGTTAAACGTCCTTGAACGATCGGTATGTACGCCGTTAATCGGAACTTGGTCTTCGATGTCTATCGCAACGGGATAGGTTATGTCGTAATCTTTAATCCAGTTTATAACCGCGCTTGCTTCTTCAACGGCTTCTTGTGTCGTCGTTGCGCACGAGAAGAAATATATCCCTACTTTAAGCCCGGCATCTATTGCGCCTTGAATGTGGTTGTGGAATTCGGAGTCGATTACAATGCTTCCGTAGTTTCCGTATCCTCTAAACCCTACGCGAATAAAGGCATATTCTATTCCATAGCCTTTAACAGCTTCCCAGTCTATGTCCTCTTGGAATTCAGAAACGTCGATACCTTTTCTTGCCCTTCCGTCGTTTTCCGGAACCGGGGTCGGCATTGGGGTTGGGTCTGCGTTGGTCGAAACTAACGCGCCGTCGTCGCCAAACGTGTACGACGTTCCCAAAATAATCTGGTCGCCCGTGACGGCGTTTCCACCAATGTCAAAGAAATATCTTTTTCCGTCGAGGTCGTGCCAACCTTTATATACCGTTACTGTTTGCTCTGTCGTTTCGACCACTTCGAGGCGTTCGGCATTAAACCTTTGTACACCCTCTGGGTTGTGTGTCGTTATAATTCTTTCAATTTCTGTTTTTTGTTCGTTTGCCCATATGTTGTAATCGACCCATTCGCCGTTTGAGTTTTTCTCCAGTGCTCCCGAAAGATAACCGTTTTGGTCGTACACCGCTACATATGGACTTGTGTTACCGTCATGAAATAGCAGATAGTCTTGTGACGGTTGAACAGAGCTATCGGTATACACCGACGCTTTAAATTTAACGACTGTTGTCTCAACTTGCCTTGTCTCTTCGCCGACGGAACTTTCAACAAAAGTTACCGTGTCAAAGGGGTAGGTGGGGGTTTCGGGCTCCTCCTCCTCTTCATGGTCAAATTCGCCTTCGCCCTCGTCGCTTGGTCTTCTGCTTCCGTCTTCGTCGGCGTTGTTTCCGCCGACGTTTATAACGATGTCTTCGATGTTTTCGATAGGAACATAAGCAACTTTTGGCGCAACGTTAACATCGATTGGATTTGGCAAAATATAAGTTTCGGTTACGGTAGGTGTTATTTCGGTTGTGGTTTCAACCGGATTTATCTTGTACTCTCCCGACGATATTTTTTCGACATATATCTCTCCGTCCGAGTCATCATCTGTGTGGACTTCGGTTTCTCCGTCGGTGTTTACTATCTCTACTTCAAAAGGATACCCTTCTATCTTGTTGTGGTCGGTGTCTAAAAATCTGATTAATATATCCTCTTCGGTGGAGGAAGCACGCATAAAAACCCTTTTTCCGTCTTGGTCTAAAGGTGTGATTATCTCTTGTTTTTGGTTTTGGTCGGTCGTCAAAACATCTATACTTTGATCCAACCCCGAAATTGTCGGAACATTTGACATTTCACTTTTTAAAAACCAAACTGCAGTCGAACAAACCGCAACGATAGCAAAAATTCCGACAGCCGCCATTATCTTCGGATAGTTTTCTCTTGAAAAAAGATCGATTAAAAACGAAAGTTTTTTGTTGTTTTGAGACGAGGGGGTTTCGCCGGTCAAATCGGTTTGTTCAACAATAGGCTGTTCGCCTTGATTTGAACTATCGGATTGTTCCAACTGCTCGGTTTCTGCGAACTGATCGGTTTCTGCGAACTGCTCGGGCTCGGCGTATTGTTCGGTTTC